>CAJMNO010000004.1 GCA_905214865.1 uncultured bacterium | reverse complement strand
GTTCCCTTGGGTTCTCGGGGCTACCGCTCTGGCTTCAGCTTGACTGTAATGGGTCTTCGGTCCGATGGGGGCATTGAGACAATTCAGGGCGAGACTGGGGAAAGGCATCTCCGACGAGGAGTGGGAGCAGATACGGCCGAAGGTCTCCAAGGAGAACCGTCGGAACATCATCGTGGTCACCATCGCGTTCTCCCTCATGCTAGCCGTCATGCTACTGGCGTCCCTCTTCAGCGCGATGATGCGGCATGCCAGGGTCCTGTACTCCCTCATGCTGGTGTTCTGCCTTCTCCTATGCGTGATTGCGGTTCACGTGAAACCCAGCGACGAGAGGAAGATCTCAGCTCTCACCTACGTGACGATCAGCTCCCTCCTCGTCTACTCGACGGTGGTGGGAACGTTGTTCAACTCGGACCTGGTGGCAACCGCCTTCCCTGCCTTCGTGCTTGCCTCGCCCCTGCTCTTCACTGATAGGCGCAGGAGGATCGTCCTCTGCATCCTCATCAACACTGCCTTCTTCATCTGCATGGCGCTGACGTTCGATAACCCGGCGTTCGTCGTGGACGACATCGTGAACTCCTGTCTCTTCTCCGCCGTCAGCATCGGCATCAACTCCTACACGCTCAACATGAAGCTCCAGCAGGAGTACGCTCAGCTCAAGCTTGCCGAACTCAGCGAGAAGGACCTGCTTACGGGGGTCAGAAACCGCAACTCCTACGAGCAGGCGCTCGCGACGTACCCCTACGAGTGCAAGCGGAGTCTGGGCTGCGTCTTTGCGGACCTCAACGGGCTACACGAGCTCAACGAGGTCACGGGGCACGCCTCGGGGGATGCCATGCTCAAGTGCACCAGCCTTGCCCTCAAGGAGGTGTTTGGAGGAAAGGACACGTTCCGCATTGGTGGCGACGAGTTCGTCGTGTTCGTTCGTGACGCCGACGAGGACCAGATTCGCAAACAGGTCGAGGCAGCGAGGCGTATCACCGAGGAGAGGTCCTGCCACGTCTCGTTTGGGGTTGCCGTGGCGCAGGCGCCCGGCATCGACGTCATCGACCTGGTCAAGCGTGCGGAGCGGCAGATGTACGGAGACAAGCGCCGCTACTACGATCAACCGGGCGTCGAGCGACGGGGCATGAGGGACTGACTGCGGGCGTAGGTGCCTGGCTTGTGGCTGCCCGACTTGTGGCGTGCGCCCTTTGCCTGGTCAGTGGGCCCATGCTGTCAGCGGCCTCCCCGGGTTGTGCCGACCCTCGGCCTGGTCAGTGGGACTGGGCTGCCGGGGCGTTCCCCGTCCTGCCGGCGGGATCGGTTCCGGGGACGGCGTTGTGCCCTTCTCGCCACGACCGTCTCGCCTCCCTCGACGTCGCGCGGAGGCGGTGTCGTAAAGGATGACGCGTTTGGGGTGGCGCTAAACGCGTCAAGTCTTACGGAACTCGAAGTCTCGTAAGATTCCACGCGTTTAGGCGGGTCCTAAACGCGTCAAATCTTACGGGACTCCTTCGGGGGGTGGCATGGCGGCCGTCGCTTTCGGCCGTTCCTCTGGGCGAGAGGCGCGGCACCCACGGCCGCAAGCCATCCCGCCGGGCGAGAGAGGTGCGACGCCCGTGTTCGCAAGCCACCCCGCCGCGTGAGAGAGGCGCGGTATCCGTGTTCGCAAGCCATCCCGCCGGGAGTGAGGCTTGGGGGAGTCGCCAGCGGTCGTCTCGCCCGCCCGGCGCATAATGTGTGCCGTCAATGACACCAGTGGGGGAGGGCGTGGCGCATGCAGGACTACGAGGAGACCGTCGCCAGGGTGCGGGCGTTCCGCGACCAGAGGGACTGGGCACAGTTCCACGCACCCAAGGACCTTGCCATCTCGATCAGCCTCGAGGCGGCGGAGCTGCTGGAGGCGTTCCAGTGGTCGGGCCCGGACGTCTCGGCGGAGGGGCGGACGGACCAGGTGGCCGAGGAGCTCGCGGACGTCCTCATCTACTGCCTCTACATGGCGGACGCGTGCGGCCTTGACCCCCTCCAGATCGTGAACCGCAAGCTCGAAGCCAACGCCAAGAAGTATCCTGTAAGCCTGAGCCGCGGAAACTCGAGTAAGTACACCGAACTCTAGCGTCGGCGGTACCATCGGATTGGCCAGCTGGCCGTCGGGCGGGGCGCATCTCTCCGTCGCGCCGCCCGCGCGGGAAGCCATCGGCCCGAGGCCACGGCCACGCAGCCGGCCCGGGGGGCACCGCCACCCGGCGGATGCGCTCGCGGCAACGTCACGGCACGTCTCACCAGGGAGGGCAATGGCGCCAAGGCAGCCCATAGTCATCGACGTCCCCTTTCGCGAGGACGACCGAGAGGTAGAGCAGAGCATCGACGACGCCGACCGCGAGGTCGATGGCCGCAAGGTCTCGCGGGAGGACCGGGCCCTCCTGAAGACCTACCCAACGGTCTATATCATCCACGGCAAGCGGCACGAGCGCACGCGCAGCGGGTTCGAACGCGACAGGTTCCTGGTGTACGTGGGCGAGACAAACTCCATCGTACGCCGGACCAAGGAGCACTACTCGGACGAGGCCACGTACCGCTCCGAGCGCGGCAGGAAGGCGTGGCGCCAGCTGAACCAGTCGGACGCCCGCATGCTGGTCATTGGCCAGGACCACTTCAACAAGTCGCTCACGCTCGACCTCGAGAACACCTTCCTGAGCTACCTCCTCGCGTCCGACGTGGAGGACGTGACCCTGGTCAACGGGCGCGGCAATCCCCAGGACGACTACTACACCAAGCGCGAGCTCCCCGCCATCACATCGGCAGCGTGGCGCAAGCTCAACCGATACGAGCCCCGGCTCTTCCCCGCGGAGTCGATCATCCGGGACTCCGCCATCTTCAAGGCCTCGCCGTTCCATGCCCTCGGGAGGGACCAGCTCAACGCGGAGGACGCGATTCTCGCCCGCCTGCGCCAGGCGCTGCCAAGCGGGGGAGAGGTGCCGGCGGACCCGGACGCGCCCGTCTCCACCGGCGAGCTCATCGTGGTCGAGGGCATGGCGGGGACCGGCAAGACCGTGCTTTTGAGCCACCTGTTCCTCCGCGTCATGAACGAGCTGGGATCAGGGGAGAGGCCCGTTGACGCGTGCCTGCTGGTCAACCACAAGGAGCAGCTCACCGTCTACAACGCCATCATGCGCCGGCTTGCGCTGCAGGGGTCCGACGGCAAGGTCGTCCTTGCCCCGACGCAGTTCATCAACCAGCGCAGCGAGCTGGGGCACGGCAAGGGCCTGGACAGGCAGGACCACCCCACGCGCCCCGCGGACGTCGTGCTTGTGGACGAGGCCCACCTCCTCCTCAACGAGGGCAACCAGGGGTATCGCGGATCCAGAAACATGCTCGTTGACATCATGCGGCGCGCGCGGGTCGTCGTGGCGGTGTACGACCTGGGCCAGGTGCTGAGGAAGTCGCAGGAGCTTGCCCCGGCGATGCGCGACGCCCTGTTCCCGCAGGGGCGCTTCGCGGGCAGGCGCACCGACTGCCCTAGGAGGCAGGCCGAGCTCGACCACTTCCCGTTTCACGTCTCCAACCTGCTGCTTCGGCAGCAGTATCGCATCGACGCCTGCGATGAGGTCGTCGCGTGGATCGACGACTTCGCCAGCGGCAGGGGCGTGGGCCCAATCCCCCGCGACATCCCACGGGACGGGCACGAACCCTACCAGATCAGGGTCTTCGACTCCCCGTTTGCGCTGAGGTCCGCGATCGAGGAGCGCGCCCTGACCTTCGACGACAGGTCGGGCGAGATGGTCGACGACACGTCCCACGGGCTCTCCCGCGTGCTTGCCACGTACGACTGGCCGTACTCGAGCAAGTCGCACCCCGCCTCGGGAGGGGCGTGGGAGGTCCGCATCGTCCGGGAGGAGGGCCACTGGGTCTCGCTCGGGCAGGATGTCCGCCGGTCAGACGGCCAATCCGAAGTCCGCGAGACGGACGCCCCGGAGTGCTTCCACATGCCGTGGAACTACCAGACCACCCAGATGCCCGAGGAGGCGAGGCGGGACAAGGGCAAGGCGTGGGCGGAGCAGAGCCACACCCTGGGTGAGTGCGGCTCCATCTACACCATCCAGGGGTTCGACCTCAACTACGCCGGCGTCATCATCGGCCCGTCCGTCTGCTGGCGCGATGGGCACCTGGTGTTCGACCCCGCCAAGAGCTGCAACAGCCAGGCAATCAACGGAAGCGAGAGGCCCGAGGACAACCTCAGGCACGAGCTCAACGTCCTGCTCAAGCGTGGCGTCCACGGCCTGTACCTCTTTGCGGTCGACGAGGGGCTGGAACGCCATCTGCTCGACATGCAGCGGGCGGGCTCCGAGGGATAGGCGCTGTCCCAAGACAGCGCGTCCTGCAGCCGCCGGAGTACGCCGTCACCCAGCCGTTGGCCTCGCCACTCGCTGATTGTGGGCCATCCCACTTACTGATTATGGTCGCTGTGACTTACCGATTGTGGGAATGCCGAGGGCCTGATGCCACCGATTTAGCTTCCTCGGGAGCGGTCCCAAGGGAAGCTGCTGAGAAAACTCGAGTTGTGGCAATCGGGAGGGATCAAGTCGCTTAGAAAGGGCGAGTGTTGGCAGTCAGAGGTGCTTTGAGGGTCCCGTTCTCTGCCATTACTCGCATTTCCTCAGCAGCCGAGACTTTCAGATTGCCACAACTCGCATTTCCTCAGCAGGCATGGTGCGCACGGGCGATTTCGCCGACCACAGTCCCCGCGACAAGCCCCAGGATGCCCGGAACGACCCAGCCCAGCCCCATGGAGGACAGGGGAAGGAGGTCGAGCGGGAGCGTGATGCCGGGGGCGAACGCGTCGCGCAGCGCAGAGAGCGTGCTCACGACGCCGACGCACGCCATCGAGACGCGCCAGGGCAGCACGTGCCGCTGCGACCCGTGCACGAGGCCCATCGCCACGGTGCAGATTCCCATGGGATAGAGGGCCTTCAGCACGGGCACCGAGTAGGAGAGGATGGCGGTGAGGCCGACGTTGGAGAGCCCGCACGACACGACCGCGATGAGAACCGCCCAGGTACGGTACGGGAGCCGGGGGAAGGTCTTGGCAAAGTACTCGCCGATGGAGGAGACCAGGCCCACGCACACGTTGAAGCAGGCGATGAGGAAGACGGCGGCGGTGAGCACGGTTCCCGCGGTGCCAAAGTGCATGGAGGCAGCGAGCGAGATGACCTCCGCTCCGTTCTGTGCCTGTGGCATCACGGTTCCCATCCTCGCGCCCAGGTAGCTGAGGGCGCAGTACACAACCGCCATGAGCGCGCCCGCGACGACGCCCGACCGCGCGACCTGGCGGGCGACCGCATCGGGCCTGGTGACCCCGAGGCCACGGATGCTGCTGGTGATGACCACGCCAAAGGCGAGCGATGCGAGAAGGTCGAGCGTCTGGTAGCCCTGGAGGAAGCCCGCAACCGCCGGCGCCGCGGCGTAGCCCGCCTGCGCCGTTGGGAGCGGGTCCCCGGCAGGCGCCACCACCTGCGCCGCAACCATCAGCACGAGGAAGGCGATCAGCAGCGGTCCCGTCACCTTGCCCATGAGGCGGACGATCCGAGCCGGGTGAAGGGCGAAGGCGAGCGCCGCGGCGAAGAAGGCGAGCGAGAACAGCAGCCGAAAGGCGCCCGCGTCCCCTCCCGAGGGGAGCAGCGGCCTCACCATCTCGAAGGAGGTCGAGGCGGTTCGCGGGATGGCGAGCAGGGGCCCTATCGCCAGGTAGGTGAGAATCGCGAACACGCGCGAGAACCTCGTCCCGATGCGGTCGAGGAGTGCCCCAGCGGTTCCCGCGCGGGCTATGGCCACGATGGCGGCGATGGGCAGACCCACCCCAGAGACCAGGTACCCCAACGTCGCAACCACGGCGTTGGGCCCTGCCTGCACGCCCAGCAGCGGGGCGATGATCAGGTTGCCCGCCCCAAAGAACATGGAGAAGAGGGCGACCCCCACCTCAAGCGACCCGCGCGCGCCGAGAGTCTGGCCCGTCTCGCCCGCGCCCCGGGCAATTGCCTCGCGCCCTCCCATGTCTTGAGCAGATGATTCCATCGTCCCTCTCCCAACAAGTCGAAAACCCCGACGGAAGAGTATGACCAATTCCGCCTCGTTGCGCGCCCGCGCCCGACGGCGCGCTCCCTTGGCTCCCGTGCTGTCATTCGCCCGGGCCCGCGGGCGGGCGTCTCCATCACAGCTTCCGTCGCAACAAGACGCGGCAATACACCGCAACTTGACGCAAATCAATTGTCCCCTTCGCCGTAGCGAATACAGTGTCCGCGACACAGAGCAGAAGGAGGCAGATGACATGCAGAACTGGCTGTTGCACAACAGAAACCGACTGACCGCGGTCACGGGAGCCCTGATCCTGGCGTCACTCGTGGCAAGGCTCGGCACGGGTGGCGGAGAGACGGAAGGACGTCTCCTGCTTGTGGCCTCGCTTGTGGGGGGACTTCCAATACTGGTCCAGGCGGTCCAGGCCCTGAGGGTGCGCGTGGTCAGCATAGACCTGCTGGTGACGATCGCAATCCTGGGCGCGTTTGCGATCGGGGAGTTTGAGGAGTCCGCGGTCGTGGCCTTCCTCTTCCTGTTTGGCGCGCTCCTGGAGCAGAAGACCCTGGCAAAGACGCGCTCGGCGATCAGGGGTCTGGTGGACATGGTGCCGGAGGTTGCCCTTCGGAGGAACGAGGACGGTGGCTTCGAGGAGGTGCCGGTCGACGAGGTCGAGCAGGGAGACGCGCTCCTCGTCAGGACGGGCGGAAGGGTTCCCGTCGACGGCGAGGTGACCTTTGGGGGTGGAAGCGCAAACGAGGCGAGCATCACCGGGGAACCGCTCCCCGTGGCAAAGGGCATTGGCGACAAGGTGTTTGCCGGGACGATCCTGGAGAACGGCACCGTGCAGCTGAGGGCAGAGAGGGTCGGGGAGGACACGACCTTTGGCAAGATCATCGAGCTGGTGGAGGAGGCGCAGGACTCCAAGTCGCAGGCGGAGCGCTTCATCGACCGGTTCTCCAGGTACTACACGCCTGCGGTGCTGGCGCTAGGTGCCATCGTATGGCTTGTCACGCGGGACGTCTCGCTCGCCATCACGATACTGGTCCTGGGATGCCCCGGGGCGCTGGTCATCGGCGTGCCCGTGTCAAACGTGTCGGGCATAGGCAACGGCGCGCGCCATGGCATCCTGTTCAAGGGCAGCGACGTGATGACCAAGCTCGGGCGGGTGGACACGATCCTGTTCGACAAGACGGGGACGCTCACGTACGGCGACCCACGGGTCGTTCGGTCGATCAACTACGACGGTGACCGCAAGCTGGCAGAGGACCTGCTCGTGAGCGTGGAGCGGGAGTCGAGCCACCCGCTCGCCAAGGCCATCGTCGGTGCCTACCCATCCGCGAGGACGTACCCCGTTGACTCCACCGAGGTGATCCAGGGCGAGGGCATCGCCGCCCGTCTCGCCAAACACCAGGTGCTCGTGGGCAACGCGCATCTCCTCCAGAGGTTCGACGTCTCGTTTGGCGAGGCAGCAAGGGGAGACATACGTGCCCTGGAGGAGGCGGGCAACTCCCTCGTCCTGGTGGCGGTGGATGGGAGACTTGCGCTTGCGATTGGCATCCGTGACCAGGTCAGACGGGGCGTCGGGGAGGACCTGAGGGCCCTTAGGGAGATGGGCGTCAAGAACCTGGTCCTCCTCTCGGGGGACAACCAGGCGACCGTCGACCGCGTGGCGGGGGAGCTTGGCCTGAGCGAGGCCCACGGCGGCATGCTCCCCGAGGACAAGGCGGAGTTCGTCAGGGCTCGCAGGGCGATGGGCGAGACGGTGGCCTTCGTGGGGGACGGCGTCAACGACAGCCCCTCGCTGGCCCTGGCAGACATCGGCATCGCGATGGGGAATGGCACGGACGTGGCAATCGAGACCTCCAACGTCATAGTCACCAACTCCGACTTCCACCGCATCCCCCATGCCCTGGGGCTCGCCCGGGCAACCCGCCGCAACATGGCGGAGAACATCGCCATCGCCCTGGCCGTGGTGGCCGCGCTGATCCTGAGCCTGTTCGCCAGCAGCTGGACGAACATGGCGGTCGGCATGTTCGTCCACGAGGGGAGCATCCTCGTCGTGATCCTCAACGCCATGCGCCTCCTGAGGTACTGACGCGTTCACCTGCCCAGCGCATATGCGTGCCCGCCAGCGGGAGAACTAAATGGCACGTTTCTTGACACAAATCAATTTCTTTTCCCGTGACTGCCCGTACCCTGGGTGCAGCAAGAGGGAAAGAGAGAGGAGACCAAGATGACCAAGAGAGGAACCCTGCAGCTCGAGACCCTGGCATGCCCCACGTGCATGCAGAAGATCGGGGGTGCGATTCGCAAGGTGGAAGGCGTGAGCAAGGAGAGCGTGAAGGTGCTCTTCAACGCCAGCAAGGCAAAGTTCGAGTTCGACGACGCGGTAACGAGCGTAGAAGAGGTCTCGGACTCCGTCCGGTCTATTGGATACGACGTCCTCAAGGCGTCAGAGAGGTGAGGGGGCACAGGCCATGGTGAGGAAATTCTTTGAGGAGAACGACGAGGCATTGGACCTCTACACAAAGGCGATTACGAAGGCGCATGGCAGGAACCACCCGGAGGTCTTCGAGGTGCGTGACATCTACCAGAGGATCCAGGGCAAGGTCAGGGGAGGGAACCTCGACCTTGCGGACGAGTTCTCCCGGCTGCGTGAGGTCACGCACGACTACGCCAGCCCCGGTGACGTGTGCGGGACGTTCAGGGCGACCTATGGGCTGCTCGGGGAGTTTGATAGGCTTGCAGGCGAAGGCAATCCAAAGACGGAGAGCGAGGTCCGATCATAGAGGAGCATCTGTGCGTGTCGCTCGTCCCGCTGTTCAGCGACCTCTCCACCGACGAGCAGCGCAAGGTCATGGGGCTGGCGCGGCACCGTACGTACGAGAGGGACGAGCTGGTCTTCCAGCCGGGGGACGAGAGGCTCGACATCGTGGCCAGCGGCAGCATGAAGGTGTACCAGCTGTCCCCAAGCGGTAGGGAGCAACTCCTCCGCGTGGTCGGGCCGGGAGGGTACGAGGGGGAGAAGCAGCTCTTTGGCCTGAGCAACGAGACGCTCTTTGGGCAGGCGCTCGAGCGGACCCAGGTGTGCACCCTGAGCAAGCGTGCGTTCAACCAGGTGCTGCTGAGCAACCCGGACATCTCCCTGAAGCTGTTCGAACTGACCGCGCAGAAGATGGTCCAGGTCGAGAGCCAGGTGCGATACCTTTCGATGGGGCGGGTTGAGGAGCGCCTTGCCGACTACCTCCTGGGCCTCCCCAGGGTGGCAGAGGGCCGGGTAACCCTCCCCATGAGGATGAAGGACGTCGCGCAGTACCTGGGGACGACGCCCGAGACCCTCTCGCGCAAGCTGAGGTACCTCGAGGACGCCGGCTACATAGAGCGCTCGGGGAGAAGGGTGGCCATCCTCGACGAGACGGCGCTGCGGGGCATGTAGTCCCGCGGCGCCCGCTACCCTCCTGAGACAAACCCAAGGTCCGGGAGGGATGCCCCTCTCCCTTGCGCTACAATGGCACGCGACAAACGGGAGCTGGCGCACGCCGGCTGAGAATGAGCCCAGCAACGCGGCCCTGACCGAACCTGATCCGGGTAATGCCGGCGTAGGGACCAGAGCACCGGATGTTCGGGGCGCCTACGTGGAGTGGGCGCCCCTTTTGGCGTCCGGAAGGGAAGCTGCATGAACTGTAGCATGGCAATCCAGTTTCTGCCCATGGACTCCAAGTCGGACGAGGAGACCTGCCGCGTGGTGGACGCGGTGATCGCCTACATCGCCTCCACGGGCGTGAGCTACTTCGTGGGGCCGTTCGAGACCGCCATCGAGGGCGACTACGACACCTGCATGCAGATCGTCAAGAACTGCCAGCTGGTGGGCGCCAAGGCGGGCTGCGGCTCGATGATGACCTACGTCAAGATCGACTACCGTCCCGGCGGCGACGTCATGTCCACCGAGCACAAGGTCTCCAAGTACCACGAGGGTGACCCCGAGTTCGCTCCCGCGGGCAAGGCGGAGGTCGCGTAGCCCATGGCACAAGGCTCCAGGGGAGAGGCCCGTCCCGCCTCGCATGGCACCGGTCGCGCCCGGCGCGTGGCGATTCCGCTCGTGACCACGCTCGCCATCCTCGTGGCATGGCAGCTGCTGGTGGTGTGCGGCATCGTGCCCAACTTCATGCTGCCCACTCCCACGCAGGTGATGGCGGCGCTGGTGGGGGACTTCCCGCTGCTGGTCTCCAACTCCGCCACCACGCTCGCCGAGTCCGCGCTCGGCCTAGTGATCGGCTGCGCCGTGGGCTTTGCGTTCGCGGTGCTCATGGACCGGTTCGAGGGCTTTCGCCTGGCGTTCTCGCCGCTCATCACCATCTCGCAGACCATCCCCACCATCGCCGTGGCGCCCATCCTCATCCTGTGGCTGGGCTACGGCCTGGCACCCAAGGTGGTCCTCGTGGTGCTCACCACGTTCTTTCCCATAACGGTGTCGCTGGTCTCGGGCTTTCAGTCGGTCGACCCCGACATGGTCGACCTCATGCGCACCATGAACGCCACGCGCTGGCAGATCTTCTGGCAGGTCAAGATGCCTGCCGCCGCCGAGCAGTTCTTCAGCGGCCTGCGCATCAGCGCCACCTACGCCATCGTGGGTGCCGTGATCAGCGAGTGGCTGGGCGGCTTCAGCGGCCTGGGCGTGTACATGACCCGGGTGCGCAAGTCCTTCTCGTACGACCGCATGTTTGCGGTGATCATCATCATCTCTGCACTGTCACTGGCGCTCATGGGGCTCGTCGATGCTCTCCAGCGCCTCTGCATGCCCTGGAAGAGGGCAGAAGGGGAGAAGTAACATGAACAGCATGTCTCGTCGCCAGTTCCTCGCCGCGAGCGGCCTCGCCCTGGGGTCCTTCGCCCTCGCGGGCTGCGGCGCCTCCGCGTCCAGGGGCGGCTCGACGTCCGACTCCGGCGCAAGCTCCGCCGCCAAGACCAAGATCACGTTCTGCCTGGACTACACGCCCAACACCAACCACACGGGCATCTACGTGGCCAAGGAGAAGGGCTACTACGCCGACGAGGGCATCGACATCGACATCGTGCAGCCCGCCGAGGACACGGCGGAGGCCATGATCGGCTCCGGCCAGGCGCAGCTGGGCGTGTCGTACCAGGACTACATCGCCAACGCTCTCGCGTCCGACAACCCGCTGCCCATCCAGGCGGTCGCAGCGATCATCCAGCACAACACCTCGGGCATCATGAGCCGCAAGGAGGACGGCATCACCAGCGCCAAGCACATGGAGAATCACGTGTACGACACCTGGAACATGCCCGTCGAGCAGGCCACCATCAAGGACGTGGTCGAGGCCGACGGCGGCGACTACTCCAAGGTCAAGATGGTGTCCGTCTCCACCGATGACGAGGTGACCAGCCTCAAGAACAAGCAGTTCGACTGCGTGTGGGTGTACGAGGGCTGGGCCGTCCAGAACGCCATCGTCCAGGACTTTGCCTACAACTACTTCAGCTTCATCAGCATCGACGACAAGCTCGACTTCTACACGCCGGTGCTCGCCGCCAACGACGACTTCTGCAAGAAGAGCCCCGACGTGGTGAAGGCCTTCGTCCGCGCCACCAAGAAGGGCTACGAGTACGCCGTCAAGGACCCCGACGGCGCGGCGCAGATCCTTTGCGACGCGGTCCCCGAGCTCGACTCCAAGCTCGTGCGCCAGAGCCAGAGCTACCTCAAGGACCAGTACATCGCCGACGCCAAGAGCTGGGGCGTGATCGACAAGGAACGCTGGGCCACCTACTTCCAGTGGCTCAACGACAACAAGCTCGTCAACAACCAGCTGGACGTGAACTCCGGCTGGACCATGGACTACCTGGAGGCCTAGCGTGCTGCGACGCAAGCGCGACGTACCGGGCGCAGACGGCGGGGGAGAGGGGACGGGCCCCTCTCCCGCCGCCCGTCCCGCTGGCAGGGACGACCCCCTCGCCCCCAGCCTGGAGGCGCGCGGGCTGACGCTTGCCTGGGAGGGCGGCCACGACGTGGTCCGTGACGTCAGCCTCCATGTGGGGAGCGGCGAGGTCGTGTGCCTCGTCGGCCGCTCAGGCTGCGGCAAGACCACCATCCTGCACGCGCTGAGCGGCCTCACGCGCCCCGTGAGCGGGACGGTGCTCCTGCACGGCCGCGACATCACCGGTGCGCCCGGCCACGTGAGCTACATGCTGCAGAAGGACCTGCTCCTCCCCAGCAAGCGCATCATCGACAACGTGTGCCTGCCGCTGGTGGTGGGCGGCATGTCACGTGCCGAGGCGCGGGCCAAGGCCGAGCCGCTGATGGAGCGCTTTGGCCTTGCGGGCACGGAGGAGCGCTGGCCGGGCGAGCTCTCGGGTGGCATGCGCCAGCGCGCCGCGTTCATGCGCACGTACCTCATGGGCAACGACGTGGTGCTGCTCGACGAGCCCTTCTCCGCCCTGGACGCGCTCACGCGCACCGACATGCGCGGCTGGTACTGCCGCATGTCCTCCGATCTCTCGCTGGCGACCCTCGCCATCACGCACGACGTGGACGAGGCGGTGTCCATGGCGTCGCGGATCTACGTGCTGCGCGGCAACCCCTCCGGAGGGGTGCCCAGCACCATCGCCCGCGAGGTGGTCGTGGACCGGCCCGAGGGCGCGGCGACCCCCGAGGAGTTTGCCCTCACGCCCGCCTTCCTGGAGGCCAAGCGCGAGGTCCTCTCCCTCCTGGAGGGCTAGCCCCTCTCGCCCCCATCCCGGGTGCGGCCGTCCGTCATCCCGGCGGGCGGCCGCATCGCGTCTGACGCATCCCCGCCGCTGCGCTATGGTGGAGCCATCACGAGGACGGAGGCTGCCATGCTCGACCAACGCGAGGGATACGTTCCCTTTGCCGGCTACCACACCTACTGCCGCATAGCGGGCCATTGCGAGGGAGGCAAGCTGCCGCTGCTGGTGCTGCACGGCGGGCCGGGCGCGGCGCACTACTACCTCCAGACGCTGGACGGCATCGCCGAGCGCTCCGGTCGTGCCGTGGTCTACTACGACCAGATCAGCTGCGGCAGGTCAAAGACCCCGCCCCTTCCGGACAAGTGGGGATGCCGACTCTTCCTGGACGAGCTCGACTGCGTGAGAAGGACGCTCGGCCTGGGTCGCTGCCACATCCTGGGGCAGAGCTGGGGCGGCATGCTCGCGATGATGTACGCCATCGGAGAGCCGTGGCACCCGCACGGGCACGACGGCCTGGCGTCGATGGTCGTGGCCAGCTCGCCCGCGAGCATGGACCTGTGGCTGCACGAGGCGGTGCGCCTGCGCCACTACCTCCCGCCCGAGATGGACCGCGCCCTCGCGCAGGCGGACGTCGACGGCGACTACGACCGTCCCGAGGTCCGCGCCGCGTCCGCGGAGTACTACCGCAGGCACGTCTCGCTCGTGCCCGAGGACGAGCGCCCGGACGGTCTGCACAACCCCGAGCCCGACCCCGTGGGGGACGAGTGCTACCACTTCATGCAGGGGATGAGCGAGTTCGTGGTCACGGGGGCGCTCAAGGGCTGGAGCGTGGTGGACCAGCTCCCGGGCATCGACGTCCCCACGCTGGTGACGTCCGGCACGGCGGACGAGTGCACGCCGCTCATCGCCAAGCAGGTGGCGGACGGCATCCCGGGCGCGCGGTGGGAGCTCTTCCAGGACGGCACGCACTGGGTGCATGGGGAGCAGCCGGAGCGCTACAACGCGGTGGTCGAGGCCTTCTTGGAGGCCCACGAGTAGGGTGCCGCACCCCTCTCGCCTGTACATGGTGGGAAGACGGGGCGAGCGCAACGTCCAATCGCCGACCGCGCCCCTCCCGACCGCCGTGGCCGATTTCCGGGTGGCGTGTGTCCGGGCGACCTTAAAATGGGCTTGGAATCGTAGGGGACGGACGGCGCCGCGCGCCGCCCGCGGGAGGCAGGGGGCCTCGTGAACATCCAGGACTTCTACTCGGGCCACGAGTTCTTTGCGCACACCTACCTGGGGGCGCATCTGGAGGGGGAGGGGGCGACCTTCCGCACCTTCGCCCCGGCGGCGGACGGCATCGTAGTGCTGTGGTGGCCCCTCGGCGACGATGGCGAGCCGTCCTGCGACGAGCCCCGCACGGTCGAGATGCACCGGGTGGAGGACGGCAACTTCTACGAGGCGTCCGTCCCCAGCGTGCGCGAGGGCGACCTCTACCAGTTCCGCATCTACCATGGCGGCTCGTACGTGGACCACGCCGACCCCTACGGCTACGGCACGGAGCTGAGGCCCGGCCACCGCTCCGTTGTCCGCGACCTCGGCGGGTACCCCTGGGGCGACGCCCGGTGGATGGGGGAGCGGACCGCCCGTGCCAACGCGCCTCTCAACATCTACGAGCTGCACCTGGGCAGCTGGCGCAAGCGCGGCGGCTCGGAGGAGGCGTCCGACGACCCGGCCGAGTGGTACTCGTACGAGGAGATAGCCGACCCCCTGGTTGAGTACCTCACCACGATGGGCTTTGACTGCGTGGAGTTCCTCCCCCTTGCCGAGCACCCGCTGGACGCGAGCTGGGGCTACCAGCCCACGGGATTCTTCTCGCCCACCAGCCGCTACGGAACGGCCCGCCAGCTCATGGGGCTCGTGGACCGGCTGCACGCGGCGGGCATCGCCGCGATCCTGGACTTTGTCCCCGTCCACTTTGCGGTCGACTCGTTTGGCCTGGCAAACTACGACGGCACGGCCCTGTACGAGTACCCCAACGACGCCGTGGGCGTGAGCGAGTGGGGCAGCCACAACTTCATGCACAGCAGGGGAGAGGTGCGCTCGTTCCTGCAGTCGTCCGCCAACTACTGGCTGGGTGCCTACCACTTTGACGGCCTGCGCATGGACGCCATCAGTCGCATCATCTACTGGCAGGGCGACGAGGCGCGCGGGGTCAACGGCAACGCGGTCGACTTCCTGCGCGTCATGAACTCGGGCGTGCACGCGCTGGACCCGGGCTGCATGCTGATCGCGGAGGACTCCACCAACTACGACGGCGTCACGCGGCCCGTGGAGCAGGGCGGCCTGGGCTTTGACTACAAGTGGGACATGGGCTGGATGCACGACACGCTGGAGTTCTTCCAGACCGGCCCGGAGTGGCGGCCCCAGAACTACCACAAGCTGTCGTTCTCGATGATGTACTACTACAACGAGCGCTACCTGCTGCCGCTCAGCCACGACGAGGTCGTGCACGGCAAGGCGACCGTGGCGCAGAAGATGTGGGGCGCCTACGACCTCAAGTTCCCCCAGGCACGGTCCCTGTACCTGTACATGGCGGCGCATCCCGGCAAGAAGCTCAACTTCATGGGGTCCGAGGTGGCGCAGCTGCGCGAGTGGGACGAGAGGCGCCAGCAGGACTGGTTCCTCACCACCTATCCCGTGCACGACGCGTTCCGCCGCTACTGCCACGACCTCAACCAGCTGTACCTGGCGCACCCGTCGCTCTGGGAGGGCGACTACGACCGCGACGGCTTCCGCTGGCTGCAGGTGGACGACCCGGAGCACGTGGTCTACGCAATCGAGCGCTCCACGGTTGGCAGGACGGACGACGAAGGCGAGAGGGAGCGCATCGCGTTCGTGTTCAACCTCTCCGACCGGGCGCACGAGGGCTACGAGCTTCCGGTGCCGGATGCCGCGTCGGCGGAGGTGCTGATCGACACGGAATGGGACTGCTATGGCGGGACCATCGCCAGGGGAGACGAGCGTGCGACCCTGGAGGACGGGACCCTCACCGCCGACCTGCCGCCGTTCTGCGGGATGGCGCTGCTCCTCTCGCCCGAGGAGGGGTGAGCGGGCAGCTAGGCGTCGCGTGTCTCCTGGTCATGAAGCAGCGAACGCATGAGGGAGAGGAGCTGCTCCGCCGACCTCACCTCGTGCTCCGCCGGCTGCTCGCCCCGCGGCATCTCTCGGTTGCGGTGGTTGAACCAGACCACGGGCATGCCTGCCGCGTGGGCTCCCGCGACGTCCACCCTGAAGGCGTCCCCCACATAGAGGGAGCGTGACGGCTCGACCCCCATGTGGCGGCAGGCTCGCAGGAAGATCGCGGCATCGGGCTTCGCCACGCCCATGGCGTCGGACACAAACACGTCCTCGGGTCGCACCCAACGGTAGACGCCCAGTATGCGCAGCTTGTCCCGCTGGCGGTCGTCCCTGCCGTTGGACACAACGCCCAGGCGCGCGTGCCTGTGGCACAGGTCCAACACCTGCGCCATGGTGGGGGAGAGGGACATGGCCTCCCCGCTGTCGTGCGAGTACGCCCGCTGCAGCGCGATCGCCGTCTGCCGGTCGACGCTGACCCCAAAGTCCGCCATGGTCTGCTGCATGCGGCGCACGTACTCGCCCTGGGTGGGGAGCCTGCCCGCCGAGAGGGCGGCGAACACCTGGCCGCTGTGCCTTCGGCTGGCGTCAAAGAGCTCGTCGTCACTGGCGGGGATGGAGCCCAACACCGACCGCACGGCGTGCGCGAAGGGCTGCGCCTGGTCGTAGAGCGTGTCGTCTATGTCGAAGAGGATGGCGTCCATGGGATCGACTATACGCCAGCGACGGCGCGGGCGAAAGTTGCGGCAATGAGATTGAAAGCATCGAATATGCGTTTAGGATGCAAATGGATGGGTACTATACATAGTGAACCGAAACCAAAGGGGTTCCGACGGACGCAGGAGATTCGGGGGCGATTCCAATGGGCACAGACCAGATACATCCCGTCCTGCCAGTGGTTGCCAACCCAAGGCTCGCCCGTTAGAAGGCATTCGTAGCAGCCAGCAAGGCGAAGCTCAATTCGCGACAAGGGCGCAATCAACCTGGCCAACCGCGGGGCAGGGGTAGTGTAGGTTCGAGGTTGCGAGGGAGCGATTCCACCCAACAGACAGGCACGGGGGCCGGGAGAGTGATTCCCGGTCCCCATTTTTGTGTCTGGGACGGGCGTCGATGGAATGCCTGCTGAGGAAAGTCGACCTATGGCAATCCGGGTGCCAGAACAGCTGAGGAAAGTCGACCTTTGGCAGTGATAGAGGGTGGAAAGGCTGCCGCGGCACGCAATCTCCTGGCAGTTGGACCCTCGGGGCGGCCCATGGATTGCCACAACTCCATTTTCTTGAGCATCCATCCCAGGCTCATCCAGTGGCACCGGTGATTTTATTGAGTTCCTGCCGTAACTGACCGAACGGGGAATTGGCATGGATGCATCGAACACCCCGAACGGACGATTACTATCACTAACGTAATGACCTAGAATACAGGCTAAAGAACAGCTCCGTTTTTAGCCCTATCTTCAAGGAGGCAGGCTATGACAGCCACTCCCACCATCGGAATGTCCGACGCAAAAACCAACTTTAGCCGCCTGACAGCCGACGCCAACCGCACCGGCCGCTCGGTGGTGGTGTTCAAGAACAACAAGCCCTGGGTAGAGATACGCCCGTTGGCGCACCAGGAGAACGAAGTGCCTGACGAGACTCGCGAGGCAATGGAAGAGGCAAACGCTCTGGCGGCAAATTCCGACCACACGACCTACCAAACCGCAGAGAGCCTGTTCTCGGCGCTCGACCTGTAAGGATCGTCAATGTACACGGCGTCTTTCACCCCGCGCTTCTTGCGCGACGTAAAGGCATGCAAGAAGCGCCATTGGGACGAACGAGCCCTCAAGAAAGCAATTTCCGACTTGCTCGTGAGCGACGAACGCGAGCTGGGGCAACGCTATCGTGACCACGCGCTGACTGGCGCCTATGAAGGATACAGGTCCATCCACGTTGACTCCGCGCCCAATCCGCCGAAGGATACGTGGGTGCTGATGTACCGGGTCTCGAACGCTGAACTCACGCTCGTGCGCACAGGCACTCATGATGAGGTGTACGGGAAATAGGCTTGAAGATCAGGGTTCCGCGTCTTTCCTGGAACGGAGACTTATGCCAGAGCCATCAGATTTGGGACAAGGCAAAGCGGGGGCTACAAGCCTGGGGTACTGAGCAGGGGGGCGCCCGCTCCAGCTCCTCTCTCTGCCCCGTGATGAGAAAGCTCGTCTCATAAGGTTGGGCTCGTTGGGTGCTTAGCGCTACTGGCAATCGTGCTGTTGTGGCGCGAACTGCTTAGAAACCCTAGCCCTCGTGCGGATTCCGGCGCGTTACGCTTAAAAGCCCTAGCCCTCATGTGGATTTTCCCGCCAAATGCTTAGTGCTACTAGCCCTCAGGCGAGTTTGCTTCCCAGAAAACAGCACGAGGGCTAGGGCTGCTAAGCACCCAGACTGCTAATCCACACGAGAGCTAGGTTTGCTAAGCAGTGACTACCCGCCCTCCGTCGGAAACCGGTGCGGCAGAGCTCCCGTCTCTATTTTCCCCTTTGGAACAGAAACCGCCTCGTGCCTGGGGTGCGTATGCAACCCCTAATGGACCTCGTAGGGGGAGTCCTCGCCCACGTCGAAGGAGAGCAGCGCCTCGCAGGAGGTTCGGATCATGTCCTCCACGTCCTCCTCGGTGTAGAACGCCATGTGCGGCGAGACGATCACGTTGGGGAACGAGTCCAGGATCGCACGGTCGTGGTTGGGGAGCACGTCACGGCTCTTGTCGTGGTAGTAGAGGTTGGCCTCGTTCTCGATGGTGTCGAGCGCCGCCGCTCCCAGATGCCCGCTCTCCAGGCTCTGGATGAGCGCCGCGGTGTCCACGAGCGAGCCGCGCGCCGCGTTGACCAGCACCGCGCCCTGGGGCATCTTGGCAAACGCGTCCGCGTCGATCATGTGGTAGTTCTCCGCCATGCCCGGCGCGTGGAGGGTGATGGCGTCGCACTGGGAGAGGAGCGTGTCCAGGTCGACGTAGGTGGCGATGCGCGCGACGTCCTGGTTGGGGTAGGGGTCGAAGGCGAGGAGCTTGCAGCCAAACCCGGCGAGGTGCCTGGCGACGGTCGCGCCAATGCGGCCCGTGCCGACAATCCCCACCGTCGCGGACGAGATGTCCATGCCGATCTTCCCGCGCAGGCCGAAGCTCTGGGAGTCGTTGCCGCGCATGATCAGCTTGACCTTGCGCATTGCCATCATCATGAGCATGATCGAGTAGTTGGCCACGCCCTCGGGCGGGTACACGGCGTGCGCCACGCGCATGCCCAGGTCCCTCGCGGCGGCGACGTCTATGTGGTCGTAGCCGATCGTGCGGGTTGCCACGTTGCGCACGCCCACCTCGTGGAACGCCTTTAGGAGGTCCGCTCCCATGGGGCTCGTGATGATGTCGATGGCTTCGTAACCCCGGGCAAGCCCAACGTTCTTGGCGGTGGGGTATTCGGGCGTCCATCCAAACTCGAAGCCCCTCTCGCTTGCCATCTTCTGGAGATATCCCAGCTCGTCGTACTCCCTGAGCGCGTAGGCGAACAGCCGCATTGCATAGCCTCCTTGGTACGTTCCAATAGCCAGCCCATCGTATCCCACGGGGGTTTCCAATCGTTGTCCCGTCGACGGGCGTTACTGCGGCTTGGGGGAGAGGGGAGTGCCCCTGCAAGTTGAGGAGGAACTGTGAACTTACTATTAGGAAAGATTCTCGTTAGAAGAGTGCACCTCATGGGGTATAGTTCCACTAACAAGAAAGAGTCCTAACAAGGACAACCAAACAAGAAAGGAACCACCATGGAATCCAAGCTCAACCAGCTCCTCGCCAACGTCACCGTCGAGTACCACAAGCTCCAGAACCAGCACTGGTACGTGAGCGGCAGTGACTTCTTCCAGGCCCACGCCCAGCTCGAGGAGCTCTACGACTCCCTGCTCCCCGTGATCGACGACGTGGCGGAGCTCATCCTCCAGCTGGGAGGCAGCCCCATCGCCTCCCTGCGCGAGGTGCTCGACCTGGCGACCATCTCCGAGCGCGAGGACGCGCCGCTCAAGAGCGTCGACGCCTTCCGCAACGTCCGCGAGGACCTCTCCGCAATCCTCGAGCAGGTGACCGCAATCAAGGCGCAGGCGGACGAGGAGTCCAACTACCTCGTGAGCGCCAAGGCGGACGAGTACATCGCCAGCCTGTCAAAGACGCTCTGGATGCTCCGCCAGCAGGCGGCGTAGGGCAGCCGGACCGCCAAAGACGTCATATCCCGGCACAGCATAAGGGAAGGGGCCCGCACGCAATCGCCGCGAGCCCCTCCCCGTCTATGCGTCACGCATGTGAGAGGTGCGTTTTTCCTCGCTTCCTACGCGACCACGTAGGGCTCGAGTATCTCAGCCGCCCTCCTGGTTGCGTCAGGGTTGTTGATGGTGATGGGTTTGCCCCCCATGTTGAAGACGCGCGGGACGTTGAACCAGACCGTGGACGTGGCGGCCTGTGCGCGCACGAGGAGCCCAAAGTCCTTGGTCTGGACCAACTCGACGCTCTCGAGGTCGTGCAGCGAGATGAACTCGTTGTCAGAGGCGATGTGGAGCTCCTCTCCCACGCCCTCGAGGGAGCCGTCCTTGGGCTTCGCGTTCTTCTTGATCTGGTTCCCAACGTAGTAGAAGACCCTCACAACGACCTCCCCGGCCAATTCATTTATCACCCTATAATCTAGCATTCCTACGCAGTGTTCGCCGTCCGTCCGACTGGGTTGTGCGAACAGTCAATCGAACGGCGAGAATATCGCTCCAAACGGCAGTCCAGCTCCCGTATTCGGTGCCTGTGGCGTGACGGTTGGGTGAAGTTCGAAGCCCGTATCGGCTTCATGCCAACCGCTGGCAGCGACATGCGTGGAATTCGGAAAATTTCGAACATCCTTGAACCATGAAAAATCATAGTTCGAACCAAGGCGGCGATTGCTCGGTATGGGGGAGAAGCCCCTGGCCGCTGACGGCGCATGCCCGTCTCCCCGGATGCGCGTGGTGGCGGGGTAGAATCGAGGCGACGGTCGGCCCGCCCCGCGACGGCGCCGGCCGAGGCCTCCCGCGGCGTGCGTCGCGGCTGGTGCCCTGGCGTCTGACCGAGGAGCGAGGATGAACCTTCGACAGCTCGAGTACTTTGTCGCCATTGCGGAGGAGCACCAGCTCACGGCTGCCGCCCGCCGCCTCCACATCACGCAGCCGCCCCTCTCGTACGAGCTGCAGCAGCTCGAGCGCGAGCTGGGGACCAAGCTGGTGGAGCGTGGACCGCGCACAGCGGAGCTCACCGAGGCGGGCAAGCTGCTCTACGTCCGCGCGGGGCAGATCCTCGCCCTCACCTCCGCAACCAAGCACGAGGTGGAGACGTTCGGGAGCGGCGAGGCGGGAATCCTCTCCGTGGGCGTGATCTCGTCCTCGGGCGGCAAGCTGCCGGGTCCCGCACTCTGCTCGCTCGCCGCGGACTTCCCCAGCGTTGGCCTGCAGCTGCACGAGGGCAACACGTACCAGGTGCTCGACATGCTGAGTCGTGGCATCGTGGACGTGGGGGTGGTGCGCACGCCGTTCCCCCGGGAGGGGCTCGAGTGCCGCTTCGCCGCCCCGGAGCGCATGGTCGCCGTGATCCCTCCCTGCCTCGCGTCCCGGGATGCCTCACGGCTCGAGTCGGGCCGACCCATCGAGCTGGCGGAGCTCGCGGGCCTGCCGCTCGCCATCTACCGGAGGTTTGAGCAGGTGCTGCGGGCGTGCTTTGAGGAGGCGGGGGTGGAGCCCGCGTTCTCGTGCGTGGCGGACGACGCGCGAACCACCTGCGTGTGGGCGTCCCGCGGCATGGGCGTGGCCCTGGTGCCGGAGTCGTTCGTGGACACCATCCGGCTCGAGGAGGGTACGGCCGTCCTGCCCATCGACTGCCAGAGCCTGGTCACGCGCATGGCGGTGGTCTGGAAGTCGGGGCGCTACCTGCCGCCCGTGGGTCGCAGGTTCGTCGAGCTGTTCGAGGGGGACTGCGGCAACGACGCCGGGGGAGAGGGGCAGGAGGACGGCACCCCCGCCCCGCAGGGGCCGGGGCCCCGCTAGAATACCTGCCATGGGAGGCGCTTGGCCGCCGCGGGGCGGCCCGTCTCCGCAAACCAAAGCCTTGGAGGTACTAATGCTCGGATTCAACAATGGATCCCGCGGCGCAGATGCCGCGCTCGCCCCGACCCTGGTGCGCACGCCGTCCGCGCGCGCCGTTGCGACGGGGATTGCCGTGGTGGCGGGGGTCGCGCTCCCGCAGGCGTTCCACCTTGCCGGTGCCGCCCTGGGCGTGGGGGGTGCCATCGGGCAGACCTTCCTTCCCATGTTCCTGCCGGTGTTCATGGTCGGCCTTTTGGCAGGTCCCGTGGCCGGTGGCGTGGCGGGCGTCCTCGCGCCGCTGACGAGCCTTGCCCTCACGGGCATGCCCGCCCCCGGCATCGCCCTGACGTACGTGACCGTCGAGCTCGCCGTATGCGGTGCCGTCTGCGGCCTCCTGGCCCCCAGGCGTATGCCGACCGTCGCCAAGGTCCTTGTTGCCCAGGCGTGCGGCTGGGCGACGGTCCTCGCCACCTTCGTCGCCTTCGCCCTCGCCTCGGGTGGCCTGGGGATGGCGACCCTCTCGGCGGTCGGAGCCGTGATCGTGCGTGGCGTGCCCGGGCTCGTGCTGCAGTGGACGGTCCTGCCCCTCGTGGTCGACCTCGCCTGCCGCTCCCGCAGGGGCCTCGATGAGTAGCGCTGCGGAGCAGGGGGGCGGGGAGCCCAGGGGAGACGACCTCGAACGAGCCCGCGAGCTCCTCCTCGCACGCGGGTGTACGCTCGCGGCGGTGCGCGGCGACCAGTCGCTGCTGAGCCAGGCGCGCGGCGTGAGGCCGCTCCTCTCCCTCATCGGCGAGGGAGGGAGCCTGGAGGGCTTCTCCGTCGCGGACAAGGTCGTTGGCAAGGCGCCCGCGCTCCTGTACGCAACGCTGCGGCCCAAGGCGGTCTACGCCCCCGTGATGAGCGAGGACGGCGTGCGCGTCCTGCGCGGGCATGGCATCCAGGCCAGCTACGGCGAGCTCGTGCCGCGCATCCTCAATCGCGGGCGAGACGGGCAGTGCCCCATGGACGCCAGCGTCAACGACGTGGAGGATCCCCGCTCCGCCCTCGAGTCCATCTGGGCGTGCGCGCGCCGCATGGCAGCCGCAAACGCGGCGAGGGGGTAGCACCGCAAGGCGGTAGGCCCGGGGCCCTCCTATTACGCGTTTTCCTGCGGGCGGATCGTCCATGTGGCGGTCCGCCCGTTTTTCATGTCTCCCGAATAGGGATGCTTGACTTGGTAAAAAGATTGGACACAATTGAATTGTGCGCAATATAACATGTCCGGCAGATCGGTACCGGGCGAGGGGAGAGGAGACCCCATGTACGATTACGACGTTCTGTTCGTTGGCGCCGGCCATGCGAGCTGGCACGCTGCGCTCATCTTGCTCAAGGCGGGCAAGAGGGTCGCCTTCGTGGAGGAGGGCGTCGTCGGCGGTACCTGCACCAACTACGGTTGCAACGCAAAGATTCTCCTCGACACCCCGTTTGAGCTCATCGACGGGCTCGAGAGGTATCGCGGGCTGGGCGTCGACGATGTCCCCGCCGTGGACTGGACCAAGCTCATGGCGTACAAAAAGCAGGTCATCTCCCCGCTCAACCAGGTGATGGAGGGCATGTTCGCCAAGTCGGGCATGGAGGTTCTTCATGGGCACGGCAGGCTCGTTGACGCCCACACCGTGGACGTGGATGGCAAGCGCGTGACCTCCGACTACCTCGTCCTGGGCACTGGCGAGCGTCCCATGAGGCAGGACATCCCGGGCAAGGAATTCGTGCACGACTCCAGGGACTTCCTCGACGTCGAGTCGTTCCCCCGTCGCATCGCCTTCGTTGGAGGCGGGATCATCTCCATGGAGTTCGCCTCCATCGCTGCCAAGATGGGCTCGCAGGTAAAGGTCATCCAGAGGGGCGACCGGGTGCTCAGAATGTATCCGGAGCGGTACGTGGACCGCGTGGTTGCCAAGATGGAGGGCGAGGGGGTCGAGTTCCTGTTCAACCAGAGCGTTGCGTCAGTCCAGCGGGATGGAGACGCGTATCTCGTCAACCTGGTAGGCGGAGACTCCTTCCAGACCGACTACGTGCTTGAGGCAACGGGCCGCACCCCCAACGTCGAGGGGCTGGGGCTGGAGGACGTGGGAGTCGAGTTCTCCTCTCGCGGCATCGCGGTGGACGACCACATGCGGACGAGCGTACCCAACATCTATGCGTCGGGCGACTGCGTCTGCAAGCGGATTCCCAAGCTCACTCCCACGGCGACCTTTGAGTCCAACTACATCGCCACTCAGATCCTTGGCGTCAATCCCAACCCCATTAGCTACCCCGCCATCCCCAACCTGGTGTTCACCCTGCCACGCATCTCCCAGGTCGGAGTCACGCTTGCTCAGGCGCAGGCCGAGCCAGACAAGTATCGCGTCGAGGTCGTGGAGTACGGCAAGCGACTCCTGTTCGAGGCGAAGAACGAGGCGGACGCGGAGTTCTCCTTCGTGTTCGACGGGGATGGCTACCTTGTTGGCGCGGCATTCTATGGGCAGGACGCAGGCGTGTGGGCCGACCTTGCGACGATGGTCATCAACCGTCGCATGACCGCCACCGAGCTGGGGAGCATGGTCTTCACCTTCCCCACCGAGTCCCAGGGGCTCCTGAGCCTCCTCATCCCCCTGCTTCCGCAGAAGTAGTCATTGCAAGGTTATGATTACGCCCCCGAGCGCACCTCGCGCCCGGGGGCGCTTTCGTCTGCATCTCGTGAGACGTTTGCCACTATCGGTGCATGCCGTCGGTGCGGTAGGGTGTTGCGGTTGGGGCCCCGTGCCCCGTAATCCCAAGCGACGGAAGGCCCCTCATGATCAGGCTCGCTCTCACCGACCTCGACGACACGCTCATCCCCTTTGGCGCGGATGGGGCGAGCCCCAAGGCCCTCTCCGCCATCCACCGCATGCTGGACGCGGGCCTGGAGTTTGGCCCGGTCACCGGGCGGCTCCCCTCCGCCATGGGTTGGATGCTCGGCGGCGACCCGCGCTGCTGCGCGACGGGGGCCTTCGCAAACGGCCAGGTGATCCGCATAGACGGCGAGACGGTCAAGGTCATCTCGATGGCGAGCGACCTTCTCCAGCGCGTGGCGGACGTCCTGGACGGCGCCGGCGTTCCCGCCTGGCTCGCCATCTACGACCAGAGGGGGGAGGAGCCGGCCCGCCTCGTCACCTCCCGCCCGCAGAGCGTGGGGGAGAATCCCCCCGACACCTGGGGCAGGAGCGTCTGCGGCACGGCGGCGCGCGTGGAGCCGGGCGGGCACGTGAAGGCGAACGTGCAGTGCTCGTGCGACCGACGCCAGATGGTGGAGGTGCGCGACCTGCTCCGCCGCGAGGTGCCCGAGCTCTCGTTCGTGCTCCCCAGCCTCACGGCCCGCGTCATCGACGTGAACGTCGCCGGATGGGACAAGGGCGACGGCGTGCGGCTGATCGCCCGCGAGCTGGGCATCCCCATCGACCAGGTGGCGGTGTTCGGCGACTCCGAGAACGACCTCGCCATGATCGAGTCCGTCCCCAACTCGGTCGCCGTCGCCAACGCCTCCGTGGCGGTGCGCGACGCGGCGCGCTGGCACATCGGCCCGGCTGCTGACGACTCGGTCGCCGACGCCCTGCTCCAGATTGTCGATTCCACAGCCAGGGGAGAGGATCCCGCCTTCATGTGCTGACACCGATCCCGTCGGCATCGCGTCCCTCGCAATCGGAGGCGGCAACGGTGGCCGCCCCTCTCGCCTGGCCATGCCCTTACGTCGCGTCACGTGTCCTCGGGACGCGTTGCCTTGCCCTTGGACCGTCCCCGGTCATACGATGCCGTTCGAGCGCACCTCCCTTGGACGAGAATTGACCCAATCGCGCGGCGGATGCGACAATTGCCCGGATGCCACGCCCCTCTTGCCAAGCCCAGGACCTCGCGCTTGTCCCAAAGCGCTTCAACTGCCCGTGAAAGCCTTTCCACTGTTTCAGCCCGTTCCATGGGGCTAGGGTTGAGAACTACCATGAGGTCAGTCGGCACCCTTTTGGTGCCTCCCTTCGCATTGGCCGCATGCTCCTTGTCCGAAATCACGCCCTAGGGATGTGTGCCCAAGTGAATGAACGGACCGTCCAGATAGTGCACAGGCTTTCCAGGTCTTCCGACGACTGCTCGCTCGGGAGCCTTGCGGGGGAGTTTGACGTCTCCGAGAGGACCATCCGCAACGACATCAAGTCCCTCAACCGGTTCCTCGCCGAGACCTCCATAGGCGAGATACGCCTTGGCCCGGGTGGGGTCATCATCCTTCCGGACGACTTCCAGCGTGCCGAGGGGCTCCTGCCCGTGCGCGACAACGTCACGTACAAGATGTCGAGCGACGAGCGCAAGTCGCTGGGTGCGGCAATCCTGGTCGGCGCCACCTCATACGTCACGCTCGCGGACATCGCCGAGCGCTTCTCGGTGAGCCGTGCCTCCATCCTCAACGACCTCGACGGCATGAAGCAGATCGTGCGGGACGCCGGCCTCGAGGTGGAGTCCAAGCCCAGCCGTGGCCTCAGGGTCTCTGGTCCCGAGGGGCTCAGGCGCACCTTCCTGGTCAACTTCCTCGACGACAAGACGCCCATCGTGGAGCAGTGGCTGCACTTTCCCGAGCACTCGTCCATCCGCGACGACGCGATCGTGGTGAAGAAGATCCTCAACGAGCAGTGCCACGCCTTCGGGCTCTTCATGCCGGACTCCACGTTCCGCAAGGCGACCAACGCCCTGTGCATCAGCGTGATGAGGAGCAGGCAGGGCAAGCGCCTGGAGGAGGGAGAGACGCGCGGCGACGCCCGCGACGGCCGCAGCGCTGGCGACTTTGAGAAGAACGTCGTCGCCTACGTGTCGCAGTACTGCGGCGTGGAGCTGGGCGAGGGCGAGGTGGCGTTCTTCTCCAACCTCCTGAGGTCGCTCCGCTTTCACGGGGACCAGCAGTTCAGCCTCGACGACCTCCAGGTGCAGAAGATAACGAGGATCTTCATCCGCTGCATCTCGGAGGAGATCGGTGTCGACCTCAACGGCGACTACGACCTGTTTGAGTACCTCTCCAACCACCTTGAGTCCATGTTCACCACCGAGCCCTCGCACTTCCCCGAGAACCCGGTGCTGCAGGAGGTCGTGGAGGACCAACCCATCGTCCTCGCCGCCGTGCGGAAGAACCTGGACATTCTGGAGGAGTTTGCGGGGCGCGAGATCACGCCCATCGAGACCATGTACGTGGCCCTCCACATCTGCGCTGCCCTCGAGCGGAGGAAGAACAGGGGCGTCCGCCCTCGCGTCGTCGTGGTGTGCGACGGGGGAGTGGGGACGTCTCAGCTCCTCGCCGAGGAGCTGCGCGGGCGCTTTGACATCAGGATCGTTAAGGTCATGCCGGTCCACGACGTCCCCTACATCGACACGTACAGGACCGACCTGGTCATATCCACCGTGCCGCTCGAGAACTGCCCCGTGGAGTCGGTGGTCATCAGGCTTCCCATGAACGACCGGGAGTACCGGCGGATCCACGAGAAGCTCGGGAGCATCGTCTCGTTGTCCGACCGCGTCCTGGACGACAGCCCCGAGAACTTCACCGCCCAGGGCCTGCTGGAGAGGATCGAGCCCATCGTCCGGCGCAAGGCGCCTGGCGACGAGGAGCTCCTCAAGGAGCTGAGGCTCGAGGTCCGTCGCTACTTCCGCGAGGCCCAGCAGCTTGAGGACCAGATCATCGCGCCCTACCTGCACCAGCTGCTCCCGCCCAGTCACGTGAGGCTCGACGTCGAGGCCGGCGACTGGCGAGACGCCATACGCGAGTCGGCCCGCCCGCTCCTCGAGATGGGCTATGTGGAGGAGCGCTACGTCGAGGCGATGGTGGAGGACGTCGAGAAGTACGGGCCCTACATGGCGCTGTCCCCCGGCGTCGCCATTCCGCACAGCTCGCCCGAGAACGGGACGATAAAGATGGGCATGAGCATGGTCCGCCTTGCCAGGCCCGTCGACTTTGGGAGCGAGGAGAACGACCCCATCGAGTTCGTGTTCACCCTGAGCGCCGTGGACCGCAAGACGCACCTGCGTGCCTTCGCGGACCTCATCGACATGGTGTCGAAGCCGGGGATCCCCTTCCTCAACGAGCTCCGGGCGGCAAGGACGCCCGAGGAGGCATCGCGGATCATAGAGACCTGCGAGTTTCAGCTCATCAGCTAGAGAAAGTTTAAAAACACATATATATGACCGCATGTCTCGGCGTGCGGTCATTTTTTATCGGTCAATGGCATATTCCACCGACATTCGCACGAATGGGCGTGCTACCTGCTTAAACAACTTGGAGGAAAACGCTTCAAACATAGTGAAAGAAACTAAACAGATCACATGTCTGCACGGTTGTGTGAAGCACCTTTCACTAGTGTGCAGAGTTTGTGGCCCATAGAATCTACATCGACATGAGGGATTGGGCCGGTCAAGGCCCCAGGAGCCTCGGGAGGAGGATAGATGCTAGGAAAAGAGATCATCATGCGCGAGCTCGCAGAGATCGACCTCGACGTCGACAACTACGAGCAGGTGTTTGACGTGATGGGGGCGCGCTTCCTCGAGAAGGGGTACGTGAACGACCAGTACCTCCCCACCATCAAGCAGCGCGAGGCGGAGTACCCCACGGCGCTTCCCGTGGACCCGTATCCCATCGCCATCCCGCACACCATGGCGACCGCCATCATCAAGCCCTTCATCGCACCGGTGCGACTGCTGCACACGGTTCCCTGGGGGGACATGTCCGACCCGGACAACAAGTTCGACGTCAAGCTGGTCTGCATGCTTGGCTTCAAGGATCCGGGAGAGCACATCGAGCTGCTTCAGATTCTCATGCACAACTTCCAGAAGCCGGAGTGGGTCAACCCGCTGTTTGCCGCAAAGACCGTCGACGAGTTCTACGACGCCTTCGTGAAGATGGAATGGACCCACGACTAGGGGTCAGAAAGGTGCGGCCGGCTGACGGCCGCAGGGGAGCAAGGAGGACATCATGCCAGTGAAGGTAATCGTCGCCTGCGGAAGCGGGGTCGCCACGTCCCAGACCGTGGCATCCAAGGTCAACCGCATGCTCGACAAGGACAAGATCGACGCCCACGTCGAGGCAGTGGACCTCAAGAGCGTCGACCGCTACCTCAAGGACGCGGCCGCCTACATCACCATCGTGCGCGACAAGAAGGAGTACGACCTGCCCGTGATCGACGGGATCGCGTTCCTCACGGGGGTTGGCCAGAAGCAGCAGTACGAGAAGCTGCTCAAGGCGATCAAGGAGTACAAGGGCTAGCCACAGGCGCTCGACCCCGGCACTTTGCTGGGATGCGAATGGAAGAGGTTCTCCGAAACAAGGAAGGTGAGAGTGTATGGACTTTGCTGCAGCGAGTCAGTGGATCAACGGATTCCTCAGCTCGGTGGGAGCGGCAGTCTTCGTGCCCATCATCATGATCATCATGGGCCTCATCGTGAGGATGAAGCCCAAGGACGCCATATCCGCAGGAATCCTGCTCGGCGTGGCGTTCACTGGCATGTCGATGCTCATCAGCTATATGGGCAACATCATCCAGCCGGTGGGCGAGGCAATGCTCAAGAACCTCGGCATCGACCTGCCGATCCTGGACGGCGGCTGGACCACCATGGCGGCAATCGCCTGGTCGTGGCCCTACGCGATTCTCATGTTCCCCCTCATGATTATCGTTAACATCATCATGCTCGTTGGGAACAAGACCGATACCTTCAACGCCGACCTCTGGAACGTCTGGGGCAAGATTTTCACCGCAGTGGGAGTCGTCGGCCTCACCGGCAACGTCCTTCTCGCCTTCGTGATCGCCGCCATCCAGATCGTCTTCGAGCTCAAGACCGCCGACCTCTTCAAGGACGAGATCTACGAGCTCACCGGCATCCCCGGCGTCACCTGCACGCACAAGATGGTCTTCCTAAGCGCAATTTACTACCCCATCGATAAACTCCTCCGCAAGATTCCCGCGCTCAACCACAAGGCTGACGCCGAGGCCCTGCACGACAAGATCGGCATCTTCGCCGAGAACCACGTCCTGGGCTTCATCCTGGGCTGCCTCTTTGGCCTGCTCGGCGGGTATGACCCCGGCGCTCTCCTCACGCTTGGCATCCAGTGCGCAATGTGCCTGACCCTCTTCCCGGTCATCTCCAAGTACTTCATGGAGGCCCTGTCGCCCATCTCCGAGGCAGTCTCCGACTACATGCACGGCAAGTTCGAGGGCCGCACGCTGGTCGTCGGCCTTGACTGGCCCTTCCTCGGCGGCTCCAACGAGATCTGGATCACGATCATCCTCAGCATCCCCCTTACCGTTCTCTACGCGTTCATCCTGCCTGACAACAAGATCCTGCCCTTCGCCGGCATCGTGAACATTGCCCTTGTTGTCCCCGCCTACCTGGTCACCAAGGGCAACCTGCCCCGCATGATCATCCTGAGCGTCATCGGCATCCCCATCTTCCTGCTCGTGGGCACCGCCTTCGCTCCGTTTGTCTCGCAGCTCGCCCTCTCCACGGGCGCCGTCGCCAAGGACGCGCTGGGTGCCTCCGGCCTCATCTCCAACTCCTCCATCGACGGCCCCTGGTTCACCTACGCCTTCTCGCAGTTCCTCGACTGCATGAACGGCAACTTCATCCCTCTTGGAATGCTCATCGTCTGGCTCGCCGGCTACTTCTTCATGTACCACGACATGAAGAAGGTCGCCGCCGCCAAGAAGGCGGAGTCGGAGTCCACCGAGGCTGCCGCCGAGTAGGAGGCAACCGCACGTCCCCAACTACCGTCCCATCCCAACGGCACACGGTACGAACAGCTGAATGGCCGGTGGGCACCAACGGAGTCCGCCGGCCATTCTCAGAGAAAGGACAAGCTACATGCTTGAGGATCTTAAGCTTCAGGTCATGAACGTCGCCAAGCAGGCCCAGCGCGAGGGCATGTGCAAGCACAAGTCGGGCAACTTCTCCGCCCGCGACGAGGAGACGGGGCTTGTGGTCATCACCCCCACGAGCGTCGATCGCGAGGACCTGGTCGTCCCCGACATGGTGGTCATGGACCTCGACGCCAACGTGGTCGAGAACCAGACCGGCCTGCGTCCCACCTCCGAGTCGCTCATGCACCTCAAGATCTACCAGACCCGTCCCGACGTGAAGGCCATCGCCCACACGCACTCGCAGTTCGCGACCACCTTCGCCATCCTCGAGAAGCCCATCCCCGCCGTGGTGTACGAGCTGGCGAACCTCAACTGCTCCAAGGCGCGCATCCCCGTCGCCCCCTACGGGCGCCCCGGTACCCCCGCGCTCGCCGACTCCGTGGTCGACCCCGTCAAGGAGGCGGACGTCTTCCTGCTCCAGGGGCATGGCTCCGTTGCGGTGGACGAGTCCAACATCGACGAGGCCTACCTCAAGGTCTGCTACATCGAGGAGCTCGCCGAGCTGTACTACCACGCCCTCACCGCCAACGGCGGCAAGGAGCCCAAGTCCTTCCCGCCCGAGGAGCTGCAGAGCTGGGAGTACCCCAAGGAGATCAAGTTTCCCAACAAGTAGCCATTCGGTTTGGTGAGACGTCCTTCCCCAGCCGCCCGTCCACGCCTCTTGTGCGGGGCGGGCGGCTTTCTGGGAGGCCTCGCCAAGGTCGTGGGAGGTCGCGAGCGTGAGCAAGAAGAGGCAGCGGAAGGGCCGTACCCCGGGTCCCGGCAACGCGTCGAAGAGGAGACAGCAGGAGAGCAGGGAGTTCAGGCTCCCGCAGGTGAGCGAGACCAAGCATCCCCGGCCCGTTACGGTGGGGGAGCGCCTCGCCACCATCGTCGAGCTCGTGGCGGTGTGCGTGGTGTGGTTCGTCGTCGCCTTCCGCTTCTTCTCGAGCACCGAGCCGGTGGGTGCCTTCGCGATCGGGGCGGTGTACTTCCTGGGGGCCTTCTCCATGTACATGGTCCGCGCCGCCATCGAGTCGAGGCGCCGCTACGGCAAGGTCGACAGGAAGAGGCTCCTGTACTACAACCAGATGATCAAGGGCGACCAGAAGTGGTCCCTCTACATAGGCCTCTCGTTCTTTGCGCTGTCGATGCTGCTCCGCTGGCTGTTCCCCTCTCCCAACTTCAACATGGTCGGCATCGACATCGCGACCTCCTTCTACCTGGGCTACATCTGGACCGCAAAGTACAAGGGCGAGGAGTCGCTCCCCTTTGAGTACATGGAGACGACCTTCCTCCTGCTCACCGTGTTTACCAACTACATTGTGTACTTCCTTGGATGAGAGGAACAAGCCATGAAGAAGATCATCAACGCGCCCGAGGACTACGTCGACGAGATGCTGCAGGGGATCTATGCCTCGCATCCCGATCAGGTGAAGTGCGCGGCGGGCGACCTGCGCTGCTACTGCACCGCCCGCAAGCACGACGGCAAGGTCGCCATCATCACCGGCGGCGGAACGGGGCACCTCCCGCTGTTCCTTGGGTACGTGGGCGACGGCCTGATCGACGGCTGCGGCGTGGGCGGGGTGTTCCAGTCTCCCTCCGCCGAGCAGATCTACAACATCACCAAGGAGGTCGAGGCGGGCGCCGGCGTCCTCTACCTCTATGGCAACTACACCGGGGACATCATGAACTTTGACATGGCCTCCGAGATGCTCGAGATGGACGACATCGAGTGCCGTTCCCTCGTTGGGGCGGACGACGTGCTCTCCAACAAGAACCCCGAGGCGCGCCGCGGGGTCGCGGGGATCTTCTTCATGTACAAGGCCGCCGGCGCCAAGGCAGACGAGGGCGGCACCCTGGACGAGGTGTACGCCGCCGCCAAGAAGGCAGGGGAAAACGTGCGGACGGTCGGCTTTGCCCTCACGCCCTGCATCGTCCCCGAGGTCGGTCACGCCAACTTCGAGCTCAAGGACGACGAGATGGCCTTTGGCATGGGCATCCATGGCGAGCCAGGCGTGTGGAACGGCCCCATCAAGACGGCGGACGAGCTGGCGGAGGAGTCCGTGGGCGAGATCCTGGGCGACATGCCCCTGGAGGAGGGTGCCGAGGTCGCGCTTCTCATCAACGGCTTGGGGGCGACCTCTGTCGAGGAGCTCTACATCCTCAACAACTCGGTCCGCAAGCAGCTTGACGCGAAGGGCGTGAAGGTCTGGCGCTCCTGGACCGGCGAGTACGCGACCTCCATGGAGATGGCTGGCGCCTCGATTTCCGTCTGCAGGGTCGACGACGAGCTCAAGGGCTACTTCGAGCACCCCGTCAACACCCCGTTCATCTGCCAGAAGTAGCGATTGCGAGGAGCGTGAGCATGGATAAGATGACGATTGGCGACGTGCCGGACATGTTCGACTGCGTCGCCCAGATCTTTGCCGAGAAGAAGGACGAGCTCTGCCAGATGGACGCCGCCATGGGTGACGGGGACCTGGGGCTCACGATGAGCAAGGGCTACGGGGCGCTCCCCGGCTTCCTGCGGGACCTCCAGGGCGAGGGTGACATCGGCAAGATGCTCTTCAAGGGTGCCATGAAGATGCAGAACACCGTCCCCTCCACGATGGGCACGCTCATGTCCTCCGGCGTGATGCAGGCCGGGAAGGCCCTCAAGGGCAAGGTGGAGCTTGAGCCTGCCGACATGGCGACGTTCGTCACCTCGTTCGCGGAGGGAATCAGGAAGCGCGGCAAGTGCGAGCTGGGCGACAGGACCATCCTGGACTCCGTCGATGCTGGTGCCGAGGCTGCGCGCAAGGCAGTTGCCGATGATGCGGACGCCACGTTCTCCGATGTCATGGCGGCGGCGGTCGATGGCGCCAGGAGGGGCGTCGAGGCGACGAAGGACATGGTTCCCAAGTTCGGCAAGGCGGCGGTCCACGCCGCAAAGGCGAAGGGCGTTGCGGACCAGGGGGCGGTCGCCGGCTTGTACCTGCTGGAGGGGATCAGCACCTACTTCGCTGGCAGGGACTAGACATAAACGGGGGTCGTTGCCCCAATATGGGGCACGACCCCCACATCAGTGGGAGGCAACCATGCTCTACAACGATCCCAAGAACTTCCGCGACGACATGCTCAGGGGCTACGTCGCCGCCTACCCCGACTACGTGACGCTCGTCCCCGGCGGCGTCGCCCGCGCGACCAAGATGCCCGAGGGCAAGGTCGCGGTCATCAACGGCGGCGGCTCCGGCCACTACCCGGCGTTCTGCGGCATCGTGGGGGACGGCTTCATGGACGCGACCGTGGTGGGCAACGTGTTCACGTCCCCCTCGACCGAGGACGTCCTGGGCGTGGCCAGGGCCGTCGACCAGGGCACGGGCATCTACATCGTGGGCGGCAACTACGCCGGCGACAAGATGAACTTCAACATGGCGCGCGACAGGCTCCGCTCCGAGGGCATCGACTGCCGCTCCTTCTACATCACCGACGACGTCGCGTCCGCCAGGCCGGGGGAGCGCGAGAAGCGCCGCGGCAACGTGGGCACGTTCATGGTGTTCAAGGCGGCCGGCGCGGCGGCGGCGGCAGGCCTCGGCCTCGACGAGCTCGAGCGCGTGACGGCGAAGGCGAACGACCGCACCAGGACCATGTCCGTCGGCTTCCGCGGGTGCACCCTGCCCGGCGAGGGCGAGCCCCTGTTCCACGTCCCCAAGGGCAGGATGGAGGTCGGACAGGGCATCCACGGCGAGCCCGGCGTCGGCGAGGACGACGTGAGGCCCGCAGCCGAGGTCGCGGAGCTGCTGGTCGACAGGGTCCTCGCCGAGGCACCGGACGACGACTCCAGGCGCATCGCCGTGATCCTGGACGGCCTGGGCTCCACCAAGTACGAGGAGCTCTTCGTGGTGTGGGGCACCGTGAGGGAGCTCCTGGAGGAGAGGGGCTACACGCTGGTGAGCCCGCTCGTGGGGGAGTACGTGACCTCGCTCGACATGGAGGGCATCGCCCTCGCGGTCGAGTTCCTGGACGACGAGCTCGAGGGGTACTGGCTCGCGCCGTGCGACACCGCCTCGTTCCGGAGGGGGCAGGGCTCCATGGCCAGGGGCGAGCGCAGGGTGTACGCACGCGCCGAGGAGGCGGCCGAGAGCTTCGAGGCGGGCTCCGACGCCTCGCGCAGGCTCGCCGGGCAGATCGTCGGCGCCCTCGACCGGGTGCGCGACGCCATGGCGGCCGCCGAGGACGAGCTCGCGAGGATCGACGGCGTCGCGGGCGACGGCGACCATGGTCGCGGCATGGCGAGGGGCACCGAGGCCGCCGCCTCCGCCGCGAGGAGGGCGTACGACCTGGGGGCCGCTGCCGGCTCCGTCCTCGACGAGGCGGGCAAGGCGTGGGCTGCCAAGGCGGGCGGCACCTCCGGCGTGCTCTGGGGGGCCGCGCTCGAGGCCGCGGGCTCCGTCGTCGGGGACGGCGCGGACTCGTACGACGCAGGCACCGCCGCGAGGGCGGCCGACGCCGCGGCCCGCAGGATGGGGGAGCTCGGAGGCGCCCACCGCGGAGACAAGACGATGCTCGACGCGCTGATCCCCTTCTCGGAGGAGCTCGGGAGGCGGGCCGCGGCCGGTGCCGGCTTCCGCGAGGCCTGGTCCTCCGCGGCCTCGGTGGCGCGTGAGGCGGCGGAGGCGACCAAGGACCTCGTCCCCAAGGTCGGGCGCGCCCGTCCCGCGGCCGAGCGCAGCCTCGGCACGCCGGACGCCGGTGCCGTCTCCATGGCGCTGTGCATGAGGGCTGCCCTCCCGGAGGAATAGGCCCATGCTGCCGACCCGTCGGGCCCCATGCCGGCGGGTCGGCCTCTCTCTTCTTGGGGAACGACCTTCTCCCCATTGGGATGTGCCCTATGATTCCTGGGACATGGTTGATGCGCTGCGAGGGGAGATCACATGAGCGACGATGCGGCAAAGCGTCTGAGCGGACAGCTGTATGACGCGTTCGCGGACGAGGAGTCGTTTGCACGGCTCAACGAGTGCAGGGACCTCTGTTGGCGCTACAACAACACCCTTCCGTCTGCGATGGATCAGAAGCGCCGGCTGCTTAGGCAGATCGTGGGCAAGATGGACGAGACGGCCGTGGTCATGGGCCCGCTGCAATGCGACTATGGCTCAAACGTCCACCTGGGCCATGGGTTCTTCGCCAACTACAACACGGTCATGCTCGATGCGGCGCCCATTGTGTTTGGCGATAACGTCCTGGTGGGCCCCAACTGCTGCTTCACCACGTCGGGGCATCCCATCGATGCCTCCACCCGCCGGCAGAACCTCGAGTACGCCCTCCCCATCACCGTGGGGAGTGACGTGTGGTTTGGCGCCGGGGTCATCGTGTGCCCGGGAGTCACGATTGGGAGTGACGTCGTGATTGGGGCCGGAAGCGTGGTCACGCACGACATCCCCTCGCACGTGGTCGCGGTCGGCGTCCCGTGCAAGCCGAAGCCGATACGGCAGATCACCCCGGAGGATCGCCGGTAGCGTGACACTGGGGCTTCCGTCCCCTGGTACCCGCCAAGACGAGGAATGGAGACGCCGTTTTGGGCGCCGCCAAGTAATGCGCGTGCCCCCGATCGCGCGTTGGTGCCGTGAACGCATCGCATGCCGCCGCCTAGTGCACCTTCGTTGGCGGGGTGGAGTACGTGATGGTGATTCTTCCGTCGTCGACCTCCATCACGGTGTAGCCGCAGTTTGCCTGCTTCACGCTCCAGAAGTCCTCGAGGGGGATTCCCCTGATCAGGCCGATGATTGCGCAGTTGATGCCGCCGTGCGCCGTCACGAGCATGGCATCGTAGTTGCGCGAGGCACCCACGATCACGTCGTCGATGAACGACTTCGCCCGCGCGTACACCTGGTCAAAGGTCTCGCCGCCGATGGGTGCCTGGTACCTCTCGGGATGATGCTCGTAGTCGTTGGCGGGGTTGGTGAGGTAGAACCACGGCGTGTGCCGATAGCTGCGCCCCTCCAGCAGGCCGTACGAGTGCTCCAGCAGACGCTCGTCCTTCACTATGGGGACGCTGGGGTCGTCGAGCGCGATCTTCGCCGTCTCGACCGCGCGCACGAGCGGGCTGGAGTAGCACACGTCAAAGTCGATGCCCGAAAGCTGGTCGTGCAGCTCGTGCGCCTGCCTCCGCCCCTCGTCGTTGAGGGGAATGTTGACCTGCCCCTGCATCTTCTTGCGGGCGTTCCAGTAGGTGAACCCATGACGGGCGAGCACGACGGTACAGGGCATCCTGCCTCCCAGCGCGATGTGGTACGAATCAGGGACAATTGTATCTCTCACCTGCGGAAACCTTGGGTCTCCAATGAATATGGAGAGAATGTGGATGCCATGCTGCCACGAGGGCACTTGTTGTCCGGGGTCCCGCATAGCCTAGGCGTCAAGGCAGGCGAGAGGCACGAGGCAACTTGGAGGCAGCCATGTACGAGATGGGAAGGCAGTTCGTCCTTTGCAACGTCGCGGGATTCTCCCACTGGGACGGCCCCGAGATGCATGACAAACTGAGGGTGGGGGCACCCCTGGAGCTCGTGGCAGAGCCGGACAACCCGTACGACCCCCATGCGGTCGCCGTGCTGCTCGATGGCACCAAGATCGGCTACGTTCCAAGAACGTGCAACTCCGTGATAGCCCAGCTCCTGTTCTACGGCCACGGGAACGTCTTCTACGCGCTGGTCGCCTCCATCAATCCGGAGGAGGACCTGGAGCATTGCGTGACCATGAGCATTCGGGTGACCGACGCCAGGCAGCTTGGGTAAGGGAGAGAAGCTGCCCGTTCTCCTCGGGGCGGCGTCCCACTGGCTTTGCGGGTGAGCGAAGGTGGGCAACGGAACTGAGGGGCGAGGCGCCCGCAGGCAAAGCCCGTCGAGCGTCCCACCCCTCGAAGGTCAGCAATGGCACTTGGACGGCAGCGCTCAGTCGTGCCGGCGGTTGCGGACGATACGTGCGATGCCCGCGGCCACGACGGTCACCAGGCCAGCCAGGAAGAACGCCTCGGCCATGGGCACCAGGAAGAAGTTCTCGTGCAGCATTCCCGCCGAGTCCACGTACTCAACGGAGCTGGCCTTCACGAAGAGGCAGAACGCACCCATCAGCATGAGCGCGCAGCCAACGGTCACGGTGACCATGTTGCTGTGGGCGCGCCTTCCCTCGCTGCCGTCGCGGATGAGCTTGCGGGCCACCTTGCTGTCGGCCGCCTCCGCGGCGCCTGTCGTCTGGCTGGCCCCCGCCAAGTCCTTGTCGTCCATGTTCGATTCCCCCTTGCCGAGGATGAGTAGGTCGAGGGACACGTGGAAGGTCGTCGCGATGCGGATGAGCGTCTCTATGTCGGGGAGGTTGGTCCCCCTCTCCCAGTTGGAGACCGCCTGCCGCGTGACCATGAGGCGCTGCGCAAGCTGCTCCTGGGTCAGCCCCTCGCGCTTGCGCAGCTGCCGCATCTGATCGCCAAACTCCATGTGCTCCTCCTTCGCCCACACCATCCCCCGGATGGGGGCCGGGGGCAAGAAAGGGTCCCTTGCAGGGCGGTCGTGGCCGTTCATGTCCACGCAAGGGGTGCTTGCACAAGGCTATCACCTGGCAAAACGTGGGGGGAGAGGCCATTTGCGCCAATCCTGGGGGCATGCGCTCCCCGGGCGCGGCGAGACATCCCAAGGCGTAAGGTTAGTGACGGAAGCCTTGAGCTTCCGTTCCCGTTGCTCGCCAGTTCCAGGAGTGGTCGCATGATCAGGCTCGTCCTCACGGACATGGACAACACCCTCGTGCCCTTTGGCGACGAGAGGGTCTCGCGGCGCGCGATTGACGCGATCCACGCCTGCCAGGAGGAGGGCATCGACTTTGGTCCCGCCAGCGGACGCGACCGCGGGGAGGTGGCGAGCTTCTTCGGCAACGACGCGAGCTGCTACAACACCGGCGTCATGGTCAACGGGCAGAAGGTGTACTTCCTGGGGGAGGTCGTGTACGAGAAGACCCTGCCCACCGAGTCGCTCCGCAAGGTGGAGTCGCTCGTTGCCCCGCTCCCCGGATGTGCGTTCATCACGTATCGCGACAACAACTTTGGCGACTGGGTCGGTGCCACGCGCGAGGAGCTGGGCACCATGTACGACCGTGCGTTCATGTGCGGCGGCAGGCGGCACGAGCGCGGCGGGATGCCCGACTACCCCGTGGTCAAGGCCGGGATCATCGTCCGGGGCCCCGAGGGGCGGGCGCTCGACCTGTCTGCGCGGCTGACGGAGGCGTGCACGGACCTCACCTTCCTGCACACCGTGGAGCAGTGGCTCGACGTGAGCCTCCGGGGATGGGGCAAGGCCAACGGCGTGGGCATCCTCTCAAACGTGCTGGGGCTGGAGCCCGACGAGGTCTGCGTCTTTGGTGACGCGGACAACGACCTGGACATGCTCCGGGCGGTCCCCAACTCGTGTGCCGTCGCCAATGCCAACCCCGCTGCCTCGCGTGCGGCGCGCTGGCACGTGGGTGCTTCCGCGGACTTTGGGGTGGCACGCGCCCTCGAGCAGATCGCCGAGGCGGCCCGTCTCTCGCACGTGACCGGGCGAGAGGTGCTTCCCGCCTTCATGCGGGAGGGGGAGTAGCGCCGCCCAACAAGGGTGCGCCCGCATCCGTCGCGGTGGATGCGGGCGCCCTGGGATGCGGAATCTCTCGCCTTGCTACGAGAGGAGCATGCGGTCGTTGGCGAGCTCGCCGCCCGAGACCTCCTCGAACTTCTTGAGCAGGTCGGCGACCGTGAGGCCGGACTTCTCGTCCCCGCGCACGTCGTAGATCACGTTGCCCTCGTGCATCATGATCAGGCGGTTGCCCAGGCGGATGGCGTCGTGCATGTTGTGCGTGACCATCAGCGTGGTGAGGTGGTTCTCGGCCACCAGCTTCTGGGTGAGCGAGAGGACCTTGCTGGCGGTCTTGGGGTCGAGTGCCGCCGTGTGCTCGTCGAGCAGGAGCAGCTTGGGCTTCTTCAGCACCGCCATGAGCAGGGTGAGCGCCTGGCGCTGGCCGCCCGAGAGCAGGCCCACCTTGGAGGTCATGCGGTCCTCGAGCCCCAGGTCAAGCTCCCTCAGGCGCTCGTGGTAGCCGTCGCGCTCCTCCTTGCTGATGCCCCACGAGAGCCCGCGGTGCTGCCCGCGGCGGGCGGCGAGGGCGAGGTTCTCGTCGATCTGCATGTCGGCGGCGGTACCGCGCATGGGGTCCTGGAACACGCGGCCCAGGTCGGCGGCGCGCCGGTGCTCGGGGAGGCGCGAGACGTCGCGACCGTCCAGCACGATGGTGCCGCCGTCCAGCGGGAACACGCCGGCGATGCTGTTGAGCAGGGTGGACTTGCCGGCGCCGTTGCCGCCGATGATGGTGACGAAGTCGCCGGCGTCGAGGTCGAGGTTAACGCCCGTGAGCGCGGGCTTCTCGTTGACCGTACCTCGGTTGAAGGTCTTGGTGACTCCCTTGAGCGACAGCATCAGCGCTCGCCTCCCTTCGAGTACGCGCGGCGCGCCTGGCTGCGCTCCACTACGACGGGGATGACCAGGGCCAGGGCCACGATGATGGCCGAGAGGAGCTTCATGTCGTTTGCGTCCATGCCCATCTGGAGGACGAAGGCGCGGATGATGAAGTAGATCACGGAGCCCACCACGGCGGAGGTCAGGCGGCTGCCGAACGCCTGGAGCTTGCCCGGGGTGAGGCGGCCGAGCACCTCTCCTATGACGATGGCGGCGAGGCCGATCACGATGGCGCCGGTGCCCATGTTGATGTCGGCGTACTTCTGGCTCTGGCACACCAGGGCGCCGGACAGGCCCACCAGGCCGTTGGAGAGGCTGAGCGCGATGAGCTTGGTCACGCGCACGTCGATGCCCAGCGCGCGGCACATGTCCTCGTTCTGGCCGGTGGCGCGCAGGGCGGAGCCGATCTCGGTGCCAAAGAACCAGTAGAGGAGGAGGATGCAGAGAACGGCGATGACCAGCCCGATGAGCAGGGACGCCATGCTCTGCGAGATGCCAAGTGCCTTGGAGACGCGCGTGAACACGGTGTCCACGCCCAGCAGCGGCGTGTTGGACTTGCCCATGACGCGCAGATTGATGGACCAGAGCGAGATCTGCGTGAGGATTCCCGCGAGGATGGCGGGGATGTCGAAGAGCGTGTGGAGAAGCCCGGTCACGGCGCCGGCGACGATCCCGGCGAAGGTTCCCAGCAGAATCGCGACCAGTGGGTCGAGCCCCAGGTTGACCGACGCCACCGCGGCGACGCAGCCGCCCAGGGCAAAGCTCCCGTCCACCGTCAGGTCGGCAATGTCCAGCATCCGGAAGGTGATGAACACGCCGAGCACCATGATGCCCCAGAGGATTCCCTGCGACACCGCCCCAGCGAGTGCCAATGCCATACGTTCCCCCAAACCCGATGATGTGCCCGGGACGCGTTGCCCCGGGCACATCTAACGTCGCCGCACGTGGCGGCCCTACCTTGCTCCGTTTGACCCGAAGGGTCGCACATCCCTATGCCGAGGCGCTGTCCGCGGAGTCCGCGCCGTCGCTCGACGTGGCGGAGTCACCCAGCACGGTGAGGTCCACGCCAACCGCCTCGGCGGTCTTCTGGTTGGTCGACAGCGTGCACTCCTTGGCGCTCAGGTGTTCGATGGGCATGTCCGCGGGCTGCGACTCGCCCTTCAGGATCTTGACCGCCATCTGGCCGGCCTTGTAGCCCAGCTTCTCGTAGTCGATGCCGTAGGTGGCCAGGCCGCCGTTGTCTACCATGCCCTTCTCCCCGCAGATGACGGGGAGCTTGTTCTCGTTCGCGACCATCGAGACCGTGGACATGCCCGCCGCGATGGTGTTGTCGGTGGGGGCGTAGCAGGCGTCGACCTTTCCTACCATGGACTCCACGACCTGCTGGATCTCGTTGGAGCTCGAGACCGAGTAGCGGGTTGCCGTGAGGTTGCGCTTCTTGGCGGCCTCCTCGGCCATCTTCACCTGGACGTCCGAGTTGCTCTCTGCGGTGCAGTACAGGATGCCGACGGTCTTGGCGTCGGGGAGCAGCTTCACCAGCAGGCTGAACTGGTCGTCGACCGGCGTCAGGTCCGAGGTGCCGGTGACGTTGTTGCCGGGCTTGTCGTTGCTGTCCACCAGGCCGGACGCGGCGAAGTCGGTGATCGCCGTCCCCACGATGGGGATGTCGGTCGTGGCGCCCGCGACGGCCTGCGCGGCGGGGGTCGCGATGGCAAGGATCAGGTCGTCTCCGTCGTTCACCAGCTTGGTGGCGATGGTCTGGCAGGCGGACTGGTCGTTCTGTGCGTTCTGCTGGTCGATGTCGTATTTGATGCCCGAGTCGTCGAGGGCGCTCACAAAGCCCTTGTTGGCGGCGTCGAGCGCGTCGTGCTCGGTGAGCTGCAGCACGCCGATCTTGTAGGTCTTGGAGCCGGCGGAGCTGTCCGAGCCGCTCCCGCCGCCGCTGCATCCGGCCAGCGTAAAGGCCGCCAGACCCCCAAACAGTGCAATGGCATCGCGACGTGTGACGTTCTTGGTCATGCTGACAGCCTCCTCCTTGTGCAGTGCCATGCCCGTGCATGGCGGTTGCGCTTATCAGCACATCCTAAGTTTGATGTTGGGGACGTATGGTTTGGGGAGAAGAACGATTACAAGCTCGTAACCGCACGCGCTGGCAGCGAGCCGTCCGAGGTGCATGGAATCCCATCCCGCGTCGGGTATCCTCTATCAATGTTGGGGCATTGTCTCGCCGGCGGGCGAGGCGGCGCGAGGGGAGAGCTGCGTGGAACAGGGGAGAGGCCACACCGTGAAGGGCCGCGGGGAAAGCGACGGCGGGAGCCAGGGAACCCTCTCGGAGCTCAGGGGCTCCGACCGCGTCCGGGCGTCCGCCTTCCTCCTCCTCGTGGCGCTCGTCCTGGGCGTCGTGGTTGGCTTCCTGACCTTTGCCGTGCTAAGGCTGGGCGACCTGGCGCAGTCCACGGTGTGGGAGGGGCTGAGGGGTACCCTCCCCGAGGGCGTGCGCACCGCCTACCCCCTTGTCGTCTGCACGGTTGGCGGCATCCTGGTGGAGGCATGGACCTGCAGGTGCGGCTACACGCTCGATACCCTCTCGGTGGTCGTCGCCCACTGCCGCGAGAACGGCGGCTACTCCGTGAGGAGCTGGGGCCGCTCCCTGGTCCTCTTCCTGCTTCCCATCGCGTTTGGCGGGGCGGTGGGTCCCGAGGCGGGCATCTCGGGCTTCGCCGCCGCGGGCTTCACCGCCGCGATGGCCGCCCTGAGGCGCTCTGGCGGGGCCGTCGCCGACGACCCGTCCAAGCCCGTGAGGAGCGGCGTCCCCGCGCTCAGCCCCGAGTGGGTCGGGCGAGAGGCGCGGCTCATGCACAAGCGCCACAAGGCGGCCGTGTGGGCGGTCGCCGGCATCGGCTTCGTCCTGGGCGCCGTCGCGCTGGCGAGACTTGCGGGGCCCGCCGGGGCGCTTCCCCGCTTCCCGGCGATCGACTACCTGCACTCCTCGGTCTTGGCGGCGCTTCTCGCCCTGGTCCTGGGGTGGGGCCTGAGCGTCGTCGGTGCCGTCGCCGGGAGGGCCGCGAAGAGCGCTGCCGACCGGATGTCCCGGGCGGGCGTGCCGCGTGCGGTCATCTGCGGCGTGGTGCTGGGCGCGGTTGCCGTGCTTTTCCCCAACGTCCTCTTCTCGGGCGAGTCTGCCACGGGTGACCTGGTGGGCGGCTGGCAGGGGGTGGGCGTCGCGGTGCTGTTTGCGACCGCCCTCGCCAAGGTCTGCCTCACCAAGCTGTGCGTGGCGTGCGACTGGGTGGGCGGCGAGTTCTTCCCGCTCATCTTCTGCGGCGTGAGCATGGGCTACGTGGCGGCGGCGCTTCTCGGCGTTGACCCGCTCCTGCCCGTTGCCGTCGCGGCGGGCGCAGTCGTGAGTGCCAGCACCAGAAAGCCGCTGCTCACGGTATGCGTTCTCGCCCTGTGCTTCCCGCTCCAGAGCCTGCCCGCCGTCGCCGTCGCCGCGTTTGTGGCGGCGAAGCTCCCGCTGGGCGTCTCGTCCGGGAAGACCTCGGAGGACCAGGGGGAGTAAGGGGAACGTTGGGCTGCGGGCTCTCGCGCCCGGGCTGCAGTGCGGACCGTCCCCAGGAGGGAAAGAGCCCTGAGAAGGGGTGCGCCGGCGGTCTGGCGCGTGCGGAGGGGCCGGTGGTCCTGGGCGGTCGGCGGCTCGCTGAACTCCCATCTCCAGCGGAGTCCTCCTGGCCTGGCGGCGAACCCCCGCGTGGGCACCTCCACGGTCGGCTGGCTGGCGAACCCTGGGTTTCCGCGGCATTCGTGTGGATAGCGGGCTCTCGGAAAAATGGGCGACCTCGGCCCTGGCGACAGATGCCTTGCGTGTCTGCTTGCGCTGGGTGGGGCCCAAGAGTCAAAGAACGGAGGGGGTGCTGTCGCCGAGGGGACGGGGCGTGCCAGCCCCCGCGAGTAGGTCGACTGCGCTGGGTGGGCCCAAGAGTCAAAGAATGGAAGTTGGCCGACGCCGCCGAGGGAGTTGGCCTACCTCCGCCCGAGAGGGCCCACCGCGACCGACCCCGAGGCGCGGCCAGCCCCATGGGATCCGGGCCCGTAAGGATTGACGCGTTTAGGGCCCCCGTAAACGCGCGTGATCTTACGGGACTCGGAGTTTCGTAAGGATTGACGCGGTTAGCGCCTCCCTAAACGCGTCAACCTTTGCGGAACGGTCTCCGCGCGGACGTTTTGCCGCCGAGGTTCGAGGTTTGATGGGACGGCGGTCGTGGGTCGTGGGAGGGAGACCTCCGATGGCGGCCGGAGCCCGATGTGAGCGCTTCCCCACGGAAGGGTTCCTGGCACTGGCCGTGCACCCCTGGCGTTTCCCCAGGTGGGAGAACTCGGGACCCAGTCGTCTCCTCTCGCTCGTGGCGGCAAGCTCCCGCCGTGAGCACCCACATCCGGAGTTCGCTGCCAGGAGATTATCCTCTCGGGGTTCGAATGGCAGAGGGGGCCCGAAGTGAGTGCTCACAGCGGGAGCTCACTGCCATGGTTGGCCTACTGGTGTACCTCAAACTGGGAGAACGGCCGGCCTCTCTCGCCTCCATGGCAGCCAAACCCCGCGGTGAGTGCTCATTTCAGGAGCTTGCCGCCAGCGTGCCCACCTCGGAGGAGGCCCGGCCCGCAACGCCGCCCCTTCCCCGGTTGGAGGGAGCTCGATGAAGGGCGTGCGGCGACCCGGCGTACGCGGGGCGGCAACTTGTCCGGGTGGTAGGCATCCAGCTTCATTCCGAGCCCACCGATTTGCCTTCATGACCGTTGCTGCTTGGGGTCGGATGCGTAGGTGACGTAGCGCCAGAAAGCGCCCGTGCGCGTACGCTCGGGTCGGGCTTAACGCGGGATGGAGCGCCCGACCGCCGTGGGGTGGGCCGACAGCGCGCGCCCCGTGCGTGCGAATTCTCGCCCGTGGCATCCCCTCGCGCCTTGGCCGGTCCCTCGTCCTCCCGCCCTTTGATATCCTGCGAATGGGTGGAGGGGGAGCGCGAATCCCCCGTCCTGGGCAGCGTCGGGGGAGGAAGCTATGGCAAGGCTCGATGGTGTTGGCGTCGCGTTCTGCGGTGGTGGGTTCCGCTCGTTTGCCGAGGTCGCAGCCATAGAGGACATGGAGTGCAATGACGTGCGCATTGCCGCGGCGGCGGGGACCTCCATGGGCTCGATGGTCGCGGTGCTCACGGCGGCGGGACTCCCCTCGTCCCGCATCGAGGAGCTCCTGGTGAAGATGGACCGTCGCGTGGTCGAGGACGGCTTCCTCAAGAACATGCAGTTCAAGGTCCTCAACATGGTCAAGAGCAACGGCTTCCTGGACTCGGGGGTGATGGAGGGCTACGCCCGCGACATCCTGGGCGAGGCGGGGGCGCTCCACATGGACGACCTCAAGATGCCCGTGGCCATCCCGGCGGTGGACATCACCACGGGGCAGCTGTGCGTGTTCACCAACGATCCCGACCTGTTTGGCGACCCCAACGGCTCGTGGGCGTGCCTCACCGGCAACCTCGACCTGGCCAAGTGCGTCACCTGCTCCGCCTCGTACCCCCTCGCCGTCACGCCCACCCAGTACCTGGGCCGCACCTTCATGGACGGCGGCTGCCGCATGAACCTGCCCACGCCGCTCTTCGACCGAGGCTCGGTGGACGCCGTGGTGGGCGTGGGCCTCATCCGCTCCATGAGCCCGCTCGAGTCTCCCGCCCCCATCGACATCGCCCGTCGGACCATGGCGTGCGGGGCAAACCAGCTCGACCGCCTGTACTCCCAGGCGGCAGACGTCTACGTCAACCTCCCCGTCTCGGGGGACGACGCCTTCCAGGCGGGTACGGGGCGCCAGGTGATAGACGAGGCGCGCGCCATGCTCGCGGCGCATCCCGTCGACTGGGTGGCGGCCAGGCCCTCCGGGTTCACGGCCCTCAGGAGGGCGGCTCTCGACGCCCTGGCGAAGGTCATGCGCCCCCAGGGGTCCGAGTGGCAGGAGGGCCAGGCGCCCCGCCCGTAGCGCCGGCGCAACCGGGCGGCGGGGGAGAGGACCCACGCACGTCTCCGATGCCTCACCGTCCCGAAACAATCCCCGCCTACGCTGGTGCGAGACCGGGGAGGTGCCATGAGGAGCTTTGGCCTGAGGGATGTCCTGGGACCCATCATGGTTGGGCCGTCGTCGTCGCACACGGCGGGCGCGCTCCGCATCGCGCAGATGGTGAGGGAGCTTTTGGACGCGCCTCCCGCCGAGGTCCGGTTCACGCTGTACGGGTCGTTCGCGCGCACGTACCGCGGCCATGGCACCGACCGCGCGCTTGCCGCGGGGATGCTGGGGCTCCACACGGACGACCTGCGCATCCGCGACTCCCTGCAGTTTGCGCGGGACTGCGGGCTCGCGGTGTCGTTCGAGGCTGACCCCACGTCGAGGGTCTCCCACCCCAACACGGTCGACGTGTGGGTGCGCGACGCCAACGGCGACGAGCTCACGGCCCGCGGCGAGTCCATCGGCGGCGGGGCCGCGCGGCTGACGATGATCGACGGTCTGTCGGTGCAGATCACGGGGGAGTACAACGCCCTCATCCTCTACGAGCGAGACGTGCCGGGCGTGCTCGGGCACATCGCCGGCACGCTGGGGGAGGGCGGGGTCAACATAGGCTCCGTGTGGATGTACCGCTCGCGTCGCGGGGGCGAGGCGTTTAACGTCCTGGAGGTCGACGGCCCCGTGTCGCGGGAGGTGCGCGAGGCGATCCTCGCGAGCCCGGACATCAGCCGCATGCGCTTCGTCCCCGCCGACGGGCTGGGGCGCGCTCCCGACGCCGAGGGGCTGGGGGAGCCGTCGATGGGGCCCGGCGAGGCGGAGCGGCTGCTCCCGACGGTCGACTTCGAGGACGCGTCGCAGCTCCTCTCCCATGCCGAGGCGCACGGGCTCACCCTGGGGCAGGCGTTCATGGCGCGCGAGGAGGTGTGCGAGGCCATGCACGGCCGGCCCGTTGCGGCGGCGGAGCGCTACCTGGACCGGGTGCTGGACGTGATGCGCGAGTCTGCGTACGGCCCCCTGGAGGGAGGGGTGCGCACCATGGGCGGCCTCATCGGCGGAGAGTCCCGGGCGCTTTCGGGGCTTGCCAGCGGGGGAGACGCGCTTGCCGGCGGGGTCGACGCCCGCGCGGCGACGCTCGCGATGGCGGTGCTCGAGACCAACGCCTCGATGGGCCGCATCGTCGCCGCCCCGACGGCGGGGTCGTCGGGCGTGGTGCCCGGCGTCCTCCTCGCCATCGACGAGGCGGTTCGTCCAGGGCGAGAGGAGATGCGCGACGCCCTTGCCTGCGCCGCAGCCGTGGGGTTCGTGGTCAGCCGCAACGCCACGGTCGCGGGGGCCGAGGGCGGCTGCCAGGCGGAGGTGGGCACGGCGAGCGCCATGGCGGCGGCCGCGGCGGCGCGCCTCATGGGGGCCGGCCCGCGCGCCTGCCTGGACGCGGCGGCGATCGCCCTGGGCAACCTCCTCGGCCTGGCCTGCGACCCGGTGCGGGGCCTCGTGGAGGAGCCGTGCCAGAAGCGCAACGCCGCGGCGGCCGCGAACGCCCTGGCCTGCGCCCGCATGGCGCTCGCGGGCGTGAGGTCGGTCGCGCCCTTCGACGAGGTGGTCCAGGCCGCCAGGCGCGTGGGGGCCTCGCTTCCCATGGAGCTGCGCGAGACGGCGCTGGGCGGGATCGCCGCCTGCCCCAGCTGCCGCGGGTGCGCCCTGGGCTAGGTGGTGGCGCTGCTCTCCTCCCCAAAGATGAACTCGGCGAAGCTGCGCGACGCCACGGGGAGCGTGTCCCACGCCGACCACGCCAGCGCGATGTTCCTGCTGGGGCGCTCCGCGATGGGCCGCACCTCCACCCCCGTGGCGTAGCCCTCGAGCATGGTCGTGTACAGGATCGAGACCCCCAGGCCCTCGCGCACCATGGCGAGGATGGAGTAGTCGTCGGTCACCTCGTAGCGGATGCGCGGCACCAGCGAGAGCCTGCGGAACGACGAGAGGGCCACGCTCACCTGGCCCTCGTCCAGCAGGATGATCGGCTCCCTCGCCAGCTGGGCCAGGGTCACCTCGTCCTGGGAGGCGAGGGGGTGGCCCTGGGGCAGGACCGCCATCATGGTGTCGGTCGCCACGGTGCGGCAGGGCAGCCCCTCCGAGTAGTCGCCGTTCAGGAAGCCGATGTCCACCCTCCCCTCCGCGACCCACTCGGCGATGCTCGTGTACTCGCCCTGGCGGAGCACGAAGCGCACGTCGGGATGCAGCCCCTCGAACCGGTGCATGAGCGGAGGCAGGATCCTGCGACTCACGCTCGAGAAGGTGCCAACGCGGATGGTGGCCCCCATCAGGCCGGTGACCTCCTGCCTGCGACGGTCGAGCTCCTCCTCCGCCTGCGCCACCGCGCGGATGTTGGGCATGAACGTCTCGCCGTCCCTGGTGAGCGAGAGGGACCCCCGCCTGCGGTCGAGCAGGGTCACCCCCAGCTCCGACTCCAGCGAGTGCACCGTCTGGCTCACGGCGCTCTGCGTGTATCCCAGCTCGCGCGCCGCCTGGGTGAAGCTGCCCGCCTCAACCACCGTGCAGAAGACCTGACAGCGCGACGTCCTCATGTGGGCCCTCCCTCACGTGCATGCATTATGGTTGCTAATCGAACCATAAAATACATTCGTTTAACTAATTACTCCCGCGATGCTATTAAAGAAGTCACAGGGTGTTTACGGCGTGGGGAGCAGACGTGGGACAGGCGAGTATTGCAACAGCCATGGCGGGGTCAAAGGGGTCGTCCCGCCGGGGCGCGGGGGAGTGGGCGGCACCGTTTCGCGAGGGTCTCGCCGACGGACTCCCCATCGCCCTGGGGTACCTCGCCGTGTCGTTCTCGCTCGGCATCGCCGCGAAGATGGCGGGCCTGAGCCTTGGGCAGGGCGTGCTCGTGAGCTTCCTCTGCAACGCGTCGGCGGGCGAGTACGCCGGGTTTACGCTGGTGGCGGCCCATGCGGGATACCTCGAGCTCGCCGCGATGATGCTCGTGGCAAACGCCCGCTACCTGCTCATGGGATGCGTCCTTTCGCAGCGGTTCGCAAGCGACACGCCACTCTGGATGCGCGCGCTCATCGCCTTCGACAACACCGACGAGATCTTCGCCGTCAACATCGCCCAGAGGGGAGACGTGCGGCCCGCCCGCGCCCTGGGGACCATGGTCCTGCCCCTTATTGGATGGGCGGGCGGCGCGGCCCTGGGCATGGTCGTCGGCAGCGTCCTCCCCAGCCTGGTCGTGCAGGCTTTGAGCGTCTCGCTCTTTGGCATGTTCCTCGCGGTCATCATCCCGCCGGCTCGGGAGAACCACGCGGTGGCCGGGGTCGTCGCCGTGAGCTTTGCCGCCAGCCTGGCCGCCTCCGTGGCACCGCTGGTCTCGGGCCTCTCGGAGGGCGTCCGCACCATCCTGCTGACGGTGGGGATCGCGGCCGCTGCCGCCGTGCTGTTCCCGGTGCCCGACGAGGAGGGCGAGACGCGCAACGACGTCGCCCCCGACTCCGACGATGGGCGGCAGGGAGCGTTCGAGCCCGTCGCCCTGTCCTCCGCCACCGCCGCGGTGGAGGCATAGCATGGGCGCGACCGGCTGGGTCTACGTCGCGATCATGGCGGGCGTGACGTTTGCCACCAGGGCGCTCCCCGCCACGCTCATCAGGCGGAGGATCACGAGCCCCTTCTTCCGCTCGTTCCTCTACTACGTCCCCTACGTGACCCTCGCGGTCATGACGTTCCCGGCGATCCTGGGCGCCACCGGGGTGCCGGTCGCCGGTGCGGTGGCGCTCGCCGTGGGCATCGTCCTCTCGTGGATGGGCGCCGGCCTGTTCGCCGTGTCGGGCGCCTGCTGCGCCTCGGTCCTCGCGGTCACGCTCCTGGTGCAGGCGCTCTAGGCCCTCGGCCCCTCTGCGGCATCGCTCGCTGGCAACGCCTGACGTTGCGGGGCGACCGCGCCCCCGCGGGCGAGTTACGCTGGCTGCCATGGGGATTGGCGTGGGGGTGGTCCGTCGCACCTCTCCTCAAGGAACCTCGATATACAATAAAACCCACTGCGATTCTCCGTCGTGCGTCGGATGCGCCTCACCCGCTCCGAGCGGCGGTCTCCGTGGTGTCGCCCGCGTGACGCCACGGTGGAAGGGCCCCGCATTGGGCGGGGGAGAGGGGATGTGCCATGAGGTTCTCGAAGAGGCTCGACCTGTTTGGAGACGAGGTGTTCGCCGCCCTCAACGTCAGGCGCCGCGAGCTTGAGGCGAGGGGCCGCGAGGTCTTTGACCTGTCCGTGGGCACGCCCGACTTTGCCCCCGACCAGCGGCTCATCGACGCGATGGTGAAGAGCGCAAGCAACCCCGAGAACTGGAAGTACTCCCTGCATGACCGCGACGAGCTGGACCAGGCGGTCTGCGACTACTACCACAGGCGCTACGGCGTCGACGGCATCACGCCGGGCATGGTCATGAGCTGCCACGGCACGCAGGAGGGCATGGGCTTTGTGTGCCAGGCGCTTGTTGACCCGGGCGACACGGTGCTGGTCCCCGACCCGTGCTACCCGCTGTTCCGCACGGCGAGCCTGCTTGCGGGTGCCAAGCTGGCGTTCTACCCGCTCAGCGCCGAGCACGACTTCCTGCCCTACGTGGAGGGGATTCCCGACGACGTGGCCGACGCCGCGCGCTACATGGTGGTCTCGCTTCCCGCCAACCCCGTGGGCTCCGTGGGAACCCCCGAGGTCTATCGTCAGATCATCGACTTCGCCAAGGCCCACGACATCGTGATCATCCACGACAACGCCTACTCTGACATCGTGTTTGACACCAAGGAGCCGGGGGGCTCGTTCCTCGCGTACGAGGGTGCCCGCGAGGTGGGCGTTGAGTTCCTCTCGCTCTCCAAGTCCTTCGACGTCACCGGCGTCAGGCTGAGCTTCCTGGTCGGACGTCCCGACATCGTCGCCGCGGCAAAGAAGCTGCACGGCCAGCTGGACTACGGCATGTTCTTCCCCGAGCAGGACGTGGCCATTGCCGCGCTCACGGGCCCGCTCGACGGCGTCGAGCGTCAGCGCATGCTCTACCAGGAGCGTCGCGACGCACTGTGCGACGCGCTCGAGGGCATCGGCTGGGAGCGTCCCAATGCGCACGGCTCCATGTTCGTGTGGGCACGCATCCCGGGCGGGCGCATGGACTCGGTCGACTTCACGCTCGAGCTCATGGAGAAGTCCGGCGTCATCGTCACCCCTGGCGCCAGCTTTGGCCCCGCGGGCGAGGGCTTTGTGCGCATGGCCCTGGTGATGCCGCCCGAGCGGCTGCGCCTTGCGGTCTCCAAGATCCACGAGGCAGGCTTCTAGGAGATCTGCGCGATATTCGCGGTCGCATCGACGCCGCCCATCGATCCCCCGGAGACGTGCGTTGGAGCGTCATCGGCGGTTTCGTGTGGCATCGGGGGAACACCTTGGGTCGCGGCCCGCTCGGGGCGGATGTCGTGGGTAACCCCCTCGAGACTCCGTATCCCAGCTCGCGTCCCGCCACGAGTCGCCCAAGTAAGAACATCAGTGAAGTCGGGGCCACGGGCCAGATGTTCGTGGCCCCGGCTTCGTCTTGCGCAGATTCTCTCCCGGTGGTGGATAGTCCGGATGCGGTTGCCTTGCCTGCGCCAGGGAGCCGGGGCCACCGTTCGATTGCGGAGATGGGCTGCCGTACGCGCCCCACCTCCCATACTGCTGTCTCCCCTTATGGGTTCTTTTCTGGGGGCTCACCAGCCGGTCAGACCGTGAGCACCCGGCGCTGACACGGTGTGCGCCCTCAATGGTCTAAGAAGGGGAGGGACGGTTCTCCGCCGGCGGGTCTCCCGTTAATCGCGCGCTTGCTCGTCCCTGATTTCTCTCGAGTCTCGCGTGCCTTGAATCAAGGGTCGAACCATGGAAGTGGGAGACGGATATGAGTGGGTCAGCTGGTGAGTTCTCGTCGGGGGTCGTGGTTACCTCCAGCGTTTCAGCAGGTAGAGGGGCCGAGGGGACATCGCCCGCCCTGGAGCGTGGCAGCGACCTCCCGAAGTGAGCACTCACGTCGGGAGCTTGCTGCCATTTGGCCATCATTCCGGACTTGATTGGCGGCGGGAGACTGATATGAGTGCTCACATCGGGGGTTTGCTGCCATGGCCTGGGAGATGGCCGGTCGGCAGCTGGGGAGACGACCACCCTGCTAGCCCTCCATGGCGGCGGAATCCGGATGTGAGTGCTCACTTCGGGAGTTCGCTGCCAATGTTTGAAGATTGATGGCCCCGCACGCTGCAGATTGCAAAGGAGTACCGAGGGAGCCGTGCCGATCGCGGGCAGACGGACCGCCTAGGGTCAGAGAGGGAGAGGACGGGCCAAGGTTGAACGGGACGGCCACCGGTGCGGGCCTGCCTCGGGGCCCACCCTCTCGCCCGCGCCGCCCGCCGGCTGCCGCGCGCCGCCGGAAAACGCGTCCCGCGTGTACACACGACTCGCGGTTTCCGGCATGGTGCCAATCCCACCGGCGCGTCTATCCTGCCGGAGGGGTGCCGGGGCCGCGCCCGGGTCAGAAACCCCGTCCCGCGTGTACACGCGGGACGCGATCCCAGGCAGAGCCGCCCCCAAGGGACGGGCGGATGTCGGAAAGCCACTCCCGCGTGTACACACGGCACGCGATTTCTGACATGTGCCCGCCGCGACGCGGCGCTTCCCCAGTTGGCGGGACGCCGGGACTTCGGCGCCGCCAGAAAGTTCGTCCCGCGTGTACGCATGGGATGCAGTTTCTGGCATGGGCACGAACGCTGCGCTCCGCCGGCGGGGGTGCGGAGCCGAGGGCCCAGGGCCCGCCGGCTGCCGCGCGCCGCCCGGCCCTGCGGCATCCCCCTCCCCGAGCCCCTCGAGGGGGGCGGGCCGCGCCGAGGCTCAGCTCGTGGCGGCGGAGGCCCGATGTGAGCGGTCTGAGGGGCTGACCCGTCGGCACCCGACAGAGGCATCCTGACGTTCGCGCAGGTGGGAGGGGCGGACGTAGCCCCTGGGCGCCGACGGGCGGCGGCAGGCTCCCGACGTGAGCGCTCACGTCGGGCGGTTGCCGCCGCCCGGGAGGGAGCGGGGGGCCAAATGGCAGGGACCCCAGATGTGAGTGCTCACCTCGGGGGCTTGCCGCCATGATCCAGGGTTTGATTTACGCCCAACTGGGGTTATGCCCCGCGCGTCCGGCAGTCCCGGCGGAGGGGGCTCGATGCGGGCACTCACTTCGGGAGTCCGCCGCCGTAGCCCGAATGCTGATTGCCGGCCCCGCGACGGGCCAGGGCCGACCCCCGCTGCCGCCGACCGAGGATGGGGGCGCGCGGGGAGGCGCCGGCAGCGACGCGCCCGCCCCCTCCCCCTCCTTGACCTCGAGCGGGCAACCGCCAGGGTCAACGCTTCGAGCATCCCACCCGGCCATCAGCAGGAGAGCCCCGATGCGGCCACATCCGGAATCCGCGAGACCACGACGCAGACCTCCACGCGAACGGAAGCCGCCGCAAGAAAGGGGGACGGAGGGGCAACTTGACCCCTCCGCCCCGGTCACGGCTGTGATGTGCGCTCTTCGCCTTAGAACTCAAACTCGTCCAGCATCATCGGCTGGGTCTGGTAGCGCAGCGGCTCCAGCTCGTCCACGGTGTGGTAGCCGGGTGCTGCGGAGAGGACCGTGGGGATGCGGTTGACGATGGTGGCGCAGGTGTGGCGCACGGTGTCGGGCTTCTCCACGTGGAAGGTGGTGTTGGGCTCGCCGTAGATCTTCCAGTCGCACAGGTCACCGTCATCCGGCCCGTACACCTTGCCAATCTGCGAGGTCACCAGGTCGATCCCCTGGTACGTCTTGGTGGTCACGCGCGTGTTCATGCCCAGGACCTTGCCGGCGGGGATGGTCTCCCCCATGGTCTGGGAGTAGGTGTCCGCCTCTGCCACGTAGGGCACGTTCTCTTGGATGACCTCCTTCACCGTGAGGCCGAGCTCCTGAGCCAGGCACTCGTTGGAGTTCCACACGTAGGAGGGCACGATCTCGTCCGGATGCGCCAGGGTCTTCTCGAACTCGTCGGTCGTGAGACCCACGCCGTGCGCCTTCGCGAGCGCAAGCCCGTAGTCCTCGACGTTGTACGAGACGGAGCCCTCGACCTTGGTGATCGAGTTCACGGCGCCGGCGAGAAGTCCGACGATGCGGACCCAGAACACATCCTCCATGCCGGCGCCGACGATGGTGGCGCCGTTCTCCTTGGCGATTGCGTCGAGGCGGTTCGTGGTGGCCGCCGAGGTGGTCCAGGGGAAGGTCGCCTCCTCGCAGGTGGTCACGACGCTGATGCCGCGGCTCACGCACTTCTCGACCATCGGCGCGATGTCGTCGACGAGCGAGAACAGGGTGACGATTGCGATGTCGGGCGCGGTCTCGTCCAACACCTTGTCCGCGTTGTCGGAGATCTTGACGCCCAGCTTGACGGGCAGGCCCGCATAGTCGCCCGCGTCCATCCCCACCCTGTCGGGGTTGGTGTCGATGGCGCCCACCAGTTGTGCTCCGTGCTCGTGCAGATAACGAATGGTGTACTTTGCCATCTTCCCGCAACCGTACTGGACTACCCTCACTGGCCTGCGACTCATGGGAACTCCCTTCGTGAAGAACTCCATCGCAACGTCGCGCGAGGTGGCGGTTGGGTCTGCCTCGCGGCGACTTATGGCTGTTTGTTCCCATAATTCGTCCGCGTAGATTGTGCCCGGCCCACTTTTCCGTTGCCATTTCGTGACGTGGCAACGGATGCGGCGAACGCTTCCCGACGCGTGCATGCGCTGGTCGTGGGCTTACCGTCCGCTTACCGCCGTCTTACCAAGGGCCCGCTACACTCGCGCAAAGGGCCGCCCGCGGACGGACGACCGAGCGGAGGTGCCGTATGGGAACGTCGGCGCAGGGAGGGGGCGGAGGCATTGCCGTCCCCGTGGTGATCCTGGCGGTCTACGTTGCCCTGTGCGCTCTGGGCGCAGTGGTCGGAGGGCCGTTCGGCGAGTTCTGGAGCGGCGCCGCGCCCTGGGTCGCGGTCGGACTCGTCCTGGCGATAGCCGCCGCGTGGTGGCCGTCCCGCAAGGGGCGCTAGCGGAACGGGACTGGCTTCAGCCGTCGAGCCCCGGGTACCCCTGCTGGCGCAGTGCCTCAAACAGCACGATGGCGACGGCGTTGGAGAGGTTGAGCGAGGTCACCTGCATGCTCCTCTCGTCCACGAAGTTGCCGCACACGTCGCGCTTGAGCTCGGGATGCAGGTCCAGGTGCGAGGCGTGCCACTCGCCCGCGTTGGCGAGCGCCGCGTCGCCCACCATGGGAATGCGCTCGCACAGGGTGGGGTGCGACGCGATGAGCCCCTGGTCCAGGCCCGTGCTCTCGCGTCCAAACACCAGGTAGTCGCCATCGCGGTAGCGGCTGTCCGAGTGCCTCCTCGCCCCGCGCTTGGTGAGGAGGTGCATGGCGGGCGCCGGCTTGCCGTCCTCACCGACGGGCGAGAGGTGCCCGTCGAGCGCTGCCCACGCGTCGTGGTTGGCGAGGAGGAACGCCTGCCAGTCCTCGTAGACCCTGACGTCCAGGCTCTGCCAGTAGGCGAGTCCCGCACGCCTGAGGGCGCGCTCCGACAGGTCGAACCCAGGCGCCACCAGGTGCAGGCGCGACCCCGTGAGCACGCACGTCCTCCCGATGTTCCCGGTGTTTGCCGGGATCTCCGGCTCCACGAGCACGACGTTGAGCATGTCTCCCCCTACAGACCAAGCAGCTGGCGCTTCTTGCGGTCGAACTCCTCCTGGGTCAGGATGCCCAGGTCCAGGAGCTCCTTCGCCTTCTTGACCTCCTCGTAGGGGTCGGCCAGGGGAGACGTGGCCGCGACGCCGGTGCCTGCTGCCCCGGGATTTGGCTCCGCTCCCTTCGGTTCCGCCACCGAGCCCTTGGGGGCGGGGGAGAGGGGCGTCCCCCTCCGGGCCGCGCGCAGCGCCTCGACGACCGCAACCGCCTCGTCGGGTCCAAGGCCAAGCCGCATGGCGTCGCGGGGCGCCTGGACCGTGAGGACCGATCGCTCGGTGCCCTCCTCCAGCGCGATGTCCGTGACCGTCTCCCAGGGGAGCGTGACGGGGCGCAGGCCAAACAGCCTCCGCTGCGAGGAGTGAAGCGCACGCTGGGTCGCCACGAAGGCGAACTGGCCGTCGTTGTGCCTTGCGTCCCGGTAGTTTGCCTGAGCGACGAACGTGGCGTAGGGGCGCTCGTCCGGCTCCAGGCCGTCTGCCACGACCGCCAGGTGGCGCCGGAGCAGCTGGTGGTCCATCCCGTCGTCGAGCCCGTCCGCCGCGCACCTCCTGGCAAGGGCCTCGCACGCGTCCGCCTCGAGCCGGCGCTCCCGGACCTCCTCGTCCGTCCTGCCCCCGCGGTTCCTGAGCGCGATGCGGTCGAGCTCCTCGATGATGGCGTTGCCGGCCTCCAGGTCCTTCTGCGCAAACGACACGTTGACCACCCTGTTGCCCACCGTCACCTGGTACACGGCGGCGAGCAGGCGCGACGGCTTGGTGAACGCGCGCACGGCCGTGACCTCCGAGGTGGGGTAGTGCTCCCTCCCCACGACGAGCTCCGTGTCGGTGAGCGTGGTGTCGGGCCCGTATCCCGCACCCGGTGCGTAGAGCTTCATGAGGTCCCCTCTCGCTTGTCCCATCGCTCTAGGCTAGCGCGAAGCGTTGTGGAGGGGTGGGAGAACCTCCGCCGTCCTCGCTCGGGATCGTCCGTCCCGCACGCCGGGATGCCGTGGGTTGGGAATAGAATCGTGTGACCCGGCCCGCGCTTCCCGCGGGACCGGCGGGCGGAATGCGAGGCTGAGGGAGGCAACCCATGGAAGGTGCGGACGAGGTCATGGACGAACGCGCGGTCACGCGCGAGGGGGATCCCGGCAACCCCCACGGGGCCTTTGGCGAGCGGATGCTCGAGCGCATGAACCGGAGCCATGCCGACGTCACCAACTGGGCCCTCGACCTGGTCGACTTCCATGCCGGGGACCGCGTCCTGGACATCGGCTGCGGCGGGGGCGCCACGATGGGGCGCATCGCGAACCGCATCGAGGCGGCGGGTGGGGGCGGCCACGTGAGTGGCGTCGACCACTCGGAGGTCTCGTGCGCCACCTCCCGCCGGCAGAACGAGGGGGCCATCCGCGCGGGGTCGATGGACGTCACGCGCGCCTCGGTGGAATCGCTGCCCTTTCCCGACGCCTCGTTTGACGTGGTGACCACGGTCGAGAGCTTCTACTTCTGGCCCGATCCGCCGCGCTCCCTGCGCGAGGTCGCCCGCGTGGTGAGGCCAGGAGGGCGCTTCCTCCTGGTGGCCGACGTCTACCGCCGTCCCGACCTCGACGACGAGGTGCGGGAGAACATCGAGCTCTACGACCTCACGGTCCTGGAGCCGGCGGAGTACGAGGAGCTGCTTGTGGGCGCGGGCTTCTCGCATGCGACCGCCCACCTGCGCGAGGGGACGACCTGGATCGCCGTGGAGGGCGTGAGGTAGGTGGGCGCCCTGCAAGGGCTTGCGTCGGCGGTCTTGGCGTTCCTCACCCCCGAGCCGGTGTTCCTCTCGCACCCCGAGGGGGGATTCGCGACCTTTGGCTCCCAGCACCTCTGCATGCTCGCGATCATGGCCGCTCTCTCCGCCGTGCTGCTGCGCGCCTTCCGCCGGCTGCCCGCGGGATGGGGGAGAGGGACGGCGCGCCATCGCTTCCTGGTCACCGTGGCGGCGGTCCCGCTCGCGCTCCTGGGGTCGCGCGACGCCATCCTCATTGCCCGGGGGCTCATGACCCCCAACTTCTGGCCGCTGCACATCTGCAACATATGCGAGTTCCTCAACCTCGCGCTCGCGGTGAGCGAGAACCGCCATGTGGCGCGCGTCGCCTACCCGTGGGGCATGGTGGGTGGCATCGGAGCCCTTCTCCTCCCCGGCTGGACCTACTGCCCCGTGTGGAGCTACGCGTCGGTGGGCGGCTTCGTGGAGCATACCCTCATGGTCGTGTGCTGCCTGTGCGTGGTGGGCGGGGGCCTGTATCGCCCGAGCCTGCGGCATCTGTGGGAGCCGACGGTCGCGGCTGCGGCGGGCGGGCTGCTGTTCCGGTTCCTCAACCCGGTGCTGGACACCAACTTCTTCTTCGTCACCTGGCCTGTGGCGGCGCCCTTCGTGTGGGGCGTGAGGAGGTTTGGCAACCCGGGGTTCCTGGTCCCCTACCTGCTCATTGCCCTGGTGCTGTGGTGCGCCTTCGACGGTTTGGGGCTTCTCCTCCAGGGAACCCTGGTCCATCCCGAAAACGGGGGAGACGAGCAAAACCTCAGTGCGAGTGCATGAGATTTTCTGAATGCAAGATTACAGGTCAATCCCCGGGGTACACACTTAGCTGTGAAAAAACCGCACGCCGCAAGAAGGGGGACATGCCTGCATGAAGCAGTTCAAGACAGAGAGCAAGAAGCTCCTGGACCTCATGATCAACTCGATCTACACCAACAAGGAGATCTTCCTGCGCGAGCTCATCTCCAACGCGTCCGACTCGCTGGACAAGCTGTCGTTCGAGGGGATCAACAACCCGGACCTGCACGTTGACCAGGACTCGCTCGAGATCCGCGTGAGCTTTGACAAGGACGCGCGTACCGTGACCGTGAGCGACAACGGTATCGGTATGGACAAGGACGCCCTGGAGAAGGACCTGGGCACCATCGCCCACTCGGGGTCCGAGGAGTTCAAGCGCCAGAACAGCGAGCACCAGGGCGAGGACGTGGACATCATCGGCCAGTTTGGCGTGGGCTTCTACAGCTCGTTCATGGTCGCGGACCACGTTCGCGTGGTGAGCCGCGCGCTGGGCGCCGACGCCGCCTACGCCTGGGAGTCCGACGGCGTGACGGGCTACACCATCGAGCCTGCCGCCGAGGGCGAGAGGGACGGCGCCGACGACCACGGCACCGACGTGATCCTGCACCTGCGTCCCTCCACGGACGACGAGAACACCGACCGCTTCCTGAGCGAGTGGGGCCTGAGGGACCTCATCACCCGCTACAGCAACTACGTGAGACATCCCATCCGCATGATGGTGGAGAAGTCGCGCGAGAAGCCCAAGCCCGAGGACGCCGGCGACGACTACAAGCCCGAGTATGAGACGTACGAGGAGCTCGAGACCATCAACTCCATGACTCCCATCTGGAAGAAGCGCCAGGCGGACGTGGAGCAGAAGGACTACGACGAGTTCTACAAGTCGACCTTCCACGACTGGGAGGACCCGCTCCGCACCGTCAGCTTCCATGCCGAGGGCGCGCTGAGCTACGACGCGCTGCTGTTCATCCCCAGCCAGGCGCCGTTTGACCTCTATAGCAAGGACTACAAGAAGGGCCTCGCGCTCTACTCGTCCAACGTCCTCATCCAGGAGAAGTGCGAGGACCTGCTCCCCGACTACTACAACTTCGTGCGCGGCATCGTGGACTCGCCCGACGTGCACCTCAACATCTCGCGCGAGACGCTGCAGCAGAACGCGCAGCTCAGGGCCATCGCCCGTCGCGTGGAGAAGAAGATCACGAGCGAACTGCAGGCCATGCGTGACAACGACCGCGAGGACTACGAGAAGTTCTTCGACAACTTTGGTCGCGGCCTCAAGTTTGGCATCTACAACAGCTACGGCTCCAAGGCCGACGAGCTGGCCGACCTCCTGCTGTACTGGAGCGCCAAGCAGGGCAAGATGGTGACCTTCGCGGAGTACGTGGCGTCGATGGCGGAGGGCCAGGACAAGGTCTACTACGCCTCGGGCGAGAGCCGCGAGCGCCTGGAGCAGCTGCCTGCCGTGAGGAGTGCCGTCGACCACGGCTACGACGTCCTCCTCTGCACCCAGGACGTGGACGAGTTCATGTTCCAGGTCATGCGCTCCTACCATGTTGACGCCAAGGCGGGCGACTCCGAGCACAAGGGGACCGAGGCCAAGGACTACGACCTAGTCAACGTCACGACCGCTGGCCTGGACCTGGCGACCGACGACGAGAAGAGGGATGCCGAGAAGGCCCAGGACGAGCACAAGGAGCTGTTCAGCGAGCTCAAGGATGCCATGGACGGAAAGGTGGACGACGTGAAGGCAGCCGCCGGCCTGGGCGACGCCCCCGCGGCGATCGCGTCCGAGGGTCCCGTCTCGCTTGAGATGGAGCGCGTGATCAGCCAGGGCCCCGAGGGCGAGAACGCCCCCAAGGCGCACCGCGTGCTGCAGCTCAACGCGGCGCACCCCGTGTTCGGCAAGCTCGTGGCGGCTCAGGAGTCGGGCGACAAGGACCGCCTCAAGCTCTACGGCCACATCCTGTACGACCAGGCGCTCCTGGTCGCGGGCATGCCCATCGACGACCCGATCGAGTTCGCAAGGGACGTCACGGAGCTGATGTAGGCATCGCGCGGGACTTCGCGCCATGGGGAGGGGGTCGTCCCGGACGGGGCGGCCCCCTCGTCGTATGGGCGGCGCGCGTCTCTCCCCGCTAGCCTCCCACGATGGTGCCCAGGAGCCAGCCGGCGACGTAGACGGCGGCGAGGGCGACCATGACCCTGGTGTAAAGCCTCCTGCGGAGGGAGATGTAGGCGGCCCACTCCCTCACGAGCGCGTTGAGCGAGAAGTACAGGCGCACGTGGGAGCCCAGCCCGTCGCAGCGCACGCCCAGCTCGCGGGTGAGGAGCAGCGCGCGGAACACGTGGTAGTCGTCCGTCACCACCACCGCGCGCGAGTGCTCCCCGCCGTCGGCGGAGATGAGGGCGAAGGAGTTCGCTACGTTCTCCCGCGTGTTGCGCGAGCGGTCCTCCAGGACGATGCTCTCGCGCGGCACGCCCTGGGAGACGGCATAGTCCGCCATGGCGCTGGCCTCGCTCACCAGCTCGTCCGGCCCCTGGCCGCCCGACATCACGAGGGTGGAGCCGGGGTTGTCGCGCCACGCCCGGACGCCGCGGTCGACTCTGCGCGCCAGGAGCGGGGTCACGGTGCGCCCTCCCGCAAGGCCCGCGCCCAGGACGATCACGTGGGCGTAGCGACGGTGCCGGTGCGGGATCTGGGCGAGCGCACCGCTTATGGTGTAGAGCGTGAAGACCGTCGAGAGCACGCCGAGGACGATGGCGGCGAGGCCAAACGCGAGGTCGAGCAGCCTGCCCGCAAGCGGGAGCGAGACCAGCTCGCCCCTGACGAGGGGCCACACCACCACGTAGGCGACCATCATGACTCCCAGGCCCAGCGACAGCAGGTTGGAGGGTCGCGCCCCCTCGCGGCGGACCAGCCTCGCCCCCGAGACGATGAGCGTCACCACCAGGGCCACCGGGAACAGGGCGAGAAGCACCACGAGCAGCACCAGGACCACCAGGTTGGCCTGCTGCAGCACCGGGTGGTCGCCAAACGGCGTGCCCGAGACCAGCACGGCCTCCACGGCGACCGCCAGCGTCCCCACCGCGAAGAGGAACGACAGCCCGTACCACAGGCTCCTCTCCTCGTGCACCCTCAGGCGCCAGAACCACGCCTGCCCAACCGCCGCCATCGCCACCAGCAGGGCGACCAGGGTCCCCACCGTCATCCCTCACTCCTCTCGCCCGTGGCCTCAAGTCCTTGGCCAAGGTGCCGCAGAAAGTCCCTCGTCGCCCTCGACAGCTCTGCCTGCGGGCGGTGCGTCACGTAGATGTCGCGGTACGCCCTGGGCTCGAGCGGCAGGATCGCCACGTCAAAGGGGCAGCGCGACAGGATGAGCGAGGGCAGGATCGACACCCCCAGCCCCGCCTCGACCAGCGCCATTATCGCGTAGTCGTCCCAGGTCCTGAGCCACACGCTGGGGGAGAGGCGCGCCCTCCTGAACAGGCGCGGAACCATGCCGGCGGACTCCTGCTCAAGCATCAGGAAGGGGCCGCGGGCGAGCTCGCGCAGGGTCACCGACTCGTGCGCGGCCAGCTCGTGCCCCCGCGGCACCACGGCGACCAGCTCGTCCCGGTCGATGGCGGCGCGCTCGATGCCCGCGCCCGGCTCGTAGGGGAGAAACCCCACGTCCACGCGTCCGGAGTCGACCCACCGCTCGATCTGGTCGTAGTCGCCCAGCAGGAGCTCGTAGTCAACGTGCGGGTGGCGGCGCTGCAGGTCGCCCAGCACGCGAGGGAGGATGTAGGTGGCCACGCTCGACACGGTGCCAATGCGGACTGCCCCCGTCTGGAGGCCGCGTATCTCTCCCACGCGCTCCTCGAGGAGGTGGTACTCGGAGCAGAGGCGCTGGGCCACGGGCAGGATCCGCTCCCCGTCGGGGGTCAGGGTGATCCCGCGCCGCCCGCGGTTGAACAGCGTCACCTCCCAGTCGCGCTCGAGGTCTGCGATCATGCGGCTCACGCCCGACTGCGAGTAGCCCATCTGCTCCGCGGCGCGCGTGAGGCTCCCCAGGCGCGCGGTCTCCACGAAGGCCTGGTACTTCAGGATGCTGGCGTCCACTGCCCCTCCCTTGCTAGGTATGCAAAAGCATCATGACACACATGATACATTCGCGCTTTTCTCAGACGAGCGGGAGGGTCAGACTAGGCGCGGAAAACGTCGTGGAGGGGATGGCTCTTGTCTCGGTCGTATGGGAAGTACCTCGCTTCGCTCCTGCTGTTTGGGTCCAATGGGATAGTGGCGAGCGGGATCGCGCTCCCCAGCACGCAGATCGTGCTCCTGCGCACCCTCCTGGGGGCGGCGCTGCTCGTGGTCGTCCTGCTCGTCTCCCGGCAGCCGCTCGTGGGGCGAGAGCATCCCCGCCAGGTTGCGGCGCTCGCCGTCTCGGGCGGAGCCCTGGGCGTGAGCTGGGTGTTTCTCTTCCAGGCCTACCGACTGGTGGGGGTGGGGACCTCCACCCTGCTGTACTACTTGGGGCCAGTCATCGTGATGGCGCTTGCCCCGCTCCTTCTCCACGAGCGGCTCGGTGCCCCCAAGCTCGCCTGCTTCGCCGCGGTCCTGCTGGGTGCCTACCTCGTGGTGTCCCAGGGCTCTGGCGGCCTGGGCTCCGCGCGGGGGATTCTCTGCGGGCTGGGCGCCGCGGCGTTCTACGCGGTCATGGTCATCGCCGGCAAGGGGTCCCGCGACGTGGGCGGGCTCGAGGCCGCCACGATCCAGCTGGTTGCGAGCTTCGTGGTCGTCGCTCTGTACACTCCGTTCGCAGGCCCGCTCAGCCCCGTCAGTGCGTCGTCTCTCCCCATGGTCGCCATGCTCGGCCTCGTGAACACCGGCCTGGGCTGCTACCTGTACTTCTCCGCCATGGGTCGCCTGAGCGTGCAGTCCGTCTCGGTCCTGGGCTACCTCGAGCCCGTCTCTGCGGTGCTGCTCTCCGCCATCCTGCTCGCGGAGCCCCTGGGCCCCGGTCGCATCCTGGGTGCCGTGCTGGTGCTGGGAGGGGCCATGGCGTGCGAGCTGGTGGGCAGGCGCCAGGCGGCCGACGGGCGCGGGTCCCGCGGCGGCATGGTGCCCGACGGTGCCGGCGCGAGCGGAGTGGCTGCATAGGAACCCGGGATCCTTGCCTTGAAACGCGCGGAGCGGCGGGCATCTGGTGCCCGCCGCCCCGCCTTGTCTCGCCCTGCCTTCCGGCTATGCCGTCGCGGTCACGCCGCCAAAGCTCACGGATGCCACCTGCGACGGGTCGATGGTGCGGTCCAGGAACGCGCCCATCTCGACCACCGTCCTGCCGTCCTCCTCGTGGGAGCTGCATGCGCCGCTGGGGACCGTGATGGTCGTCCCGTCGCGCAGGGTGACGGTGATGTCCCCCAGGTCGAGGTACTTGGGCGACCACCTGCCGGACGTCTTGGGGGCGTCCTCCGTGCCGTTCACGGTGTAGTCCACGCTCACGGCGACGGGCGAGACGCTCACGGACTGCACGCTCGCGTCCGTCCCCGCCACGGCGAGGCTTCCGGCGGGCTTGAGGCTCACGGAGTCCGCCTCGTAGTTGAGCTTGAACTTGAGGTCCCAGCTCCCCGTTGCCACGGGCGTCTGGGACTGTACGGAGTCGTCCAACCCGTTGATGGCGGAGAGGTGCATGTTCACCGTGGCCCCGATCACGTTGGTGTCGGCGGTGAGCTGCGTCACCAGCTGTATTGCGTTGTCGGAGGGGTCGGCGTCGTAGAAGTATGCTCCGCCGCCCTGGCCGGTCGCGCCGTCCACGCTCTGGTCGAAGTCTGCAGATAGCGGGCGCCCGTCCAGCGTGAGCGTGCCGTTCTCGTCGGTGCCCACGGTGCCGAGCGGCTTTCCGTCGGTGCGGCTGATGCTGTAGACCACCACGTAGTTGCGCTCGTCTCCCATGATTGCGTCTGCGGAGACGGTGATGCCCCCGCTCGTCGCGACCGCGTTGACCGGGCGGCCGACCTTGTTGGTGACGTTGGTGGGCGCGGTCCCTCCACCAAACACGTCGTCGAACGCGCTCGCGACGCTCACCAGCTGGCCGCTCGCGTAGGCGTAGCCACCCAGTCCCACCGCCACCACGACGCCTGCGGCGACCGCCGCGGCGGCGAACCCGTGGCGCCTGCGGGGCCGGAACGCGGTGACGGGGGCCTCGCCGCTAGCGGGCGTACCCAGGGCTGCAGAGGCAACCGCCCGCGCCATCCTGTCCCTCTGCACCTCGGTGAGTGCGACCCGATCCATCTCGTCCCGATACTTCGCCGCCATGTCGCTCATCGCTCGTCCCCTCCAGCCTCTCGCGGAGCTCCGCACGGGCACGGCTCAGCCTCTTGGCCACGGCGCCCTCGCTCGTCCCGACTGCCTCGGCAATCTGCCGAAGGCTCATGTCCTCGTAGTAGTGCAGGTAGATGACCTCGCGGTATGTGGGAGGCAGGCCCATCACGGCCCTGGTCACCTCTCCCGGTGTGCCGTCCACGTCCGTCTCGGCGGTGGCGTCCGGTACCTCGGCGACCTGGTCGAGCGAGACGTTCCTTCGCCTCGACGCGCTCCTCAGGAGGTCCTTGCAGGCGTTGGAGGTGCAGCGGATGACCCACGCCCGCTCGTGCTCGGGGCCGTTGAACGGATCCTTCCTGCACAGGAGCTTGCACAGCACGTCCTGGCTTACGTCTTCGCTGTCCTGGCGTGATCCCAGGTAGGTGTATGCGAGTCTCAGCGTCAGGTCGCCGTACTCGTCGACCAGGCGGCGTGCCTCCCTCTGCACCTCCTCCGTGCGGTCCCGTCTTCTTCTCAGCATGTCAACCCCTTGTCACTTGGCTGGCTCGAGCCTTCGACAACAACACGTTCTAGGGGGTGGAACCTGACATCCCGCTGGGGGGATCCGACGGTGGGACGGGCTACTTGGGGGAGGCGAACATGTTCCTCTCGGCAAACTCCGCCTGGACGGTGCGGAACATGAGGTCCACGTCCTCCAGGCCAAGGTGGCGCTCCTTCTCGTCTGCCTTGAGGGTGCCGCGCCTGCGGGCCCAGCTCTCCAGCGCGGCGGGACGGGAGTCGTGGGGGAGGGTCTTGTACTCGGGGTCGACCTTGCGGCAGATGTCGCGGGTGTCGATGGGGACGACCCTGCCCGCCTTGCGGGCCTCGGCGTAGCCGTCGATGTTGAGCATGAACCAGGAGTCCTCGAAGGCGGCGTTGTGCGCCATGAAGGGGTACATGGTCAGCGCTGCCAGGATCGCCTCCTGCATCTTCTTGTTTGAGCGGAAGGGCTTCTTGCCCTCGACGTCCTTCCAGGTGATGTGGTGCACGAAGGAGAGGGGCACGCCCTTCTCGCGGTACATCTCGGGCAGGCCGCAGCAGCTGCTGAAGGGGTGGTTGGGCTTTGCCTTGGGGGCAAGCTCCATGAACTCCAGGCCCACGTTGACTATGTAGCCTCGGCTGGGGTCGCGGTCGGTGGTCTCGATGTCGATGCCCACCACCGTGCCCGAGACGGGTGCCTCCACGTAGGCGATGCCCAGGTCGCGGCAGTCGGGGCCGGCGGTGCGCCTGACCTCGGCCTCGTCACGGTGCTGCATGCGGGCGACGGCGCGGATGAGGTCGTCGTTAGAGAGGCTGCGCGAGAGGCAGCTGGGCGACACGTTGCGCAGGCGGTCGGTGCCGTAGCTGTCGCAGCTCACGCGGTTCCTGTCCGCCAGCCCCAGCACCAGGTCGAAGGGGAAGGGCTCCTGGCCGGCGGGCGCCGACTTCCAGGCGTCCATCAAGAGGCAGATGGCCTCCTCGTTGCGCTGGCGCTCCACGGTGAGCGTGGCGTCGTCCGCCATGAAGCCGGGGAAGACGAAGGCGTTGGCGTGCTCGATTGCTTGGCTCAGGTTCATGGCAGGGTCCCTCTCGCGTAGGCATATCCCCCTAGCCTAGCAGTGGGCGGGGGCGAGCGGCGGCCGGGGGAGACGAAACACGAAGACGGCAGGGAAGCGGTCGTGGCGCGTGGGAGCCGGCGTCCCCTCGGTGGCCAGGATGGGGCATTGCGCCGGGGCCCTGGGGGAGGGCGCACCCGGACGGATGCCGCATCGGCCGTGCGTGATTGTCCCTCTCGCCCCATAAGCAGTCTGAAAGGGCTACCATGTGACCAAAAGGAACGTTTGGCTAACTTTTGGACGGGACGAGGGGACCTCGATGGCAGATGCGCGCGGCACGACGCTGGGGAGCCTGAAGATAGGGCAGACGGCGGTTATCACCAACGTGGGTGGCGAGGGGGCGCTGCGGCAGCACTTCCTGGACATGGGCGTCATCCCCGGGGCGCGGGCGACCCTGGTGAAGTTTGCCCCCATGGGCGACCCCATGGAGTTCAGGCTCCACGGCTATGAGCTCACCCTGCGCGTGGCGGATGCCCAGCGTATAGGCGCCACGCTCGTCTCGCCTGTCTCGGCCGGGGGAGGGGGTGCCTCCTCGGGGCAGGATGCGACCATCCGGGGGGAGAAGGGCAAGCCCTCCGGCATGGAGCACCCCGGCCTGGGCGAGGGCGGAAGGTACCACGTGAAGGCCACCGAGCACCCCCTGCCCGAGGGGACCACGCTCACCTTTGCCCTCGCGGGCAACCAGAACTGCGGCAAGACCACGCTGTTCAACCAGCTCACGGGCTCCAACCAGCACGTGGGCAACTTCCCCGGCGTCACCGTGGACCGCAAGGACGGTGCCATCCGCGGCCATGCCAACACGGACGTGACCGACCTGCCGGGCATCTACTCCATGAGCCCCTACAGCCAGGAGGAGATGGTCAGCAGGAACTTCATCCTGGACCAGCGTCCCACGGGCATCATCGACATCGTGGACGCCACCAACATAGAGCGCAACCTGTACCTGACGATGCAGCTCATGGAGCTTGACCGGCCGATGGTGCTCGCGCTCAACATGATGGACGAGCTCCAGGGCAACGGCGGGTCCATCCACGTCAACCGCATGGAGGACATGCTGGGGATCCCGGTCGTTCCCATCTCGGCGGCGAAGGACGAGGGCGTGGACGAGCTGATCGAGCATGCGCTCCACGTTGCCAAGTACCAGGAGCGCCCCGGCCGCCAGGACTTCTGCAGCCCCGAGGACCACGGGGGCGCCGTGCACCGCTGCCTCCACGCGATCATGCACCTCATCGAGGACCATGCCGAGCGCGCGGGCATCCCCCTGCGCTTTGCGGCGACCAAGCTCGTGGAGGGCGACTCCGCCGTTGAGGAGGCGCTGCGACTCGACCAGAACGAGCGCGAGACGATCGAGCACATCATCGTGCAGATGGAGGACGAGCGCGGCCTTGACCGCGCGGCCGCCATAGCGGACATGCGCTTCTCCTTCATCGAGAAGGTCGTGGCGCGCTGCGTGGTGAAGCCGCACGAGTCGAGGGAGCACGAGCGCAGCGAGCGCGTGGACCGCGTCCTCACGGGGCGCTACACCGCGATCCCGGCGTTCGTGGCCATCATGGCGCTGGTGTTCTGGCTCACCTTCAACGTGGTGGGGGCGTTCCTCCAGAACCTCGTCGCCGACGGGGTGACGTGGCTCACCAACGCGGCTGACGCCGGGCTCACCGCGGCGGGCACCAACCCGGTCCTGCACTCTCTCGTGATCGACGGCATCTTCAACGCGGTGGGGACGGTGCTGCCCATCCTGCCCATCGTGGTCACCATGTTCTTCTTCCTCTCGCTGCTCGAGGACACCGGCTACATGGCGCGCATCGCGTTCGTGATGGACAAGCCGCTGAGGAAGATCGGCCTCTCCGGCCGCTCGATCGTGCCGATGCTCGTGGGCTTTGGCTGCACGGTCCCCGCGGTCATGTCCACCCGGACCCTGCCCTCCGAGCGGGACCGCAAGATCACGGTTGCGCTCACGCCGTTCATGAGCTGCTCCACCAAGCTCACGATCTACGCCTACTTCACTGCGGCGTTCTTCCCGGGCACCGGTGCCATCGTGATTCTCTTCCTGTACCTGCTGGGCATCCTGGTGGGAGTGACCGTCGCGGCGATCTCGCACCGCACATTCGCCAAGGGCGAGGCGGTTCCCTTCGTGATGGAGCTTCCCAACTACCGCATGCCGTCCGCCCGCAGCGTCCTCCAGCTCATGTGGGAGAAGTCCAAGGACTTCCTCCAGAGGGCGTTCACCGTGGTCTTTGCCGCCGCCGTGGTGATTTGGGTGCTGCAGACCTTCAGCCCTTCCTTCCAGATGGTCTCCGACCCCAGCCAGTCGATCCTCGCCGTCGTCGCGAGCTGGATCTCGCCGGTCTTTGCGCCGCTCGGCTTTGCCGACTGGAGGGTCACCACCGCCCTCATCGCGGGCTTCATGGCCAAGGAGGTCGTGGTCGCCACCCTCAGCGTGCTCTTTGGGAGCGTCAGCACCCTCACCTCGCTGATCTCGCCCCTCTCCGCGCTTTCGCTGCTGGTGTTCTGCCTGCTGTACACGCCCTGCGTCGCCGCCATCGCCGCCATCAGGAGGGAGCAGGGCGGGCGCTTCGCGCTTGAGGTCGTGATGTTTCAGTGCGTGGTCGCCTGGGTCGTCGCCTTCGCCGTGCGCCTGACCGGGCTCGCGCTCGGCTTTGCGTAGGGCTTGCAGGGGGTCTTGTCCCCTCAGCGGCTCCCTCGGATGTTCGCGGGGGCCGTTTTGCGTACGCGGGGGTGATTGGCGACGGAGGCCCATCAGGGGCCTATGCATCAGGGTTCCAACTATGGCAGCGGAATCCCGATGCGAGCGCTTCTGCTGGAGGGCCTGAGCAAGGACGGCTGCATGCCCCTGTGTTCCTGCTGGTGGAGGGGTTGGGATAATTCCAATCCAACGTGGACGGCAAATGGAGCCCGATGTGAGCACCCATATCCGGCGTGCCCTGCCATTTGCGACCGCCAATGCGATCGGACGGCGGCAAACTCCCGACGTGAGTGCTCATATCGGGAAGCGGCTGCCAGCCGCCAGGGTGCAGTAATCTGCATGACCGGTCTACCTGCGCAAATACGAGGACTCGTTCGCGCTTCCCCAAGAACCCCGCACGAAAGCAATCACATCGGGATTCCGCTGCCATGATGCGAACATTGATGAGCGTAATTTCCCACGGGGGGCGGTCGGCCAGCGGCCTCGGAGAGGGGCCATCTACAAGGTTAGGGAAATCAAGGAAATAGCATTGTTGAAAACCCTACGGCTTGGAGGATCCCTCGGGGGCCAGCTCTGACTGTAATGGGGAACATCGCCCAGCCAAGTGGTCCCTCTGCCGGCTCAGGGGGGGTCGGGCCTCGACGTCAGCACGTCATAACATTCCGATGCCGGACGGCCCCCTGTCGACAGACCCTGAACCGCCTCCCATTTCTTGGGCACGGAAATTGAAGTCCAAGGAATGGGAAGCGGTTCACCTATGCACTCCTCCTCTTAGACAAAGACGGGGGAATGGGTCCCGTAGCGCGGGAAGCCGGCGGGAGGGGCTCGGGCGACGTGGCCGTGCCCCTCTCACCCGTCCTCGCGCTAAGCTGGGTGAGAGAAGACAACCCCATGGCGCAGCGAATCGATCCACGGGTCGACGCGCGCGCCGAGAGAAGGAGGACACATGGACGGCATGGAGGATGACCTGGAGGTCTCGCGCGACCTGATCGACTTCATCGCGAGCTGCCCCAGCATGTTCCACACCACGAGGACGATTGCCGGAAGGCTCGAGGCGGCGGGCTTTGAGCAGCTTCCCGAGGGTGACGAGTGGCGCCTGGAGCCCGGTGGCACCTACTACGCCACGCGCAACGGGTCCAGCGTGATCGCCCTCCGCGTGGGTGACGCCATGGACGCTCCCCACTTCCAGATGACGGCGGCCCACGGAGACTCGCCCACGTTCAAGCTCAAGGACGCCCCCGCGCTGGAGGGTCCCGAGGGAACGCTGCGGCTGAACGTGGAGGCCTACGGCGGCATGATCGACCACACCTGGTTTGACCGCCCGCTCTCCGTCGCCGGCCGCGTGATGGTGCGCGACGGCAGCACGGTGCGCAGCCGCCTCCTCGCGCCCGACCGCGACCTGGTGCTGATCCCCAGCCTCGCCATCCACATGGACCACGACGTCAACAAGGGCTTTGCGCCCAACCGCCAGGTCGACCTGTGCCCGCTCCTCTCCGCCGGGGAGCTGAAGGCAGCCGACGTCGACCGCCTGATCGCGGGCGAGCTGGGCGTGGAGCCGCACGACGTGCTGGGGCGCGACCTCTTCCTGGTCAACCGCCAGCCGGGCTGCGTGTGGGGTGCGGCAAGCGAGTTCGTGTCGTCCCCCAAGCTCGACGACCTGCAGTGCGCGTACGCGTCGCTCGCGGCGTTCCTCTCGTCTCGCAACGAGTCCGCGATCACCGTGTACTGCTGCTTCGACAACGAGGAGGTGGGCTCCAACACCAAGCAGGGGGCACTCTCGACCTTCCTGCACGACGTGCTCCTCCGCGCGTCCCTCGCCCTGGGCATGACCGAGGAGGGCTACCTCAGGGCGCTCTCGCGCTCGTTCCTCGTGAGCTGCGACAACGCGCATGCCGTGCACCCCAACCACCCGGAGCGCGCCGACGACGCCAACCGCTGCAGGCTCAACGGCGGCCTGGTGGTGAAGGAGGCGGCCAACCAGCTCTATACCACCGACGCCTTCAGCCGTGCCGTGTTCCGAGCGGTGTGCGACGACGCGGGGGTGCCGCTGCAGCACTTCGCCAACCGCAGCGACATGCAGGGCGGCTCCACGCTGGGCAACCTCTCTAACACGCAGGTGAGCGTGCACGCCGTGGACGTGGGGCTCCCGCAGCTCGCCATGCACTCCAGCTACGAGACCACCGGCTCGCACGACACCGCGCTGGGCATCAGGGCGCTGCGCGCGTTCCTCTCCACCAACGTCGCCATCGACGGAGCGGAGTCCGCGACCCTGGGCTAGGGGAGAGGGGCCACCGCCCTCGCCCGCGGCCCGTCCCGCCGGCATGCAAGCGCCGCCGCGCCCCCAACCCGGGGATGCGGCGGCGCCTTCCTTGCTTGGCTCGAACCCGCGACGACCTGACTGCCAGCTAGGCTACCTGCTGCGTTGGCGGGACGTAGGTCTCGCCCAGGGCACGGCGGATGTCCAGGATCGCCTCGCAGAACACGTAGCCGTGGGGTGCGGAGGTCCTGACCAGCTTTCCGTCGCGATACGCGATCAGGCGGTTGCGCGGGACGGGGGACCATGCGTCGGCCTCGTCGGGCCCGCCCAGGGGATAGGTGCTGAACACCAGGCCGTCGCCCACCCGCCTGAAGTACAGGGTCACCTCGGACGTGTTGGTGTGCACGTAGGTGTACGTGCCGTCGTCCAGGATCACGTTGAGCTTGTTCTGGTTGCCCAGCTGCGACACCGCGCCGGCGAGCGCGTCGAAGGTCTGGTCAAAGCCCAGGCGCCCGTTGGAGCGCAGCGCCGCCTCGTCCACCACGTCGAGGAAGAAGAGCATGGCGCGCTCGCTGTCGGTCTGGCCCTCCTCACGCTGGTCGTAGCCCCAGAGCATGCCCTCGTTGAAGAGGATGCCGTTGTGGATCATGGTCCAGTCGCGGCCGTTGATGTCGCTGCCGCGAAAGGGGTGGCAGTTCTCCGGGCTCAGCGTGCCGCAGGTCGCGTTGCGAATGTGGGCCTGCAGGTGGCTGGCCTCGATCGGATGCTCCAGCAGGGTCGGCAGAAGCTTGGACTCGTACGCGGCGACGGGCTCGCGCCAGAGCCTCACGGCGTCGTCGGAGTCCCCCTCGCGGTACGTCAGGCCCCAGCCGTGGGGGTTCCCGTGGCTGTGGTCATAAAACTCCGCCAGGTAGCGGTTGACGTTGATGGGGGACTTGGAGTTGACGGCAAAGAGCTCGCACATGATGGCGTGCCTCGATTCAATGGTGTCCGGCTAGTACGCAAACGCGTGCGTACAGCGACAACACATCGCCAGGCGTGCCATGCGAACCTCCCTCTTCCGTCTTGGTTGCTGGCATCATAGGGCAAAATACCCACCAGGCAGGTAGGAATACCCTCTCATCACCAACTGGTAACATTTCCGCGCTTTCGCGGGCATTGGCGGGGGAGAGAAACGCCCCGCCGGGACTGGTGGCAATCCCGGCGGGGCGAGGGTCTCTCCCTGTGGCGGCGCCGCGCGCTACTTGTCGCCGAAGCTGATCCCCAGCTGGCGCGCCTCGCGCACGAGGTCGCTGCTGGTGTCGACGTACTTGAGCTTGCCGGCGACCTCCTCGAGCGGGACCAGGGTCATGGCGCCGCCAACCTGCGCGACCATCACGCCGAACGTGCCCTTGAGGCAGGCGATCGCCGCCTCGACCCCGCACTGCGTGGCGAAGATGCGGTCCTGGGCGTCGGGGATGCCGCCGCGCTGCGTGTGGCCCGGGATGCCCACGCGGACCTCGCGCCCGGTCGCCGCGGCGATCTGGTCGGCGATGTCATAGGCGACCGACGGGCTGGTGCGTGCGGCGACGCGCGCCTTGTACTCCTTCTTGGGAAGAGCTGCCTCATCCTTGCTGATGGCGCCCTCGGCCACCGCGACGATGGCAAAGCGGCCGCCGTCCTTCTCGCGCTTCTCGATGGCCTTCACCACGTTGTCCATCTCGTACGGGATCTCGGGGATCAGGATGACGTCGGCGCCGCCGGCCACGCCCGCGTAGAGCGGGATCCAGCCCACCTTGTGGCCCATGATCTCGACCACGAAGACGCGGCCGTGCGAGCTCGCCGTGGTCTTGATCTCGTCCAGGTACTTGGTCGCGACGTCGATGGCGCTCGTGAAGCCAAAGGTGAGGTCGGTGCCGTAGGTGTCGTTGTCGATGGTCTTGGGGAGGGCGATCACGTTTAGGCCCTCCTGGGCAAGGCGGTTCGCGGTCTTGGTGGAGCCGTTGCCGCCCAGCATGAACAGGCAGTCGAGCTGCAGCTTGGCGTAGTTCTTCTTCATGGCGGCGACCTTGTCGACGCCGTCCGCCTCGGGGATGTCCAGGCGCTTGAAGGGCGTGCGGCTGGTTCCCAGGATGGTCCCGCCCTGGGTCAGGATGCCCGAGAAGTCCGCCCAGGTCATGGTGCGGTACCTCCCATAGATGAGCCCCTGGTAGCCGTCCTCAAAGCCGTACACCTTCACCGGCTCCTTGGACTTGTTCATGACCGTCTTGACGATTGCGCGCATCGTGGCATTGAGGGCCTGGCAGTCCCCGCCGCTCGTGAGCAGCCCGATTCTGAGCATGGTTCTTCCTCTCCGCAGGTAAACCACCCGACGTGATGATTCTCTCACAGTTGGCTTGCCGCAAGCTTGCACGTGGCTGCCCTGACCGTCGGCTGACACGCAGCTTACGGGAGTGCCGGGGGAGAGGGACGAGCCGCGCCGCTCGCCACGTCACCCGCCGGCATCCCGTGGGGCGGTTGGACCCATTGGTTCCACGAAACGATGGGCCCGCAGGCGTTTCCGCGCTGGCGTCGCGCGAGGGGGTGGCGCCGTCCGAGGGGCAGACGGCGCCACGGGTGCGATGCGGGGCGTACGGGTTTGGAAAAGAGGTCACAGAATGGTACGCCTGCCCTCCTGAGCCTGGAGAAGGGCTTTGGCGAGCAGCCTGGTTGGGCCATGATGGGCGGGCCTCCCCGTGCGCGCGAGTGTGCCTGGCTCGGAAGGGCTGCGTCTCCACGGGCTTGGGGCTTCCAGGGCGTGGCACGGCGCTATCACCACAAGCTCAAGGAGAGCCGGGCGTCATGGGGCGGATGCTCGGCACCGCTTAGCGCCACTAGCTCTCGTGTGGGCTTGGCGACGAGAATCCACAAGAGGCCTAGTGGCGCTAAGCACGAAGGAGCTAAATCAGCACGAGGCCTAGGATTGTTAAGCATGAAGGGGCCAAATCAACATGAGGCCTAGGGGCGCTAGACATTGCGGGATTCGTACGATTTCTGGAGCGTGATGCTTAACCCTGCCGGTACCCGTACGGGTTGTGCGTCCTTGATGCTTAACCCTCCCGGGGCTTGTATGGATTTGGGAGAAAAATGCTTGACTCTCCCGGGGCGCGTATGGGTCCGGTCGTCCGCATTCCGCGCAGGCACCGAGTTTTCTAAGCACGTCCCCGCCGCAATCCGTGCGGGCACCGGGATTTCTAAGCACCTGCCGCCGTTGACGGAAATCATGCGCCCGTTGGCTTTTCCGTGCGTCCCGAAGCAGGCTCGTGGCCGCACCCCGCTGCCTCGCTCCCGCCGTACCCGTGCGCCACGCCATTCCCGTGCGGAGGCAGGCCGCTCCGTCCATTCACTGACTTCCTCGCATGGGCGGCTGGTTAGCCAGACGCGACGAGTTGCGCTGCCGTGTGCCGGAGAGGTGCCGCTTCCTCGCATGCGTCAGCTGGGGAGAGGCCCACCCCCCCCCGCTGGTGCGGGCGACAAGCCTTGGCAGTGCGCGTCTCTCCCGTTATTGGACGGGAATCGTCGGGCGTCCCACGTCGCCCCGGCGTCAGCCCTCGTCGCCCTGCGGCCTCACGAGGATGGGGATGTTGTCCAGTCGGTCCGCGGCGTGCTGGGGGAGGTACATCGTCAGGCGGGCGCCACCGGTGGGAAAGTCGGCCCACCCGCCGTCGCCGATCGTGACGGTGCCGTCGCAGCCAAGGACGCAGCGCCACGTCTCGCCCGCATGCCCCTCTCCCACGCACATGCGCTTTGTGGCGTTCCCCTTGCGGGTGGAAAGCAGCACGGCGGCCCCCGAGGACCCGTGTCGCGCCGTGCCCTCGCGGGTCCAGCCCACCAGGTCGCGCTCGTCGAACCAGTCGCGCTGCGTGCCGTACGCAAAGCGCCTGCGAACCTCCATGAGGAGCTCGAGCTCGGGGACGGCAGGGATGCCGTCGTTGGGGAGGCCGAAGAGGTCGCTCAGGAACACGCAGGGGTAGCCCTCCTCGCGCAGCAGGATCAGCGCGTAGGCCAGGGGCTTGAACCACGGCTGCACGGTCGATTCCAGCGCCTGGTCGGGCTGGGTGTCGTGGTTGTCCACGAACGTCACCGCGTGGACGGGGTCGGCGCCCACCAGGCTGCCGTCCAGGATGTGTGCCAGGTCGATGTCGTCGCCCGCGGTGGATGCGCGGTAGAAGTTGAAGTGCAGGGGGACGTCGAACAGGCTCATCGCGCGCTCGTCACCCAGGTAGGCCAGCAGCTCCCCCAGGTCGGCGGACCAGTACTCGCCCACGCAGAACAGCTCCCGGCCCGTCGCCCGGCGCATGCTGTCAAGCCAGCCCAGGTAGAAGGAGCGGCTCATGTGCTTGACGGCGTCCAGGCGCACCCCGTCCACGCCGGTGAGGGAGAGGTACCACTTGCCCCACTTGTCGAGCTGGCGCCTCACGCGCTCGTCTCCCAGGTCGACGTCCGCGCCCATCAGGTAGTCGAAGTTGCCCATCTCGTGGCTCACGTCGCCCGCCCAGTCCTTGCCCAGGAGGCGGAACACGCCCGTCTCCTGCGTCGCCTCGTCGTAGTCGACGCCCGTGAAGCAGGTGCTGTCCCACCTGAAGCCGTCGAGCCTGCCCGCGCGGCCCGGGAAGTCAAAGCGCGTGTACGCCTGTATCTGCCTTGGTTCGCCCACGGGTTGCGTGCGGTCGTCGCCGCTGACCTCCTGGGCCATGACCTTCTGCCCGCCGTCCGCCCCCATGCGGTGGTTGAGCACGATGTCGGCCAGGACGTCGATGCCCTCTGCCTGTATCGCCTTGATGGCGGAGAGGTACTCCCTCCTCGGCCCGTACTTGGTGCGGACGGTGCCCTTCTGGTCAAACTCGCCCAGGTCCCACAGGTCGTAGACGCCGTAGCCAACGTCCTCCGAGCCCGCCTGGCCCTTGTATGCCGGCGGCATCCACACCGAGGTGAAGCCCTCCTCGCGGAGGCGCGGCGCCATCTGCGCAAGGCGGCGCCAGTGCTGCCCGTCCGAGGGGAGGTACCAGGAGAATGCCTGGAGCATGAGCCCGTTCTTCGTGTTGATGGCCATGGCGACCTCCTCGTCCGTTCCCCCGTGCCTGTGCTGGCGCAAAGCCCAGAGGGGATGATACCCAAGGGCGAGAGGGGCCCAACACGCCCCTCCGGCTCACCACATCCCGTCGGATGCCGCATTTTCCAAATACCTACTTGCAAGGTAGGAATATTAGTGGCACCCTACTAGTCGCGAGCAGACGGCGGCATGCGTGCCGCCTACCAACTCGCATCCAGTGAAGAGCGTCACAGTCTAGGAGGCACCACCATGCAGGTTGCAAACCGCGTCGAGTTCTTGATTGGTACAACGCCACTCGTGAACCTCTCCGCCCTCGTGGACGGGAAGGCCACCATCTACGGGAAGTACGAGGCCACCAACCCCGGCGGATCCATCAAGGACCGCATCGCCAAGGCGATGATCGACGCCGCCGAGGCCGACGGCTCCCTCCAGCCGGGTGGCACCATCATCGAGCCCACCAGCGGCAACACGGGCGTCGGCCTCGCCATGCTCGCCGCCGCGCGCGGGTATCACATGATCCTGGTCATGCCCGAGACCATGTCGGTCGAGCGCCGCAAGCTCGCCGCGTCCTACGGTGCCAAGATCGTGCTCACCCCCGGCAAGGAGGGCATGAAGGGTGCGGTCGCAAAGGCCGACGAGCTCAAGGCCCAGACGCCCGGCTCCATCGTCGCCGGCCAGTTCGTGAACCCCGCCAACCCCAAGGCGCACTACGAGACCACCGGCCCCGAGGTCTGGAAGGACACCGAGGGTGCCGTCGACGCCATCGTGGCGGGCGTGGGCACCGGCGGCACCATCTCCGGCACCGCCAAGTACCTCAAGGAGAAGAAGCCCTCCGTCAAGGGCGTCGCAGTCGAGCCGGCCGAGTCCGCCGTCCTCGAGGGCAAGCCCGCTGGCGCGCACCGCATCCAGGGCATTGGCGCGGGCTTCGTCCCCAAGACCTTCGACCGCTCCGTGGTCGACGAGATCGTGCCGGTGACCTCCGACGACGCAATCCAGACCAAGAAGCGCCTCGCGTCCGAGTTCGGTCTGCTCGTGGGCATCTCCTCCGGCGCGGCCGTCGCGGCGGCGGTTGCCCTCGCCCAGCGCGACGAGTATGCGGGGAAGGTCATCGTCGCCATTCTCCCCGACACCGGCGAGCGCTACCTCTCCATGGACCTGTAGGGAGCGGGCATGTCTCAGGCGGATTCTTTGAGCCGCTCCGAGCACACGACGGACCAGGGGTCGCGCGAGAGGCGCGGCTCCTGGCTCTCGCATATGCGCGAGGACGTGGCCGCAATGAGGAGGAGGGATCCCAGCGCCACCTCGGACGCCAACGTGGTCCTCTTCTCCACCGGGCTCCATGCGATCTGGGCGTACCGTCGCCAGCACTGGCTGTGGGAGCACGGCGCAAAGGGGCTCGCGCAGTTCCTCTCGCGTAGGTCCCGTCGTCGCTATGGGATCGAGATCCATCCCGCCGCCACCATCGGCCGTCGCTTCTCCATCGACCACGGCATGGGGATCGTGATCGGCGGGACGGCCATCATCGGCGACGACTGCATGCTGTACCAGGGCGTGACCCTGGGGATGACCGGGCATCACGGTGGCAAGCGCCACCCAACGCTCGGCAACAACGTCATGGTGGGCGCCAACGCCACCATCCTGGGTGACATCCACCTTGGTGACAACGTGAAGGTCGGTGCCGGTGCCGTCGTGGTGAAGGACGTTCCCGCGGACGTCACGGTCGCCGGCGTTCCCGCGACGATCGTGAAGGATCATCGCTGCTGGGAGGCCTCCCGCCTCACGCTCGTGAAGCCGGAGGACCTGGACAACGAGAACGTCCGCTGGTCCTGCGCGTTGTAGCCGTCGGATGGCGGGATGGAGAAATGACGGGATTCGTCTCGCCTGATTAGCGAACCCGACGAGGGGAATACAAGAGTACGTGCACAGGGCAGGTCCCCAGAGCCGCGGGTGTTTCCCTCGGCGGGGTCCGGTAGCCCGAAAAAGTGGGGGCTCCGTGGTTTCGTCCGGGGCCCTCGTCCATACGAACGATTCTCTTTCGACTCCTCCCGTTGCCTTTCATTTGTGCCGGGTGCTTAGCATCGCTAGCCTCTGCACGGGTGAAATGCCGAAAACTCGCGTGGGGGTTGGGCTCGCCAAGCACCTCTCCAGGCGTCTCCCGTTCGCGCGGGCCTGTTCCCGGCCATGCTACGAACTTGCTGGCACCAGGCTTGCTCCCTGGGCCATGCCAAGGCGGGTCTCGCCTATCATCGTTGGGAGAGGCATCCCGGGACGTGCGTGCCGCATGGGTGCCGCAGGCAACGTCGATGGGGGAGGGGGGAGTGCCCCTCTCGCTTGGGAGGCCCGTATGGACCAGAGGGACGTGAGCAGGGGGTCGCGCGGGACGGCGAGGATGCTCCTCGCGCTTCTCGCCTTTGTCGGGGCCTTTGTTGGCGAGGCGATCCTGGGATACGCCTTCTACGACCTGGGCATGGACGAGAACCTCGCGTTCACCCTGGGTGGGGCCATCGCCGCGGCGGTCCTGGTGTGCGCGCTGGGCGGGCGGAGGCTCCTGCGGCCGACCCGCCGCGGGGTGGGAGGCATCTTCCGCCTGGGGTGGTGGCTCCTCGTCGTGAGCGCGTTCCTGGGCGGCATGGACCTGTACTCGTTCATGCAGGACCCGTCGCAACTCTCGCCGCACTGGGTCGCCAACGTCGCCAACCTGGCGCTGCTCTGCCTCTGCATCGGCATCGAGGAGGAGTGCATGTTCCGCGCGCTCCTGCTGGGCGGCATGCAAGCGCGCCTTGGCGGTCGTCGCGGCGGCCTCGTTGTCGCCTGCGTGTTGAGCTCACTGCTGTTTGGCTGCGCGCACATCTCGTTTGGCGATGTCGCGTGGGGAGACCCGCTGCAGTCCGGCCAGGCGGTGCTCAAGATAGCCCAGACCGGCACCTACGGGTTCGTGCTCGCCGTCGCGGTCGTGCGTGACGAGTCGATCAGCGGCGTTGCCATCTTCCACGGGCTCGACGACTTCCTGGTGATGTTCGTGGCAAACGGCCTCCTGGGCGAGGCAAACACCACCAACTACGTGTCGAGCGGTTCGGATGCCGCCTACACCCTCTTCTTCTACGGCCTCGTGACCATCCTCTACCTGCCCGTCGTCTGGCGTGCCGCGCGAGAGCTGGGCCGCGTGCGCATCCCCTGCCGTGGCGCCTTCTACCGTGCGGGCCATCGGGCCAACGGCCCCGCGGCACCCGTTCCGCCCGAGGGGATGGGCCTTGGAGTCCCGATGCCGCGGCACCTCTCGCCAGGGGAGAAGCCCGTGGCAACCTCGATGGAGGGCGCCCCCACATGGCGGGACGAGACGCGCGCCAGCGGCGACGATTGGATGGGCTGGTCGGAGTGACCCCAGGGGTGCGCCGCGCCGCCCCGCGACATGTGGGTGCCCCGCACGCCGGCGGAGGCGGACGGGGCACCGTGCGCTCGGGTCTCTCCCGTGGCGCTAGTTGAACTTGAAGATCTTGGCGACCGTTCGGTAGATGACGACCGTTGCGAGCTTGCCGCCCCTGCCGGGGAGGTTCGTCGCCAGGCCGCAGATGCCCAGGCGTGCACGTCTCCACATGCGGCGGTCGTAGTCGTGGAGCTCTGCCCACAGGTCGCCGAGCTCGTCCATGGCGTCGGGGTGGTCGCTGAGCTCGCTGAAGACCGAGCAGATGGCCATCATCAGCACGAAGTAGTTGACCATGTAGGCGCGCAGCGCGTAGCTGTCGATGTCGTCGTACAGGTGGTAGGCGTGCATCATGATGCGCGTGATGCGAACCTGCTGGTCAATGCGCCCCGCCATGACCTTCTCGTTGACGCTCTGGTCCTCGCGGCCGATGAAGTAGTGGTACAGGTCCACGTCCAGGTAGTAGATGGCCTTGCAGCGGGGGAGAGGGACGTAGGCATAGATGTTGTCCACGTAGAACGTGTGGGCCGGCATGGGCACGCCGCCGTCGCGCAGGACGTCCGCCCGGTAGCAGAGCGAGTGCATGAGCAGGTTCTGCGACATCATGAAGTGGCCCATGTCGTTCCAGCGGAACGTCCTGCCCACGGGGAGGGCGTGGCGGTAGTTGACCGCGTGCCGCTTGCCCTCGAAGGTATGGTCGTAGATGTAGTTGGTGATCACGAGGTCCACGCGCTCGCCCAGGCGGTCGAACTCGCGGAGCTTGTCCATCAGCTTGGGCAGCGCGTCCCCGTCTAGCCAGTCGTCCGAGTCGACCACCTTGAAGTAGGTTCCCTCGGCAACGGAGAGGCCCTTGAGCACCGCGATGCCGTGGCCCCCGTTCTCCTGGTGCACAGCCCTCACGATGTCCGGGTACCGCTGCTGCCACTCGTCCGCCTTGGCGGGGGTGTCGTCCTTCTGGGATCCGTCGTCCACGATCACGACCTGCACGTCCTTGGCGTACGAGGTCCCCTCGAGGATCGACTGTATGCAGTGGTCCATGTACTCCGCCGAGTTGTAGCAGGGGATGGCGAAGGTGATGACCTTCTTCATTGTGTGCGGCCTCCTGGTCGTGTTGCCGGCGCGTTGCGCCGCGCTTGCTAAACCATTATGGCACGTGTGGGCGACCGTGCAGGTATCGCGTCCGTCTCCGCACGAAGGCCCATGTCTGCCCGTCGCCCCCGTGGCGTCTGGTTTGGGTCTGCAGCGTTTCCCTCCGCCTCGCACCCCGCACGCTGCGAGAGAATGAACGCGTTGGCCAAACGGCGTGTGGGGAAGAGGGAGCATGGCGACGTTTCTGCATTCCAGCCTGGTGTACGGGCCGGTCCACAGCAGGCGGCTCGGGGTCTCGCTGGGGGTCAATCTCAACCCGACGGACGGCAAGCACTGCAGCTTTGACTGCGTGTACTGCGAGAACGGGACCAACGCCCAGCGGAGGACGAGCACGCCCTTCCCGTCAGGGGAGAGGGTCGTGGGCGCGCTTGGGGAGAGGCTGCGCCAGATGGCCGCCGAGGGCGTCTCACCCGACGTGATCACGCTCGCGGGCAACGGGGAGCCCACCCTCAACCCGGACTTTCCCGAGGTGGTGGACGGGGCACTCCGCCTGCGGGACGGGCTGTGCCCCACGGCCAAGGTCGTCGTGCTCTCCAACGCCACCCGTGCGGGCGACCCCCGCGTGCACGCCGCCCTCATGCGCGTGGACGACAACATCCTCAAGCTCGACACCGTGGACCCCGACGCCATCCGCCACATCGACCGTCCCGTGGGTCCCTACGACGTGGACCAGGTGGTCTCGACCTTGGCATCGTTTGGCGGCCACGTGATCGTGCAGACCATCTTCCTGGGGGGAGAGGTCGACGGGCAGCCCATCGACAACACGGGTGAGAGGTACGTGGGGCCTTGGCTGCGGGCGCTCGAGCGGATAGCGCCACAAGCGGTCACGGTCTACACCATCGCCCGCGAGACCCCGTACCCGGGCCTTCGCAAGGCGCCGCGCGCCACGCTCGATGCCATCTGCCAGAGGGTGCGTGACCTCGGGATTCCCTGCAGCGCATCCTACTAGCCATTGGGTGGCGTTGGGATGGCGTTTGTTTGTGGCGGTCCCGCGATGGGGAGAATCCCATCAGGCACAGGCTGAGAGGGGATGCCATGGACAAGAGTGACGCGCGCGAGATCGACGAGGCCATCGCTGCCGGCGAGGACGCCCTGGCAAGCCTCGAGGAAGCGCGCAGGACCCTCAAGAGCGCAAGCAACTGGGGCCTGGCAGACATCTTTGGCGGTGGCTTCATCACCACGGCAATCAAGCACTCCCGCATCGACGATGCCCGCGACCAGATAGAGCAGGCTCGCCGTGACCTCGTGCGCTTCTCGAGCGAGCTCAGGGACGTCCGCAACCTGAACCTGCCCGACATCGACATCGACGGGTTCCTCTCGCTTGCTGACTACCTGTTTGACGGAGCAATCGCGGACGTGCTGGTCCAGTCGCGCATCCAGGACGCGCTCGACCAGGTCAACGTGGCGAAGGCACGCGTCGAGGAGATCGTTGCGACCCTGAAGGAGCGGCGCCGCTAGGTGTGCACGATCACCTTGTCGCCCACCTTGACCAGGGAGAAGAGCTCCGCCGCGCTCTGGCTCGGCAGGTTGATGCAGCCGTGGCTCCCGTTCCACTGGTAGATGGTCCCGCCAAACGAGCTGCGCCACGGCGCGTCGTGCAGTCCCACCGAGTTGCCCAGGAACGGCATCCAGTAGCTCACCTTGCTCCTGTAGTCGGGCTCCCCGTCCTTGTCCTCGTCGGCCCCGATGAGGGTCTGTTCGGTCATCTTGTTGTTGATGCTGAAGGTTCCCGTGGGGGTCGCGCGGCCCTCGCTGGTGTCACCCGAGACAAAGTACGAGCGCCAGATGACCGTGCCGTCCGAGTCGTAGAACCGTGCGTACTGGGTGGTCAGGTTGACGTCGATGTGGCGCCCCTGCTCGCGGGCCCCCTCCGACTCCGCCGGACGCGTCCCCACGAGCGTGCGGGGGATCTCGATGGCGTCAGAGCTCGCGTTGCACACCGCGTCGAAGATGCTGCCGGCAAGCGAGTCGCCGTCCAACGCCCAGTCGTGCTCCTCGTCCGACGAGGCGACCTGGTCTGCCAGCTGGTCGCTCACCCAGCTGGCGATGGCGTCGCGGCTCACGTCGATCTGCGTCCCGTTGCTCACGCTCACCCAGCCCGAGAGTTGGTCGGAGCCCACCGTGGCAAGCGTCTTCCCGTCCAGCGAGAGGGGAATCCTGAGGGCGAGCATCTGGTTTGCGCGCTTGAGGGTCTCCTGCAGGGTGGCGTCGTCCTTCCCCAGCGAGGGCTGAGCCAGGACGGAGTCGTCCAGCGTGACGTCGGTGGAGAGGGACGCGACCCCGGAGGCGACGGCCTTCTCCACCGCATCGGCGTCGAGCGCCGTCCCCACCGCCTCGTCCGTCGCGACGAACGCCTTCTGATCCGAGCTGTACTCGATCCCCGCGTTGGTGGGCTGCGTGGCGCTGGCGTTGTACGCCTCGACCGCCGCCGCCACGGCCGCCTTGAGTGCGGCCTCGTCGTAGCTGGTCGCCTCCGTCACGTGGACCTGCGTCTTCTCAAACAGGCCGAGCGGCCAGCGCTCCGGGTGGTTCTGGTCCATCGCCCCACGCGCGTACGTCGAGGCGTTCGCCTTGAGCGAGACGTCCGACGCCTTGAGGGCGAGGGAGAAGCCGTTGGGCCCCTGGACCCTCTCCTCCCAGCCGGCGATGCCCTGGTTGACCAGCTGCTCCAGAGCCGCCTGGTCCATGGCGGAGACGTCCGTGCCGTTCACGGTGGTGCCGGGGACAAAGTGGGTGGAGAAGAACGCGAATCCGATGGCGTAGGCAACCACGAGGGCTCCGGCGACGATGCAGAGCGCGACGAGGCCGCGCCTCCTGCCCCTCTTCGGGGTCTGCTCGGGCTGCTTGCTGGGGTCCGGGGCGGCGTGCTTTTGCAAGGTGCACCTCTCAGGGGTGGGGTGGGACATTACGCGCTCCCCTTCCCACCGGCCTCGCGAGGGGGAGAGGGACTGGGTGCGCACAGTTGCAGAGTGTAGCGCATGGGCCGGACACAACGCGCGGCCCTCCGGCCTGTGGCCTACCTGAGGAGTGCCGAGGACGTGGCGTCGAAGACCTTTGCCTCGAGCCCCTCGAGGGAGTCCGTCTCGTCCTGGTCCATGTCGCGCGTGCGCGCGGCGTCAAAGTCGTCGAGTGCGTCGGAGATCGCCTTGAGGATGCCTCCCGAGTCCGGGGCGAGCGTGGCGCCGGTGACCTTGCGGGGACGGCCCGTTGGCAGGTACCCGTCGTCCGCGGTGGCGTCGTCCTCCTCGTCGTCGGGCGTGGGCGCATTCGTGCTCACGTAGCCGCGCGACCGCAGCTTTGCGAGGGATGCCGACACCGACATGGGGCTCGATCCCACGTAGTCGGCCATCTCCCGGGTGGAGCCGGCCGTCTCGCAGTACATGAGGTACACCAGCAGGCGCACGTCCTTCACGTCGAGGTCGTACTGCGACGCGACGTTGTCCAGGTAGCGGTCCAGGAGCTTCTGCTCCAGGTACAGCCTGCCCAGCGGGTTGGGACGCATCTGGGGGTCCACGTAGGCCCTCGTGCGCTCCCTCCCCAGCTTGGTCGACCCCGGACCCGGGAGCACCGCCCCGTCTCCGGCGGAGGTGAGGAAGAAGCGGTAGATGTCGAGCCTGCGCCGCTGGTAGTCGCGCTCGTCGTAGATCGCCTGGTAGAACTTCTTGTAGTACTCGATCACCGCGAGCTTCATGCGCACGGTGCCGGGGAGGCTCGCGCTCGTTGCGACAAGCGAACCCTCGGTCTTAACGTAGTAATAGAGGGGGACCTGCAGGGGGTAGATGAGACGCGTGTGCAGCACGTACTCCATGTTGAAGATGAAGTCCTCGCACCAGCTGATGCCGGGGTCCATCCTGATGTGGAACTCCTCGACGATTTGCCTCTTGAACAGCTTGTTCCAAACGACCCCGTAGTAGAAGTCGCTCGGGGCCTCCATCATGAGGTCGGCGTACTCCTCGCGCGTGACGGGACGGTCCACGTCGATGTCGCCCTTGCGGGCGGTACGGGACCCCACCACGCGGTAGAAGTCGCAGATCACCATGTCTGCGTCGTTGTCCTCCATGGCGCGCACCAGCAGTCTCGTGGCGTCGGGGGCAATCCAGTCGTCTGCGTCAAGAAACTGCAGGTAGGTGCCTTGCGCAAGATCCATCGCGGCGTTCCTGGTCTCCGAGACGCCGCTGTTCTCGCGGTGTACCACCCTGACGCGGTGGTCCTCCTCGGCATAGGAGTCGAGGATGGCGGGAGACGAGTCGGAGCTGCCGTCGTCCACCAAAAGCAGTTCGAAGTCCGTGAAGTCCTGCCCGAGGATGCTGTCGACGCAACGCCTGAGGGTACCCTCTGCGTTATAGACCGGGACGATGATGCTGACTTTTGGCATGCCGCCTCCCACGACGTCCGGGGCCATCCCCGGGATGACCAAAACAGTGTAACGCGCACCGGGAATCGGGACGATTCAAGGGCGGGGGAGAGGAACGCCCGACACAGCCTCGGCGGCCCCTCCCGCCGGCATCAAGTCCACCTCGGCCCAAGACCCTGTCCGCCCGGTCGCCACTTGCGAGTCAGGAGTGAAGGTCAAAGAAGGGTCTACGAGCAAGGTATGGTGGGTCCCCGGTGCAGCCCGGTCTCGCGTCTCGGCTGTTGGCACGCCTCGTCGGCGAGGTGTCGGCTCACGCCAGATGCGGCGGGGAAAGGACGGCAAAGAAGGGGTCGGGGTGCAGGCGCATCTCGGGAGGGTGCTCTACCTCTCAGGTAGAGAGGCGCCGCTGCTTAATCTTCCCCTGACCCACACGAATGGGCGGCTCGTCTGCTTAATCCCACTAGTCCCCGTGCAGGTTTTGCCACTGGATGCTTAGCCCCGCTAGTGCTCATGTCGATTTCTCTGCCAAATGCTTAGTCCCGCTAGCCCCCCATGTGGTCGGGAGAGCTGAAATCCGCAAGAGGCCTAGGGGTGTTAAGCACGTTCCCGCCGAATCCGCACGAGACCTAGGATCTTTAAGCACGTACTCACCAAATCCGCGTGGGGGCTAGGGGCGCTAAGCATTCGGGTGCCCAGGCCTCCGAGTGGGGGTGTGGCCTCCCGGATGACGTCGCCCCGTTGAGGCCCCTCCGTCCGGGGGAGGGTAACTACCCACGAAGGCGCACCTGCAAAGTGGTTGCCGCCCTCCGCCCATTCTTTGACCCTGGTGCCCCATCGTTTGCGGTAGAGCACGGGCTTTTCTCTCCCCCTCCCGCGAGGGTAGACTCCCTACCCGCAGCGACTTACGTGCCTTATGGAACGGACGGCAGCTCGCCCCTCTTTGACTCTGAGGGCTTACGCCTAGTGGAACGTCGGCTCTTACTCCCTGCGCCTACCGTTGCCCCGAGATCCCAAGCGCCCGCGGCGGCATCGGTGCCGTCGCGGGCGCTTTTTACTCTATGGGGGTCGAGCCCTAGTTGCCGCTCGTGGTGTTCGTGGTCGTGGTGGTGGAACCGGTGCTCCCGGATGCACCGGAGGACGAGCCGGATCCGCTGGTCGAGCTGCCGGAGCCGTTGTCGGTGGTCGAGGACGAGCCGGAGCTTCCGGAGCCGGAGTTGTCGGTCGTGGTCGAGGACGAGCCCGAGTTGTCGGTCGAGGACGACCCGGAGCTGCCGTTCGAGCCGGAGTTGTCGGTCGTGGTCGAGCCGGAGCTTCCGGAGCCGGAGTTGTCGGCCGTGGTCGAGGACGAGCCCGAGTTGTCGGTCGTAGACGACCCAGATCCACTGTTAGAACCACCGTTGTCGGTGGACGTTGAGCCGGAGCCCTTCTCGTCCTGCTTCGCCTTGGTGTCCTCGGGCTTCGCGGGAGTGCCGTTGCCCTGGTCCCCGGTCGTCTGGTCGGTGGCCTCCTCGTCGGTGACCGTGGTGGTCTGGGCTGTCGTGGTGCCGATGCCCTTGCCCTGCGTGGCGACCGAGACGATCGCGGCGTAGGCGAGGACCGCCACGATCGAGACGGCGGCAAGCACGGCGACCGTGCCCTTGGCGACCTTTTTGCTGTGCCGCTTGCTAGCGCGCTCCCTGAGCGACTCGGGGGCGATGGGCGTGCCCGTCTCGGCTACGTTCGTCTGAGAGAGGGGTTGCGTGAGGTCGCGGGTGAGCTCGGTGGCGGCGGGGCGCACGGTGGTCGACCCTGCGTCAGCTCGGCCGACCTGGCCGGGCATGGGCTGTGTGAGGTCGTCGTCCGAGCTGTTTGCCAGGTCCTTGATCTTCTTGGCGGATGCGGAGAGCATCCCCTTGTACACCTGCGTGGCGATCGCGGACGCGGCGGCTGCGACGCCGACGCCGATGACGGAGCCGGCCATGCCGATCTTCGACGAGAGGGCAAACGACGTCGCGGCGGCAAGGGCGCTGGCGATCACGGCGGACATGGAGAAGTCGCTCAGGATCCCGCCCTTCTCGTCCTCCTCGTCATCGGTTTGGTTCGAGGGGGTGCCTGTGGGCGAGACCGGCGTGGGGTTGCTTTGATAGCCCGAGTAGGCTTGGGTGCGATAGGCCCCGTAGGGATCGTCCCTCGAGGTGTCATCCCCGGTCTGTCGCTCGTTCTGCACTCGCGATCATCTCCCGTCAGGTCAGTCGTTTTCAGATGAGGTACCCCGTGACTATAGCGAGGCGAACCCGTGGGGACGGCATTTCACGAAGACTGGACAAGACCCTCGCCCCACTGACACGACCGCAATCTTGCCCGACCGGGGGAGAGGACCGACAATGTCCAGCGATTGGGATGCAAACTTTCGAAGTCTTGCATATCTGGGCCCAAATACCAGTTAATTATGGCTGGGCGGGACTTAATCGGGGTTGGACGCGGTATCATCCCCTTGTACGTGCGTTTGCGTTTCCACCAACAAGATGGAGGTACCAGATGCTAGTCAACGCCACTGCAATGCTTCAGAGTGCCGAGAAGGGCCACTACGGAATCGGTGCGTTCAACACCAACAACCTCGAGTGGGCCTCCTCCATCCTCGACGCCGCCGAGGCGCTCCAGTCCCCCGTCATCATCCAGTGCACGAGCGGCGCCGCCAAGTGGCAGACCTCGTTCAAGGTCGTTTCCGACATCGTGCATGACCTCGTCGAGGCCAAGAACATCACCGTCCCCGTTGCCCTGCACCTCGACCACGGCTCCTACGAGGCAGCCTTCGAGTGCATCGAGGCCGGCTTCACCTCCGTCATGTACGACGGCTCGCACGAGCCTGACTTCGAGACCAACCTCAAGCGCACCGCCGAGGTCGTCAAGGCAGCCCACAACAAGGGCATCTCCGTCGAGGCCGAGGTCGGCGGCATCGGTGGCACCGAGGACGGCGTGACCTCCGCCGGCGAGCTCGCCGATCCCGAGCAGTGCGCCGCCATCGCGGACCTGGGCGTTGACTTCCTCGCCTGCGGTATCGGCAACATCCACGGCATCTATCCCGCCGACTGGCAGGGCCTCTCCTTCGAGCGCCTGCAGCAGATCAAGGCCAAGACCGGCGACCTGCCCCTCGTCCTCCACGGCGGCACCGGCATCCCCGTCGATCAGATTCAGAAGGCCATCTCGCTCGGCATCTGCAAGATCAACGTTAACACCGACCTCCAGCTGGTCTTCGCCGAGGCCACCCGCAAGTACATCGAGTCCGGCGCCGACAAGGAGGGCAAGGGCTATGACCCGCGCAAGCTTCTGAAGCCGGGCCGCGAGGCCATCGTCACCCGTACCGAGGAGCTCATCAAGGAGTTTGGCTCCGAGGGCAAGGGCTGGAACTAGATCAGTTACAGTACGTGGCACTTTGCAGGGAGCCGGCCGATGGTTGGCTCCCTTTCTTGTTAGTGTCGAGTCATGCAGTGGTGGCGTAGATTGCGGGAACGCTGCCAACTTGGACTATCCTTGTGACGTCTGAAGTCAGCAAAGGGCCAAGCGCCCAGACAATGGAGATGCACATGAGACGCAGAACAGTCGCCATTGCCCTCGCCCTGGCGGTAGGGGGGTCGGGCGTTTTTGTCGCCCCGGCCGTTCCCGCCCTCGCGGAGGACACGACGACCTCGTCCAGCTCGACGAGCAGCCTCCAGAGCCAGCTTGACGCGGCGAACGAGAAGCTCGACGAGCTGAGCACCCAGGTGGCGAGTGCCGGCGAGAGTCTGAACGACACAAAGTACCAGCTCCAGCAGACGGAGCAGCAAATCGAGGACACCAAGACTCAGATCCAGGAGAACAAGCAGAAGCTCTCCGAGGCACGCGAGACGCTCTCGAAGCGCGTGAGCGCCGACTACAAGGCGGGGAAGACCTCGTTCCTCAGCATCATCCTCAACGCATCCAACTGGGACGACTTTCTCAGCAGGGTCTACTATGCCGACAAGGTGAGCGAGTCGGATGCGGCGGCAATCAAGGAGGTCAACGACCTCCAGAGCTCGCTCGAGGAGAAGAAGGCCTCGCTCGAGAAGGACCAGCAGGAGCAGGAACAGCTCCAGTCGCAGCAGGAGCAGCAGGTTAGCGACCTCAAGGCAAAACAGTCCGAGCAGCAGGACTACGTCAACTCGCTGAGCTCCGAGCTGCAGGCGGCCATCAAGAAGCAGCAGGAGGAGGAGATCGCCAAGCAGAAGGCGGAGGCGGCTGCACAGCAGGCAGCCGCAAAGGCACAGGCAGAGGCGGCCGCCAAGGCGACGTCCAACTCTTCCAGTTCCAGCTCGTCTTCATCCAGCTCGAGCTCAAGTTCCAGTACCACGTCGAACTCCGGCTCCAGCTCCAAGTCGAACTCCGGTTCCAGCTCAAACTCCAGCTCCAACTCGGGCTCCAGCACCAACGTGAGCGGGGGCGGCGGGCTCACCGCCAGCCAGCGCTCCACGATCATCAGTGCCGCATACTCCCAGCTCGGCGTCCCCTACGTGTGGGCGGGATCGACCCCGGGGGTCGGGCTCGACTGCTCCGGTCTCACGCAGTACGCCTACGCATGCGCCGGGATCTCGATCCCGCACAGCGCGGCGGGCCAGTACGGCATGTCGTCGCACAAGAGCAAGTCGGAGTGGTTGCCGGGCGACCTCGTGTTCTGGATCGGTGGCGTCGCCAGCGGGTCTGGCAACCACGTGGCAATCTACCTGGGCAACAACAAGATCATCCACGCCAACGGCACGCTCGTGACCGTCTCGACGCTCAGCAGCAGCTACACCACGGGCGGTACGCCCAACGCATAGCCTGCCCGCCATGGGGGAGACGAGAAGGGGCCATCCGGAGAATCGGATGGCCCCCTTGCGTTAGATGGCATCGACGGATGATGGGCGCAATCAGCAGGCGGTGTTTCCGCTCGGCCTTCTCACGCGGCTGTCCTTGGGGTGCCAGTCGGTGACGCCCGAGGTCCGCGTCTTGTCGCTCACGATGTCCGCGAGCGTCTTGCTGTCCAGGTACTGGGCGGTGACCTTGCCCAGGTCGCGCCACACCGTCACGGTGGGGCACGAGTCGATGATGGGGCAGATCTCACCGTTGGTGCAGTCCAGGCAGGCAACGGGGGCGAGCGACCCCTCCGCCGCGCGGAGAATCTGGCCCAGGGTGTACTCCTCTGGGCTGCGCGTCAGCCGGTAGCCACCCCCCTTGCCGCGGCAGCTCTCGACGTACCCCGCCTTGTGCATGAGCGAGATGACCTGCTCGAGGTACTTGCGCGAGATGTTCTGACGCTTCGAGACGTCGCCGAGGGACACCCATCCGTCGTGCGTCGCCAGGTCTGCCATCGCTCGAAGCGCGTACTTTCCCTTCGTGGAGAACATGCCAGCCATGCTTGGGCCTCCTTCCGGCGTTCACTCCAGCCCGCGTCCGCGGGCGCCAATGAGGTGGGGGAGAGGTGCTAGTCCCCGCAGTCGCAGTGGTCGTGGGCGGGGATCGAGAACGTTCCGCTCGTCTCGCCCTGCTCGAGCATCTCCTCGAGCGTGCGCCACGCGAGCTCCGCGCACTTCACGCGCGCGGGCATGTGGCTGATGTCCTTGAGCATGGCGGCCTCGTCCAGCTGCTCGATCTTCTCGGGGTCGGTCTCCTCGCCGCGCACCATGCGGCCGAACAGCTTGCAGAGTTCGATGGCCTCCTGGGGGGTCTTGTCCACCATGAGGTCGCTCATCATGTCGGCGGACGCCTGGCTGATGGCGCAGCCGTGCCCCTGGTAGGAGGCCTCCTCGATCCTGCCGTCCTCACCGATCCTGACCGAGAAGGTGAGCTCGTCTCCGCACGAGGGGTTCACGCCCTCGTGGGTCATCGTGGGGTCGACCATGACGTACTTGTAGTCGGGGTGCGAGACGTGGTCCATGAACTGCGCGTTGTAGAGGCTCGCGACGCCTGTGCTAGTTGCCATTGAATACCTGCCAAACTGTCTTGAGGCCCTCGACCAGGCGGTCGACGTCCTCCCTGTCGTTATAGAACGCCACGCTTGCACGGCAGGTGCTGCTCTGGCCGAGCCAGGCGAGCAGGGGCTGCGCACAGTGGTGACCGGCGCGGATGCACACCTTGGAGCCGTCGAGGATGCTTGCGACGTCGTGCGGGTGCACGCCTCGCACGTTGAACGCGACGGCGCCCACGTGACGGTCGCCCTCCCTGGGGCCGATGACGTCGACGAAGTCGAGTGCCGCCAGGCTCTGGGTGAGGTAGGACGCAAGCAGCCGCTCGCGCCGCTCAACGGTGTCGATGCCGATGCTCTCGAGGTAGGTGAGGTCGGCGTCGAAGGCGTAGCTCCCCGCGGCGTCCTGGGTGCCCGCCTCGAACTTCTGCGGCACCGGCGCCCATACCGCGTCGGTCTCGGTGACGGAGTCGATCATCTCGCCGCCCGTGAGGAACGGCGGCATGGCGTCCAGGATGTCCGCCTTGCCCCACAGCACGCCGATGCCCATGGGGCCGCCCAGCTTGTGGGCGCTGAACGCGAGGAGGTCGGCGCCCAGGTCGTGGACGTCCACCTTGAGGTGCGGCACGCTCTGCGCACCGTCCACGACCATGTACGCGCCCATCTGGTGGGCTCGGTCGGCGATCTGGCGAATGGGGTTCTCCACGCCCAGCACGTTGGACACCTGGGTCACCGAGACGATCTTGGTACGGGGGCCGATCTTCTCCTCGATCTCGTCCTGCGTGATGCGGAAGTCGTCGTCGGCACGCAGGTAGACGAGGCGTGCGCCCGTCTGGCGGCAGACCTGCTGCCAGGGGATGAGGTTGCTGTGGTGCTCCATGATGGAGATGACCACCTCGTCGCCGGACTTGAGGATGCTCGCGCCGAGGGTGCGGGCGACCAGGTTGAGCGACTCGGAGGTGTTGCGCGTGAACACGACCTCGTTGCCCTGGGGGTTGCCCGCCTCGTCGACCGCGCCGATGAAGCTCGCGATGTGGTTGCGGGCGTCCTCGATTGCCTGCGTCGCCTCTACGGAGAGGCTGTAGAGGCCACGGAGCGGATTGGCGTTCATGGTCTCGTAGAAGCGCCTCTGGGCGTCGAGGACCGCCCTCGGGCGCTGCGAGGTTGCGGCGCTGTCGAGGAACGTGAGGTCCGGGTTGTTGGCGAGCAGCGGGAAGTCCTTCTTGTACGGGCTTGCCGTGATGGCTGCCAGCTGGGACGAATCGAGCATTACTCCTCCTTGGGATCATCCGCGCTGGCGGGCTCGATGCCCAGGCCGGACGCGAGGTCGTGTGCCATGTCGTCTCCCACGACGGTCGCCGCTCGGTCGAGAACGGCTGCGAGGGACTGCTGCTCCGGAGCGTGGATCACGGCGTCGTCGAACAGCGCGCGTGCGAACAGCGCCTCGGCCTCGCCGTCCGAGAGCCCCCTGTCGGCGAGGTAGGTCATCTGCTCGGGGCTCACGGAGCCGATGGATGCGCCGTGGTTGCCCGCCACGTCGTCCTCGTCGCACAGGATGACCGGAAGGGTCCTGTTGACGATGTCGTCCCCGGTCACGAGCACGGTCTCGCGCTCGTTGCCCTTGGAGCCGTGTCCGCCGTGGCGCAGGTCGATCGTCTCGCGCATGGTCTTCTGCCCGGCGTCTGCGAGCACGCCAGACGTCTGGATGTCGCAGCGCGTGCGCTCGCCGCGCTGGAGCACGGCGTGGTTGACGTCGAGAACCTCGTGATGCCGCACGATGTAGCGGGAGTCCAGGTTCAGCGTCGCGGCGTCGCCCGCGAGGTCGGCCTCGAAGCCCACGGCCACGCGACCGCCGCCCAGGAGGTACTGGCGGGCGTCGACCCTGGCGCCGTCCTCGGCGGCGAGGCCGATGCCCTCCAGGTGCTGTCGCTCGTCTCCCATGGCGACGACCTCCACCAGGTGCACGGTCGCGCCCTTCTCGGCATACACGCGTACGAGGTTCGCGGAGGTCGCGACGGGGGTGGGGGAGAGGGGCGCGTCGCCATCGGAGTCGCCCGAACCGTGACTCACGACGACGATGGTCGCCGTGGCGCCGCCCCGGACCATGACGCCGCTGTCGCGCACCTCGCCGGCATCGGCGTCGCAGGAGAGGACGATGGGGTCCTCTCGCACGGTGCCGCGCGGCACCTCAACGTAGCGCGAGTCTCCCGTTGCGGCCTCGACCCACGACACGGCCTCGGCGCCCACGCCCGCACCGATGCGGGAGAAGAGTCGGGGTAGCCTCGTTGGGACGGTGCCGGCGCTCGCGGGGACGGGCACCGAGAGGGCTATCTGGTCGATCTTGAGGTAGTTCCAGGTCTGCGCGGGGGGAACGTTGACGTGGGTGAGGGTCATCGCCCCGGTGGTCCCCTCCAGGCCAGTTGAGGTTGAGGCCATTAGCCGATCGCCCCTTCCATCTCGAGCTTGATGAGGTTGTTCATCTCGACGGCGTACTCGAGCGGCAGCTCCTTCGAGACCGGGTTGGCGAAGCCGTTGACCACCATGGTGCGGGCCTCCTCCTCGGAGCACCCGCGGCTCATGAGGTACAGGATCGTGTCGTCCGAGATGCGCCCGATCGTGGCCTCGTGGCCAACGGAGGCGGTGCGGTTGCGCACGTCCATCGCGGGGATGGTGTCCGAGCGGCTGATGTCGTCGAGCATGAGGGACTGGCACGAGACGGTGCAACGCGCGTTGTCCGCATGGCGCCCCACGACCACGGAGCTGCGGAAGGTGTTGACCCCACCGTCCTTCGAGATGGACTTGGCGCTCATGGACGCACGCGTGTCCCGTCCGTTGAGGATGACCTTGCACCCCGTGTCCAGGTCCTGGTTTGCGCCGGAGAAGGTGATGCCGGTGTACTCGCACACCGAGCGGTCGCCCTGCAGGATCGTGGTGGGGTAGAGGTACGACACGTGGCTGCCGAACGAGCCGGACACCCACTCCATCGTCGCGTCTGCCCCGACGCGGGCGCGCTTGGTGTTGAGGTTGTACATGTTCTTGGACCAGTTCTCGATCGTGGAGTAGCGCAGCCTCGCGCCGTCGCCCACGAAGAGCTCCACCGCTCCGGCGTGGAGGTTGGCCTCGTAGTACTTGGGTGCGGAGCATCCCTCGATGAAGTGGAGGTTTGCGCCGGGCTCCACCACGATGAGCGTGTGCTCAAACTGCCCTGCGCCGCTCGCGTTGAGGCGGAAGTAGCTCTGGAGCGGGTAGTCGAGCGAGACGCCCTCGGGCACGTACACAAAGGAGCCACCGGACCACACCGCATAGTGGAGCGCGGCGAACTTGTGGTCGGTCATGGGGATGAGGGTGCCAAAGTACTTGCGCACCACGGGCTCCCACTGGGGGTCGTGGATGGCGTCCTCGATGGTGGTGTAGACCACCCCCTGCTTGGCGACCTCCTCGCGCATGTTGTGGTAGACGATCTCGGAATCGTACTGGGCGCCCACGCCGGCGAGCGAGTCGCGCTCCGCCTGCGGGATGCCCAGGCGCTCGAAGGTGTCCTTGATGTCCGCCGGGACGTCGTTCCAGTCGCGCGCCTGCTTGGTCTTGGGCGAGACGTAGGTCGAGATGTCGTCCATGTTGAGGCCGGAGGTGTCCGGGCCCCAGTTTGGCGCCATGTCGATGTCGTGGAAGCGCTCGAGCGCCTCGAGGCGCATCTTGAGCATCCAGTCGGGCTCGTCCTTCTTGGCCGAGATGGAGCGCACGATGTCGGGCGTGAGGCCATCGGCGTAGCGCTCGTAGCCCTCCTCGCTCTTCACGAAGTCGTACAGCGAGCGGTCGACGTCCTGGACCTTTGACCTGCCCCTCTCGTCCACCTCCGGGCGCGTGGTGACCCTGTCCTTCTCGTCTGCCACCTTACGCCTCGACCTTCTCGCCCTGGCTGGCGGCGAGGCTGTCCTCGTAGGTGCCGAAGCCGTTGCGGTCGATGTCGTCGATCATGGATGCGGGGCCCTCTGCCACGAGGTGACCCCTCACCATCACGTGCGTGCGGTCGACGTTGAGGCGCTCGAGGATGCGCGTGTTGTGCGTGATCATGAGGAGCGCACCGTCGCAATCGCGGCGATAGGCCTCGATGCCCTTGCTCACGATGGAGAGGGCGTCGACGTCCAGGCCGGAGTCCGTCTCGTCCAGGATCGCCAGCTTGGGACGGAGCAGGAGGAGCTGGAGCATCTCCACCTTCTTCTTCTCGCCGCCGGAGAAACCAACGTTGAGCTCGCGGGTGAGGAACGACTCGTCCATGTCGAGCTCGGCCATAATCTGCCCCACGCGCTGGCGGAACTTGCGCGCGGTGGTCTTGAGCTCGGGCCTCATCTGGCAGATGGTGCGCAGAAAGCTGTACAGGGGCACGCCGGGGACCTCGACCGGCGCCTGGTAGGAGAGGAAGATGCCAGCCAGCGAGCGCTTGTCGGGGGCAAGGTCGGTCACGTCCTGGCCGTCAAAGGCGATGGTGCCCGAGCTGACCTTGTAGACGGGGTCGCCCATGATGACGTGGCCGAGCGTGGACTTGCCGGCACCGTTTGGTCCCATGAGCACGTGGGTCTCGCCCGCGCCCACGGTGAGGTCGATGTCGTGGAGGATGGGCTTGTCCTCGGTTCCCGCCGAGAGCCCCGATATGGTGAGAAGCTCGCTTGCCATGGTGCCTCTTTCTTGTCTGCGCGAATGCGCTTGCTTAGCGGCGGGGGCCAGGCTCCCGCAACATATCCTACCGACTGGGGGGTATTTTACCCACAGCCGCCGCGCCAATCAATGCACTTGGCAGATTTGTGAAGTCACGGGGCAGGCAGGTGAGAGGGACGCGCAAGCGTCGCAGACGCGCGCCGCTCGGGGTCATGCGCGTTTCTGGAAGGCTGCGTGTTTGGGTCTGTTGCGCATTGCCCCGCCCCTGCCGGATTGCGTGACCTTACAATGGCGCGCGGAGTCGTGGGAGGGGATGGCACATGCAGAGGTGGAACGCGCTCGGGGAGTTCATCGGGTCTCACATGTGGGCGGTGTCGCCGCTCTGCGTCGCCGCCGGCGTGCTGTTTCCCCGTGAGGTGGGCGTGCTCAACCCCTTCGTCGTCGCGCTGTTCGCGTTCATGACGTTTCAGGGCTCACTCTCCAACCGCTTCTCCAACCTCGCCCAGACCGCTCGCCACCCGCTTCCCATGTTCGTGATCCTCGGCCTCTCGGTGGTTGCCATGCCCGCCGCCTCGTGCGTGCTCGCCCGGTTGCTCTTTGGCTCGGACGCAAACCTCGTGACCGGCATCGTGCTGGAGTACTGCGTTCCCGTCGCGGTGGTCTCGACCATGTGGATCGGCATGAGTTCCGGGAACATGGCGTTGGGACTTGGCACCCTACTCGTATCCACGGTCATCTCGCCCGTCACCATCCCGCTCACGCTCAAGGTCTTGCTCGGCCAGACAGTGCGCGTCGACTTCGCCGGCATGATGTTCGACATGCTCGTCGAGATCGCCATTCCCGCGCTCGCCGGGGTTGCCATCAACGACCTCACCCACGGCTGGGGGAGGAGGACCCTCTCGCCCGCCCTCATGCCCGCCGCGCGCATCACCATCATGCTGGTCATAGCGTCCAACTCCACGGGGATATCGACCTACATGCGTAACCTCACGCCCACGCTCGTTGCGGTTGCGTTGTTCATCTGCGCCTATGCGAGCCTGGGATACGTGGTCGGGTTCGTCGTTGCACGCCTGCTGGGGGAGAGCCGCGAGGACGTCGTGACCTCGACCTTCCAAGTTGGGATGCGCAACATCTCCGCCGGTGCGGTTCTCGCCCAGCAGTTCTTCCCCGCTGAGGTCATGTTTCCGGTGGTTGCGGGGACGCTCTTTCAGCAGATCCTCGCGGCGATCTGTGGAATCGTCGTGAGCCGCGTCCTCGGTGAGGGAGGGGAGTCCTCGACCTTGGCGGACGAGGAGGCCGTGCACGCCGAAGCCGTCGTGGCGGCGCAGCCTCGCTGAGGGGGCGGGTGCCGGGACGGTACGCGTACCATGCTGTCGCATTTCTGCCGCCTGGCATTTGCCTGGCTTTCAGCGACTGGGTAAATGCGCTAACGTCTGGCCCTAGGGCCATGCGGGGAGGCGCGTGTGCGCCCGACTCGAGGGCAAAGCTGCGGCGGTGCAGGAGCCATCCATGCAGAGAACACCATCAGCCAGGGCAGAGGTGGGCTCCTTCCCCAGCCTCGCGCCCCGTCTTACCGTGGTGGACCTGCTCTATCAGCTTGGCCTCCAGGCGACGTACTTCGTGGGCATCGTGGGGTGCGCCACCTATGTGCTCGGTGCCAATGCGTTCCAAGTCTCGTACCTGGTTCTCGCGTTCAACATCGTCCTCGTGGCGGGCGGGGTGGCCTGTGGCCCGCTCGTCGATCGGGTCGGACCTCGCAGGGCGCTGGTTCTCACGTTCCCCGCTATGTCGCTGCTGGGGCTGTTTGGCTGGCTCTTCCCCCTGAGCATGGGGAGCCTGTTCGTCACCGCCGCCCTCCTCGGGGCACTCTGGGCCGTTGCGGGTACTGCGGTCAACGCGTTCCCGCGCTATTTGACCGACAGCCCGCGGGAGCTCCTCCGCATGAACAGCCTCTGCAACACCGCGACGAGCGTCGCGGTCATCGCGGGACCGGTGCTTGGCGGCGCCATCAGCATGCTCGCCCCGCAGCAGTGCGTGTTCTCGGTCCTCGCCTTCGCGCCTCTCGCGGCGGAGGCAGTGGTGATGGGCATGCCCCGTGCTGCCCTGGGCAAGCCGGGGACGGGGGAGACGGGCGAACCCGACGGGACGGGTCGCGACAGGGGTCGCGGCGCGTTTCTCCACGAACTCTGGGAGGGTATCAGGATTGTCTTCACGCACGGTGACCTTGCGTTCCTGTTCTTCCTGGGGTTCCTGGGCTTCTTCTGCTATGGCGCGTTCGACTCGCTCGAGTCGCTCTTCTACCGATACACGCTCCACGCCAGCTCGGACTGGATGGGCTGGCTCTCTGCCATCGCGGGCGTGGGCGGAACCCTCGGCTCCCTCTTCGTCATGCGCGTTCCCGAGCGTAGGCTCACCCCCACGCTGCTCTCGGTGCTGCTCCTGGTGACGGGTGTTGGCTCCATGGTGTACGTGGGCACGGGCTCGGTCGCCGTAGCGGCGGTTGGGCAGGCCATCACCGGGCTGGGCTTTGGGGCCATGGGGCCGGTTCGCACGACCCTCACGCAGCAGTGCTGCGACCAGAGCTACGTGGGGAGGGTCACCTCCGTCATGCAGGCGGGCCTCAACAGCGCCGGCATCATTCCCCTGTTCTTTGCCCCGTTTCTGGCGGACTCCCTCGGCGTGCAGGCAGTGCTGTTTGGTGCCAGCGCGATGGTCGCTCTGATTGCGGTCGTGTTCCTCCTCGCTTCACTTCGGCGCAGGTAGTCGTGTGAGTCGGGTGGCGGAGAGGGACTTCCGTTCTGTCGTCGGAACCCCGTCGAGGGCGGACGTTTGCCTGCGGGATTGGAAAAGAGTCAAAGAAGGGGAAGAGGGGGTTCAGCGGTGTCCTCTCGATCCCGTTGACGGAAGAGTGACGTGTTCGCTTGCGTATGTGGCGGCGTGAGTGCCGGGCAAGCTTGTGATGTCGGGTGCTCCCGACATCAGGGCATGAACCATGGCAGAGGAAGACTCGCGTGAGCACTTTTCCGGTGGCCGGGCGGCGGGGTCCTGTGACCCCGTGGCATCTGCACAGGTAAAAGACTCATAGAAAATGGGGTGCCCCGTCCCTGGCACCAAACGGCTCGCATGAGTACTCACGCGTACGAGTTGTTGCCAAACGGGCCACTTTTCCGCCCCGATATGCGCGGAAGCCTCGCGTGAGCACTCACGCGATGGGCTTTCTGCCACGGTTGGAACATTGATGGGACGCCAACTGGGCAAATATGTTCTGGCCCCTCGCTGTGCCGGCGCGAAAGTGCTCACGCGACCGCTTTGCTGCCAGCCGGCAGTCTTCCCTTCCGTCGATGGCAGCCGCTTCCCGACATGAGTACTCACTTCGAGAGCTTGCTGCCATGGTTTCCTTTCTGATGGAGGGCTAACTGGGGAGACGCAACTCGCCGGGACCTCCGTGGCAGCGGGAGCCGGATGTGAGTGCACACACCCGGAGTCTGCCGCCAGTTGGTCCCCTTTCTGGGTCCCGTTGGCCGCCGCTTCCCGATGTGAGCACTCACGAAGGAAGCTCTCTGCCATCGTTGACCGGCTGATGAGGAACCAACTGGGGAAACGCGACGTGGACGAGCAGACGTGGCAGCTACGGTCAGGGGGAAGTGCGCACATCGGGAGCTTGCTGCCAATTGGCCCTCCCCGAGAGGTGCCCGACCCGCCGCGGTAGCTCTCCCTTGCGGGAAAGAGCTCTAAGAGGGGGGTCACGGTGACCCGCCGCGCATGGATGGGCCGGCTTGCCCGGAAGGCGAGCGACCCGCCCATTCATAGTCCACCGATTCTTCGCCGTGATCGTAGTTGCCTGGAGCCTAAGGCCGGAAGCGTGCCGAGGGGAGCGGCCGGTGAGAGCTTGCCCTTCTTTGCGAGGGGTCTGACCTGTGATGACGCACTTGCAGGGCTGGGCGAGGGGCGTCCTGCCCCCACTCATAGCCAATGAACTTCCTGTCGTGGGCATCGTGGGTCCGGGCGTCTGGATGTCTGGAGGTGCCCGTGTCTAATATCTCGTCCCATGTGTACACACGATGAGCAAATTTTGACGGGGGAGAGACTTTCGGCAGCTTTGGAGTGTGCCTGACGTCAAACCCTCGTCCCGTGTGTACACGCAGGACGGAATATTTGGCAGAGGGGGCCCTTGTGAGTGGGGGGATGCCAGAAATCCCCTCCCGTGTGTACACGCGGGGCGTGGTATTAGGCAGGGAAGCCTTCCGGTGCCGCGTGGGGCGGCGTTGATGTCAGAAGTTGCATCCCGTGTGTGCACGCGGGACGTACTTATTGGCGGCGAGGAGCCACTCCCCATCAAAGTTTTCCGAAGGGTTGCGCCTTCGCGCGGGCGGCGGGCCTTCGCCTAGAATGTTCACGCAAGACAGACGACAGATGCGGACGGGGAATCGCACGTCTCGCCCGCAGCGCAAAGAAGGCTGGGAGGAACGCATGCCCCTGAGCCAGGAAGACGTCGCCGGCATCGCCGACTACGCCCGCATCGCCCTGACGGGCGACGAGCTCCAAGAGATGACCACCTACATGAACGAGGCGGTCGAGCTGCTCAAGCCCATCACCGAGTACGACCTCGACGGGGTGGAGCCCACGTTCCACCCCATCGGCGACCTTTCAAACGTGATGGGCGAGGACGTGGTGGATGACTCCGTCCGCGCGCTCCCCATCGACGTCGCCCTCAAGAACGCCGGATCCTCCGAGGGTCGCTACTTCCGCGTCCCGTCCATCCTGGGAACCGAGGAGGGTGACCGCTGATGGCGAACTTTGACCAGCTTTCCGCTGCCCAGATAGCCGCCGGCGTGAGGGCGGGGGACTTCTCCGCCGCAGAGGTCGCCCGCGCGTCCCTTGACGCCGTCGACGCACGCGAGCCGCAGGTCCAGGCGTTTCTGGAGGTCTCCGCGGACCTCGCCCTCAAGGCGGCCGAGAGGACCGACCAGGCAAAGGCCAGGGGAGAGGAGCTTGGCCCCCTCGCCGGAGTGCCCTGCGCGTTCAAGGACAACATGCACCTGGTTGGCACCCACACCACCTGTGCCTCGAGGATGCTCGAGAACTACGAGTCCACGTTTACGGCAACGTGCGTGCGGCGCATGCTCGATGCCGGCGCGACTCCCATCGGTAAGGCCAACATGGACGAGTTCGCGTTTGGCTCGTCCACGGAGTCCAGCGCGTTCCACCGCACCAACAACCCCTGGGACACCACGCGCGTCCCCGGCGGGTCGTCGGGCGGCTCCGCGGCGGCGGTCGCCTCGGGCGAGGTCACGGTCTCGCTGGGGTCGGACACCGGCGGCTCCATCCGCCAGCCGGCCAGCCTCTGTGGCGTCGTGGGCATGAAGCCCACGTACGGGGCCGTGAGCCGCTACGGCGTGGTCGCCTTTGGCTCGTCCCTCGACCAGGTGGGGCCGTTCGGTCGCCGCGTTGAGGACGTCGCCCTTGCCATGAACGCGCTCGTCTCGCCTGGCCGCGACCCCCTCGACTCCACCAGCCAGGACTGCCCGGTCGACTTCCTGGAGCACCTGGACGACCCCATAGCGGGCAAGCGCGTGGGCGTCGTCCCCCAGCTCATGGAGGTCCAGGGCCTCACTGACGAGGTCAGGGATGCTGTGAACGGCGCCGCCCGCGCCCTCGAGGACCAGGGCGCCCAGGTGGTGGAGGTTGAGCTCCCCAACATCGCAAGCGCCATCTCGGCATACTACGTGATCGCGCCCTGCGAGGCCTTCAGCAACCTCGCCCGCTTTGACGGCGTTCGCTACGGGTACCAGGAGCAGGGCTGCGCCACGCTGGCCGAGCAGACCTCGCTCTCGCGCGCCCACGGCTTTGGCGAGGAGGCCAAGCGCCGCCAGATGCTCGGCGCCTACCTGCTCTCGAGTGGCGTCTACGACACCTACTACTATCCCGCGCAGCAGGTGAGGACCCTCATCACGCAGGACTACGAGCGCGCATACGAGAAGTGCGACGTTATCCTCATGCCGGCGGCCCCCCGCACGGCGTTCAAGTTTGGCGAGCTGTCCGACCCCACCCAGATGTACGCGTCGGACATGTTCACGATCTCGAACAACATCGTGGGCAACGGCGGCGTCAGCGTCCCCCTGGGCCTCGGTCGCGACTCGGGGCTGCCCGTGTCGGCCCAGCTCCAGGGCCCCGCGTTCAGGGACCGCATGCTCCTGCAGTTTGCCCGCGCCATCGAGCGCGCCTACGACGCGAGCGGCATCGTCGCGCCCGACTTTGCCGGGAAGGGGGGTGACCTCGCATGAGGAGCCTCCAGGAGGTGCTCCAGGACTGGGAGGCCGTCATCGGCCTGGAGGTCCACACCGAACTCACCACGCTCGAGACCAAGATGTTCTGCAACTGCAAGCTGAGCCACGACGACGAGCCCAACACCAACGTGTGCCCGGTGTGCCTGGGCATGCCCGGGGCACTGCCCGTCCCCAACAAGAAGGCGATCCAGTCCATCGTGATGGCGGGCCTGGCGACCAACTGCCAGATTCAGAAGCACTCGATGTTCTACCGCAAGCACTACTTCTATCCCGACATGGCCAAGAACTTCCAGACCACGCAGGGCCCGGTCGCCTTCTGCATGTACGGCCACCTGGACCTCGAGGTGTCCGGCGAGGGTGCCTCCGAGCGCCCCGATGGGGTCGAGACCGGCACCGACACGGTGGCCGCCCACGACGTCGCCGCGCCGGTGACCGTGCGCAAGGCGGAGGACGGCTCCTACACGGTCCCCATCCGCATCCTGCGCATCCACATGGAGGAGGACGCCGCCAAGATGGTGCACGTGGGCGGCGAGGAGGGACGCATCGCCGACGCCACCGAGTCCCTCATCGACTACAACCGCTGCGGCACCCCGCTCATCGAGCTCGTGACCGAGCCCGACCTCCGCACGCCGGAGGAGGCGCGCCTCTTCATGGAGAAGCTCCAGCAGACCTTCCGCACGCTGGGCATCAGCGACTGCTCGCTCGAGAGCGGCTCCATGCGCTGCGACGGCAACGTGAGCCTGCGCCGCCGCGGGACCCACGAGCTGGGCACCAAGACCGAGCTCAAGAACATCAACTCGTTCAAGAGCCTGCACGACGGCCTTGAGTACGAGATCCGCCGCCAGGCGGAGGTGCTCGAGGAGGGCGGGATCATCTACCAGGAGACCCGCCACTGGGAGCCCAGCCGCAAGCGCACCGTGGTCATGCGCGTGAAGGAGACGGCGGACGACTACCGGCTGTTCCCCGACCCCGACCTCGCGCCCTTCGACCTCTCCGACGAGTTCATCGACGACTGCCGCGCCCGCATCCCCGAGCTTCCCGACGCCAAGCGCGACCGCTACGTCGCGTCGTTCGGCCTCAAGCGCGCCGACGCGGCCCAGATTGCCGGAGACCCCGTCACGGCGGGCTTCTTCGAGGAGGCGGCCGACGGCGCCGATGGCCGCGTGGTCCCCACCATCGCGAACGTGATGGTCAACCTGGTCCCCGCCTTCGACGCCCTCACCCCTGCCCAGGTCCGCTCCATCTCCACGCTCCTCGCCGGCGACGCCATCACCTTTGCCCAGGCGCGCGAGGTGCTCGAGGCGGTCAACGGCACCCAGGACGATCCGGAGCGCGTGGTGGACGAGCGCGGCATGCGCCAGGTCACCGACACCGGGGCGCTCGAGCCCATCGTGGACGAGGTCCTGGGCAGGTGCCAGGACCAGGTCCAGCAGTACCACGACGGCAACAAGAAGGTCGTGGGCTACCTGGTGGGCCAGTGCATGAAGGCGAGCAAGGGCAAGGGCAACCCCAAGCTGTTCAACCAGCTGCTCAGGCAGAAGCTCGAGGCCTAGGCAGGGGAGAGGGGCCTCCGTCCCGCCCGCGGCGCCTCCCGACGGCAGTCGGGGCACCGGTGCCGCGGCGGGCGTGGGACCCGGGAGGTACCCATGGCACTCACGATCAACCCGCGCCTGCGGGGGCTTGCGCCCTCGGGGATCAGGCGCTTCTCCGCGCTTGCCGCGGCGACCCCCGGCTGCGTCTCGCTCACGCTGGGCGAGCCGGGTGAGGGCACGCCGCCCGCCATCCGCGACCGGGTGGGGGAGGACCTCGCGGCGGGTCTCACCCACTACCCGCCCAACAACGGCTTCCCCTGGCTGCGCGAGGCCATTGCGTCGTCCGAGGCGGCCCGGGGCGTCTCGGACGAGGTCGCGACCCCCGCCAACGCGATTGCCACCGTGGGGGCCACGGAGGCGCTGTTCGTTGCCCTCTCCACCATCCTCGAGCCCGGCGACGAGGTCATCGTCCCCACGCCGGCGTTCTCGCTCTACGGCTCGATCGCCTCGCTCCTGGGGGCACGGGTGGTCGAGCTCGACACCGAGCCTGCCGGCTACCAGGTGGACCCCGCCGTCCTCGGTCGTGCCGTCACGCCCCGCACCAAGGCGGTCGTGCTCTGCTCCCCCAACAACCCCACGGGCTGCGTCCTGGACGACGCGAGCCTCTCCGCGGTGGCCGCCGCCGCGCGCGACCACGACCTGTTCGTGGTGTGCGACGACGTGTACCGGCTCCTCTCGTACGACGGGGAGGCGCCCTCGTTCGCACCCGCCCACCCCGAGCTCGCCGACCGCACCCTGGTGGTGGGGAGCCTCTCCAAGCCCTGGGCCATGACCGGCTGGCGCATGGGGTGGCTCCTGGGGCCCTCCTGGGTCATGGGGCAGGCGGCCAAGGTGCACCAGTTCGCCGTGAGCAGCATCCCCGCCTTCGTGCAGCATGCGGGCGTCGAGGCGCTGGGCACGGATGTCGACCAGGTGCGCGAGAGCTACCATCGCCGCCGCGACCGCGTGGTTGAGGCGCTGGGGCAGATGGGCCTTCCCACCCCCAGGCCGCGGGGCGCCTTCTACGCCTTCCCCGACGTCCGGGAGTTTGGCCTGACGAGCGAGGAGTTCTGCGAGCGGGCCATCCGCGAGGCGGGGGTCGCCCTGGTGCCCGGCACGTTCTTTGGGGGAGAGGGACACGTGCGCCTGAGCTACGCGTGCGACGACCACACGCTGGCGGAGGGCCTCGCCCGTCTCGCCCGCTTCGTGGATGCGCTGAGGGAGGGTGGGGCGAGCGATGGAAGAGCCTGACCTCGAGCTGCTGCGGCGCTACCGCCGTGACCTCCACCAGATCCCGGAGGTCGACTTCGACCTCCCCGGCACCTGCGCCTACGTGCATTCCGTGCTCGACCCCCTCGCGGCCGCCGACGACCGCCTGAGCGTGCTCGAGCCCTGCGAGTCCACGGTCTGCCTGCTGGTGAACGTGGGCGCCGGAGCCACCACCGCCATACGCTCGGACATGGACGCGCTGCCCGTCACCGAGCGCACGGGCGCCCCCTATGCCAGCCGCACCCCCGGGCGCATGCACGCCTGCGGGCACGACGGGCACATGGCCATGGTCCTGGGCCTTGCGCGTCACCTCGCGCTGCACGTGGACGAGCTCCCGCGCAACGTCCTGCTGGTGTTCCAGCCCGCCGAGGAGACCACGGGAGGTGCCCGGGTCGTGTGCCAGACGGGCGTGTTCGACAGGCTGCACGCCGACCGCATCTTCGGCTTCCACCTGTGGCCCGACCTCCCGGCGGGGGTCGTGGCGAGCAGGCCCGGCCCCCTCCTCGCCGCCAGCAACGAGGCCACCTTCGACTTTCTCGGCCGCGCCAGCCACATAGCCAAGGCGTCGGACGGGCGCGACGCGCTCGAGGCGTGCGCCCGCTTCCTCCTGTCCTCGTACTCCTATATGGGGGAGAGGGGGGCGGAGGAGCCGTGCCTCCTCAAGTTCGGGCGCATGGAGGCCGGGTCGGTGCGCAACCAGATCGCCGACCACGCGCACCTGGAGGGAAGCCTCAGGACCTTCTCCGTGGGGATGGGGGAGAGGTGCCGCGCCGACCTCGCCACCCTTGCCGACGGCGTCGCGGGCTCGCTGGGCTGCCAGGCGCGGACGCACTTCTCCGACGGCTACCCCCCGGTGGTGAACGACGACGCGCTGTTCTCCCTCGTGCGCGGGGCGCTCCCGGACCTGCGCGACGTCCCCGAGCCGCTGCTGATCGCCGAGGACTTTGCCTGGTACCAAAGGAGCCTTCCCGGGGTCTTCCTGCTGCTGGGCACCGGCACGGGGATCCCCCTGCACTCGGATGCCTTCGACTTCGACGAGTCAGTGCTGATGCGGGGGCTCCAGGCGTACGAGCGCCTGGTCCGGGTGCCCTAGCCAAGGGCCCTGGCTCCGTCGCCCCCCGTCTTGGGGGAGAGGAACGTTCCCATCGTGTTACGTGACCGCCGTCCGCCCGGCGGCCCGCCATCCGCCGGTGCTACTCTCACCCCACTGATAGAGGAGCGGACACGAAGGGCACGGTGGAGCCGGCGGGCTGCGAGACCGTGCGAGGCGAGGTCCGCCGAACTGGGGGTGGGGGCACCCTTCCCCGGTGGGCGTACGGGGAACACCCGTGCGACTGTCCGCGCACCACCGCGCGGGTGAGCTATCTTACCGGGGTGCCAGGCTCGCCTCTTCCGTAAGGTCGCAAACTCGCCGACACGCCCCGGGAGATGATTTGCAGGTGAGCACATCCGCCACGAAGAGGCCCTTCGTCACGAGGGAGCGGCTGGAGCAGATTGCCCAGAGCCATCCCACGCCGTTCTACCTGTATAGCGAGGACCTGCTGCGCGCCCGCGACCGTGCCCTTAACGAGGCATTCGCCTGGAATCCCGGCTTCCGCGAGCACTTTGCCGTCAAGGCGACCCCCAACCCCGCCATCATCCGCATCCTGGCGGAGGAGGGCTGCGGAACCGACTGCGCCTCGCTCACCGAGCTCATGCTCTCCGACGCCTGCGGCATAAGCGGCGAGGCGGCCATGTTCACCTCGAGCGACACGCCGCTCGCCGACTACCGCCTGGCGCGCGACCTCGGCGCGACCATCAACTTTGACTCCCTCGACCAGCTGGGGTTCTGGCGCGACAACGTGGGGGAGTTCCCGCGGACGGTGTGCTGCCGGGTCAACCCGGGCGGCGACTTCGAGGCGGCAAACGGCATCATCGGCACGCCGCAGGACTCCAAGTTCGGCATGACCGTCCCGCAGCTGCGCGAGGCGTTCCTCACCCTCCGCGACGCCGGGGTCAAGGAGTTTGGCATCCATGCGTTCCTCGCGAGCAACACGCTGGGGGACGACTACTACCCCCGTCTGGCGCGGCGGCTGTTCCATCTCGCCGCGGACCTCTCCCACGAGCTCTGCGTCCACGTGGCGTTCGTGGACCTGTCCGGCGGCATCGGCATCGCGTACGAGCCAGGGCAGCGCGAGAACGACATCCGCGCCATCGGCGAGGGCGTCAGGCGAGCCTACGAGGAGGTCCTGGTCCCCGCCGGGATGGGGGACGTCTCCATCCGCTCCGAGCTGGGCCGCTGGATCGCCGCCCCCGCCGGCGCGCTCGTGACCCGCGTGATCCACCACAAGGTCACCTACCACGACTACCTGGGGGTCGACGCCTGCTCGGCAAACCTCATGCGCCCGGCGATGTACGGCGCCTACCACCACATCTCGGTCATGGGCAGGGAGGACGAGTCCGTGGGGGGCACCTACAACGTGGTGGGCGGCCTGTGCGAGAACTCCGACCAGCTCGCCCGCGAGCGGCCCCTCCCGCATACCGAGGTGGGCGACCTGCTCTTCGTCCACGACTGCGGCGCCCACGGGCACTCCATGGGATACAACTACAACGGCCGGCTGCGCTCGGCGGAGCTCCTGCTCCAGAGCGACGGCGACGTCCGCCTGATCAGGCGCGCGGAGACGCCCGCCGACTACTTCGCGACCCTGGACGTGACGCCCGAGGGTGCGGCTCTCCTCTCGGGGATGCGGCGAAAGCCGTAGCCGCGGGGCCAGCTCCCCCGCGGCACCCAAGAAGTAGAGGAGACACGCACTGGCGCGCAGACGCGCGCCACCACCAGGAAGGAACCACCCATGGACGTACGTGACACCGAGGGCTCCATCGTCGCCCTCGTCACCCCCTTCGACGAGAACGGACAGATCGACTTCCCCGCAATCGACCGTCTGGTCGACTTCCACATCCAGAACCACACCGACGGCATCCTGGTGCTGGGCACCACCGGGGAGTCGGCGACCATGACCGACGCGGAGGACTACGCGGTCGCCAAGCGCGTGGTGGACGACGTCGCCGGCCGCATCCCCGTCATCGGAGGCTCCGGCTCAAACTCCACCGCCGAGTCGCTCGCCAAGTCGCGCGGCCTCGCCGAGCTGGGGGTCGACGCCCTGCTCCTGATCACCCCCTACTACAACAAGTCCAACGAGGACGGCATCTACCACCACTTCACCGCGGTTCTCGACCAGGTGGACAAGCCCGCGATTCTCTACAACATCCCCGGGCGCACCGGGTGCTCCATCAGCGAGGGGAACGTCGAGCGCCTGTGCACGCACCCCAACGTCATGGGCATCAAGGAGGCGTCGGGCAGCATCTCGTACGCCACGACCGTTGCCCAGTACCTCTCGGACGACTTCCGCATGTACAGCGGTAACGACGACATGGTCGTGCCCCTGCTCTCGCTGGGCGCCTCGGGCGTGATCTCGGTGTGGGCCGACGTCCAGCCGCGCGTGGTGCACGACATGGTGCGCAGCTACCTGGACGGCGACGTGAGGGCGGCGCGCCGGGCCCAGCTCGACGGCCTCGAGCTGGTGCACTCCCTCTTCTGCGAGGTCAACCCCATCCCGGTGAAGGCCGCCCTCTCGATGATGGGCTTGATCAGCGAGAGCTACCGCCAGCCGCTGTGGCCGCTCAGCGACCCGGCGCGCGAGCGCCTCTCCTCAGCCATGAGGGGAGCTGGTCTGATTGGCTAGCGTCATCGTGGTAGGGGCCCGAGGCCGCATGGGCACGCTTCTCTGCAGGGCGTTCGACGACGCGGACGACTTCGAGCTGGTAGGCGGCTACGACGCGCAGGACGTGGGCGAGCTTGACCAGGCGGCGCCGGCGGCGGACCTGCTGGTCGACTTCAGCTCGCCCAAGGCGCTTCCCCACGTGCTGGCGTACGTTGACAGGACGGGTTGCGCGCTGCTGAGCGGTACCACGGGGCTGGACCAGGGGCAGCTGGCAGGCATCCGCGAGCGGGGCGAGAGGAGCCGGGTCATCTGGTCGGGCAACTACTCGCTGGGCGTCGCGGTGCTGCGGCACGCCACGCGCATGGCGGCGGAGGCGCTCCCCGGCTGGGACGTGGAGATCGTGGAGTGCCACCACGGCGGCAAGGCCGACGCCCCCTCGGGGACGGCCAAGATGCTCCTCGCGGAGGTCGACCCCGAGGGCGGGGCGGACGTCACGTACGGCCGCGAGGGCATCGTGGGGCCGCGCCCCAAGGGCCAGGTGGGCATGCACTCGCTGCGCGGCGGCACCGTCGCCGGCACCCACGAGGTCCACTTCTTCGGCGACGACGAGGAGGTCTGTCTCACCCACCGCGCCACGAGCCGGCAGATCTTCGTCAACGGCGCCGTGGCGGCGGCACGAAGGCTCCTGGGCCGAGCGCCCGGCAGCTACGACTTTGACGACCTCATGTTCTCGTAGGGAGGATGCACGTTGGAGGCACAGGAGATCATCGACTACATCGCGACCTCGCCCAAGCGCACGCCGGTCAAGGCGTACGTGAGGGAGGCGGAGGGCGCGCGTGTCGCCTATCCCGCGGACGCGCACGTGTTTGGCGACGGCCGCAGCAAGGTGGTGTTCGCGGACTGGGGCGAGCTCGGTCCCGCGCTGGAGGCCGCCGGCGACGCCGTGGAGGACCTGGTGGTGGAGTGCGACCGGCGCAACTCCGGCGTCCCCCTGCTCGACGTCAGGGGCGTCAACGCCCGCATCGAGCCCGGCGCCATCATCCGCGAGCGGGTGGAGATAGACGACAACGCCGTGGTCATGATGGGCGCGATCATCAACATCGGCGCCGTGGTGGGCGAGGGCACCATGATCGACATGGGTGCCGTCCTGGGCGGCCGAGCCATCGTGGGCAGGCACTGCCACATCGGTGCGGGCACCGTGCTCGCCGGCGTCGTGGAGCCCGCGAGCGCCACGCCCGTCGTGATCGAGGACGACGTGATGATAGGCGCCAACGCCGTGGTGATCGAGGGCTGCCGCGTGGGGCGCGGGTCCGTGGTCGCCGCCGGAGCCGTCGTCACGCGTGACGTGCCCGCGGGCGTCGTGGTGGCGGGCTGCCCCGCGCGCGTCATCAAGGAGAAGGACTCGGGCACCCAGGCCAAGACGGCGCTGGTCGACGCCCTGCGCTCCCTGTAGCGGGGGAGAGAAGCGCGTTGCCTTGGGCCCTCCCCGTCCCGTCGGCGGGGAGGGCCCTTGCGTTGGCGGCACACCCATGCGAGCGGTCCGCGGCCCGAGGGCGAGGCTCCTCTCGCCCGCGTCCACCCCGCCAGGGACGGGCGTCCCCGTTCGAATCTCCGACGCATGCGCCCCCTCCCCGAAATGACGCGGGGGCCCTTCCGTGATGGGGTATAGAGAGAGGCGGCAGCGGGGCATCGCGCCCCCAGGACACGTCGAAAGGGATTTCGCATGGGTGTCAATCGCTTCGTCCTCAACACCGTCTCGTACCATGGCTCGGGCGCCATCAAGGAGATCCCGGGCGAGATCAAGCGCCGCGGCTACAAGAAGGCCTTCGTGTGCTCCGACCCCGACCTCGTAAAGTTTGGCGTCACCGCCAAGGTCACCGACCTCCTGGACGAGGCCGGCATCCCCTACACGGTGTACTCCGAGATCAAGCCCAACCCCACCATCCAGAACGTCCAGGACGGCGTTAAGGCCATCGAGGAGAGCGGGGCGGACTGCATCGTCGCCATCGGTGGCGGCTCCTCCATGGACACCGCCAAGGCCATCGGCGTGATCCACGAGAACCCCGAGTTCGCCGACGTGCGCTCGCTCGAGGGCGTCGCGCCCACCAAGAACCACGCGACCTTCACCATCGCCGTTCCCACCACGGCCGGCACCGCCGCGGAGGTCACGATCAACTACGTGATCACCGACCCCGAGCGCGTTCGCAAGTTCGTGTGCGTTGACACCAACGACATCCCCGAGGTCGCCGTGGTCGACCCCGACATGATGGCCTCGATGCCCGCCGGCCTCACCGCGGCCACCGGCATGGACGCCCTCACCCACGCGATCGAGGGCTACACCACCAAGGGCGCCTGGGAGCTGTCCGACATGTTCCACTACGAGGCGATCAGCCTCATCAGCACGCACCTGCGCGACGCCTACGCCGAGGCGAAGGCTGGCAAGCCCGCCTCGGGCCGCGAGGGCATGGCGTTGGGCCAGTACATCGCCGGCATGGGCTTCTCCAACGTGGGCCTGGGCATCGACCACTCCATGGCGCACACGCTCTCGGCGCACTACGACACCCCGCACGGCGTCGCCTGCGCCATGCTCCTGCCCATCTCGATGGAGTTCAACAAGCCGGTCGTCGCCGAGCGCCAGGCCAAGATCGCCCAGGCAATGGGCGTGGACACCACGGGCATGAGCACCGAGGAGGCTGCTGACGCCGCGATCGCCGCCGTGCGCCAGCTGTCCCACGACGTCGAGATCCCCACGACCTGCAAGGGCCTGGTGGAGGAGGACCTCGACCAGCTGGCCAAGGACGCCCTCGCCGACGCCTGCTATCCCGGCAACCCCCGCGAGGCTACCCCCGAGCAGGTCAAGGACATGTTCCGCAAGATCATGGCGTAGCAGTCGCGTCACCTCGCACGCCGTCGGGAGGGGTCTCGGGTTCGCCCGGGGCCCCTCTCCTCTCCCATGGGCTTCCTGCGCAAATGCCCCGGCCCCCGGCCGGTAGGTCGTGGCGGGGGAGATAATCGTGGGGCACCGAATGCGACGGAGTCGAAAGGGGAGAGGCCTTGGCACGGCACTGGAACGAGGACGAGAGGGACTATCGCGACGTCCAGGAGAACGCCCGCGGCGGGGGAATGCTTGCCCTTCTCGGCCTGGTGCTGATGGCCGTGGCGCTCGTCGGCCTCTTCTCGGGGCCCAGCGACAGCCTCGTGTTCACCACGTTGCTCATGGTCGCCCTGCTCGCGGGGGTCGCGCTTCTCTACGTCGGCACGTCGCTGCGCCGCGACGCGCGCAAGGCGACGCTGCACCACCAGGAGACCTCGGACCCCTGGGAGGACGACCGCCGGCGCCGCTAGTCTCGCCCCGATTCCCGGATCTGTGAGAGAATGCGCCATGGCATGAAGGCGCAGGACGTTCTGGACGGGTTGCGATGAAGCTTTCCGAGGGGGCCCTGACCCCGCTGTACCAGCAGGTCATGGACGACATCAAGGACAACATCGAGAGCGGCAGGTACCGCGAGGGGGAGAAGATCCCCTCCGAGACCGAGCTCTCGCAGGCGTACTCCGTGAGCAGGATCACCATCCGTCGCGCGGTCGAGGAGCTCTCCGAGGAGGGCTACCTCACGAAGCGGCAGGGCAAGGGGACCTTCGTCAACCGTCCCAAGCTCGCGCGCAAGATCTTCCAGACCAGCGAGGTGCAGAGCTTTACGCAGACCTGCCGCGAGGCCGGCAGGGTTCCCGGTGCGAGGCTCCTGGGATGCGAGACGACCGATGCGCGACCCGCCGAGCGCGAGTTCCTCGGGCTGCCCGAGGGTGCCCGTCTCGTCCACGTCAAGCGCCTGCGCACCGCCGATGGCATCCCCATCATGGTCGAGAACAACTTCTTCCCGCTCGACGGGTTCGCCTTCCTCCTGAACGCAAGGCTGGAGGACTGCTCGATCTTCGACCTGGTTGCCAGCGAGACGGGCCGCCGTCCCGAGGGGGACGACCTCTGCACGCTCGAGATCGTGCGTGCCGGTTCTGACGTCACCCGCCACCTGGGCGTTCCCATGGGTGAGCCGCTGTTCTACGAGCACGTCAACTTCGTGGACGGGGAGGGGCGGCCGCTCCTCATCGGCAAGCAGTACATCGTGGGCAGCCTGTTCGTCTTCAGCATCTAGCGGGACGCGATGCGTCCGGCGCTCCGTCCGCGGTAGCGTGCGCGGATTCGGCACCGGGATGCTTGGCGCTCCTAGGTCCTGCATGGGTTTTCACCGTCCAGCCCGTGCGAGGGCTAGAAAGATTAAGCATTACGCTCCGAATTCCGTGCGAGGACTAACGCCGCTAAGAAGCGCGTCAGGGAAACCATGCGGGGGGGCTAGCATGATTAGGCGCCCGCCCTCGTCCCCTTGTGAGCCCCTCTCGGGCAATGCGCCAGGTGATGGGTCGGAGGCTCCGTAACCACCTCAACCAGAGAGCTCTCGAAGGCCAAAGGAGGGGGAGAGGGACATTGCCACGCCGGCGGGCGCATATCGGGGAAGGCGTCCGAACCGCCTCGGCGTGCCATAGGCACCGTCGGCGCAGACGTTAGTGGCTGGGCTCTGCCAGAAACCTCGTCCCGCGCGTACGCACGGGACGAGGTTTCTGGCATGGAGACTTGCCCCACTGGTGCGTTCTCCCTGTTGGAGGGAGGTCGGGGTCTCGCCGTTGTCGAAAGGTGCGCCCCATGTGTACACGCGGGGTGCGATTTTAGACGGGGCGCCCCCCTCCGATGCCACGGATGCCAGAAAGTCCATCCCGTGTGTACGCACGGTGCGCAGTTTCCGACAAGGGATCCGTGCTGCTGCAACGTTTTCCCAGATGTCGGTTGATCGATTCCTCACCGTTGCCAGAAACCTCGTCCTGCGTGTACACGCGGGGGGAGATTTCTGACATGGGCCGAGTCCCGACAGACGTCAGACGGCGGAGACGGTTGCCGAGCGCAGGTGATCCGTCCGGATAAGCTCGCGTGAATCTAAGCCCCTACTGACGGAGGATTGTCGTTACTGTCGTCGGTTGATGCCCGATGCTGCGTGGCGTCCCCTGTCCCCGTAGGCCATGTTCCTCCTCTTCGAGCTCTTTTCTTCCGTGTGCCGGTCGGGTGATGGGCGTGCCCTGGCGTCGGCGCGGGCGAAAGGCCCCAACGGTCAGAGGGGGGTGCTTCCGCCGTGAGGGATATCTGAGGCGGACTGCCCTTGTCTCTCCCCGAGCCTCCTAAGGCAATGCAAGTGACATAAGGATTCAAAACATAACAGCAGGCAGTCACGGTCCCTCCCTACTGCCGATGGCAGCTGCCTCCCGACATGTGCACCCACGTCGGGAGTTTTCTGCCAATGCGGCAATACTGATGGGGTTCCAACTAGGGGAACGCCATACGCCGGGGTCTCAGTGGCGGCAAGTCCCTGATGCGAGTGCTCATTTCGGGAGTTTGTTGCCAGGCAGGTCTCTTTTACCTTCCGATTGGCAGCGAGCTTCTGATATGGGTGCTCACATCGGGAGCTCGCTGCCGAGGTTGAAAGGTTGATGGGTAGCCAACAGGGGAACGCGATGCCTGCGGCGCTTACGTGGCGGCTGGGGCCACATGAAAGTGCTCACATTGGGCGTGCGCTGCCAGTGGGTTCCCGTGGGAGGTGCTCGATCCGCAGCTGGCCCTCTTGTGGGAAAGGCCCAAAGGAGGGAGACCGAGGCGACCTTCCATAGATGAAGGCGTTGCCGGGTTCGAGCGGGCAAGCCCGCTGCATTCTTGGCCCATTGACGTCCTGCCATGATCGTCGTGGACCGGAGCCTGGGCGGCTTGATGCCGAGGAGCCAGCTCGTGCTAGGGAATGCGTCCCGTGTGTATGTGCGGAACAGGTTCTGACGGGGGGAGTGGCATCCTACCAGCGGAAGTTGGTCCGATGTCAGAAGGCTCACGCCTGCGTATTGCCTACATGGTGCGAAAAATGATGTACGCCAGACGAGGAGCGCTGCCAGATGGCGGCGGGACACCACGTATTCCCCTAGCGGGGGAGGTCGGAAATAACCCCTCGCGGAGGTCCGACTATCCCGGGGCGCCCCATGCCCTGTGCGCTCACGGCCGGGGAGTGACCGCTCGGCGGCTTTAGACCCCCAGTGTTTCTCACCAAGAAACAAGACGTTATAGAACGTAATATAACGTACTAAACGCACCGCGGATTTGAGGAAGCGCTGGGAGAGGGAGGAAGCGATGGCGGAGGAGACAAAGGGAAAGGGCAGGAGGCATCGGTTCCGCCTGCCGCACGTGTACACGATCATCTTCCTGCTGATGGTCGTGTTTGCCGTGCTCACGTGGATCGTTCCGTCCGGGTCGTACGAGAGGAAGACCATCCAGACTGCTGCCGGCGAGCGTGAGGTCGCCGTCGCGGGAACCTACGAGGGGGTTGACAAGAACTACACCGACCCGGAGACGGGCGAGACGACCGACCTTCGCGTGAGCATCCAGGAGCTGCTGGAGGCACCCACCCAGGGCATTCAGGCAGCGGCGGACGTCGTTGCGTTCGTCCTCCTCATCGGCGGGTCGTTTGCCATCATCACGAAGACCAACGCCATCAACGCGGGACTCTCCCACGTCATCGGGAAGCTCGAGAACCGTGACATCGTGATCATCCCGGTGAGCATGGTCCTTCTCTCGATCTGCGGAACCACCTTTGGCATGTCGGAGGAGGCGCTGCCCTTCTATGCCATCTTCATCCCGATCATGATGGCGCTCGGCTACGACTCCATGACGGCGTTCATGATCTGCTTCATGGGTCCCAACATCGGCTACATCGCCTCGACCATCAACCCGTTCAACGTCCTCATCGCGCAGGGCATCGTGGGCATCAAGGGCAACCCTCAGCTGTGGCTCCGCTTTGGCGTGTGGGTCGTGTTCACCGCCCTCGCCATCATCTGGGTCATGCGCTACGCGAGCAAGGTCAAGCGCGACCCCAAGAGCTCCATCACCTACCAAGACGACATCGCCAAGCGCAAGGAGTTCTCCGTCTCGGACGATTCCGTCGCGATGCCGTTCAGCGGCAGGCAGAAGGGCGTGCTGGTCGTCTTTGCCTGCGGCATGGGCCTCATCGTGTGGGGCCTTGTGACCCAGGGCTGGTACATGGACGAGATCTCCGCCGTGTTCCTGGGAATGGGAATTCTCTCGGGCATCGTGGGGGGACTCTCCGAGAAGGAGATGGCGGAGGAGTTCGTGAGGGGGCTTGCCGACTTCGCCTACGCTGCCGTGATCATCGGCCTCGCCCGCTCCATCCTCGTGATCGCCGAGAACGGCATGATCATCGACACCATCCTCAACGCGCTCGCCACGGCGCTCTCCGGCGTGCCGACCGCCGTGTACACGACCTTCCTGTACGTGGTCCTCGGGCTCCTCTCGCTCCTTGTGCCCAGCTCCTCTGGCCTCGCTGCGCTGACGATGCCCATCCTGGGACCCCTCACCGAGCTCATGCACGTCAACCCCGAGGCGGCGGTCACCGCACTCTGCCTCGCCAACCAGACGGTCAACTCCGTGAGCCCCACGGCGGGCATGACCGTCGCCGGCCTGGCGGTCGTCAAGATCAGCTTTGGCCAGTGGTGGAAGACGTGCTGGAAGTTCATGCTGCTCATCATGGCGCTGGGCATCGCGGTGACGGCAGTCTCGGGGATGCTCCCTGCATAGCGGCACTCCCCGTCGCCGGTCGCCGGCGGCGGGGAACTGGAGGAGACGTGCGGCATCCCATTGCCGCTGATGAGGGGAGTTGTGGAATGGGTCAGAGGGACGAGAGGTTCGTGGTGCTCTCGAGGTGCGTCTTCCCCGCGACGGGAGCGAGGGCGTTCGACGGCTTCGTCGCAACCGAGGGGAACAGGATCGTCGCGGTTGGCCCCCGTGGCGGAGCGGAGAGGTACATTCGCGATGCGACGCGCGTCGTCGACGCGGGGGACAGGACCGTCATCCCCGGCATGACAGACGACCACACCTTCTTTACTGGGTGGGCGCTCCTCTCGCTGGGGGCGGACCTCTCCGGCGTGCGGACTCCCGCGGAGGGCGTGCAGGCACTGCTCTCGGGGGTGCGTTCGGGCGGGCCGGACTCCCCGGTGTTTGGACATGCGGCTCCGGAGGGGCTGGTCTCGCCCGAGGGGGAGGCGGCGCTGGACGATGCGTTCCCCGACCGCCCCGTCGTCGCGTTCACCGCGGATCGGGGGACCTGCTGGATGAACGGGGTAGCGCGGAAGCGGTATGGGTTCACCCCGCAGGAGTGCCATGCGGAGGCGACGTGGCGCCTGATGCGCGACTACCTGCGGCTTCCCCAGATGCACGACCTGTATCGCGCGTACATGCGCCTCCTCAACCGCCGTGGCGTCACGCAGATCAAGGAGATGTCGTTTGACGACTACTACGGCTTCGTGGACGTAATGGGGCGGATGGAGGAGAACGACGAGCTCACGGTGCGCGTCTCCCTTATGAGCCAGCCCGTGGGGCGCGGAATGGACCTCGATCACGGAAAGCGCATGCGCGAGCGGCTCCGTGGTCCATTCCTGGGCTTCAGCGGGTTCAACCGCATGACCGACCGGTCCATTGCGTCTGGGATGGCGGAGCTGAAGAGCCCCTACCTCTCCACCCCAGGCAGCACCTGCTCCGTGCCCGTGGAGTGGGACCTCATCGAGCGCGAGCTGGGGGAGGCGGACAGGGAGGGCTTTCGCTTCTCGCTCCACTGCCAGGGTGACGGTGCGGTGGGGCACGTGGTGGACCTCTACGAGCGCTGCAGGCGTGACGCCCACGGGCGGCTCGTCAACCGCCATGCGATCACCGACATGGAGCTCTCTGACCCCAGGGACATCGACAGGTTCGGGAAGATGGGCGGCATCTGCGAGATCTACCCGCAGATTCAGTCCCTCGACCGGGAGGGCGACCTCCTTGCCGTGGTCGACCGCCAGGTTGGCAGGGAGCGCTTTGGGCGCTATTGGATGCGACGCAGGATGTGGGACAGCGGTTGCGTGGTGTGCTGCGGCACCGACCTGCCGCTCATGCTCCCCTCGATCGGGGAGTCCCTGTGGTGCGGCGTGGGAGGCCACTTCGCGGACGGGGGAGGCGCCAACCTGCAGAACATGCTCACGGCGCCCGAGATGCTCCGCGCCTGGACCGCCAACGGGGCGTACGACTGCTACGACGAGGACCGGCTCGGCACGTTGGAGCCCGGGAAGCTGGCGGACCTCGTCATCCTCGAGGCCAACGTGCTGGAGTCGGACCCCAAGGACCTTCGCGATGTCAACGCGGCCCTCACGGTCTCGGACGGCGGCGTTGTTTACGACGGCCTGTGACGCCCGCTCTGAAACAACGATTCAACTACCCTTTGCGTCTTGGACGCACGAGAGAGAAAGAGGAAGAACATGAACGCGCACGACTACGCTCGGCAGGTGCTCGACCAGGCGGAGAACATCACGCACGTGTATTGGGTCGCCTGCGGCGGCTCGGTCATCGACCTGTATCCCGCGCACTGCCTCATCAACGCCACGAGCCCGAGCATGACGAGCTCCATCCACACGGCGGCGGAGTTCTGCGCCCTTCCGCCGGCGGCACTCGGGAGGGACAGCCTGGTCGTCACGTGCAGCCACTCGGGAGGCACCCCCGAGACCATCGAGGCCACCCGCCTCGGACGCGACCGCGGCGCCTTCGTCCTCACCATGACCAACCGTCCCGGCTCCGCCATCGACACTGGCGAGTGGCCGTGCTGGGCCTACCAGTGGGAGGACGACACCCCGCAGTCCGAGCGCCCGGCGGGCTTCTCGCTCGCCCTCGCCGCGGACCTCATGGCGGCACAGGACGGCTACGAGGGCGTGGGGGCGCTGGGCCAGGGCCTCCGCCAGCTCGACGGGATCATCGCCTCCGCGCTGCCGCGCGTCCAGGCCGACCTTGGCCCCCGCTTCGTCGAGATGTGCCGCGAGCACGACTTCTTCTACGTGCTGGGCTCCGGCCCCACGTTCTGCCAGACCTACGGCCTCGCCATCTGCTCCCTCATGGAGATGCAGTGGCAGAACTGCTCGTACGTCAACTCGGCGGAGTACTTCCACGGCCCGTTCGAGTGCACCCAGGACGGCGTGTTCTACCTCCTGCAGAAGAGCTCCGGCGCCAGCCGTCACATCGACGAGCGCGCGGAGCGGTTCCTCTCGACCCACACCGACTCCCTCATGGTCCTCGACTCGCTCGACTACGGCATGGGCGACGTGGAGGAGTCGGTCCGCACCTTCCTCGACCCCATCTTCTTCTACGAGACCAACGTCGCCCTGAGGAACGTGCGCGGCAAGGCGTTTGACCACGACCCCGACTATCGCCGCTACATGGGCGTCGTCGAGTACTAGGGACTGCCAACGGCGGGCGAGAGGAGAGGCGCATGAGCGAGCTGGACGTGAGCATCTGCGGGTTTGGCGACAACGTGGTGGACGTGTACGAGCACGTGAGGACGGAGTACCCGGGCGGCAACTGCGTGAACTTTGCCGTGTACGGGAAGAAGGCGGGCGTCAGGCGGGCGGCCTACATGGGCTACTTCGGGAGCGACGATCGTGCCGAGCGCGTAATCCAGGCGCTTCACGAGGAGGGCGTCGAGACCGTAAAGTGCCGGCAGCTCCTGGGCGAGAACGGCTACAGCTGCGTTTCGATCGCCCCGGACGGCGACCGCGTCTGGGGCGACTACAACCAGGGCGGCATCAGGGGAGAGACGAGCTACGTCCTCGACCGCTTCGACATCGAGTACCTGAGGCAGTTCGACGTTGTCCACAGCGGCAACTACTGCTACACGGAGCGGCAGCTCCACAAGATCCATGAGGCGGGGATCGACCTCTCGTTTGACTTCTCGGACGACTCCAGCTGGGAGTACTACCAGGAGGTCGCGCCGAACGTGACCTACGCGTTCTTCTCCGCCTCAGACCTCACGGTCGACGAGACTAAGGACCGACTGCGCAAGGTTCACGAGCTTGGCCCCCGCTGGGTGAGCGCGACGAGGGGCGTGGAGGGCTGCTACGCGTTTGATGGCGAGAGGTACTACCGCCAGGAGTCCACGCCGGTGGAGAGGATGGCAGACGCCATGGGTGCGGGCGACTCGTTCCTCACGTCGTTCCTGGTCAAGTCGATTGACTGCCGAAAGAGGGGTGCGAGCGACCAGGAGGCCTACGCCGAGGGCCTTCGCTATGCATCGTGGTTCGCGTCCAACGTGTGTTGCGCCCAGGATGGCAGCTGGGGCCACGGGTACCGCTACTAGGCGCGGTTATTCGCGCGCCTCGGACGAGAAGGCTAACGAGCAGGGGAGACAAGCAAAGGCACGCCCCCCGACCGCGTGACGTCGCGGTCGGAGGGCGTGCCGTTGGGGGACAGGGATGCTGCGACGTGCTCCCCTGGCTATTCCGCCGCGCCGTCCGGGACGCGCATGAGGGGGAGCGTGCTCCCGCCGTGGGGCATGACCAGGACCCTCGGTTCGCGGCCCAACCTCTCGCGCTGCCCCGCCATCGCGGCGTCCACCGCCTCCTGCACGGTGGGGAAGGGCACCATGAAGCAGTCTCGCACGAGGTCGTCCGGCAGGTCGCTCACCAGGTAAATGCTCGCGCGCAGCAGGATCTGCGCCACCGCGGCGGCCTTGTGCCCGCCCAGCCTGAACTCCCGGCGAAGGTGGTCGACCACGTCCTGTGGCGTTCTCGCCTCGAGCATCCAGCGCTCGAACGTCTGCTGCCCCAGGCCCTCCGCGCACGAGCCCACCAGCACGATGACGCCGCCGTCCCGCACGGGGTGCTTGGCGTTGTCCAGAGCCTTCTGGAGCTGGTACAGGTTGAGGTCCTTGGGTGCACCGCCCTGGCTCACCACGACCACGTCCGCCCGCTCGTGGAGCTCGCACCCGTACAGGCGGTCGAGCTGGCGGCAGGCGTCCCTCTGCGCCCACACGAAGTCGCCGCTCGCGCAGTAGACCACGTTTCTCTCCTCGTCCAGCACCACGTTGACGATGAAGTCGAGGCCTACCATCCGACAGGCCTCCTCCAGGTCCAGGCGGACGGGGCTCTCCATGTTCCCCGAATGGGCCGCCGGGTCCACCATCATGGAGTGGTTGGCCTGTATCGCCTCGAAGGTGCTCACGCCGGGCATGATCGCCTTGGCGCCGCCGGAGTAGCCTGCGAAGTAGTGGTACTCCACGTTGCCCAGCGCGACGCGCACGTCGGCGTGTGCCACCTCCTCCAGGATGTCGACGGGGGTGCCGTGCGAGGTGGTCCCGTAGTGGACGAGCCCCTTTGAGTCACCGTTGAGCACCCGCAGGCGCCCGTAGTAGTCGCCCATGATGCGCCTGAGCTCGTTCTCGGTCTGGGGGCGGTGGCTCCCCAGGGCGATGGCGAGAAGCACCTGGTCGTCCCGCACGCCGGCGGCGTGTAGCTCGTCCATCACGGGCGGGAGGAGCGTCGCGGTGGGAAGCGGCCTCGTGACGTCGCTCGTGATGACGCAGGCGCTCCTGGCACCGCGTGCCACGTCGCGCAGCCGCGGCGTGCCGATGGGGCTGCGCAGGGACTCCTCCACGACCGTGCGACCCGTCGCCCCAAACGAGACGTCGTTTACGTGCATGACCTCGATCACGTTGGCGGCGGGGAGCGAGAGGTGCTGGGTCCTCTCCCCAATGCCCAGGTCGACCTCGACGGTCTGGGCGGAGAAGCGCTCCCTGCCCTCGTCCCCGACGGTCCTCATCGCTCCCACCCTGGATGGCATGCAAGGCTCCCTTCACGCCGTGACGGGGCACCGCCCCCCCCTGAACAGTTGCCCCTAGGATATCCCCCCGAGCCTGTCGACGCGCTCGAGCAGCTCCTGCCCGCGCTCGTGGAGCATGAGGCCGTGGGCGTGGCGCGAGAGGTCCTCGCCCGCCCAGTCGGCCGCGAAGGCCATGAACTCGGGGTCGACGGCTAGGTGCGTGACAAACACCAGCATCTCGCGACCGTCCCCAAAGCAGGCGTCCAGGAAGCCCAGGGCGTTGTCCAGGCGGGACGCGAGCCCGCGCGCCTCGTCGTCCGCTTGGCGGTCCCTCTGTCCCAGCAGCGAGAGGGCGAGACCCTCTGCCTCCTCGGGAGAGCCGCCCGAGAGCATGGCGCGGGCGACGTCGGTTCGCAGGTCGTCCGCCAGCTCCGCACGCATCGCGAGGCGCAGCTGGCGTGACGCAGAGGCGGAACCCGAGCCCCGCGCCTCGTCCAGCTCCGAGCGCGCCTCGCGCGCGAGGGTGTCGAGCGGGCCTTCGGACCCCTCGCGGGAGGGGCCTCCGCCCATGGCGGTGACGCGCCCGCGCACCCAGGAGAGGGCGTCTCGCCTGGCACAGAGCGAATGCGCCTGCGAGAGGAGGGCGTCGAGGAGGAGGTTGACCAGGGCGACGCGCTCGTCGAACGGGGCCTCGCGCGCCCGACGCGCGATGTCGTCGCCCGCCTCGCCCTGGAGTATGGCGTCCACCTTGTAGTCGTCCTGGTACTTCTCGAACAGTTCGAGGTACAGGGAGAAGTCCTCGGCGACCTCGCGGTCCTGGAGGTACTGGGACACGAGCTCCGTCCCCACATGGAGCCCCTCCTGCCGGTATGCCACGAGCATGCGCGAGAGGTCCTCCCAACCGCGGGCGGTGACGATCTTGGACCCGTTGACGCTCGCGCGCACGCGGTAGAAGTTCTTTGTCTTGCTGGAGAGGTACGTGGTGATCGCGGGGTGCACCCCATGGGTCACGGCGTAGTCCATCCACACGTCGAGGTCCGGCTCCACGTCGATGCGCTTGAGGCGGTCCATCATGGCGGGGTCGAACTCTCGGGCGGCGCGGTTGTACTCGGGAGGGTTGCCGGCGCACACGATGACCCAGCCCTCGGGAAGGCGGTGCTGGCCAAAGGTCTTGTACTGCAGGAACTGCAGCATGGAGGGCATGAGCGTCTCGCTCGCGCAGTTGATCTCGTCCAGGAAGAGGATCCCCTCTCGCCCACCCGACGACCGCATGGCGTCGTACACCGATGCGATGATCTCGCTCATGGTGTAGCGGCTGACCTTGTAGCGCTCGCCCTCGAACTCCTCGTCCTGGATATAGGGGAGGCCCAGCGCGCTCTGGCGCGTGTGGTGCGTGATGGAGTAGCTCACGAAGTTGATGCCCAGGCGCTCGGCGATCTGGCTCGCTATGGCGGTCTTGCCGATGCCGGGAGGCCCCATGAGGATGATGGGTCGCTGCATCATGGGCGGGACAAGGTACAGGCCGTGGGCGTCCCGGGCCAGGTAGGCGCGCACCGCGCCCTCGATCTGCTCCGTTGCCGAGCGAATGTTCATAGTGCCCTCCTTGGTGGCGCCCGCGCGGACGGCGGGCGCACAGGCGTCAGTACACCGACATCGAGCGGAACTCACCCGGCCGCAGGGTGAGCTGTATGGCCCAGGGCGGCACGAGCTCCGGCCTGTGGTCCTCATCGTAGAAGACGAAGGCGGTCTTGTAGGGCGGCATCCTGGTGGGATAGATCCCCCAGCCGTCCGTGAAGTAGATGAGGCCCGCGAGGTCCGAGAACTCGCCCGCGCCCGCGAGCTCGTTCACGTAGCGGAACGCGGGGCGAAAGTCCGTGCCACCCAGGCCGCGGAGCTTGACCTGCCGCCTCCAGCGGTCGAGGTCGGCGAGCGAGGTGATCTTGGTGTCGCTCTGCACGCGCTGGTCCGCCTGGACGATGTGCACGTTCACCCGCTGCGAGAAGCTCGACTCGCTTGCCAGGACGTCGTAGGTCGCGTCTACGAAGGCCTGGACCACCTCGTGCGTGACCGAGCTGGAGGTGTCGATCACGATCACGAAGTCGCGGATCCTCCGCTCGTCCCGGTACTCCAGTGGCTCGATGAGCGGGGTGTCCCCGTACAGCGAGAGCCCGTAGGTGTAGAAGACGTAGTCAAACTCGTCGTCCGAGACGTGCAGCTCCTCGCTGCTGGTGGCAAACTGCCGGAGGAACTCTCGGTAGTCCACCTGCTCGTGGTCCGAGACCTCGAGCTGGTGGACGAGCCCGCCCAGCCGCGTGCCCCGCTTGCGGGAGAGCGTCTGGAGGTCCACGCGAACGGATCTGCCCGCGCGCTCCCAGCGCTCGCGCGCCGCCTGGAGCTCGGACTCGGTGGGGGTCGATGCCGCCTGGTGGCCGTCCGGGGTCTGCGGCGCGCCGTCCGTCTCGCCTCCCGCCCCGCCCTCGCCCGGGGCGTCCCGTCCCGCTCCCGCTTCGCTGGGCTTGCCTTCGGCGTTGCGTCCGTCCTCGGGTACGCGACCTTCTCCCTTGCCCTGCGGACCGGATTGGGGAGAGGCGCCGTCCCCCTCGCCCCGGCCGCTCCCGGCGGCTTCCTGGTCACGGTCCCCCGCGCGGTGCCAGGTCGAGTGGTCGTCCACCAGGAGGATGCGCGCCCAGCGCTCGCGGCTCCCCGCGAAGCCGCCCTCGACGAGCCGGCGGTAGATTCGCTCCGCGCTCGGCGAGGGGCCCAGCTCACGTGCGACCTCGTCCAGCGCCTCGTCGACTGCCTGGCCCCGCTCCCCGGGCCGGTGGCCCATGAGCTCGCGCGCCATGTCCTCGGCCACCAGGTCGCAGGCAAGGTCCCAGCACGCCGGGTCGACGCCGCGCCCCACGAAGGGGTGGAGCAGCAGGCAGTGGGCCAGCACGTGCGCGTAGTCGTGCGAGGGCGCCGTCCTGCTCCGGGCGAAGTCGCGGAGGAGCACGTCGGGGTCTGCCAGGAGGGACGTCCCATCGGTGCGGAAGGGGAGCCCGATGGCGGCGAGCGAGGTGGGCGAGAGGCCCACGGCACCCGCGAGGAAGGGATGGCTCGCGATGACCTCGCTGCGCGCGAGGTCGAGCACCTGGAGGGCAAGCGCGTCTCGCTCCGAGGGGCCGCCGGCGTCGCACTCGTCGCCCGCATTCGCCTCCGGCACCGTGTCGCGCGTCGCGTCGGGGTCGCCCGCGCGGCTCAGCGTCGCCGTGGGGGAGAGGGGCGCGATGGCGTTGCCCCCGCCCCCTCCCATGGCAGCCGGCGAGCGCGTGGCGTCGCTCGTCTCCCCCGTGGCGGGGGCGTCCGCCCCGCTTCCGCGCAGCCTCCCCAGGAGCCAGGCTGCGGCCTCGGCGTGACCCGCCTTGCTCGCGATGCCCAGGGCGCGGGTGACGTTCCCTCTACCCATGGTCCGCGGCCACGCCGAGACGGCGCGCAGGCCCTCCATGTCGCCCTCGCCCGCGAGGATGCCGAGCAGCCTCCCGTTCAGCCGCTCGTCGGCCGACGGGGAGAGCGTCGGCACCAGCGACGACACCAAGGCGGGGTCGTCCTGCAGCCAGGGGCGCTCGTCCAGGCAGCGGAAGAAGACCTCCGGCTCCTCCCGGCACACGAACTCGACCATCCGCCTGCTCGCCCGTGGCACGACCAGGTTGGACATGACCCGCTCGAAGCGGTCGTCGCCCATCCCACGCGAGAGGTGCAGGTCAACCATGCGCGAGCACAGCCCCAGGCAGGTGCCTGCGACCCCCTCGTCGATCTCGCCGGCGTGGCGGAGCGCGTGCCAGGCCCTCACGGCGGCCGCGCGGAAGAGGTCGTCGAACGCCACGGGGTCGAACAGGCCCTCGCCCGCGAGCCTCCCCACCAGGTCGCAGGCTGCCCCGAGGTCCGTCCCGCCCCCAAACGGCGCGCCCTCGAGCTGCTCGCCCTCGCGTGCCTCCCCAAACACGTCGGTCGACAGCGTGGGGTCCATGTTGTTCAGGAACAGGGTGGGGCTCCTGCGGGTGAGGGCGAAGCGCGTCAGGCGCCCCTCCGGCGGGAGGAGCCCCCTGCAGCGGCGTGGGACGCGCACCTCGCCCAGCAGGTCGACCCCGCGGGCGAGAAGGTCGCGGGCAACGTCCTCGCGCGCATGCCGCAGCGCGAGGCACAGCGCGAAGGAGGGGTACGCAAAGTCGCCGTCGAACGCGTCCCACAGGGCGTCGAGGTCGTCCACGCCCCCAAGGCAGGCGGCGCGCTCGAGGAGGTCGACCGCCTGCGTGGCGGTCACGAGGTCGCGCAGGGAAGAGAGCCGCGCCGCGAGCGAGCGGAACGAGCCGCCGTCCCCGTCACCCAGGGCGTCGCGCGCCCCCGCGACGAGACCCTCCGCAACGTCGATGCCGTCCCTCTCGCCCATGGCAGCCTCCTCACGGCAATCGTACACGAGCCGCTCCGCGCCGCGTTCCTCTGCTCCGCCAGTCGCACGGGTGTCCAGCGGGCGGGCGGTATGGCGATTATTGTGGGCTGAGCATGGCGTATGTGGAGTGGGGGTATCCTGAATCGGTTACAAGCGAAGGGAGAAGGATGATCAAGCTCGTGCTCAGCGACATGGACGGGACCCTGGTGCCCTTTGGGCACACCTCCGTCTCGAGACGAACCCTCTCAGCGATAGCGGAGCTCCGCGATGCCGGCATCGAGTTTGGTCCCGCGAGCGGCCGCGAGCCGTTTGACCTCATGGGCTACTTCGACGACGACCAGACCATGGGGGACACGGGCATCTTCGCCAACGGCAAGCTGGTGCGCCTGGACGGCAAGGACATCTTCAAGCTCCCGCTCGACCGCGCCGGCGTCCAGGCCCTCGTGGATTTCAGCGCGCGCAGCGACGACCTCGCCACGCTCGTCTGCAGCAGGGAGCAGGCGCGGCGCGGGCTTCCCGCGTTCCAGGTGTTTGGCACCACGCGCGAGCGCTTTGCCGAGTACACCGACGACCCCGACACCCTCAGCGTCCCCATGACGGTGGGGGAGGAGCTCCCTGCCGAGGACATCCTCACGGTCGACCTCGTCTGCCTCTCGCGAGACCCGGCGCGGTTTGCGGAGGCGCGCGAGGAGGTCGTGGCGGAGCTGCCGCAGTTCGACTTCGTCTCCCCCGGCCCGGGATGCCTCGACGTGCTTCCCCACGGCTGGAACAAGGGGACCGCGGTGGAGGTCCTCTCCGATGCCATGGGCGTCGACGTGGAGCAGATCGCCTTCTTCGGCGACTCAGAGAACGACCTCGCCCTCATGGCGCGCGTTCCCAACTCGTTCTGCGTGGGCAACGGAACGGAGGACGCCCAGCGCGCCGCCCGCTACCACATCGGTGACTCCGCCGACGACTCCGTCGCCATCGTCATGGAGTCCTTGGCCAGAAACCACGGGAGGATCATGGTGCCCCCGGAGACCTCGCGGGACTAGTCGGCTGCCCAGGCCGAGCGTCCGGGCGAGAGGGGCGTTCGGTGCCGGGCCGAGGAGGGCTCCCGCCGGGATCGCGGGCCCTTGAGCTGGTGGCTTCTGTCGCATGGCCCGCGGCGTGACCGAGTCGCTGCGGTCCCTCTGGTCAAAGGCTCGCGGGATAGGGTCAAAGAAGGGGTGCGATAGACCGAGCTCCGCAGCTTCGGGGCGGTTCGTTCCTGCGACGAGGCCATGGTGCCTCTCCGTCGTGGCGGCACCTCTGCCCTGGGCAAACGGGATGGGCTAAAGAAGGGATGTGCGAGTAGGGGGGGCGCCGGGTGTCGGATGTCAGGTCGTCCCGAAGCTCTTCCAGAGGGCGGGCGTGGCCGGTACGATCGGAGAAACCCGGCAGCTTAGAGAACCGGGTGCCCGCACGGCAGGCTGGCCTAGTGGCTTAAAATTCCCGGTGCTTGCACGGATTGGAGGCATGCTGCTTAAAGATTCCGGTGTGGGAATGGATTTTGAGGACAGATGCTTAACCCCGCCGGTACCAGAACGAGCGCGACGCCGGTAAACCCATACGGGCCCCAGGAACTTTAAGCACGCAGGAAGCCCAACCCATACTGGCCCCAGGAACTTTAAGCACGTTGGAGCTCCAATCCGCGCGGGGCCCGGGAGCGTTAAGGGGACGTCGAATAAACCGGAGGGGCGAAACAAGGGACAGGGGTCACGTGCCGTCCCGATTGATTCGGCGCTTCCTTAAGCGTCCTACTCCAGCAGGGGGAGGGGCTTTCCACCCCCTGCGCCTGAGGCGGAGGGGCCCCGCGGCATCCGCGAGACCCCTCTTGGAAGCTCGTGCCCTCGCTGCCGGCACTCGTGCTCGCGCAATGGCTACGAGGCACGCTCGCGCGAGTCGGGCGTCTTGAGCATGAGGACGAAGCCGATCACGAAGAGCACCACGATGGAGAGGACGCCCAGGGAGCCGTTTCCAGTGAGGGCGGTCATGGTCCCCACGATGAAGGTGCCCATGATGGCGGCGTACTTGCCAAAGATGTCGAAGAAGCCAAAGTACTCGTTGGCGTGTTCCTTGGGGCAGAGCTTGCCAAACTCGGAGCGGGACAGTGCCTGGAGCCCTCCCTGGAACAGGCCGACGAGGAGCGCCAGGATCCAGAACTCGCGGGCGGTGCGCAGGAAGAACGCCGCGAACAGGGTGATGAACGTGTAGCCGGCGATGCCCACGAGCAGCATCCTCTTGGTGCCGACCTTGGTCCCCAGCTTGCCGTAGGCGATGGCGGAGGGGAAGGCGACGAACTGCGTCACGAGCAGGGCGAGCACGAGCTGCGTGCCGTCAATCCCCAGGTCGGAGCCATAGCTCGTGCTGAGCTTGATGATGGTGTGCACGCCGTCGATATAGAAGAAGTACGAGAGGATGTAGGTCCTGAGCCCGCGGTCGGCCCAGATCTTCCTCAACGTGGTGCCGATCCCTCGGGTGGCGTTGCGAAGCGCATGCGCCTGGAGGGGCTTGTAGTGGGTCTGCTGCACGTTCCTGAGCATGGGGATGGTGAACGCGACCCACCATGCCGCGGTGATGGCAAACGAGATCTGCATGGCCGTCTGGAGCGAGATGCCAAGCGACTTGGTGTTGAGCACGACGGCAAGGCACGCGATGAACGGCACGCAGCTGCCCACATAGCCCCAGGCATACCCCTGGCTCGAGACCTCGTCCATGCGGTCGTCGGTCGTGGCGTCGATCAGGAGCGCGTCATAGAAGACCATCGACGAGTTGAGCATGATGGAGCTCACCACGTAGATGACGAGAAATGCCATCGCGCTGGTGGGGAAGCCCATCGCGACGGTGGCGACCACGCCCGTGCCCACGGTGCCAACGATGAACTTCTTCTTCATCCCCTGCATGTCGGCGATGGAGCCGAGGATGGGCATGAGCAGCGCGATCACGAGCGATGCGACCGTCTCGGCATAGCTCCACGCCACGAGGGCAGGCCCGTCGGCGAGCGACTTGAAGTAGATGGGGATGACGCTCGTCGCAAGGAGGACGAGCGCGGAGTTCCCCACGTCGTACATGATCCAGCTCTTCTCGGCCTTGGTGAACTTGGTACGCACGGCATCCCCTCTCGCTTTGAACAGAACGCACACAGATTGTATGGTTGCGAAATCTGTGGAAAGGTAAGGGTCTCGTAAGCGGTGCCGCCCGACGGGATGGACGCATTTCTGTCGCCGCCCGTGTGTCGGCACCTTCCGCTCGCGTGACGTTTAAGGGATTTGTCTGGTGCCATTTGCACCTTGCATCTTGGGGGAATAAGCTCGAACATCTAGGACGAGGACTGTGAAGGGAGACACCTTGCCTGCGATCATGACCCATGACTTCTTTGGGAAGGACGCGTACTCCAGCGCCTCGACTCAGCTGGGGCTCCTCTCCCTTGCCGAGCACGACGCGTTCCTCCTGGGCAACCAGGGGCCGGACCCCCTCTTCTACCTTCTCGCGGACCCGCAGGTCCCCACATCCAACCGCATTGGCGGCCTCATGCACTCCGTGCGTCCGGCGCGCCTGCTCGTCTCGCTCCACGACGCGCTGAGCATGCTGTCGCGCTCCGAGTCATCGGTGGGGCGCGCGTACGCTGCGGGCTTCCTGTGCCACTACGCCCTCGACAGCGCCATGCACCCCCTCGTGTACTTCAACGAGTACGCCATCTGCGACGCGGGCGTAGAGGGATTGGACCGCCGCGATGGGGGGTTGGTGCACGCGGAGGTCGAGCGTGACTTCGACGAGATGGTGCTTTACACCAAGCTCCACAAGACGGTGGCGGACTACAAGCCGTACAAGGAGGTCCTGGCCGCCGACGACGCCACGCTTGCCGTTATTGACAAGCTGTTCTTCTACATGGCGCTGTGGACGTACAGCCGTACCCTCGACCTCGACTGCTACACGCATGCCGTGAAGGCGTTCCGTCTGGTCCAGCATCTGTTCTACTCTCCTGGCCAGAGGAAGGCCGCGGTGCTCTCGCCGCTCGAGCGCGCCTTCACCCACAACCGGTACTCCCTCTACCATGCGATGGCGCATCGAGACAGGGCGGAGCTCACATCGGACTTCGACAACCACGAGCACCAGACGTGGAGGAACCCGTTCACTGGGGAGGAGTCCACCACGAGCTTCTGGGACATCTACGAGGACGCCCTCGAGGGTGTCACCTCGCTGCACGCCCGGTTCTTCGAGCGCGACTTCGACCTGGAGGACGCCGAGGAGGTAACGGGCAACCTCAACTTCTCGGGCCAGCCGACCGATCCGGACGACACCGAGGAGCCTCCCGAGCCGCCGGTGGGGGTGGCCCTGTAGCCGTATGGTCAGCCTCGCCACGCACCACGTGATGCAGGCCAACAAGAGCAAGGACACCAAGCCCGAGCTCAAGGTGAGGAGGGCACTGCGCGAGGCAGGTCTTCCCGGCTACCGCCTGCACTGGAAGAAGGCTTCCGGCAAGCCTGACATCTGCTACCCCGGACGCAAGGTTGCCATCTTCGTCAACGGCTGCTTCTGGCACCGCTGTCCCCACTGCGACCTCCCGCTCCCCAAGTCCAACGTGGAGTTTTGGGAGGCCAAGTTCAGGCGCAACAGGGAGAGGGACGAGCGCGACCACCTCCTGCTCCTCCAGGATGGCTGGACGGTGGTCGTGGTGTGGGAGTGCCGCCTTGGCAGGGACCGGTTTGAGGGGACCATGCGTCAGGTGGTCCGCGAGGTGGAGCGCGCGGGCGACGGCTCGCGCTCCGGCGGGAGGCTCGTGGAGGCGGGTGCACCCGAGCCATGGAAGCTCGTCACCTACCACGAGCGCCTGAGGCGCATCAGAAGGTGACACAAGCCCCGTGTCCTACGAGGGCGATTGGCGTCGCGGGCGGGCTCGGGCTACACTGTGCTTGCGAAAACGCCCACAGGACGGGAGGAGGGGCGCTATGGCAACCTATGCGTTCTCTGACGTGCACGGACACAAGGCCCCGCTCGACCGCCTGCTCGAGCGCGTGTCCCCCTCGGACTCCGACAGCATCTTTATGCTGGGGGACATGATCGACCGTGGGCCGGACCCCGTGGGGGTCATGCAGCTCTGCCGCGACCTTCCGGGTGCAACCGTGCTCATGGGCAACCACGAGGACCTGATGCTCGACTTCTTTCGTGACCCCCGGGACGACATGGCGTCGTACAACTGGGAGATCAACGGGAGCCATACCACCGTCCGCGGGCTCTCCGAGCTCGGGGACGCGGGGATGACCGACCTGGTGGAGTGGGTCGCCCAGCTTCCCGTCTGCGCCCATGCGAGGGTGGGGGAGCGTGACTACGTCTTCGCGCATGCGGGCATTCGGTCCTCCGCGGTGGAACCGCGCGACACCTGGGACGACGACTCCATCGAGAAGATGCTCGGGAGCCAGCTCGTGGACGACCTCATCTGGATTCGCGAGGAGTTCTGGGGGCGTCCAACGGGCCTTGTGGACAAGGACGGCAGGGGACCCATCGTGGTCGCCGGCCACACGCCCACGGCCTATCTGGACGAGATGGCAGACCGTCCCGACCGTTCCGGCGTTGGGGAGGACGGCCTGTGCCGCGTCGTCCGCGTGGGTGCCTGCGACCAGACCGGCGGTGTCGCCGACCGCTGGGACATCGACTGCGGGGCAGCCGGCGGGCACGGCTTTGGCCAGGTGGGCATGGTGCGCCTGGACGACGGCGCGGAGTTTTACGAGCCCATCGGCGAGGGAGAGTAGCGTGACGACCCGCAGGGATGCCGTCCCGACGCACGTGGAGTCACCTCTCCCCGCGGTCTTTGACCAATCCTCTCGCGTTTTGCTGCTGGGGTCCATGCCCAGCCCCAAGTCGCGCGAAAACGGCTTTCACTACGGCAACCCGCAGAACAGGTTCTGGCGCGTGATTGCGTCGCTCTGGGGCGAGGACGTTCCACAGACCATGGGACAGCGGCGCTCGCTCCTCGCGCGCCGCCACATCGCCCTCCACGACGTGCTGGCGAGCTGCGACATCGTGGGCGCAAGCGACGCGTCGATCGAGAACCCCGTGCCCAACGACCTAGGGCCCATCCTGCGGGTGGCACCCATCAGGGGCATCTTCTGCACGGGCTCGGCGTCCGCCCGTCTCTACCATCGCTACATCGAGCCCGACCTGGGCATCCCCTGCACGCGGCTCCCTTCAACGAGCCCCGCCAACGCCTCGTGGACGCTCGAGCGGCTCGTGGAGGCGTACCAGGTGGTGCGGCAGGTCGCCGACGGAACGGACGAGGGATGACCTCGGGAGGGGAGAGGGGCGTGTCTTCCAAGGGTTGTGGGATCCGCCTGGTGGCGGTGGACGAGGACGGAACCTTCCTCCGCGACCACCAGGGTTACGACGTCGAGCGGTTCGAGCGCATCTGGGGGCGGATGGCGGAGCATGGCTGCAGGTTCGCGGTCGCGAGCGGCAACCAGTACTACCAGATCCGCGACCTCTTCCCCGCCCACGAGCACGAGATGGGGTTCGTGAGCGCCAACGGTGCCTACGTCCTCGACGGCGGCGAGGAGGTGTTCGCCGCGCGTGCCCCGCGCGAGGCGGTCGAGGCCATGATCGACTACGCCCACGCAAACCCGGAGGTGCCCTTCTCCATGCTCGGGGTCCGTGGCGCCTACGTGGAGCGGGGCAGCTCCCAGTGGTTCTTCGACGACACCGCGGTGTACTGCCACCGCCTCTTTTGGGTGGACGACTTCCGTGACGTGGACGACCAGGTGTTCATGTTCTCGTCCGTTGTGGACGGGCTGGACGAGGCCATGGTCCAGATCGCGCGGGTGAGAGACGCGCTGGGCGGCTCCATGGAGCCCGTCTCCAGCGGCGACGGCTACTTCGACGTCGTGACGCCCGGGGTGCACAAGGCCTCCGGCCTGCGCATGCTCATGGACAGGTGGGGCATCTCGCCCTCGGAGGTCGCGGCCTTTGGCGACTCGCACAACGACGTCGAGATGCTGAGGATGGCGGGCCGCTCGTACGCGATGGCGGGTGCCCCCGACGACGTCAAGGCCGTTGCGGGCCACGTTGCGCCCCCGTGCGAGGAGGACGGGGTGCTTCGGGTTCTCGAGGGGCTCTTCCCTGAGTAGCCCTGCCCTGCCAGGGGTGCGGGCCGGGGGTGGAGCGTGTGGATTCTCTCCCCTGCGGTGGCGCAACTCTGCCAGAATGTCAGGTGCCCAACGACACACGAAGCACAAACGGAGAAGACGTCGATGAGGCTTCGAGACATGACAAGGGGCCCCGCCGGCCAGGGCATGCTCGCCCAGGCGGACGCCCGCAAGCTGCTGCACGGCTCGGTGCGCGTCACCGGCGAGCGCGAGGGCTGGTTCAGGCCGTGGCGCGTGACGGATGCCCAGATGCGCGCGCTCGGCAGCTGCATGGCCTGGCACCCCGGCCTCTACCGGCAGATGGGCCGCACCACCGCCGGCATCTGCCTGGAGTTCGAGACGGACTCGTCCGAGGTCGCCATCGAGGTCACGCTCGACCCCGAGCCCTCCGGCACGGCTGCGATACTCGACCACGCCCACGAGGCGCCCGCCGACGTGCGCGCACCCTCGCACGACCCCCGGGAGGGCGAGGCCACGGAGTTTGCCGCCGCGGACGGCGAGCAGGCCGTCTCCCCCGGCGGCGCGGACGGCGAACGTCCCGCGTTCGACGGCCTCTCGTGCGACGTGGACGGGCGTCACCTCCTGGTCCGGCTTCCCGCCGCAGGCGACGACTTCGTTGCCTTCTCGATCGACGACCCCGACTCCGCGCCCGCGGACGGCATCATGCAGCTTCCCGGCATGGGGGAGACGCACCACGTGCGGGTTTGGCTGCCCTGCCTGCGCGGCTGCACGCTCCGCTCGGTGGTGGGCAACGGCACCCACATCGACCCCGTGCCGCAGCGGAAGGCGCTCCTGGTGCTGGGGGACTCGCTGGCGCAGGGGTTCACGGTGGGCGACCCTGCACTCGCCTGGCCGTCCGCCCTCGCCACGGGGCTGGGGCTCGACGTGGTCAACCAGGGCATCGGGGGCCAGGTGTTCCAGCCCGGGACGCTGTCGGGCCTGGCGGGCACCGTCGACGTGGCACGCATCGTGGTGGAGCTGGGGGCCAACTACCGCTTTGAGCCCTGCCGCGAGCGCCTCGTGGCGCGCGACGTCTACGGCTTCCTCTCGGAGGTCTCGCGCCTCTGGCCCGACGTCCCCACCTGGGTCACCACGAGCACCTGGCACAGCGAGGACGACTGGCACTCCCACCCGCTCAGCTGCTGGCGGGAGGTCGACCCGCTCGTGCGTGCCCAGGCGGAGTCGCACGGGCAGATGACCTACGTGGACGGCTCGGACCTGATGGACCATCGCGTCTCGCTCATGACCGACCCCTACGGACATCCCGGGCGAGAGGGGAACGCCCAGATCGCGCACAGGATGCGCGTGGCGATGGACGCCCTCAGGGGGACTGATGACGAGCGCCGCCGCCGTGCCCTGGACCTGCTTGCCAAGGGCCCGCGACGCTGCCTGCCCGTGGCCGAGATGCTCAGGCGCGGCATCGGGGAGGTCACCTATGCCGAGGAGGGCTGCGTCCTCGTGCGCGTGGGGAGGTGGCAGGAGATCTGGGCAAGCGACCGCGACCTCGCACGCGACGTCATCGCCATGCTCGTGACGTCCGACCTGGTCTGCTGCCTGGAACCCGCCTGCGTCAGGGACCTGGAGCTGCTCCGCGGACTCACCGTGGTGGAGCCCGAGCACGTGTGCGTGTACGAGGGGAGGGAGGCCCCCAGGCTTCCCAAGGCATTGCAGGGCAGAGACGTACGCCCGCTCGACCCCTCGTGGCTGCGCACGGTGCGCGAGCGCTACTCCCACCCGTCCTACGTCACCGACGTCGAGCTGCTGGGGCTTCTCCGTAACGGGAGGGTCCTCGGTGGGTTTGAGGACGGGGAGCTCGTTGGCTTCGTGGGCGAGCAGGACAGTGGCGCCATGGGGATGCTCGAGGTGCTTCCCGAGCACCAGGGGGACGGATGGGGGGCCGTCCTGGAGGCCGCGAAGATCGCCGACGTGCTGTCCCGGGGGCAGGTGCCCTGGGCCGAGGTGTGGGCTGGGAACAAGGCGTCCCTGGCCATCCAGCGCAGGCTGCACCTCAAGGTGCTCCCCTCCAACGAGGTCTGCTGGGTCGCTCGCCCGGTGCAGCACTCGCCGCTCGAAGGCCTGCTCCGCGGGGACGACGAGGTGGCCCCTGCGCCGGAGGGCGAGCGGGAGAGTGGCGAGGCGCCGGAGAAGGACGGCACTCCAGAAGAGTCGAAGCCAGGCAGCGCGCTCGAGGCGCCGAAGCCGGACGGCGTGCCCGAGGCGGAGGAGGCCTCGGCGGGCGAGACGGGCTGACCCCCCTCGCCCGCTCCCGGGCTGCCGTCGCGTCGCCCGGTCGGGCCACAGACGAACGCTCGTCTCGCCCTCGTCCTATACTGTTGGCCCCGAGGCAACATTTCGAGGGGCGGCGACGGAGTGATGGGCCGCCTGCGGGGGAGGTCTCCGTGGCTGTGGTTTCTGCGGGCATCGACGGCGCGCGTGGCGAGGGGCGAGACGCCTCTGGCAGCGCCATGACCGGCCGCGAGATGGAGGACGAGTTCGTCTCCATCGCGCGGTCGCTCGGTGGCGACGAGGACGGTCGCCGCGGGGGCAGTGCCTACCTGCGGCAGACCCACGCCCTCTATCACGGCGGGCCCTCGCCCTGGGCGTTCACGCCCAAGATCTTCGACGACCGCGAGGCTGCGGTGCTGCGCGACGCCGCGGAGCAGATGGGGCGGATCATGGAGGCGGTCACCGCCCGGTTTGTGGAGGACCCGCACTTCAGGTCGCTCTTCGCCCTCCCGCCCTACCTCGACCGCATCTGCCAGGTGCCCACCGGCTACTCGCGGATGATTCCCCTGGCGCGCGTGGACGTCTTCCTCAACGAGGAGACGGGCGACTTCCAGTTCTGCGAGCTCAACACCGACGGGTCGGCCGGGATGACCAATACGGTCGAGATCACCCGTGCGATCGAGCGGAGCGCGACCTGGCGCGAGTTCGCACGCCGCCATCCCCGGTACGAGGCATTCGACGTCACGTCGGCCTGCCTCTTCGCGCTGCTTGACACCTACGCGGAGTGGGCGCGCGGCCACCGCGGCGCCCCATGCCTGGCCCATCCCTCGCTCGCGGTGGTCGACTACGCCGACTCCGTCTCTGCCGACGAGGTGGACGACTTCCTGGGGCGCATGCGCGACCTGGGGATAGACGCGCGCTTCTCGGATGTCCGCGACCTCCGCGTGGGGGAGTGGGACGGCGACGAGCTGCTCCTCGACGGCCAGGGCCCCATTGCCTGCGTGTGGAGGCGCGCCGTCACCAGCGAGCTCGCGCAGAGGCGCTGCGCCGGTGCGGACGCGCTGGTGGACGCGACCCAGCGGGGGCTCGTGTGCACCGTGGGCGGCTTCAGGACCTGGCCCTGCGCCACCAAGACCGTGTTCGCGGTGCTGAGGACGCCCGAGTGCCGCGCCATCCTCACGCCCGAGCAGAACGAGTTCGTGGAGAGGCACGTCCCTCTCACCCTGATACTGGGCGCGCCTGGAGCCACCGACCTGGCGCGGTTCTCCCAGAGGGAGCGCTGGATCGTGAAGCCCTCCGGCGGTTACAACTCGGTGGGCGTCACGGCGGGGATGGACGTGACCGCAGAGGAGTGGGAGAAGCGCCTGCGCCTCGGTGCGAGGGACCACGACGTGATCCAGGCGTACGCGCCCCAATACGCGACGCCGGCGATGGCGGGCATCCTGGACGGCGGCGACGACCCCATGGAGGCGGACCCCGCCAACAACATGGAGGGCCTCTACCTCTTCAACGGGCGGTTCTGCGGCGTCTACACGCGCTGTGGCCGCAACAGCACGATCGGCGAGTTCACGGGAAGGCTCAACATGGGCGCCTTCGTGGTCCATGGCGATGCCGGGGCGACGTCCGCCGCGAGGGGAGATGAGTAGCGTGAGGCTCTCGAACAGGCTGGCCCCCGACCTCACGGGGGAGCTCTCCCCCCGTGCCGAGGAGCTCGTGGGGCAGCAGCTCAAGCGGGGAGGGCTCTCGCACTACGCCTGCGCCAACGCCTCCGTCATCCGCCGAGACGACGAGCGCGACCGCGACACGGTCCTGCGTCCCGCGTTCGTGCGCGATGCCGAGAAGATCGTGCACACGCCCGCGTACAACCGCCTCAACGGCAAGACGCAGGTGTTCTCCTTCAGGCCCGACGACGACCTCTGCAGGCGTGGGCTGCACGAGCAGCTCGTGGGTCGCGTGGCGCGTGACATCGGCAGGGCGCTGGGGCTCAACCTCGACCTCATCGAGGCCATCGCGCTGGGCCACGACATCGGCCACACGCCCTTCGGCCATGCGGGCGAGAGGTTCCTCAACCAGGTGTTCCACGACCGCACCGGGCGCTGGTTCTTCCACAACGTCCAGAGCGTGCGCGTGCTCGACGTGCTCTACGGCCGCAACCTGTCGCTCCAGACCCTCGACGGCGTCATCTGCCACAACGGGGAGTTCGAGCAGCAGGAGTTCCACACCAGCGGGCTCACGAGCTTCGACACCTTCGACCGCGTGGTGCATGGCTGCTGGGAGTCGGGCGACGAGGCCATAGGCAAGCTTAGGCCCATGACCCTGGAGGGCTGCGTGGTCCGCGTGTCGGACATCATCGCCTACGTGGGCAAGGACCGCCAGGACGCCATTCGGGCGGGACTCGCGGACGAGGGGAGCTTCGACGACGGGCTTGGCGGGGCGTACAACGCATGGGCCCTCTCCGCGTTCGTAGCGGACGTCGTGGAGAACAGCGTCGGCACCGACCACATCGCCATGAGCGAGGAAGGCTTTGCCGAGATGCGCCGTGCCAAGCGGGAGAACTACGAGAAGATCTATGGTTCGAGCGAGGTCAACGGCGACTTCCCCTCCAGGGTCGGCGAGCTCTTTGGCCTTCTGTACCAGCACGAGCTCGACGCCCTCGCGGAGGGTGACGAGTCGAGCGCAATCTTCTCCCACCACATCAGGCCGCTGGAGCGCCAACTGGGCCATTACGGTGGGGAGTACGACTGGGAGACGGACCCCGACCAGACGGTGGTCGACTTCATCAGCGCGATGACCGACGACTACTTCGTCGCGACGTGCCAGGCGCTCTTTCCCCAGGCACGCGAGCTATTCCCGCGCCGGAGCTACTTCGATGGGGTGCGCCCCTAGCCGCAGCGCCTCGCGACGGCAACTGGACCGGGCCCCAGCCTTGCTAAGCGTGACGGCGATTGGCTGCCTGAGCCTCATCCCGGGGTTCGCCGCACGCAGGGTACTATCCCTCCGGTGAGTGGTGCCGTGACGCCGCTTTGCCGTCACGAGACGTGGCGATGCATCTGCGGGGTTGCGCCGCCCGTGTGCTTAGCCCCACTGGTGCTCGTACTGTCTTCGGGCGAGAGATACTTAGTCCCATCGGTACCCGCACGAGCTGCGGGGCGAGCCGCTTAACCATGCCGGTGCCCACACGTATTTCGCGGCCCTCATGCTTAATCTTGCTGGGGCTCGCACGGATTTCGCCGCGAAATGCTTAGTCCCGCAGGTGCCCGTGTTTGCAAAGCCCATGAAAAGCCGTGCGAGCACCGGGTTTTCTAAGCGGCGTGCGGCGGTAACCGGACCAAGCCCCAGCTTTGCTAAGCGTGACGGCGGTTGGCTGCTTGGGCCTCTTCCTGGGCTTCGCCGCTCGAGGCCTCTTGCGTTTGCCATTAGGCAAGCGGAGAAGAGACCTGACCTAAAGCATTGGTGGCAATTGCCATGGGTGAGCGGTCCTGCCGAAAGATGGCTGACGAGGGGCAACCCTGGTAGGTGCTCGGTCGCAGTGGGATGAATCCTCGGAGTCGAGGAAGGGGAGAGGGCATGTACTACATTTGATTGAGCCGCCTGGGCGACGATTGCCAACCGGGTTCTCTCGAGCGTCCGCCCGGCGCACGAGGCCGTGAACCTTGCGGCGGTAGCCACGCGTAAACGCTCGCGCGGGTGAGCTCCCACCATTTGGCTCATCCTCAATCCTCTGATGGCAGCATAAGCCCGATGTGAGCACTTCTCCCTGGAAGGCGGACTCAAGGGACCAGGCAAGTCGGACGTTTTACCAGGCGGAAAGTACCACGGGGTATGCCTGCCTTCCCGCCCATGGCGGCAAACTCCCGAAGTGAGCACTCATATCGGGCTCCTGCTGCCATTTGAGTCCAATACGTGAGTGAGTTGGCAGCTAACTCCCGAAGTGAGCGCTCACATCCGGAGCTAGCTGCCAAGGTTAAAGACCTGATGAAAACGCAACAGGAAATACGTTGATTCCGACCATATCCCGTTGCAGTGAGGGGCGTACGCAAGCGCACACATCGGGCTATTGCCGCCAGGGTTGGAAGATTGATGGCGTATTTGCGTCAGGCCGCTGCGCGAGGGCCACGGATGCGGGGCCGACGAGCGGGTGCGCTGCCGTTTCGGCACTGACGGCCCCGCGCCTCCGTCTTCGGGTTCTTTCAAGGGACCCTTCGTGCGGCAGCGGGACTGCCTCGGAACCTATTTTGCTGACGCGTGGAGGAGGGCCAGGGGTGGTGAAGGCCGAGACCAACGTGGCGCGAGAATCGGGCCTCCCGCATGCGTGAGGTCCCAGCCGGGGGGTTGTCCCACGTCCCGCTGGGATTGCCCCCTCTCGCCAGCATCCTGACAGCGGATGGCACGACCGATGACAGTCAGACCTCGGGACGCGACCTTCACGAGCCCCCCACGAGGGGACCGCCAGGGCGCCGCATAGTACAATCGGGGCATGGACACCCTCTTCAGCAACATCGAGCGCTCCAAGCGCAGGGCCAACGCCCCTCTCGCCGTCCGCATGCGTCCCCAGACCCTCGGCCAGTACGTGGGCCAGGAGGAGGCGGTGGGCGAGGGGTCGTGGCTCCGTCGCGCCATCGAGCACGACACGCTCTCGTCGGTCATCCTCTACGGGCCGGCGGGGACGGGCAAGACCACGCTCGCCAGGATCATCGCCAACACCACGCACGCCGAGTTCGTGGAGGTCTCTGCCGTCACGGGCACGGTCAAGGACCTCAGGCGAGAGATCGACAACGCCAACTCGCGCCTCCTCGCCCAGGGCCGGCGAACCATCCTGTTCGTGGACGAGATCCACCGCTTCAGCCGCACGCAGCAGGACGCCCTCCTCCACGCCGTGGAGGATCGCACCGTGGTCCTGGTGGGGGCAACCACCGAGAACCCCTACTTCGAGGTCAACGGGGCGCTCATCAGCCGCTCCCGCGTCGTGGAGCTCCATCCGCTCGGCGACGACGACATCAGGACGCTCGTGCGACGCGCCCTCACCGCTGAGGAGGGGCTGCGGGGCGCCTTCACCATCGGGGACGACGCGCTTCGCGAGATCGTGACGCTCGCCGGGGGAGACGGGCGCGCCGCCCTCACCTCCCTCGAGCTCGCAAGCCAGATGGCACTCCCCACGGGGGACCCGTCAGAGGCGGACCCGGAGCACCCCCTCGCCATCACCGTCCAGAACGTGCTGGAGGCAAACCCCAGGCACGGGCTCCCGTACGACAAGTCGGGCGACATGCACTACGACATCATCTCGGCGTTCATCAAGTCGATGCGTGGCAGCGACCCCGACGCGGCCCTCTACTGGCTCGCGCGCATGATCGACGGGGGAGAGGACCCCAAGTTCATCGCCCGCCGCATCATGATCTGCGCGAGCGAGGACATTGGCAACGCCGACCCCACCGCCCTCCTGGTGGCGGAGGCGGCCTTCAGGGCGGCGGAGGTCATCGGGTACCCCGAGTGCCGCATCAACCTCGCCCAGGCGGCGATCTACAACGCGCTGGCACCCAAGTCCAACGCCTGCGAGGCGTCCATCGACCGCGCTCTCGCCGAGGTGAGGAACGGCCCCCGGCGCGAGGTTCCCAACCACCTGCGCGACCGGCATCGCCCGGGCTCGGAGACATACGGGGCCTACCTGTATCCGCACGACTACCCGCAGGGGTGGGTGCCGCAGCAGTACCTGCCCGACGGCCTCGAGCCCGGGTCCCTGTACCACCCCGGCCCGCGCGGCTGGGAGGCCTGGCGCATCGAGGCCACCGCGCGCGACCGCGGCATCGGTCGCGGTCCCAGGCGGGGCACGGATGCGGGCGAGAGGGGTGGCACTGTCGGCGACGGGGACGGCGTCACGCCGGGAGAGGGGTAGCCTGGGCGACACCCCCCCCGCGCCTGCGTAGGATATTCGACTTGTGGGGGTGACCGGTGCATCAGGCAGTCGTCGGCAACGTTCCTCTTGCCGCCATCCTCTGCGTCCCCGTCGGCCTCGCGCTTGGGAGGCCCGCATGCCTTGCCGCCGCATGGATGGAGTCCCGCCGCGGGCTCGTCCCCTCTCGCCCCTCTCCGGCGAGGTCGCTCGCCTCGGGTGCCGCACTTGCCGTCGAGCTCTCGTCGCTCGCCGTCCGCCTCGGGCCGTCCCCGAGCCTCCTGGGGCTCTCGCTCCTCGCCGCGTCCCTCGTCGTGGCATCCCTCGTCGACCTCGACTGTCGCCTCATACCCAACGGGTGCATCCTCGCTGGCGTCGCAGCCCGCGTCCTCTCCCTCGCGCTCGCGGGCGCATCCGGGGAGCTCGCGTCAGGTGACCTGGCACGGCTCCTTGCCCGGTCGGGCCTCTCCGCGGGCGCGGCCTTCGCCCTGCTCTCATTCCTCGCGCTCGTGATGGACCGCATCCTGGGAGGCGCGAGCGTCGGCGGGGGAGACGTGAAGCTGGTCTCGGTCGTGGCCCTGCACCTGGGCCTCGCGAAGGCGATCGTCGCCGTACTCGTCGCGTGCGCCCTGGGGATCGCGTCGTGGGCAGCGGCGAGGCGCGTGCGTGGCGGCGAGGGGAGAGGGGACGGGACCTTTGCCTGGGGGCCGTCCATCGCGGTGGCCTCCTGGCTCTCGGCGCTCTGGGGCGACCGGGTGGTGGCGTGGTACCTCTCGCTCCTCGCCTAAGGGTTGAATCCAAATCTCATCCGAACGAATGAGCCTAAAGGGGCGTTCCCGCACTT
>CAJMNO010000003.1 GCA_905214865.1 uncultured bacterium | reverse complement strand
CTTTTCTGGGTTATACCCTAAGAGCAAACCACCCGCTATGCGGGTGGTAATGATTCCGCTGGGAGCCCTCTACGAGAGGCAGGATGCAATCCACGCGATGAGGTTCTGCGTGTGGTCCCCGCTCCTCTCGGCGACCGTATGCCCCTGCGCCCAGACCGTCTGGAAGTCGAGGTTGGACACCGACGAGTCGTGGGCGAGGACCAGCGCCAGGTTGAGTTCGGTGGCAAGTGAGGTCTCGCCCTGGGTGATGCCGCTGCGGATCCTCCAGTTTTGCGCCACGGTGGAGGTGCCGTAGCCGTCTCCCGAGGGGCACAGGTAGTAGAGCGGGCTGTACATGCTCAGGCGGACGGCCTGCTCGGTGCCCAGGGCGTCCTTGGTCTGGACGTCGCTCGCCCAGTCCGAGGCGTAGCTGGAGTCATAGCCGCTCAGGGAGGAGTACTCGCTGGCGTTGTCCTCCATCAGGTCGGCCATGGTCGCGTCAAAGTGGCGGGCGTCCTGGTCGTGGTCGCCCATCAGGAGGTTCTCCATGGCGCTCTTGTCGGGGGCGTCAAACGCGGCAACGACTTTGGTCGGGGGCTTGCAGTGTCTCACGAACGCGCCGATGCTCGAGATCGTCGCCGTGTTGGAGGACGCGTCGTAGGTCACCCAATCCTCGTCCGAGTTGAGCGAGTCGACATAGGCCTGTGCGTCGTCGTAGGTGGCGTTGTCGGTGGCATAGGGAAAGCTCGTGTCGCCGAGGAAGTTGTCGAGCGAGCCCTCGATGGTCGAGAGCATCTGGTCGTAGTAGCTGCCCGAGGTGTAGATCCCCTCTCCCCCCTCGGAGAGGGTCAGGCGGTTGCCGTCGGCGTCCTCGATGTCGGACCCGTTTATGTACGAGACGAACTCCCGTGCCATGTCCTGTGACAGCGCCCTGGTCCAGGTGCCCTGCGCGCGCGTGTCGTCGGTCGAGAACTGTCCCATCATCCACTCGTAGGCCTCGTTGCCCGAGTCGAGCGACGTCACGGGGCACCAGCACGCCACCCCGCATACGGCGTCGGAGGAGCCCTCCCCCGTCACGGCGCCAATCGACTGGAGGTAGGGGCCATACTCCGACGCGTTCCCCGTGGAGGCGACCACGGCGCTCTGGGCGCCGCCGGCGGACACGCCAAAGATGAAGATGCGGTCCGTGCTTCCCGGAAGGGCGTCGCCGTTGTGGCGGAGGCAGCGTATTGCCGCCTTGAGGTCGGTCACGCCCCACGGAGCGCCGCCGTCGTACTCCGACCCGTCGGAGTTGGTCCCGTTGCTCCTTCCGCGGCATCCCGCAAGGACGTACACCATGCCGGCGGCTGCGTAGGTCTTCACGTCGTCGGAGCTGTACGAGGTGGGAGGGTTCTGCGGGGCGTAGCCGTTGGTGGTGACGGGCATCGCGATGGGTGCGTCCTTGGCCGTGTAGTCCCCAACCGTCCCATCAACGTTGACCTCGCAGGTGTAGGTCGACCCGTCGGAGTTTGCCGTGGCGCTGAGGTAGGCACCCGGGACGTAGATCCCCATCGACTCGATGGCGGGTGCGGCGGGGCTCAGGCAGTACTGCACGCCGAGCTGGTAGTAGATGTCGTTGTCGGAGTCGTACTGCCAGGCGGAGTCATCAAGCGCAAGGCTTGAATAGTCCGTCGCCGCCGTCTGGGCGCTCGTCCCTTGCAGGTTATAGGCCCCCAGGGCGCCGATGAGCCCCGCCGAGACCGCTCCGGCGGAGAGAAACGCCCTCCTGGTCATCTTGCCGCCCATCGATGGCTCCCTTCCGAGGCCGGGACACCGCTCCCTACGAGCGCCTTCTCAGCTCGACCAGGGTGTGCATGGCGTCGCAGAAGCCGTCCGTGGCATCCCTCGACGAGACCCACGCGTTGCCGCTCGTGGCGAGCGCCGCCTGGGCCTTGGGATTGTCGATGCCGTTGCGCATGAGAAGGAAGGTGCCCACGTGGGGAGCCATGGCGCAGTCGGCGGGGGAGTCGCCGCACGCCATGACCTCGGCGGGATCCCAGCCCATGAGCTCGATGTAGCGCCGCACGGCCGAGCCCTTGTCCAGGCCGCGCGGGGTGATGTGGTAGGTGTGCACGTCCTCCAGGTGCCCCGACTGGGCGGCGGGCAGGATGGTCTTGCCGGTCACGCGCGAGACGAACCCGTTGTCCGCCAGGTAGAGGGGCAGGCCCGTCTCGTCCAGCATCCGCTGCGCCTCGTCCTCCATGACGGCGCCGCGCAGCGCCACGGTAACCTCGCGGTACTGGTAGCCGATGTTGTTGTCGTTGTAGGTCTCCAGGCAGTCGTACCAGCGGTCCAGGAGACGGCCCACCACGCCCGTCGCCATGATCACGTCGTGGGGCGTCCTCCCGCAGGAGGGGTCGTAGGGCATGTCGGCCGTGAAGTAGCGCCAGCCGCCCTCCTGGCCCTCGTGGAGGCACAGGATGCCGCCCATCTCGCCTATCCAGCCGGGGAGCCCCAGGATGCGCGCGTCCTCGCGGATCATGGCGCGGTTGCGGCCCGTGCAGGGGATCACGTCCATGCCGGCGGACGCCATGGCCACGAGGGTGCGGGGGAGCTCGTCGGACGGCCTCCCCGCCGCGTCGCGGAGCGCGGTGCTGTGGCAGATCATGGTGTTGTCGGTGTCACTGATGACGTGGCGGATGCGGCCGAGCGAATCGGCGAGGTCGCTGGGGAGCGACGCGGCGTCGGTCGGGAAGGTCGGGAGCGAGAGTGCTGCTGGCACGTCGGTGTCCTTTCGACAAGAGAGTGGCACCCGTCGGGGGCGCCGCCGTGGGTACTTCGTCTCAGTTGTGGTAGAGCTCGCGCATCGCGCGGGCGAAGAGCGCTCCGTCGGTCTCGCACGGCACGTACGAGTCTCCAACGTGCTGGCGCGTCTCGTCTCCCTTGGCAAGAAGGCACACGACGGCGCCACGCTCGCCTTGGAGTGCCAGCTCCACGGCACGCCGGACTGCCTGGGGGCGATCGACGATCACCTCGTGGGCCTGGCCCTCGGGCGTCGCGTCCGCGAGCTGCCGGCAGATCTGCTCAACGGGCTCGCCGGCGGGGTCCTCCTCCGTGTAGATGAGGACGTCGGCCCACTTGCTCGCCTCCTCGGGCAGCTCGTGGCGGCGCTCGTACGCCTTCCCCCCGGGTGCCCCCAGGACGGCGATGATGGACCTGCCTGGGAACTCCTTGCTGATGGACGAGAAGAAGCGCTGGTAGCTCAGCTTGTTGTGGGCGTAGTCGACGATTCCGACCACCCGTGGGGTGGGGGAGGGGAGCAGCTCCATGCGCCCCGGGACGCTCACCTTGGCAAGACCGTCCCGCACCTGGTCGTAGCCAACCCCCAGCACCTCGCACGCGGCGACGGCGCAGAGGGCGTTCTCGGCGTTGAAGAGGCCCGGCATGCTCACCACGAGCTCGCCCTCCCAGCTGGGGGTGTGCGCCACGAGGCGGATGCCGCCCATGAACGGGGCGACGTCGTCTGCCCACACGTCCGCCGAACGGTCGCCCTCGGCGGAGAAGGTCACGACCCTCTCGCAGCGGGACGCGCGCGAGAGGACCTCGTCCACGTGGTCGGTCCCCAGATTGACGACGGCGACCCGTGCCTGGTCGAAGATGCGCAGCTTGCTCTGGAAGTAGTCCTCGAAGCTGGGGTGCTCGCGCGGAGAGATGTGGTCCCTGCCGATGTTGAGGAAGCAGGCCACGTCCAGGCGCAGGTGGTCCACGCGGTCGTACTTGAGCGCCTGGCTCGAGACCTCCATCACCATGTGGGGGAGGCCGGCGTCACGGGCGTTGGCGAGGTGGCGCCACAGGTCCGGAGCCTCCGGCGTGGTGTTGACGCTCTCCGCCCGCTCCCTGCCGTCAAAGGTCTCGATGGAACCCAGGATGCCCGCCCGGGAATACGGCTCCCCGGCGTCCAGGATGGTTCGCAGCATGTACGAAGTGGTGCTCTTGCCCTTGGTGCCGGTGATTCCCACCACGTCGAGGTCGTGGTCGGGGTGCCCCCAGGCCTCGGCGGAGGCGAGGGCCATCGCGGGCCTCAGGCCGTCGTCCGTCGCGACCAGCGCGGGCACGTTCCCCGCCACGGGTGCGAGGGCGTCCGCATGGGACTCGTCGCACAGGTACGCGACCGCGCCGTCCGCGATGGCGGAGGCGAGGTACTGGGGGCGGAAGGCGGAGCCCTTGCACACGAACAGGTGGCCGGGCGCGGCGAAGCGGGAGTCGCTGTCCGCTCCCGTGACGGGGGTGCTCGCCGCGTCGCCCAGGCTCGGCTTGCGTGCGAGGAAGCCCGCCCCTCCCAGGAGGGAGGCTATGGATTCAAGTGTCGTATTCATGCGACCAAGTATATGCGCGCGTGGGGCGGGGAGGGGGCTCGGAGCGCCACCCCGCGAAAGCCCCACCGGAGCGTCCGTCCCCGGGCGTCTCTCCTCTGTCGACCCTCGGGAGGGCCAGGGGCTGTGTGCTACACTCTGCCTGTTACGGGCGATTGGCGCAGCGGCTAGCGCAGGTGCCTTACACGCACAAGGTCGGCGGTTCGAACCCGTCATCGCCCACCAGCCATCCACGGGCCCTTCGGGGCCCGTCGTCGTTTGGAGCCACCGCATGGCAGACAGCCCAGCCCCCCGCGAGCGCTCGTACGGGCGCGCCGCAGACCAGATGCGTCCGGTCAAGCTCACCCGCGACGTGATGAAGAACGCGCACGGCTCGTGCCTCGCCGAGTTTGGCGACACCAGGGTCATGTGCACCGCGACCGTGGAGGAGGGCGTCCCCGGCTGGAGGCGCGGGCAGCGGCTCGGCTGGGTCACCGCCGAGTACGCGATGCTCCCCGCCTCCACCAGCACGCGCACGCGCCGCGAGTACGGCAGGCGCAAGGGTCGCAGCATGGAGATCGAGCGACTCGTCGGCAGGAGCCTGCGCGCGGTCGTGGACATGGAGCGCCTGGGCGAGTTCACCGTCACCTGCGACTGCGACGTGATCCAGGCGGACGGGGGGACCCGCACCGCATCGATCACCGGGGCGTGGGTTGCCCTCCACGACGCGCTCATGTCGTTCGTGGAGCGCGGCGCCATCGCCCGCCTGCCGCTCACGGGCCAGGTGGCCGCCATCAGCATGGGCGTGGTCGACGGGGTCGAGCTCCTTGACCTCGACTACCCCGAGGACTCGCACGCGCAGGTCGACATGAACCTGGTGTGCACCGGTGACGGCGGCATCGTCGAGGCCCAGTGCACGGGCGAGCGGGCGACCCTCTCTCGCGACCAGCTCAACAACCTGCTCGACATGGGGCAGGCGGGCGTGGCCAAGCTCGTCGAGCTGCAGGAGAGGGTCACCAACTTCAGGTCGTAGCGAGTCCGCCCGGCGGCCGGTGCCGTCGGCGCGGCGGAGGAGGAGAGGCACATGGAGCACGTGGACATCTCTGAGCTGGACCCGGCGTCGACCGTGGTGGTCGCCACCGGCAACGCGCACAAGGTCACCGAGATCGAGGCGATCCTCTCGCCCGTGATGGAGGGCGTGAGGTTCGTCGCCCTGGGGCAGCTGGGGAGCTTCCCCGACCCGGTCGAGGATGGCCAGACCTTCCACGACAACGCGGTCATCAAGGCGCGGGCGGCCCTGGACGAGACGGGCCTGTGCATGGCGGTCGCCGACGACTCCGGGCTGTGCGTGGACGCCCTGGACGGGGCGCCGGGAATCTTCAGTGCCCGCTACGCCGGAGAGCACGGCAACGACGCCGCCAACAACGAGAAGCTCCTGCGCGAGCTCGAAGGCGTCCCCGCCGAGCGCCGCCGCGCGCGCTTCCACAGCAGCGTGGTCCTGGTGCAGCGCGACGAGGACGGCGAGGAGGTCATCTCGGGCGAGGGCGACTGCGAGGGCGTGGTGGGCCTCTCTCCCCGCGGCCAGAACGGCTTTGGCTACGACCCGCTGTTCCATCCCGACGACACGCCGGGCAAGACCATGGCGGAGCTTTCGCCCGAGGAGAAGAATGCAATTTCGCATCGCTTCCACGCACTCCAGGATCTTGCTGCTAAGCTGTAGCGGTATTCGCAAGCACATGGTGTGAGCTGGTATTTTGTTGCCACACCACTTGCTCTGGACGGCGTCAGGCGCCGTTCGGGGAGGAGGTAGCATGCGCATCATCCGCACCGTCGACTACAGGGACATGAGCCGCAAGGCGGCAAACATCATCTCGGCCCAGGTGATCCTCAAGCCCGACAGCGTCCTGGGGCTTGCCACGGGAACCACCCCGCTGGGAACCTACGGCCAGCTCGCCGCCTGGTGCGCCAAGGGCGACTGTGACTTCTCCAAGGTGCACACGTACAACCTGGACGAGTACCGCGGCCTCACGCACGAGGATTCGCAGAGCTACCACTACTTCATGCGCAAGAACTTCTTCGACAAGGTCAACATCGACATCGCCAACACCCACGTGCCCGACGGATCCAACCCCAACGCCGACGAGGCGTGCGCCGAGTACGACCGCATGGTGGAGGAGGCGGGCTACCCCGACCTCCAGCTCCTGGGCATCGGCAGGAACGGGCACATCGGGTTCAACGAGCCGGACGACGTGTTCAGCAAGGGGACGCACTGCGTCACCCTCACCCAGAGCACCATCGAGGCCAACAGCCGCCTCTTCGAGCGCGAGGAGGATGTGCCGCGGCAGGCCTACACCATGGGGGTCCAGACCATCATGCGCGCGAGGAGCATCCTGGTGATTGCGAACGGCGAGGCAAAGGCCCAGGCCGTGTACGACATGTGCTTTGGTCCCGTCACGCCCAAGGTGCCGGCGTCCATCCTGCAGCTGCACACCAACTGCGTGGTCGTGGCTGACGAGGACGCGCTGAGCCTCTGCCCGCACGACTAGCAGCGTCACAGGCATATGAGAGAGGCGCGCCCCCGCAGGAGCTGGCTTCCCGCGGGGGCGCGCCGTCCCTCTCGCCCTGCCTAGGCGTCGAGCACCACCGGCTCGTGGGTGTAGTGGTTGAGGACCTCGCATCCGTCCTCGGTCACGATGACCAGGTCCTCGATGCGCACGCCCATGTCGTCGGGCAGGTAGATCCCCGGCTCGATGGAGAAGCACTGCCCCGGCCGCACGGGCTCGTCGTGCGTGGCGCTCACGTCGCCGGGCTCGTGGTCGGTGAGTCCGATCTGGTGCCCCAGGCGATGGGTGAAGTAGGGGCCAAAGCCCGCGTCCTCGATGACCTTGCGGGCGGTGAGGTCGATCTGCGCAAACGTGACGCCCGGACGTACGATCGCCTCCGCCGCCTCGTTTGCCCTGCGGACCGTGTCGTACACCTCGAGCTGGTGCGCCGTGGGCTCCGCCGTGAAGAACGTCCTGGTCATGTCGGAGCAGTACCAGTCCTGCTTGCAGCCCACGTCAAAGAGGACCATGTCACCCTTGGAGAGGGGCGTCTGGTCGGGCTCGTGGTGCGGGTCGGCGGCGTGCGTTCCGTAGCTGACGATCGGCGGGAACGAGTGGTCCTGCGCCCCCAGCGAGCGGTACTCGCCCAGCAGGCCCTCGGCGATGGAGAGCTCGGTGGCACCCTCCCGCACCTTCGAGGCGAGCCAGGACATCGCGAGGTCGTTGGTCAGGCTCGCCTGGCGCATCAGGCCCTGCTCGCGGTCATCCTTGATGGAGCGGGCGTCATCCACCGCCTTCGAGGCGAGCCTGAAGCCGCTTGCCGCCTTGGAGTCCATGAGGGGCACGAGCCAGCGCGCCGCCAGGTCCTTATCCACCCCAAGCTCGGAGCCGGGGTCGCAGTTTGCCGCAACCAGGGGGATGGGGTCCTCGGTGTCGTCGAAGGTCACCAGCCGGTCCGCCGCGCCCGTGGCGTCGGGAAAGAGGCGGTTGGCAAACATGACGGAACCGCTGGGGCTCAGGTACAGCGCAAGGAAGCGCTCCAGGGGCTCGGTGTAATAGCCCGTCAGGTACCAGATGGACAGCGGGTCACAGATAAGTGCCTGCGAGAGCCCCATCTTCCGTAGGTTGTCCATCACACGAGTGCTGCGCTCCTGGTCCATGGCGTCTCCTCACTACGATGCCTGTCTACCTTTCGTGAACACGCACCTGCTGCTATACACTTGAAGGCTGCATGACACAAGGCGGCGGGAGGGCACGCCTTCCCGCCGCCGCTTCATGGAGGTACCTTCATATGGAATCAGAGATCCCACCCGTCAACAGGGTAGACGAAATCCGCGACGAACTTAAGGGTCTTCAGGGCAAGCGGGTCAAGGTTCGCGCCAACATGGGCCGTTCGCGCGTCGTCGAGCGCACGGGCACGCTCGTCGGTGCCTATCCCACCCTCTTCGTCATCGAGGTAGAGGAGCGTCGCGGCCGCAAGGCGCGCCAGTCCTACCAGTACGTGGACGTCCTCACCTCCACCGTCGAGCTGTACGACCCGGACACCGGCGAGCGCGTGCTCGACTTCTCCGACATCCAGGAGCAGTAGGCCGTGCGCTCCGTCACCGTCCTGGCGCCCGCCAAGGTGAACCTCCACCTGGGGATTCACCCCGGAAGGGACGAGCGCGGCTATCACAGGGCAGACTCGGTGATGGTGGCCCTGGGCCTTGCCGACAGGGTCACCGTGAGCGAGGTCCCGGGCAATCCCCTTCACGTCACGATGGACGTGGACGCCGGGGTGGGCGAGAGGGACAACACCGCCTACGTCGCGGCCGAGCGCCTCTGCGCGGCCTTCGGCCGTTCTCCCGAGTACCTGGTCTCGATCGAGAAGCGCGTCCCCCCGCAGAGCGGCCTCGGCGGCTCCTCGTCGGACGGCGCCGCAACCATCCTCGCGCTCTGCACCCTCTGGGACGTGCTTCCCGCAAGTGACGCGGTCGTCGAGGTCGCGCGCTCGGTCGGGGCGGACGTCCCCTTCTTCCTCAACCTCGCCCCCTCGCTCCTCGAGGGTGCCGGCGATGTGCTGTGCCGGGTGTTTCCCGCCCTGGGCGACGTTCCCATCGTCCTCGTCAGGCCCAGGGGCGGCGTCTCCACGGCCCAGGCGTACGCCGAGTTCGACCGCGACCCCATTGACCCCCTGGGGACCACGGGAATCCTCAGGGCCCTGTCCGGCGGCAGCGTGACGGACGTCGCAAGGAGCCTGTACAACAACCTCTCCGGCGCCGCGCGGCGTGCCGAGGGCCAGGTCGCCGAGGTCGAGAGGTGGCTTGCCGCGCAGGATGGCGTCAAAGCAAGCATGGTGTCCGGATCCGGGAGCTGTGTCTTTGGCATCTGCTCCAGCCATGCGGACGCCGAGCGCATCGCCTCCCTCGCCCACGACGAGCAGGGACTTTGGTCCTGTGCCACGCGCGTCGTCTCCAGCAGGGACGAGATCGCGGGGTAGGACGTAGGCCGATTTGACGCAGCGGCTTCCATCCGCGTGGCAAATCTGCTAGATTAAGCAAGCTACGGGACGTGGCGCAGTTTGGTAGCGCGCACGGTTCGGGACCGTGAGGTCGCTGGTTCGAATCCAGTCGTCCCGACCAGACATGCAGGGGCCCAGGGGTTTCTCCCCTGGGCCCTTTTGCGTTGTCGGCGGTTGGGGGTGACCGTTGCTTCCACCCTGGCTTCCCCAGTGCGGGCACCCTCATTTGTTCAACGCCCCTTAACAACAGGGCGATATAGTGAATTTCAACAATTGCTCAGGTTGGGTGTCCCCGCCTTTGCGGGGGATAGGGGGTTCCATGCGCATCGAACTTTCAACTTGGCCACGCGTCCAGGCATACTTTGCTGGGGGAGAGGACCTTGTGGTCCTTGCCGTCGGCAGCACCGAGGAGCACGGGAGGCACAATCCGCTGGGGACCGATACCCTGGCCCCCAACCTCCTGCTCGACATCATCGAGCGCGGCCTTGCCGAGAGGGGCGATCCCGATGTCCTCGTGGCGCCGACCATCCCCTATGGAAACGCCGACGACCTCGTTGGGTTTCCCGGGACCCTCTCTATTGGATATGACCTGCTGATGAAACTGGTGCAGCGAATCACGGACCAACTCTACGACTATGGGGCGCGGCGCTTTCTCGTGATCAACGGCCACGGCCCCAACATCAAGCCGCTCTCCGCCGTCTGCGAGGGACTTAACCGGAGGGGGTGCCTTGCCGCACTCGCCAACTGGTGGCTCATGGCGGGGGAGCTCAACCCTGCTTGGGGCGGCGGCCACGGCGGGGCGGAGGAGACCGCTGCGGTCATGGCAGTGAACCCCTCTCTCGTTGACCGTTCTGCACTCGGACCCATGGACCTTTCAAACGACATCTCGGACGAGTTGCCGACCGACGGCTGGGACAACGTGCTCTACAAGGGGGCACACGTTGCCTTTCCACGTGATGCCTGCCGCTATGCCGGGAACGGTTGGATTGGCCCCGACGACCCGTCGCATGCCGACCCCGAGTGGGGCCGCCAGATGATGGAGGGTGTGGGGTCCTACCTTGTGGACTTCATCGGCGCGATGCGGCGCGCGCCTCTTCCGCGGCCGATGCCGGTCCGCACGGTCGACGCCTTCGGGTGCGGCGCAAGCGACTGACCGTGTGAAAAGATCTGACACAAGTGGTTCAAGCTCGTCCAATCGGACGAGGGATCGGAGGAACGATGGAACTTGACCGCAGCGAGACGGTGGGTCTGCTCGGAAGCTTGAGCAACGCCAAGTCACCCTCGGGCTTCGAGGACGAGACTGTGGAGGTCGTGAGGGAGTTCTGCGAGGGGTGGGCCAGCGTCGAGACCAACTCCCTCATGGACGCCCTCATTACCCCGAACAACTTTACGGGCAAGAAGCCCGTCGTCATGCTCGATGCGCACGGGGACGAGGTCGGCGGCATGGTTCGCTCCATCCGCTCCAACGGCACGATGTCCTTCGTGGAGCTCGGGCGCTTCTCTCCCCACGTGCTCGCTGGCCAGGACGTCCTCGTTCGCGGGACGGACGGCGTGTGGCGGCACGGCGTCGTGGGCATCAAGCCCCCGCACTTCATGTCCAAGGCAGAGGCCGCCGCGGGCGATAGCCCCATGATCCTGGACGTGGGCGCCACCTCCAAGGAGGACGCGATCGAGCGCTTCCACATGGGGATGGGCGAGCCCGTGGTTCCCGCTACCAGCTTCTGCTACGACGACCAGACGGGCATCGCCTTTGGCAAGGCGTTCGACTGCCGCGCCGGTGTGACTGCGGAGCTGCTGGCGCTCCGCGAGCTGTCCCGCCGCGACGACCTCCCCTTCGACGTCGTCGCGAGCGTCTCGTCCATGGAGGAGGTGGGCGAGAGGGGCGTGGCCGCCGCGATCAGGCACTTCAAACCCCAGGTCGCGTTCATGTTCGAGGGCTGCCCCGCCGACGACACCTTCCAGGCGCCTGATGACATCCAGACCGCGCTGCGCCATGGGCCGATGTTCCGCTACTTCGACTGCTGCATGATCACCAACCCGCGCTACCAGCGCTTTGTCCTCAAGTGCGCGAGCGAGGCCGGCTTGGCATGCCAGACCAGCGTGCGCGAGGGCGGCGGGACCGACGGCGGTCCCGCCCACATGATGGACGTCCCCAGCGTCGTTGCCGGCGTGCCCTGCCGCTACGTGCATGCGGGCACCGCCATCTGCGCGCTCGATGACGTGGAGGAGACGGCGCGAGTCGCCGTCGAGGTCGTCTCTCATCTGACTGTCGAGGTCGCGAGGGGCTTCTAGATAGGGGGGAACGCATGAGCGTCAAGGTTCAGGAAGGGTACATCCCCTTCGCCGGATACAAGACCTATTACAGGATCGTGGGCGAGTGCGACACGGGAAGGCTGCCCATCCTCGCGCTCCATGGTGGGCCGGGGTCAGCCCATTACTATGTAACCTCTCTCGACGACATAGCGGAGAGGTATGGTCGGGCCGTCATCTACTATGACCAGATGAGCTGCGGAAAGTCCAAGTCTCCGGCCCTTCCGGACCAGTGGAGCGCTGCCTTCTTCGAGGATGAGCTCAGGGTCGTTCGCCGCGAGCTCGGGCTCGAACGCATCCACCTTTGGGGCCACTCCTGGGGTGGCATGCTCGCCATGCAGTACGCCACGCACCGTCCCGCTGGCATTGCCTCCATGGTCGTCGCAAGTGGCCCCGCGTCCCTCGACCTGTGGCTTGAGGAGGCGAATCGACTCCGTGGCTATCTTCCCGTTGACATGCAGAAGGCCCTTGTGCAGGCAGACGAGGATGGTGACTACGAGCGGCCCGAGGTCAAGGCTGCGAGCGACGAATACTACCGTAGGCACGTGTGCAAGGTGAGCGCGGAGGACGAGGATCCCAAGCTCAGGCGTCCCAAGGACGAGCCGGGCAAGGAGTGCTATCACTTCATGCAGGGGATGAGCGAGTTCGTGGTGACGGGGAAACTGTCGCATTGGGACATCACCGACGACCTCCATCGCATCTCTATCCCCACCCTCTTCACCTCGGGGGAGGCGGACGAGTGCACCCCCTACATTGCCAAGCAGGTGGTTGACGGGATTCCCAACTGCGAGTGGCATCTTTTCAGGGGAGGTACCCACTGCGTCCACTCGGAGCAGCCTCAGGTCTACAACGACGTTGTCGAGGAGTTCGTGGAGCGTCACGAGTAGGGAGGCGGCATGTTTCTAGAGAGAAGCACGTGGCCTAAGGTCGAGGACTACTTTGCCAGGAATGATCTCGTCGTACTCGGCTTTGGCAGCACGGAGAATCATGGCAGGCACAACCCTCTTGGAACGGACTGGATGGCACCGCAGCGCATCCTCGAGCTCCTGGACGAGCGGCGCCCGCAGGTCCTGGTGGGGCCAACCCTCAAACTTGGCTCGGCGGACCACTTCGTTGACTACCCGGGAACGCTCTCCCTGGGAGATGAGTTGCTGTTCGAGGTTGTCCGGCGCATCTCTCGCCAGCTCTTTCGCTATGGCGCGAGGCACTTCGTCTTCGTTAACGGCCACGGAGGCAACACCAGGGCGCTGACTCGGACAGGGTACGAGCTAAACGATCGTGGTGCCCAGGTGGCTCTCGTCAACTGGTGGAAACTCGCCGGGCAACTTGACCCCAAATGGGGCGGTGGCCATGGAGGGGCCCAGGAGACGTCCGCCAACCTGTGGATTGACCCATCGGCGGTCGACCTCGGCGCAATCGCTCCGATGGACCTTGTCGATGACGGGGGAGAGCGGCTTCGCACCGTGGGATTCGACTCCGTGGAGTTCGAGGGGGCAACGCCAGCGTTGCTGCGTCGTGCGAGGCGCTATGCAACAAACGGGTGGATTGGTCCGGATGACCCGGCAGGGGCGAGTGCCGAGTGGGGGAGGGACATGCTCACGTCGATGGCGGACTGGCTCGCCGACTTCGTCGATGCGTTCGCGGAGTCCCCGCTACCAGATCCAATCAAGCGCTGAGCCCACGACCCGGAATGACAGCGCGCCCCGGAGGCCATGTGGCTTCCGGGGCGCGCCCTTCTCCCCTCCCCTGCCAGGGGGGCTATGCCTTCTTGGCGGAGTGCAGCTCGGGGCAACGCGCCGCGTCAACAATCACGTTGGTGAAGTTCTTGGAGCAGACCTTGCTCAGGCCCTTGTGGATGATGGGGATGATGGGCATGTCCTCGGCCGCGATTGCGTCGGCCTCGTGCATGAGCTCGATGCGCTTGTCCTCGTCCACCGTCTTTCGAGCCTCGTCGAGCTTGGCGTCGAACTTGCTGTTCGAGTAGTGGGACACGTTGTCGCCCACCCCGGTGTACATCAGGGGCTGCAGGAAGTTGTCCATGATGGGGTAGTCGGCGGTCCAGCCACGCGACCCCAGCTGGAACGTCCCATCGGTGTACTTCGAGAGCATGGAGGCGTACTCCATCTGGTCGATCGTCACGGTGATCCCGACTGCCTTCCAGTCGTTGATCATCATCGTGAACTCGTCCGTGGAGCTCGAGGACGACACCATGAAGTCTATGTTGATTCCACGATCCCCGTTGGAGTCGGCCTTGTAACCGGCCTCGTCCAGCAGCTTCTCGGCCTTGTCCTTGTCGTAGGCGGTATAGGTCCAGGTGCTCTCGTCGTTGCCCTTGATGCCCGGGGGAACGATGTCCCCGGCGGGCTTGGCAGTGCCCTCGTAGAGCGTGTCGCAGATCTTCTGGCGGTCGAGGGCTAGGGACATGGCCTGGCGCACCTTCACGTTCGAGAGGACCTTGTCGTTAACGTTGTAGGCGAGGTATTCCGTGTACAGAACCTCTCCGGTGAGGGTCTGGTTGCCTGGGGTCGCTGTGAAGCCGTCCTTGGAGGCCCCATAGGAATCCTCGGTCTCCTTGATTCGGCCGGTGGGAATGTCGCACACATCAAGGTTTCCGGCCTCGAACTCGCGGAACGCGGTGTCGGCATCCTTCTGAATCGAGAAGTTGACTCCGCCGACGCTTGCGGTGTTTGGCCCGGCGTAGTCGTCAAAGCGCTTGAGGTTGATGTACTGGTCGTCCTTCCACGTGCCATCCATCTTGAAGGGGCCGTTGCCCACCGGGGCCTTGGTGTAGGTGTCAAAGTCCTTCTTCGCGCAGTCAGGGATGGGCGAGAGGGGCGTGCACGACGTTACGTAGGGGAAGTCGGCATACGGGGCGCTCAGCTCGACCTTCAGCGTGTAGTCATCCGGGCAGGTGACTCCGGCAAGCTCGGTTGCCTTGCCGTTGATCATGTCGTCGTATCCCTTGACGAGCTGCAGGTGGTACGAGACGACGGACGGGGCCGAGCCCGCCTTGGGGTTGCAGAGGCGCTCCCACCCATACTTGAACGACTTTGAGGTGACGTCGGTCCCATCATGGAACTTCAGCCCCTTGCGAATCTTGAAGGTCCACGTGTCCGCGGAGTCGTTGGACTCCCAGGACTCCGCCGAGAGGCCCTCGAGCTTCTCGGTCGAGAAGTTGAAGATGGTGAGAGGGTCAAACAGCTGATACGAGACGGCAACGCCGTTGAACTCCTCGATATCATAGGGATCAATGCTCGTGGGGTTCGAGATGTAGTACTTCATCGTCCCACCTGCTGACCCGCCGGCGCTGTCGGAGGAGCCTGCCCCCTTCTTCCCGCACGCAGTGAGGCCCGCGATGGCTGCGAGACCCGCCGAGCCCTTGAGGAACGTCCGCCTGGTGAAACTGTTGCCGCCTGCCTCCATGAAGCTACCTCCCATATCCACCAAACTGCATCTTGAACCAAGCCTGAACGTATTCGGACTTGTTTACGAAGTGTTGTACCAGTGAATTCGGAGCTGTGGCGACGTAGGCGCACTCTCGATATGATGACGAAACAATTCATTTATACATTTAACACGAGCGGCAGGGTATCGTCGGCGAACGGATTGCAGGGCCAGAAGGCGCTATCATCCACGACCGATGGGGTTGCCGTGAACCGACGCGAGAGGGGAGAGGCCCATGCGCATGGACAAGAGCACCTGGACGCAGGTGAGAGACTACTTTGACGTCCACGACCTTGTGGTGATCGGGGTGGGGTCGACCGAGTGCCACGGACGCCACAATCCGCTGGGGACTGACACCATGGCGCCCGACGAGATCCTTAGGCAGGTCGAGGAGAGGGACGGTACCTACCTCATCGCCCCGACGCTTCCCTATGGAGCCACGGACGATCTGGTCGGGTATCCCGGGACCATCTCCCTTGGGGTGGAGGGGCTCGCGAGGGTCCTTGAGAGCATCACCTCGCAGCTGTACGACTATGGGGCTCGACGCTTCGTCTTCCTCAACGGACACGGGGGCAACGTCAAGTCCATCTCGCAGGTTTCGATGGGGCTCAACGACCGTGGCTGCATCGCCGCGATGGTCAATTGGTGGCGGGTCGCTCCCCAGATCGATCCGCGCTGGGGCGGTGGCCACGGGGGCGCCATGGAGACCTCGGCGAATCTCGCCATCGACCCCGATTCGGTCGACCTCTCGCAGGTGTGCGGCGAGGGTCTTCTCTCGGACGTGGGAGATGACCTGCCCTCGACTGGCTGGTATTCCGTTCGATACCGGGGTGTGGACGTGGACGTCCCGCGTCGGCTCGTGCGCTTTGCGAGCTCGGGTTGGGTGGCAGAGGGATTTGAAGACCACCCCCGTAACTCGTCGGCAGAGCTGGGCAGGCAGATGCTCGAGGGGACTGCCAACTGGCTCATCGGTTTTCTGCATACCCTTGAGGGCGAGAGCCTGCCCGAGCCCCTCGACCCGTCACACGCGACCGAGCCCCTTGAGGGGTAGCGGCGGAAACTAGGTTGGGCGTTCCATCAAGAGGGGGGCGTCCCGCGTCGCGCGGGGCACCCCCTCGATCACCCAGGCGGGATGTCCTCCGCCCCTACACGCCCTCGGGCTCGACCTCGGCTCGCACGACCACGGGGCTGCCGTCTAGGACCAGCCTGCCGTCGGACACCCTCGCGGTGCCGCCGTCCACGAGGTTCTCGTATGCGCCATCGGGGAGCGGGACGTCCACCGTCGCCCCCTTCCCGCCAAGGCAGAACGCGCCAACCTTCCGCACGCCATGGGACTCTCGCCTGAGGACGGCGACGTCTGCCCCGTCGTCCGCGGAGGAGAAGAACGCGTCATCCGCATCCAGGGCCTCCCGCTTGACCCTGGCCATGCGCGCCATCAGGGCCGACAGGTCGCGGCCGCCCTCCCAGTCGATGGGGTCGCGGTCGAAGAGGCTTGGCCTGTGCTCGCTCGCCACCTCCTGCCCGGCGTACACGAGCGTGGTCCCCTTGAGGAAGTAGAGCATGGCGGTGAAGTTCTCCAGCGCCCTTGGGCCGCCCACCCTCGGTGCGATGCGGGGCAGGTCGTGGTTCTCCAGAAAGCGGAGCTTGTCGTAGTTCTGGGGGTACACGCTCTCCTGGAAGTCCAGGAGGTCCAGGTAGCACGAGAGGGGGATCCTGCCCTCAAGGTGGCGGTCGAAGGCCTCCTGCACGTCGTAGGAGTACTCGGCGTCAAAGGCCTCGAACGCCTCGGTGTCGCGCGCGCAGTACATGCCCGCGGCGCGGCAGGCGGCGCCAAAGGAGCGGTGCACCGTCTCGGCGAGCCACAGGCAGCCAGGGTGGACCCTCTCGACCTCCCTGCGCGCACGGACCCAGAAGTCGACGGGGACAAACGACGCCACGTCGCAGCGAAAGCCGTCGACGATCTGCGCCCACTGGCAGAGCGTCTGGATCTGGTAGTCCCACAGATCGTGGTTGGAGTAGTCCAGGTCGACGATGTCGCTCCAGTCGCCCACGCGGTTGCCGGTGCTGCCGTCCGGCTTGTGGTAGAAGTACTCGGGATGCTGGGAGAGGAGCACGGAGTCGGGCGAGGTGTGGTTGTACACCACGTCGATGATGCAGCGCATGCCGTTTGCGTGGATGGCGTCGACCAGGGCGCGCAGGTCGTCGAGCGTCCCGTACTCGGGGTTCACGGCACGGTAGTCGCGGATGGCGTAGGGGCTTCCCAGCGTGCCCTTTCTGCGGGCCTCCCCAATGGGATGGATGGGCATCAGCCACACCACGTCGGTCCCCAGCGAGCGAATCCTGGGCAGGTCCGGAATCACCGCCCTAAACGTCCCCTCCGCCGTGTGGTTGCGCACGAAGACGGAATAGATGACGAGGTCGCGCACTGCGTTGCTGGTGTCTGCTGCCATGGTGCCTCCCGTTGACTTGCCTCCGGGTGCCATTCTGCCGCACGGGGAGAGGTCGTGCAAACAACTTTGCCCCAGCGGTTGGCGTGCGACGGGTTGGGTCGGAGGCCCCCGCAACGCGTCAGCTTACATTGCGCTTACATGCTGCCGATAGAATCGGTTCTAGGAGAGACATGCGACCGTCCGGCTCGGACCCCGTCCCGTCGGCGGCGCCCCAGGTTCGGAGGGCACATGGTCAAGACGCTCGTGCTGATGCGCCACGGTAGGGCCCGCGCCGCGAGGCCGGGCGAGGACGACTCCGAGCGGCCCCTTACCAAGGCCGGCAGGGTCGCGCTCGAGAGGTCGCTTCCCACCACGCTCGCGCTCCTGGGTGGCCGGGGCAGCGTGGTAGTGTGGACCAGCCCGCTGCTTCGCGCGCGCCAGACGGCGCGGCTCGTCGCACGTGCGGCGGGCGCCCCCGAGCCCGTCGTGCACGGCTCCCTTGCGTCCGCCGATCCCGAGCGGCTCATGGCGGAGCTGCAAGAGGCGGAGGGGGACTGCGTCATCGCGGTCGGGCACGTCCCCCTCGTCCCAGCGGTGGCGCGCGGCCTCCTGGGCACGAGCCCCGACTTCAAGCCCGGCGCCATGCTCGCGCTGGAGCCGGGTGGCCAGCCCTCGGGGGCGCTCGCGCTCTGGTTTGTCAACGGGCCGGCGGTGGAGCCATGGGAGGAGCTCGACGCGCTCGAGTCGGCGCTGGCGGCCTGCTCGCGCCGCATCGCGGGCAGGAGAGACGACTTCCTGGAGGAGCCGTCCGCCTCCAACCTGCATCGCCTGCGCATCTCCCTCAGGGAGGCGCGGTCGCTCGCGCACTTCGCCTCCCCGTGGCTCCGCGGCTCAACGTCCCTCTGCGACGACCTCTCCCTGGTCCAGGGGCAGACGTCCAGGTTGCGCGACATGGACGTGCTGCTCGCCCTGGTGGCGTCCGGCTCGTTTCGCGAGGCCGCCTGCGGAGACGGGACGCCGAGCCGCCTGCCCCAGGTCGTCTCGCTCCTGGCCGACGAGCGCGAGCGCGAGGCGGGAAGGCTCAAGGGGGCCCTCGCGTCCAAGCGGGTCTCGGCGGCGCTCTCGTCCTCCCTCAAGGGGCTGGGCAAGCCACGCCTGACCAAGGTGGCGCGCGAGCATGGGGTCGCGCGGGAGGAGCTCGCGCAGCGCTTTGACCGGCTGGCGGGAAAGGCGGACGCGCTGAGGGCGCTTCCGCCCAGCACGCCGGACGAGCTCCACACGCTCAGGAAGCGCGAGAAGGAGCTGCGCTACGTGATCAGGCGGCTGGGGGACCAGCTGGCCCCGGGGCAGGCGTCGCGGGCGGCCTCGCTGAGGGAGGCCCAGGATGCCCTGGGCACGGCGTGCGACTACGCGTCCGCCGCGCGGCTTTCCGGCGAGCTTGCGAGGAAGGGGCGCTTCTCCGAGGTCAGGGGCGAACTCGAACGGGTCTCCTCCGACTGCTCCCAGGCGGGCGAGAGGGCCTTCTCCCGTGCGCTTGGCGGAGCGGGGCCGGCCGATGCCCCGTCTCCTGACGGAAATCTGTGAACGGCGCTCCCCCCGCCGCGCGTTCGACTAACGTCTGTTGGGAAGGGACGGCGCCACGATGCGCCGTCCGCAAAGCGTCGGGAGGAGACCCCATGGGATTCAGGAGCTCGAAGGTCGTCATAGTGGGCGTTGGCAACGTGGGTGCCACCACCGCCTACAGCCTTGCAAACCAGCAGCTCTGCGAGGAGCTGGTGCTCATCGACGTCAACCGCGACAAGGCGGTGGCGGAGGCGCTGGACATCCAGCAGTCGGCCTACTTCATGGAGCGCAACATGAAGGTCCGCGCGGGCGACTACGCGGACTGTGCGGACGCCGACATGGTCGTGATATCCGCGAGCGCCCCCATGCCCAAGGACTCCGACGACAGGCTCCAGATGCTCAAGCCCTCCATGGGCCTGGTGCGCGGGATTGTGGACTCCGTGATGGAGAGCGGCTTTGCGGGGATCCTCCTTCTGGTCTCCAACCCCGTCGACGTGATGACCTACTACGCCTGGCACCTCTCCGGGCTGCCGTCCAACCAGGTCATCGGAAGCGGGACCAACCTGGACACCGCGCGCCTCTGCACGCGCCTGGCGCAGATGTACGACCTCGACGCGCGCAGCGTCCAGGCCTACGTCATCGGCGAGCACGGAGACTCCGAGGTGGTCTCGTGGGCGTCCGCGACCATTGGCGGCAAGAGCGTGACCGACGTCCTGGCCGACAACGCGTCGCGCACCAAGGGGACCACCAAGGACGACCTGCTCAAGAGCACCATCCAGGCGGGTTGGGACATCTTCTCGCGCAAGGGGAACACCTGCTACGGCATCGCCTCGTCCGTGACCGCAATAGCCCGCTCCATCCTCAACGACGACAACGCGATCATGCCCGTGAGCGTCCGTCTCGCCGGGCAGTACGGGGTGGACGGCGTGTTCCTCTCCGTCCCCACGATCCTGGATCACACGGGTGCCAAGGAGATCGTCGAGATCCGCCTGGCGCCCGACGAGGAGGCGGCGTTCAAGAGGTCGGCGGAGGTCCTGCGCTCGCAGTACGAGCTTGTGGACTCCACGCTGTAGGGCGGTCGCGCGGGCCATAGTTGTGGAGGGGCCCTGTTGCCGGGGTGCCTGGGGGAGACGCGCTGTGCCCCGGGCGCCCCGGCTTCACATAGAATCGGTCTGTCAGATGAGCAGGGGGAGGAACCATGGCACTCAAGTACTCGACGGCGAGGTTCGTGGCATCGTACGGGGAGCCCGAGCAGCTTCCCGAGCCAACGGAGCCCGAGATCGCATTCTGCGGTCGCTCCAACGTGGGCAAGTCCTCCCTGCTCAACAAGCTCGTGGGACGCAAGGCGCTCGCCAAGGTGTCGAGCCAGCCGGGGCGCACGGCCAACGTCAACTTCTTCGAGGTCGACGGGGTCGCGTTCGTAGACCTGCCCGGCTACGGCTTTGCCAGGGTCAGCAAGGCGGAGCGCAAGCGGTGGTCAAACCTCATTGGTGGCTACTTTGAGCAGAACCGCAGCTTCAACCTGGTCGTCGCCCTCGTGGACATCCGCCTTGACGCGCAGCAGCTCGACCGCCAGATGCTGGGCTTTCTCCAGGAGCGTGAGCTCCCCTTCATCGTGGCGCTCACCAAGGCAGACAAGCTCGGGCGCAACAAGCAGGCGCAGCAGCGTGTCAGCCTCGCGCGGCAGTTTGGCATCGACCCCGAGGCCATGGTCATCACCTCGTCCCAGACGGGGCTTGGCATCGACGAGATCCGCCGCCGCATCCAGCGCGCGGTGGACGACCCCGAGGTGCCCGAGGGCGCCGAGGTCGTGGACGCGGCCCCGGGAGAGGACCTCTGGCAGTAGGACCGCGCAGTCGCTACTTCCGCCGGTACTGACGGGCGATCGCCAGCTCGCGGTCGCAGGCGACAAAGACGTTGTCCCCGTTGTGGCGCGGGTCCTCGGGCCGCTCGGGGATCACGTACACGTGGGCAAACTCCTCCGCGAAGGTGCGGACGGTCTCCTCCAGCGTCCGCGAGCGGCGGCCCTCCAGGGGGCAGATCACGTTTGCCAGGTAGACGCCCCTCTCGGTGAGGTGCTCGTGGATGATCCTGGCGCCCTCATCCGTCCGCATGGGACCAAGGGGCCGCTTCCCGCTGAAGGCGTCGTTCACCACGAGGTCCCAGCGCTGGTCGCTTTCGCGGAGATACGCCCAACCGTCGGCGCACTCGACGCGAAGCCGCCCGTCCCTCTCGGCGTGGTAGTCCTCCTCCAGCCGGTCGAGGAAGAACCTCTCGCGCGCGACGCGGATGATGGCGGGGTCGACCTCCACCACGTCCACGTGCGTGCCGGGGCAGTGCGCCACCAGCCACTTGGGAAAAGAGAAGCCCCCGCCGCCAATGACCAGGGCCGAGTCGGCGCCCCCGGCGATGTCCAGCACCTCGGCAAAGTACTGGTGGTACATGCAGGCCAGCTCGGCGTAGTCGTCGCCCACAAAGCTCACGCTCTGGAACGTCCCCCTCACGTTGAGGAGGCGGACGGTCCCCACCTCGTCGGTGGGGGAGTCAAACACCAGCGCCGGGCCAAACTTGGTCCTGATCATGTCCACCCCGCGGAGCCTGAGGAGGCGCGGCAGCAGGAGGACGATCACGTCGAGGATGCAGACAAAGACGAACAGGGCCACGAGTGGCTTGGGCATTTGACCCCTGCTTTCGTGTTAGGAACGTAAAAGTAACACCCGAGGAATCGACCATCGGGCGCCTCGGTTATACTAGCGTTTGCCGTGACCGTCGGGTGCAGCGTGCGCTCGGCACAGGTATCTCTAGGAGGAACACATGATACTAGGACTGGGCGCTCCCGAGCTCATCATCATCCTGCTCGTCGTGCTGGTCATCTTCGGGCCCAAGAACCTCCCGAAGCTGGGCAAGTCGCTTGGCAAGACGGTGAAGAACGTCCGCGAGGGCATGGAGGGCACCGACGAGGAGGACTCCTCCAAGAAGGTCGAGAAGCCCGCCGAGGACGCCAACGTTGAGGACGTCGTCGCCACCGACTCCGACGAGGATGCCGACGCCTCCGAGGCAGAGGCCGAGGACGGCGTGTTCTGCACCAAGTGCGGGACCAAGAACCCTGCCGGCTCCGCCTTCTGCAGCAAGTGCGGCGCCAAGCTCGCCGAGTAGGCGCAGGCGCGTAGCACGGACCTTGCACGAAGGAAGAAAGGGCAGCATGGACAAGAAGGAAATCATCCTCACCCCCGAAGGCCGTCAGCGCCTGGTGGACGAGCTCGAGTTCCGCGAGGGCGAGAAGCACGACGAGATCGTCGAGCGCATCAAGGAGGCCCGCGGCTTTGGCGACCTCTCCGAGAACGCGGAGTATGACGCCGCGAAGGAGGAGCAGTCCCAGAACGAGTCCCGCATCAACGAGATCCGTCAGATCCTCGCCACGGCAAAGGTCGTGGCGGCCGGGGCGGACGCGCGCCTCTCCGTCTCCATCGGCACCACGGTCGAGCTCGAGGACGCAAAGGGCAAGCGCGTCTCCTTCACCATCGTGGGCACCACCGAGACCGACTCGCTCTCGCACAAGATCTCGAACGAGTCACCCGCGGGTTCCGTGCTCATCGGGCACGTGGTGGGGGACAGCGTCTCGTTCTCCACGCCCAGCGGCAAGGTTCGTGAGTACACCATCACCAACATCACCCGCTAGGAACCAGACAGAGACTTGCGTGCACCCCGTGCCCTCGGCAGTAAGGCGTGGGGTGCATTTGTCATTTGACGAGGAACGAAGCCACACGGCAGGCAGACCTAGGAGCAGCCAATGTCCGACACAAGCACCACCGCGGTAGACCCCAACGACGAGCGCGCGCAGCGTCGCGCGAGGAGGCAGGCCCTCATCGACGCTGGCGTCAACCCCTATCCCATCAAGAGCGAGGTGACCGCGCACGCTGGTGAGCTGGCCGAGCGCTACGCCTCCCTCGAGCCCGCGACCGACACCACCGACACCTACACCCTTGCCGGCAGGATCCGAGCCTTCCGCAAGCAGGGCAAGATCTGCTTCATCGTCCTCGAGGACGTCTCGGGGCAGATCCAGCTCTTCTGCCGCGTGAACGACCTTCCCGAGGACGACTGGGCGCTTCTCTCCAAGATGGACCTGGGTGACATCATCCAAGCCACCGGCAACGTGATCCGCACCCGCCGCGGGGAGCTCTCCGTCGCCCCCAGCCACCTGGTCATGCTGTCCAAGTCCACGCGTCCTCTGCCCGAGAAGTTCCACGGCCTCACCGATCGCGAGATGCGCTATCGCCAGCGCTACGTCGACCTGATCATGAACCCCGACGTGCGCGAGGTGTTCCGCAAGCGCAGCCAGATCGTCAGCCTGATCCGCCGCTACATGGAGGCGGACGGCTACATGGAGGTCGAGACCCCCATGATGCACGCAATCATGGGCGGCGCCAACGCAAAGCCGTTCGTCACGCACTTCAATGCCCTCGACCGCGACTTCTACCTCCGCATCGCCACCGAGCTCCCGCTCAAGCGCCTCATCGTGGGTGGCATGGAGCGCGTGTTCGAGATCGGCCGGCAGTTCCGCAACGAGGGCATGGACCTCACGCACAACCCCGAGTTCACCACGATGGAGGCGTACTGCGCCTATTCCGACCTCGAGGGCATGAAGAGGCTCACCGAGGGGCTGTTCAAGACCATCGCGCGCGAGGCCTGCGGCTGCGAGGAGGGTCACGAGGTCATCACCTACCAGGGCCAGCAGGTGGACATGAGCGGGGAATGGCGCTCGGTGCCGCTCTCGGAGGTCGCCTCCGAGGCGGTTGGCGAGCACGTTGACATGGACACCCCCGTCGAGCGGCTGCGCCAGCTCTGCGAGGCCCACGGCATCGAGTGGGAGGAGAGCTGGGGCTCGGGCAAGCTGCTGTTCACCCTGTATGACGAGCTGGGCGAGGGCACGCTCGTGAACCCGACCTTCGTCTGCGACTATCCCGAGGAGGTCTCGCCCCTCTCCAAGCGCAAGGACGAGGACCCGCGCCTGACCGACCGCTTCGAGCTCGTCATCTGCGGCCACGAGTACGCCAACGCGTTCAGCGAGCTCAACGATCCCGTCGACCAGGCGGGCCGCTTTGCCGAGCAGGTCGCGGCCAAGGGCTTTGGCGACGACGAGGCCATGGGCTACGACTACGACTACGTCCGCGCGCTCGAGTATGGCATGCCCCCCGCGGGTGGCATCGGGTACGGCATCGACCGCATGGTCATGCTCTTCTGCGACCAGCCGGCCATTCGCGACGTGCTGCTGTTCCCGCAGATGAAGCCCGAGGTCGTCACCAGGGCGGACATCGCCTCGCAGCTGCCCGACAGGACCGACAACGCCGCGGCGGGGGCAGACGTGCTGCTCGACGACGCGGAGAACGGTGCCTCCGCGGAGGCGGGAAGGGAGGCCAAGGTGGCCAAGCTGCAGAGCGGGCTCACCCGCGAGCAGGCGTTTGAACTGCTCAAGAAGTACAACGAGGATGACTTCCACATCAAGCACGGCGAGACCCTCGAGGGCCTGATGCGCCACTACGCCGAGAAGTACGACCCCGAGAACGTGGACTTCTGGGGCCAGGTGGGCCTTCTCCACGACCTCGATTGGGAGAAGTGGCAGGACGACCAGCTCCACACCGTCAAGACGGCCGAGCTCCTGGAGGAGGTGGGCGCCGACCCCTACCTGGCGCACGCCATCCAGACGCACAACTCCGACGTCAACACCGACCTCCCCAAGCCCGAGGCCAAGATGGAGAGGGTCCTCTTCGCGTGCGACGAGCTGTCCGGCCTCATCCAGGCGGCCGCGCGCGTGAGGCCGTCTGGCTCCGTGACCGACATGCCGCTCAAGTCCCTCAAGAAGAAGTTCAAGGACAAGCGCTTCGCCGCCGGCTGCGACCGCGACGTCATCCGCATGGGCGCGGAGCTCAACGGGCTCGAGCTCGACGACCTGCTCGCCGAGGTGCTCGACGCCATGAAGGCCATCGCCCCGGTCGGAGATATCTATGCCAAGGGTGACGAGGCGGAGGGTTCCGCCGAGTAGCTCTGGCCCTCATGGCTCCCCATGGCGACCACGTGGACGCCCGTCTCCCCTGGGAGGCGGGCGTCTTCAATATCCCGTGCTGATGCCAGAGCCCCCTCGCGCGCCTGGCAATGCGAAAGGTGGAGAAGTGCTCATAGAAGAGCGGTGCGCGTCGTGAGGGGGCGAGGGCGCAACGCCGCTGCCCCCGCCTTGCGGGTGCGGTATCCCTCCCAAATGCGGGAGACGTGCAAACAGATCGCGGGGATTGACCTCACGGGGCCTTGGGTAAACACCAACAAGCAAACGTAGGGCCGCCTCGCCCCGCCGGGCGGGGACCTGAGGGCGGCCGCAGGACTCGAGGGGGTCATAGCCCGCATGTTCGAGAAGTTCACAGACAAGGCGCGCAAGGTCATGAGCCTCGCGCAAGACGAGGCCCGCAACCTCGGCAAGATGTACGTGGGCACGGAGCACCTGCTGCTCGCGCTCATCAAGGAGGGCGAGGGCGTCGCCGCCAAGGCGCTCGCCAGCCTGGACGTCACCTACGACGAGACCCTTGCCACCATCAAGGAGATCTCGAGCGAGGACACCCAGCCCGTCTCGGGTGGGCACATCCCGTTCACGCCCCGCGCAAAGCGCGTGCTCGAGGACGCCTACCGCGAGACCATGGCGCGTGGCCAGACCTACATCGCGACCGAGCACCTCCTTCTGGGCATCGTCTCGGAGGGGGACGGGCGCGCGATGACGGCGCTGTCCCGCATGGGCGTGAGCGCCGACGCCATCCGCAACGCCGTGACCGAGATCGCGCAGAAGGAGCAGCCCGACTCTGGCAGGCAGTCGGACCCCACGGCGGGCTTTGGCGGCCAGTTCATCGGCGCCGGCATGCCCAGTGCGTCGAGCGAATCGTCCGAGGACGGGTCCATGCTCGAGCAGTACGGGCGCAACCTCACCAAGCAGGCGGCGGACGGGGTCCTCGACCCCGTCATCGGGCGCGACCGCGAGGTCGAGCGCGTGATGCAGGTCCTGGCACGCCGTCAGAAGAACAATCCGCTCATCCTGGGCGACCCGGGCGTGGGCAAGACGGCGATCGTCGAGGGGCTGGCGCAGCTCATCGCCTCCGGCAACGTGCCCGACATCCTGCGTGGCAAGCAGATCTGGACGCTCGACATGGCGTCACTCGTCGCCGGCTCCAAGTATCGCGGCGAGTTCGAGGAGCGCCTGAAGAAGGTCATCTCGGAGGTCATGGACTCCAACGACGTGATCCTCTTCATCGACGAGATCCACACCATCATCGGTGCCGGCTCCGCCGAAGGCTCCATCGATGCCGCCTCGATCCTCAAGCCGCCCCTCTCCCGTGGCGAGATCCAGGTCATCGGTGCCACCACGGCGGACGAGTACCGCAAGCACATCGAGAAGGACTCCGCCCTCGAGCGCCGCTTCCAGCCGGTGAACGTGGGCGAGCCCTCTCCCGAGGACACCCTTGCCATCCTCCACGGGCTCCAGTCCCGCTACGAGGAGCACCACCACGTGCGCTACACCGAGGCGGCCCTCGCGGCTGCCGTGACGCTCTCCAACCGCTACGTGCAGGACCGCTTCCTCCCCGACAAGGCGATCGACATCATCGACGAGGCCGGTGCGCGCACCCGCGTGCACAAGACCAGCCTGCCCCCTGAGCTCGCCCAGGTGGACGAGGAGCTCGCCCGCACCAAGGAGGAGAAGGACAAGGCCGCGGACGCCCAGGAGTTCGAGGAGGCGGCACGTCTGCGCGACAAGGAGCGCGAGCTCACCTCCCGCAGGGACGACCTCGAGGCCAAGTGGCGCGAGAAGATGGACAAGAACGTCGTGGTCGTGGACGAGCCCGACATCGCCGACGTGGTGAGTGAGGTCACCGGCGTGCCCGTCTCCAACCTCACCGAGGCGGAGGCGTCCAAGCTCCTGCGCTGCGAGGACGCCCTGCACCAGCGCGTCGTGGGCCAGGACGAGGCGATCTCGGCTGTCTCGCGAGCCATCCGCCGCAGTCGCTCGCCCCTCAAGGACCCGCGCCGTCCCGGCGGCTCCTTCATCTTCCTGGGGCCGTCCGGCGTGGGCAAGACCGAGCTTGCCAAGTCGCTCGCCGAGTTCCTCTTTGGCAGCGAGGACGCCCTCATCAGCTTCGACATGTCTGAGTTCATGGAGAAGCACGAGGTCAGCAAGCTCGTTGGCGCGCCTCCTGGATACGTGGGGTACGACGAGGGCGGCGAGCTCACCAAGGCCGTCCGCAGGCGCCCCTACTCGGTCGTGCTGTTCGACGAGATCGAGAAGGCACATCCCGACATCTTCAACATCCTGCTGCAGATCCTCGACGAGGGGCGTCTCACCGACGGCCAGGGCCGCACGGTCGACTTCAGCAACACGGTGGTCATCATGACCTCCAACATCGGCGCGCGCGAGATCGCCCAGACCTCGCCCATGGGGTTCAGCTCCCAGGGCAACGGCGGCCTGTCCGACAAGGAGATCAAGAGCAGGGTCGAGGGCGAGCTCAAGCACCTGTTCCGTCCCGAGTTCCTCAACCGCGTTGACGAGATCGTGGTCTTCAAGTCCCTCACGGGCGAGCAGCTGAGGAGGATCGTCGACCTCATGGTGGTCGACCTCCGCAACCGTCTGGTGGGCCAGGGCATGTCCATCGAGCTCACCGACGCCGCGCGCGACTACGTGGCCAAGGAGGGCACCGACCCGGTGTACGGTGCGCGCCCGCTGCGCCGCGCCATCCAGACGCTCATCGAGGACCCTCTCGCCGAGCAGATGCTCATGGGCAAGTGGAAGGCCGGCGACGTGATCCAGGTGGACGCCGGGGACGAGGGGCTCACCTTCGCCCGTGGCGAGGGCGAGATCCCCAGCGTCACGGAGCGCGTCCACATGGACCTGCCACGCGCCCGCGACCACTGGTCGCCCGCGGCGCCGTCGACGGAGGGCAGCGCCGCCTCGGGCGCATAGCCCCGAGTTTGTGGGTCGCGGAGTCGTCCGCGCGCGTCATATACTGTGAGTGACAGTCCGGCCGGTCCGCACTGCGGGCCGGCCGATCATTTGAAGGGGGTAGCATGGACGCAGCTCGCAAGGACGCCCAGCCGGCAGACGGCTCGGCGCGCCTCCGGGAGGCCATCAAGCTCACCGCTCCGGGGACCGCGCTCCGCGTGGCGCTGGACATGATCATCGCCGGTCACATGGGCGCCCTCATCTGCATCGGCGATACGGACAACGTCCTTGCCGCGGGGGACGACGGCTTCAGGCTCGACATCTCGTTCACCGCAAACCGCCTCTTCGAGCTCAGCAAGATGGACGGGGCAATCGTCATCGACAAGGACCTCACGCGCATCGTGCGGGCCAACTACCACCTCAACCCCGATCCCTCGCTCCCCACGAGCGAGACGGGCATGAGGCACCGCACCGCCGCCCGCATGAGCCTGCTCACCAAGGCCCTCGTCATCTCGGTCTCGGAGCGCCGCCAGGTGGTCAACGTCTTCGTGGACGGCAAGGGTCACCAGCTCAGGTCGGTGCAGGAGCTCATGGGGACCGTCAACCAGCTCATGGTCTCGCTCCAGTCCACCAGGACGCAGCTCGACCGCAACCTGCTGCGCCTGACCACCCTCGAGCTCGACAACTACGTCACGCTCGCGGACATCTCGCAGACCATCTACCTGTTCGAGGTCCTCTCCACCGTTGCCGAGGAGCTCAACGAGCTCGTGCTCCAGCTTGGCAGCTCGGGCAAGAGCATCGCCATGCAGCGGGACGAGATCATGGGCAACATGGACGAAGAGTACACGCTCCTCGTGCGCGACTACGCGTCAGACTCCAGCGAGGAGAACGCAAGGGCGATACGCGCCCGGCTCCATAAGACGGACAAGGACCAGCTCAGGGTGCCCAAGCACGTCGCCGAGATGCTGGGGTACGATGACAAGGACGAGGACTCCATCATGACCTCGCTCGGCCTCAGGACGCTTTCGAGCATCTCGGTCGTGCGCGAGGGCATGGCGGACAAGATCGTGGACGAGTACGGCTCGCTCCAGCAGCTGCTCGACGACATCGAGCAGAACCCCTCCCGCCTCGACAGCCTGGGCGTCGACAACCCCAACATCCTCGCCGACAGCCTGTATCGCCTGTGGGGGAAGCGGGCATGAGGGAGCGGGGCGCAGCCACGTGCACGTGCCCGGCGCGCGTGGGGGAGCAAACTCGGGAGGCAGACACCTGCGCCGTCATCGTTGCCGGCGGGGTCGGCCTTCGCTTTGGCGACCCGAGGGGCAAGCAGTACGTCACCCTCTGCGGCATGCCGCTCATGTGCTGGCCGCTCCTGGCGCTCGACCGCGCCCCATCCATCGGCCACATCGTGATCGTCTGCTCGGACGAGCGCAGGGGAGAGGTGCGTGACGCCGTGCTCCCCGCGGTCTCGCTCCGGCATCAGGTCACCCTCGCCCCGGCCGGTGCCACCAGGCAGGACTCCGTGTACAGCGGGCTCCAGGCGGTACCCTCGGGATTCCAGATGGTCGCGATACACGACGCCGCGCGCCCGCTGGTGACCACGGAGGACGTGGAGACCTGCATCGCCGCCCTCCGCAACGACCCCTCGCTCGGCGGCGCCATCTGCGCCGCCCGCACCACCGACACGCTCAAGCTCGTGGAGGGGCAGACCATCGTCGCCACGCCCGACCGCAGCTACTACTGGAACGCCCTCACGCCGCAGGTGTTCAGGACGGCGACCATCAGGGCGGCGCACCGTGCCGCGCGGTGGGACGCGTACCAGGGCACGGATGACGCGTCTCTCATCGAGCGCAGGGGCGGGCGCGTGCTCTGCGTGGAGACCTCGCGGGCAAACATCAAGGTCACGGTCCCGGAGGACTACGTCATCGCCCAGGCCCTCATGGAGCGTCGGCTCATGTCGGAGGGCTGCGGGCTCGACGACGTGGTCCCCCAGGGAGGCGATGTGCAATGACGCTCAGGATCGGCCATGGGTTTGACGTCCACGCGTTCGCCGAGGGGCGCCCCCTCGTCCTCGGCGGGGTGCACGTCCCCTCTCAGCGCGGGCTCGAGGGCCACTCCGATGCCGACGTCGTCGCCCACGCGCTCATGGACGCCATCCTCGGCGCCATGCGCGCCGGCGACATAGGGGGGCTCTTCCCGGACACCGACCCAGCCTACGAGGGCGCGGACAGCATGGTCCTCCTGGCGCGGGTCGCGGACCTTGCGCGCGAGAGGGGATTTCGCCTCGTGGACTGCGACTGTACCATCGCGGCGCAGGCGCCCAAGCTCGCACCGTACCGCGACGCCATGCGGGAGCGCATGGCCCAGGCGATGGGGGTCGACCCCTCGCAGGTGGGCCTCTCCGCAACCACCACCGAGCGCCTGGGCTTCGTGGGGAGGGAGGAGGGGATCGCCGCCTGGGCGGTGGCCCTCCTCGAGCTTGATGAGTGTACCGGCGGGGCGGTCCCGCGCTAGCGGGGCGGTCCCGGCCAAACGCCAGAACGTCACACGTGCCCCCGGGCGCACACACAAGGGAGATTCAGATGCTCGTCTACAACACCAAGTCACGCCGCAAAGAGGAGTTCAAGCCCATCGAGCCGGGCAAGGTCCGCATGTACGTCTGCGGCCCCACGGTGTACGACCAGATCCACATCGGCAACGCCAGGACCTTCCTGGCCTTCGACGTCATTCGCCGCTACCTGGTGTACAAGGGCTACGAGGTCACCTTTGCGCAGAACCTCACCGACGTCGACGACAAGATCATCAACCGCGCCAACGAGCAGGGTCGCACCGCCGCCGAGGTCGCCGACGAGTTCAGCAAGGCGTTCATCGAGCAGATGCATCGCTTTGGCATCCTGGACCCCGACATCCGCCCGCGCGCCACGCGCGAGATCGAGGCCATGCAGGAGATGATCAAGCTCCTCATCGAGCGGGGCAACGCCTACGTGGCGGACAACGGCGACGTGTACTTCAGCGTCAGGTCCGACAACCACTACGGCATCCTGAGCGGGCGTGACATCGACCAGCTCAAGGTCGGCGCGCGCGTGGAGGAGAACACCGACAAGCGCGACCCGCTCGACTTCGCCCTGTGGAAGGCCGCCAAGCCCGGCGAGCCCAGCTGGCCCAGCCCGTGGGGAGACGGGCGTCCCGGCTGGCACACCGAGTGCTGCGCCATGATCCACCGCTACCTTGGCACGCCCATCGACATCCACGGCGGCGGGCAGGACCTGGTGTTCCCGCACCACGAGAACGAGACGGCGCAGGCCATGTGCGCCTGGCACGCCCCGCTCGCCAACTACTGGTTCCACTCGGGGATGCTGCGCGTGGACGGCGAGAAGATGTCCAAGAGCCTGGGCAACTTCTATACGCTCAAGGAGGTCCTGGACAAGTATCCCGCCGACGCGGTGAGGCTGCTCATGCTGCAGACGCACTACCGCGCCCCGCTCGACTTCTCCTACGACCGCCTCGACGGCGCGGTGGGTACGCTCGGCAGGCTCTCCGGCTGCGTCGCCAACCTGCGCTGGGCGGCCGAGAACTCGCCCCTGGACGGCGAGCTGAACCAGGCGGACCAGACCCTCTCCTCCGCCGTCAAGCAGACGATGGCCGAGTTCACGGCCCAGATGGACGACGACTTCAACACCGCCGGCGCCCTCGCGGCGATCTTCTCCCTCGTCGCAGCCGCAAACAAGTACCTGGCCGAGGCTGAGGGGAAGGCGTCGACCGCGGTGACGCTGCATGCGGCCGACGCCCTCACCGAGCTGTGCGGCGTCCTGGGCATCGACCTCGAGCGCGACTCCGCCGAGACGGGCCTCCCGCCCGAGCTCGTGGACCTCGCCAGGGAGCACGCGGGCTACGAGGGGTCCGACCCCGAGGAGGCGGCGCAGGCGCTTCTCGACGCGCGCCAGAGGGCCCGTGCCGAGAAGGATTGGGGCACGGCCGACGCCATCCGCGACGGCATCACGGCCTTGGGACTCGTGGTCGAGGACACCGCGGCCGGGGCGCGTCTGCGCGCCGGAAGGGAGTAGCACATGGCATCGCGACCCAACGGCAGGGGAGGCAGGCCCGGTTCCCGCGGCCAGGCCCCCCGTGGCAGACAGGGCGGCACCAGGCAGGGAAAGGGTGCGCCCTCCCACCCGGGGAGGGGCGGTCGGCCGCAGGGCCGCCGCCAGGACGCAGGGCGCCCGCAGTCTCCGCGCCGGGGCGGGGCGCCGCGTCCGACCGGCGATGTCGTCGAGGGCAGGCGCGCATGCGCGGAGGCCCTGGAGACGGGCGTCCCCATCAAGCGGGCGCTCATCTCGCCCGGCCCCGACGCAGACCAGGCGCTCTCGTCGCTCGTGAGGAGACTCGACGAGGCGGGCGTCCCCATCGAGCGCGTTCCCAGGGCGCGCCTTGACTCGCTCAGCTCGCACGGCGCCCACCAGGGCATCGTGCTCCAGACCAAGCCCTTCGAATACGCGGAGCTCGACGAGGTCATAGCAAACGCCGGCTCGGGAGACGCGCTCGTGCTCGTGCTCGACCACGTCACCGACGAGGGCAACTTCGGCGCCATCGTGCGCAGCGCCGAGGTCGTGGGCGCCGCGGGAGTCGTGATTCCCAAGGCTCGGTCCGCACGCGTGGGGACGGCCGCCTACAAGACCTCCGCAGGTGCCGTGCTGCACCTTCCCATCGCGCAGGTGCCAAACCTTGCCACGGCGCTCGACCGGCTGAGGAAGGCGGGCTTCTGGGCCGCCGCGGCGAGCGAGCACGCCGATCAGGACGTGTGGGACGCCCCGCTCTCGGGACGCCTCGCCCTCGTCATGGGGTCCGAGGGGTCCGGCGTGTCTCGTCTCGTCATGGAGCACTGCGACTTCTCCTGCCGCCTCCCGCAGCGCGGGAGCGTGGAGTCCCTCAACGTGGCGCAGGCTGCCACGGTCCTCTCGTACGAGTGGCTCAGGCGCGTCACGAGGGGGGAGGGCGCGGATGCCTGAGTCTGCCAGGGGCGAGCTGCTCGTCGTGGACGGCTACAACGTCATCTTCAAGTCGTCTCGGTACATGGGCCTGGTGGACGAGGGGGACGCCGACGCCGGGGACCCCTTCGACCGGGCGAGGGAGCTGCTCGTCTCGGACGTGGCAACCTACGCTCAGGGCAGGTACGAGCCCGTCGTGGTCTTCGACGCCGCCGGGAACCTCTCGCCCGAGCGCCCCGACCTCAGCACGGCGGGCGTGCGCGTCGTCTTCTCCCAGACGGGGGAGAGCGCGGACTCGGTCATCGAGAGGCTGGTCACGGAGTCACGCCACCAGATGCGCAGCGTCACGGTCGTGACGTCCGACAACACCATCCGCGCCACGGTGGGCGGAATTCCCGTCACCAGGCTCTCGAGCGACGTCCTGGCGGCAGACATTAACGTGCTCGCAGACGACGTCGAGACGGCAAGGTCAGAGAGGTCGCACCAGCGCCTCACGGTCGAGGACCGGCTCTCGCCCGAGGACAGGGAGAAGCTCTGGGCCCTCATGGGCAAGCGGGGGTCCTTACGCTAGAATGCGTACCCAGGCTGGCGTAGCTCAGTTGGTAGAGCCCTAGTCTTGTAAACTAGTTGTCGCCGGTTCGAGCCCGGCCGCCAGCTCCAGCGCAGTCAAGGCCACGGCACATCGCCGTGGCCTTTTTCCTGTCTTGGCGACGTTGCGGGAAAGTGTGCAAGAAGAATTTTTCACCAACCTCCAGCCCGCCCACCGCAAAAGCGTTCACGCCTTCGCAAAAATATGCATCTAGCTGGGCATGTGCAGGAATCGTGGGGAGGATACGCCCGGCTGCGTGGAAACGATTGACATCCCCACCCCCACGTCGTAAGATTCACTCCGCTTGCAAGGGACAACACCCAAGCAGGCACCTTGAAAATTTGGAATGGGGACGTGGCACAGCGGCAACTGCGGCGGACTGTAAATCCGCTCCCTCTGGGTTCCATGGTTCGAGTCCATGCGTCCCCACCATTCCAGGCCCGTGTAGCTCAGTCGGTAGAGCACTTCGTTGGTAACGAAGAGGTCACCAGTTCGAATCTGGTCGCGGGCTCCATTTTCAAGACGGCACCACGCCGGTGTAGCTCAGCTGGTTAGAGCACGCGGCTCATACCCGCGATGTCACTGGTTCGAATCCAGTCACCGGTACCAGGAGTTCTAGCGGCCCGTCACTGGGCCGCTTGACATATAAGGGCACAATGGCCGAGAGGTTGTTTCTTAAGGAGGACGGCAATGGCCAAGGAGAAGTTCGATCGTAGCAAGCCGCACGTAAACATCGGAACGATTGGTCACGTCGACCACGGCAAGACCACGCTGACCGCGGCCATCACCAAGGTCCTTTCCGAGACCGAGGGCTGCAAGGCCAAGTACGAGGCCTTCGAGGACATCGACAAGGCTCCCGAGGAGCGTCAGCGCGGCATTACCATTTCCGTCGCCCACGTCGAGTACGAGACCTGGGAGCGCCACTACGCTCACGTCGACTGCCCCGGCCACGCCGACTACGTCAAGAACATGATTTCCGGCGCTGCTCAGATGGACGGTGCAATCCTCGTCATCGCAGCCACCGACGGCCCCATGGCCCAGACTCGCGAGCACATCCTCCTCGCCCGTCAGGTCGGCGTTAAGTACATTGTCGTCTTCCTGAACAAGTGCGACATGGTCGACGACGAGGAGCTCATCGACCTCGTCGAGATGGAGACCCGTGACCTCCTGTCCGAGTACGGCTTCCCCGGAGACGACATCCCCATCATCCGTGGTTCCGCTCTCGGCGCCCTCAATGGCGAGCAGAAGTGGGTCGACTCCATCATCGAGCTCATGCACACCGTTGACTCCTACATCCCGACCCCGCCGCGCGACAACGACAAGCCCTTCCTGATGGCCATCGAGGACGTCATGACCATCTCCGGCCGTGGCACCGTCGTTACCGGCCGTGTCGAGCGTGGTGAGCTCAAGATCAACGAGCCCGTCGAGATCGTCGGCATCCGTCCGACCCAGACCTCCACTGCCACCGGCATCGAGATGTTCCGCAAGACGCTCGATTTCTGCGAGGCTGGCGACAACGTGGGCATCCTGCTCCGCGGCATCAAGCGCGAGGACGTCATCCGTGGTCAGGTCCTCTGCAAGCCCGGCAGCGTTACCCCGCACCAGAAGTTCACGGGCGAGATTTACGTCCTCACCAAGGAGGAGGGTGGCCGCCACACCCCGTTCTTCTCCGGCTATCGTCCCCAGTTCTACTTCCGCACCACCGATGTCACCGGTGACATCACCGAGCTCACCGACAAGGACGGCGGCAAGGTCGAGATGGCTATGCCTGGCGACCACGTCACCATCACCTGCGAGCTCATCCACCCCATCGCAATGGAGCAGGGCCTTCGTTTCGCAATCCGCGAGGGTGGCCACACTGTCGGCGATGGCCGCGTTGCCACCATCATCGACTAGCCTCAGGGCTAACTAGTCACTAACAAAAGGGCCCGGTGCCTCACAGAGGCATCGGGTCCTCTTGTGTCCCGAGAGGGCGATCGACAAAGCAGGGCAAGCCGCTTTCTTGCCTACTTGTTTTGATGGTTTTGTTGAGGGCCGCTACCATCGCGTTCACCTGTTGACACGAGTGGGCAGTGGATGGTAGCGTATTCCATCGCGTCGCCGTTGCATTGGTCTTACGGCGGCAGACTACAGGAGGATCAATGCGTACACTGGTTACCCTTGCATGCACCGAGTGCAAGCGCCGCAACTACACCACGACGAAGAACAAGTCCAACACTCCTGACCGTATGGAGCTGAAGAAGTACTGCCCGTGGTGTCGCAAGCATACCCTACACAAGGAAACGCGCTAAAGTAGGGTAACAACACAGGCCAGTAGCTCCAATGGTAGAGCGGCGGTCTCCAAAACCGTTTGTTGAGGGTTCGAGTCCTTCCTGGCCTGCCAGCTAACATCACCGGCTTTCCCTTCGGGGTTAGCCGGTTTCTATGAAGAGCGTTTTTAAGGGGTACGAGGGATGGCGAAGAAAGAGCGTCAGAAGAGAAGCGCACGCCAGGCACGCCAGCGCGAGCGTGAGGAGCGCGAGGCCGCCCAGGCGGTTACCGCCGAGAAGGCGGACAAGGCTTCCAAGAAGGGTGACGCCGTCGCTGCTTCTGGTACCGCCAAGAAGGAGACGAAGCCTGCCAAGGCCAAGAAGCCCGGCAGGATTCGCTCCTACTTCCGGGAGGTCCGCTCCGAGATGCGTCGCGTGGTCTGGCCCAGCAGGCAGGAGACCCGCGATTACTCGGTTGCCGTGATTCTCATGCTCGTGGTCTTCGGGCTCGCGGTGTGGGCGGTCGACACCGGCTTCATCAGCCTGCTCATCGGATTCACGGGCCTGAGGGGGTAGAGATGGCTAAGCACTGGTACGTCGTTCACACCTACTCCGGGTACGAGAACAAGGTCAAGAACGACCTAGAGCACCGCATCGAGACCTATGGCCTCGAGGACCAGATCGTCGACATCCAGATTCCCACCGAAGAGGTCACCGAGATCAAGGATGGCGGCAAGAGGGAGACCAAGGAGAACAAGGTCTTCCCGGGCTACGTTCTCGTTCGCATGGAGCTGACCGACGACACGTGGTCGGTAGTCCGCAACACGCCGGGCGTGACCGGCTTTGCCGGCACCAACGGCAGCAAGCCCACGTATCTGCGCATCTCCGAGTTCAACAAGATCATGCGCAAGACCAACCGCCGTGGTGCCCAGGGTGCCCCCAAGCGCACCATGACCACCACGAACCTCGAGGCGGGTCAGGCAATCAAGGTCGTCTCCGGCCCGTTGGCCGACTTCGACGGGACCATCTCTGAGGTCATGCCCGAGTCCGGCAAGGTCAAGGTCATGCTCACCATCTTTGGCCGTGAGACTCCCGTCGAGCTCACTCTCGACCAGGTGACCACGATCGCCTAGAGTTCCATCGGCCCCGTAATCGGTGAGGATTGCTTCTCGGGGCCGGTTATCGATAGCAAACAGCACCCCATCCCCAGCACGTCAGGAGAGACAGATGGCAAAGAAGAAGGTCGTCCACTTCATCAAGCTCCAGATTCCGGCTGGCGCAGCCAACCCCGCGCCTCCCGTTGGCCCCGCCCTGGGCGCCGCGCAGGTCAACATCATGCAGTTCTGCCAGGCCTTCAACGCTGCGACCAAGGATAAGGCCGGTGACATCATCCCCGTCGAGATCACGGTCTACGAGGACCGCACCTTCGACTTCATCACCAAGACGCCTCCCGCGGCCCAGCTCATCAAGAAGGAGCTCGGCATCAAGAGCGGCTCTGGCGTTCCCCAGCGCGACAAGGTCGGCCAGCTCACCCAGGAGCAGCTCACCAAGATCGCCACGATCAAGCTTCCCGACCTCAACGCCAACGACATCGAGGCCGCCAAGAGGATCGTCGCCGGTACCGCCCGCTCCATGGGCGTCACCATCGCCGAGTAGCGCACGCCACCCGGTAACGTCTACGTGGGAGGGCATCAGCCCGCTTGACCACATAGGAGGAAGAAATGGCAAAGCACGGCAAGAACTACCGCGACGCCGAGAAGAAGCTTGAGGAGGGCAAGGCGTACTCCCCCAAGGAGGCCCTCGCTCTCGTCAAGGAGCTCTCCAGCGCCAAGTTTGACGAGACCGTCGAGGTCTCCATCCGCCTGGGCGTCGACACCCGCAAGGCCGACCAGAACGTCCGTGGCTCCATCTCCCTGCCCAACGGCACCGGCAAGCAGGTCCGCGTCGCCGTCTTCGCCGAGGGCGCCAAGGCCGAGGAGGCCAAGGCCGCCGGCGCTGACATCGTGGGCTCCGACGAGCTCGTCGCCGAGGTCCAGAAGGGCAACATCGACTTCGACGCCGTCATCGCCACCCCCAACCTCATGGGCAAGGTCGGTCGTCTCGGCCGCATCCTCGGCCCCCGCGGCCTCATGCCCAACCCCAAGCTGGGCACGGTGACCATGGACGTCGAGAAGATGGTCAAGGAGCTCAAGGCCGGCCGCGTCGAGTATCGTGCGGACCGCTACGGCATCTGCCACGTACCCCTGGGCAAGGTGTCCTTCACCCCCGAGCAGCTCACCGAGAACTACGCCGCCCTCTACACCGAGATCCTTCGCGTCAAGCCGTCTGCCGCAAAGGGCAAGTACGTGAAGAGCGTCGTCGTCTCCTCCACCATGGGCCCTGGCGTCAAGGTTGACTCCAGCGTCACCCGCAACTTCCTCGAGGCCTAGGCCAACGGGCAATGAGCATGAGGGGCCGTTCCGTTTTGCGGGACGGCCCTTTCTTCATCTGTGGAGCCGGTGTCAAGATTCCTTTTGGGGAGGAGGCACCGTTGCGTCTCGCTTGACAGGCGTCCGAGCGGCTGGCACAATTCATATGCTCGAAAGGGCGTACGTCACAACTGCACGTCCGCTGCCAAAGACAGCCGGTGCCGCAAGGCTCAATGGGGTTTCCCGCCTGCCGAGGTGGTCTGAGATTGATTCCCTGACCCCGCTTTGGCTGCGCGCCTTGCGGGGTCTTTTGCTAAGGCCCGCCAGCGTCGGCGGTTCGTGCCCTAGCGCAACAGGGAGGTGTACATATGCCAGCACAGTCCAAGATCGACATGCTCGAGAAGATCAACGAGACCCTCGGTGCAAGCAAGGGCGTGTTCTTCATCGACTACCGTGGACTCACCGTCAAGGAGACCGAGGCGCTTCGCCGCGACCTCCGCGATGCCGGTGCGCTCATGAAGGTCTACAAGAACAACCTCGTCGACATCGCCGTGAAGAACGCGGGCCTGCCCGACGTGAGCGACAAGCTCAAGGGCACCATCGCCTACGTCTTCTACGAGAACGACCCCGTCGAGGCCGCCAAGGTCATCAAGAAGCACTCCGAGGCCCTCAAGAAGATCGAGTGGGTCGGAGCGATTGCCGACGGCCAGGCACTCGACGCCGAGGGCGCCAAGGCCTACGCCGAGCTCGCGTCTCGCGAGGAGCTCATGGCGCAGCTCGTCTACGTCATGGCCAGCCCCCTCACGGGCATCGCACAGGTTTGCGCCGGTCCCGCGCGTGGCCTCGCCACCGCGCTCCAGGCCGTCGTCGACCAGAAGAACGCTGCCTAAGGCCGCGTGGTTCAAGGCACCACAAGCAAGAAGTTGTAGGGGCACCAAGCGTGCCCCCCGAAAAAGGAGAATTGACATGGCTGTCACCAAGGATGAGATCATCGAGGCCCTCAAGGAGATGCCCGCCCTCGAGCTTTCCGAGCTCGTTCACGAGCTGGAGGACGTCTTCGGCGTCTCCGCTGCCGCTCCCGTTGCCGTTGCCGCCGCTCCCGCGGCCGGTGGAGCTGCCGCCGAGGAGGAGGAGAAGACCAACTTCGACGTTGAGCTGACCTCCTTCGGCTCCAACAAGATCGCCGTCATCAAGGTCGTCCGCGCCCTCACCAACCTTGGCCTCAAGGAGGCCAAGGAGGCCGTCGAGTCTGCCCCCAAGGTCATCCTCGAGGGTGCCTCCAAGGAGGACGCCGAGGCTGCCAAGGCCAAGCTCGAGGAGGCCGGCGCCGAGGTCAAGCTCAAGTAACTCGACTTCCACAGGCTGTTTCAGAGAGGGGTCGGACCAGAGGTCCGGCCCCTTTTTTCTGCCTCTGGTTCCACGCTGCGACAGGGGTCTCAGAGGACATTTCACAGGGTGAACACAAGGGCAATTTCCCAAACCGCAGGTAGGGGGTACCGGCCTGCCCATACAAAATAACGTAGCCAATGTCAAGACTTTATCATTGACCGAGGTTGAGCGTTTCGGTACCTTATTAGATTGCGACAACTGCCGCTTTTAAACGTAGAAGGAGGAAGTGCCTGGTGCCTACCGCAAAGTCTTCCCAAGCTGAAACGCAGGAGCAGCGTCACCGCGTGAGCTTCAGCAAGATTCCGCCCGCAATGGAGCTGCCCAACCTCATCTCGGTTCAGAAGGAGTCGTTCGAGCACTTCATGGGCGAGGGTCTGGCAGACTCGTTCGCTGAGTTCTCCCCGATCGAGAACTCCGCCAAGACCATGGAGGTCACCTTTGGCGACCACCAGTTTGGCGACGCCCCCAATACCATAGCCGAATGCCGCGCCAAGGACATCTCCTATCAGGCCCCGCTCTTCGTTGACGTCCGCTTCGTCAACAAGGAGACGGGCGAGATCAAGGAGCAGCTCGTCTTCATGGGCGACTTCCCGCTCATGACCAACCGCGGCACCTTCATCATCAACGGCACCGAGCGCGTGGTCGTCTCGCAGCTGGTCCGCTCGCCGGGAGTGTACTTCTCCTCCGAGCTGGACAATGGCGTGCAGGTCCACCACGTCCAGTTCATCCCCGCTCGCGGCGCCTGGCTGGAGTTTGAGGTGGACAAGCACGGCCACCTGGTCGTCTCCATCGACCGCAAGCGCCGCCAGAACGCCACGCTCTTCCTCCGCGCCCTCGGCATCGCCGAGTCCGACGACGAGATCATGAACCTCCTGGGCAACTCGGACGTGGTCCGCTCCACGCTCGAGCGCGACACCGCCACCACCAGGGAGGACGCCCTCATCGAGATCTACCGTCGCCAGCGCCCTGGCGAGCCCCCCACCGTGGACTCCGCAAAGGCCCTGCTCGACGGCCTGTACTTCAACAACCAGCGCTACGACCTCGCCCGCGTGGGCCGCTACAAGATCAACAAGAAGCTCGGCCTCGACGCCGACTCGCAGCAGCGCGTGCTCACCAGCGAGGACATCGTCACCGCGCTTCGCTACCTGCTGGCCCTTCACGAGGGCGATCCCACCAAGAAGCTCGACGACATCGACCACTTTGGCAACCGTCGCGTCCGCACGGTGGGCGAGCTCGTCCAGAACCAGTTCCGCATCGGCATGAGCCGCATGGAGCGCGTCATCCGCGAGCGCATGGCCTCGCAGGACGCCGACGACATCACGCCGCAGTCGCTCATCAACATCAGGCCCATCGTGGCGGCCATCAAGGAGTTCTACGGCTCCTCTCAGCTGTCGCAGTTCATGGACCAGTCCAACCCGCTCGCCGGCCTCACTCACAAGCGCCGCCTGTCCGCGCTCGGCCCTGGCGGCCTTGCCGGCCACAAGTCCGGCTCCAGCCGCCGCGCGAACGTCCCCACGGCCGTTCGCGACGTCCACAACTCCCACTACGCGCGCATGTGCCCCATCGAGACGCCGGAGGGACCCAACATTGGCCTCATCGGCTCCCTGGCGCTGTATGCGCATGTCAACGAGTACGGCTTCATCGAGGCCCCGTACCGTCGCGTCGTGGACGGCAAGGTCACCGACCAGATCGACTGGATGACCGCTGACGAGGAGGAGAACCACAACATCGCCCCCGCCAACGTCCCCATCGACCCCAAGACGGGCCACTTTGTCGCCGTTGACGCAAAGGGCAACATCTACAACCCCGAGACAGTCGTCGCGCGTACGCGCAACTTCGATGGCTCCTTCGGCGCCCCCGCCCAGGTCCCCGTCGAGTCCGTGGACTACATGGACGTCTCGCCCAGGCAGCTCCTCTCCGTCGCGGCAAACCTCATCCCGTTCCTGGAGCATGACGACGCAAAGCGTACCCTCATGGGCGCCAACATGCAGCGTCAGGCGGTGCCCCTGATCAAGTCGCACGCTCCCGTGGTCGGAACCGGCCTCGAGGCCCGCGCCGCACAGGACTCCGGCGAGCTCATCTGCGCCGAGCACGACGGCACTGTCGTCGAGGTCGACGCGGCCCACGTGGTCGTCAAGACCGTGGGTGGCGATCTCGAGCGCTACGACCTGCCCAAGTACGAGCGCTCCAACCAGAGCACCTGCATCAACCACCGTCCCGTGGTCCAGGTGGGCCAGCACGTGATCCAGGGCCAGCCGCTCACCGACGGCCCCTCCGTCGATCACGGCGAGCTCGCGCTGGGCACCAACCTCACCGTGGCGTACATGCCGTGGGAGGGCTACAACTACGAGGACGGCATCATCGTCTCCGAGCGCGTGGTCCAGGACGACCTCCTCACCTCCGTCAACATCTCGCGTCACGAGATCGACGCCCGCGACACCAAGCTCGGGCCCGAGGAGATCACCCGCGAGATCCCCAACCAGAGCGAGGACATGCTCGCCAACCTGGACGACGACGGCATCATCCGCATCGGCGCCGAGGTCGGCCCCGGCGACATCCTGGTCGGCAAGGTGACCCCCAAGGGCGAGACCGCGCTCACCGCGGAGGAGAGGCTCCTGCGCGCCATCTTCGGCGCCAAGGCGCATGACGTGCGCGACACCTCGCTCAAGATGCCCCACGGCTCCTATGGCCGCGTCGTCGACGTGGTGCGCTTCAGCCGCGAGGCCGGCGATGACCTGCCGCCCGGAGTCAACGAGCTCGTGCGCGTCTTCGTCGCGCAGCGCCGCAAGATCCAGCAGGGCGACAAGATCTCCGGCCGCCACGGCAACAAGGGCGTCGTGTGCAACGTGCTCCCCATCGAGGACATGCCCTACATGGCGGACGGCACCCCCGTCGACGTCCTTCTCGACCCGCTGGGCGTTCCCTCTCGTATGAACGTGGGACAGCTGCTCGAGTGCCACCTTGGCTGGGCGGCCTCCCATGGCTGGGACGTGGACGACCCCGACTCCAAGAAGGTCGTGGACGGCCCCATGTACGTCTCCACGCCCGTCTTTGACGGCGCGACCGACGAGGAGGTCAAGGAGGCCATCCGCCGCACCAACATCAACCTCATGAACAAGGCCATGCGCGAGTACGGCGAGCACACCAAGGCCGAGTTCGTGCCCCAGCTCAACGAGCAGGGCAAGACCACCCTGTACGACGGTCGCACCGGCGAGGCCTTCAAGAGCCCCATCACCGTCGGCACGAGCTACATCCTCAAGCTGGGCCACATGGTCGACGACAAGATCCACGCGCGTTCGACGGGCCCGTACTCCCTGGTCACCCAGCAGCCGCTGGGCGGCAAGGCGCAGTTCGGCGGCCAGCGCTTCGGCGAGATGGAGGTGTGGGCGCTCTACGCGTACGGCGCCTCCAACGTGCTGCACGAGATGATGACCATCAAGTCGGACGACACCACCGGGCGCGTCAAGTCCTACGAGGCCATCGTCAAGGGCGAGAACGTCCCCAGGCCGGGCATCCCCGAGTCCTTCAAGGTCCTTGTCAAGGAGATCCGCTCCCTGGCGCTGGACATCGAGCCCATCTCCTATAAGAAGGAGGAGGCCAAGCAGAAGGACGACCAGCCCGAGAAGAGCGCGGTCGACGTGTTTGCCGGTGCGGACAGCGCCGACGACCTCATCGGCGAGATCTCTGCCGGCGGCGAGAGGGACCAGGCCCTCGCCGGCGAAACCACCAACGATAAGGAGTAGCGAACATGGCAGATTTCGATACCACCGATTTCGACGCTATAAAGATCTCGCTCGCCTCCGCAGACGAGATTCGCAGCTGGTCGCACGGCGAGGTCAAGAAGCCCGAGACCATCAATTACCGCACCCTCAAGCCCGAGAAGGACGGTCTCTTCTGCGAGAAGATCTTCGGTCCCACCAAGGACTGGGAGTGCGCCTGCGGCAAGTACAAGGGAATCCGCTTCAAGGGCATCGTGTGCGAGCGCTGCGGCGTCGAGGTCACCAGTGCCAAGGTCCGCCGCGAGCGCATGGGCCACATCGAGCTCGCCGCTCCCGTGAGCCACATCTGGTACTTCAAGAGCCCTGCGACTTTCCCTCTGGCCCGCCTGCTCGACATGAAGAGCAAGGACCTGGAGAAGATCCTGTACTTTGCCTCCTACGTCATCACCAGCGTTGACGCGGAGGCCCGCGAGGCTGACGCCGACGACCTCAAGGAGGAGCTGGCCGCCGACCTCGAGGAGCTCGACGCCGAGCGCGACGACGAGATCGAGCGCCTCAAGGCCCAGGGCGAGCCCGCCGAGGATGGCTTCGACGACGTCGAGCCCCTCTCGCAGGACGAGATCAGGGCCGGCATCGTCGACCTCGAGGAGGAGTACGAGGAGGAGAAGCAGCTCCGCAAGGACGCCTTCGACAAGTTCATGAGCCTGGAGGAGCGCGAGCTCATCTCCGACGAGCAGCTCTTCTCCGAGATGCGTCGCTATTACTCCATCTACTTCAAGGGCGGCATGGGCGCCGAGGCCGTCCGCGAGCTCCTTCGCGGCATCGACCTGGGCGAGGAGGCCGAGAGGCTCCGCGGCATCATCTCGTCCGAGGACTCCCAGAAGCAGAAGAAGGAGCGCGCGGTCAAGCGCCTCGAGATCGTGGACGCCTTCCTGCAGGGCGGCAACGACCCCGCCAACATGATCCTAGACGTCATCCCCGTGATCCCGCCCGACCTGCGCCCCATGGTGCAGCTCGACGGCGGCCGCTTCGCGGCGTCCGACCTCAACGACCTCTACCGTCGCGTCATCAACCGCAACAACCGCCTCAAGAGGCTGCTCGACCTCGACGCCCCCGCGATCATCGTCAACAACGAGAAGCGCATGCTCCAGGAGTCCGTCGACGCCCTCTTTGACAACGGCCGTCGCGGCCGTCCCGTCACCGGGCGCGGCGGGCGTCCCCTCAAGTCGCTCGCCGAGGCCCTCAAGGGTAAGCAGGGTCGCTTCCGCCAGAACCTGCTCGGCAAGCGCGTCGACTACTCCGGCCGTTCGGTCATCGTCGTCGACCCGCACCTCAAGCTGCATCAGTGCGGCCTCCCCTCTGCCATGGCGCTCGAGCTCTTCAAGCCGTTCGTGATGCGCCGCCTGGTCGAACTCGGCAAGGTGGAGAACATCAAGGGTGCCAAGCGCGCCATCGACCGCGGCGCCCCCGCGGTGTGGGACGTCCTTGACGAGGTCATCAAGGGCCGTCTGGTCCTGCTCAACCGCGCCCCGACCCTCCACCGTCTGTCCATCCAGGCGTTCGAGCCCGTCCTGGTCGAGGGCAAGGCAATCCACCTGCACCCGCTGGTCTGCGCGCCGTTCAACGCAGACTTCGACGGCGACCAGATGTCCGTGCACGTGCCGCTGTCCACCCAGGCGCAGACCGAGGCCCGCGTGCTCATGCTCTCGAGCAACAACCTGCGCTCCCCGGCATCCGGCAAGGTGCTCACCGTGCCCTCCCAGGACATGGTCTTCGGCGTGTACTTCCTGACCACAGAGAAGGACGCCCTCAAGGGCGAGGGCCGCGTGTTCGCCAGCTTTGACGACGCGCTGCTCGCGTACGACGAGCTTGCCGGCGTCGACATCCAGGCCAAGATCTACGTGCGCGTCTCTGCCGCGGACGCAAACCTGGAGAAGGACGGCAGAAAGTACTTCCGCGTGAGGCAGGGCAAGTCCGACTTCGAGGACTTCGACGTCACGGACGGCACCGTGCGCTTCGAGACCACCGTCGGCCGCGTGATCTTCAACCGCCAGTGCCTGCCGCACGACTACCCGTACATGAACTACAAGATGGTCAAGGGCGACATCGCCGCCCTGGTCAACGACTGCTGCGACCGCTACAGCACCTCTGCCGTTGAGCCCATCCTGGACGCCATCAAGCAGGTGGGCTTCCACTACGCCACCCGCGCGGGCCTCACCATCTCGGTGTGGGACGCCGTCATCCCCGACGACAAGCCCCAGCTCCTGGAGGAGGCGCAGGGCAAGGTCGACGAGATCAACGAGTACTACGAGGACGGCTTCCTGTCCGAGAGGGAGCGCCACGCCGAGGTCATTAACGCCTGGACGGAGTGCACCGACCTCCTGGGCACCGAGATGCTCCAGGGCTTCGCCGAGGACAACCCCATCTACATGATGGCCGACTCCGGCGCCCGTGGCTCCAAGACGCAGCTTCGCCAGCTCGCCGGTATGCGCGGCCTCATGGCCGATATGTCCGGCGACACCATCGACCTCCCAATCAAGGCAAACTTCCGCGAGGGCCTGCAGCCGCTGGAGTACTTCATCTCCACCTACGGCGCACGCAAGGGCCTCGTCGACACCGCCTCCCACACCTCCGACTCCGGATACCTCACCCGTCGCCTGGTCGACGTCGCGCAGGACGTCATCGTGCGCGAGGAGGACTGCGGGACCGACGAGGCCGTGACCTACGACCTCATCAAGCCGGGCGAGACGGACGTGGATACCGACCTCATCGGCCGCTGCACGCTCCACGACGTCATCAACCCCACCACCGGCGAGGTCATCATCCCCGCTGGCGGCTACGTGGAGTCGAAGGACGACCTGCAGCGCATGGTCGATGCCGGCCTCAAGAAGGTCGAGCTCCGCGCCCTGCTCACCTGCAAGTCCAAGTACGGCGTGTGCCAGAAGTGCTACGGCTGGGACCTCTCCACCCGTCGCCCCGTCAACATCGGCACCTCGGTCGGCATCATCGCCGCCCAGTCCATCGGCGAGCCGGGCACCCAGCTCACGATGCGCACCATTCACTCCGGCGGCGTCGCGGGCGCTGACGACATCACGCAGGGCCTCCCCACGGTTGCCCGCATGTTCGACGTCGTCGGCAACGTCAACGAGAAGATCCTCGGCCGCGAGGCCGACCTCGCACCGGTCTCGGGCATCCTGCGCATCACGCCCGAGCAGTCCGAGTACCTGATCCAGATCAAGGACGCCAACGACGAGTCTCGCATCGTCGCCGAGTGGCGCGTCCCCGCGTCCGTGCGCTTCATGCCGGGCTTCGAGGACGGCTGCGAGGTTCGTGCGGGCGACCAGATCACCCGCGGCTTCGTGAACTTCCGCAAGCTGCGCAAGCTCACCGACATCGAGTCGACCATGCAGACGTTCGTCAAGTCCGTCAAGGACGTGTACACCTCGCAGGGCGTCGACCTCAACGACAAGCACATCGAGGTCATCGCGCGTCAGATGCTGCGTCGCGTCCAGGTGACCAACCCCGGCGACTCCACGTACCTCCTCGGCCAGTACGTCGACCGCTACGTGTTCGCGGAGACCGTGCGCAACATCGCGCTCGCCGGTGGCACGCCCCCCGAGGCGGAGCCCGTCATCCTGGGCACGCTCAAGGTCGCTAGCTCCATCGACTCCTGGCTGTCCAGCGCCTCGTTCATCCGCACCGCCGGCGTCCTCACCGAGAGCGCCATCAAGGGCGAGGTGGACCACCTGCTCGACCTCAAGTCGAACGTCATCGTGGGCAAGAAGATTCCCGCTGGCACCGGCCTCAAGGCCTACGACGACGTGGAGCTCACCTACCACGGCCAGAAGATCGACGGCCCCACCTCCCCGCTGGCTAAGAGCCTGCCCGAGTGGGCGCCCGACGAGCTCAAGGGCATCGAGGAGCAGCTGCCCAAGCAGCTCGACTGGATCGGCGACGACTACGGCTATGGCGGGGTGTACTCCAAGAACGGCCGCACGCTCTCCAGCGAGGACGCGAAGCTGTACCTGTTCGACGACCTCGGCGTCTCGCAGCGTTGGACCAACAAGTTCAGCGAGGTGGGCATCGAGACGGTGGGCGACCTCATCGGCAAGACCGAGGACGACCTCCTTCGCATCGACGGTATCGGCGCCAAGGCGATCGAGGAGCTTCGCGAGGGCCTCGAGGCCCGCAACCTCCTCTACATCCTCGAGCCCGACGAGGACGAGGCCGACAGCGAGGACCTCTCCCAGCTACTTAACATGGTCTTCTCGCCTGATGCCGACAACGACATCATGCTGGGGACCGCGGCGCCGGCCAAGCACGACTCCGCCGGCGACGACGAGCTCATCGGCGCGCCCTCCACGGACGACGCCGACCAGGGCCAGGTCATCAACGAGGACCTGGGCTCCCTGCACGACCTCCTCTCGCAGGTCGAGAAGAACGAGGCCTCCGAGGACGGCGAGTAGCGTCCCGGTGGACACGTAAGGTAGGAAGGGGAGGCCCCATCACCGCCAGGGTGGTGGGGCCTCTCTGCATCCGGGCCACCCGGCCCGGCAGAAAGGGGTGTGCCGATGGCAGGCATGGACGACGACATGTGCCCCCTCGAGGAGTACCTGGCAAACGACGACGTCGTGTACAGCGCGACGCAGATATTCGATGCCCTCAGCGACTCCACCAGGTTTCAGATCCTCGGGGTCCTCACCCGGGGCGACAGGGCGGTGGGGGAGCTCACCGAGGTCTGTCACGTGTCGCAGAGCGCCATTTCCCACCAGCTCCGCCTGCTGAGGGACCGTGGCCTCGTCGCGTCTCGGCGCGAGGGCCAGCGCGTGATCTACTCGCTCACGGACGACCACGTGAGGATGCTCATCCGCACAGGCCTTCAGCACGCCGCCGAGGAGGTCACGCCCGCCGAGTAGGCTGCGAGACCATCTGTGTGCGTGGCGTGTAGAGGGGATACGCCCGATACCGTGGCTTTTTGACAACTGCGAAATGCGCGCGTAATCTGCAACATCGGCTTGTTTTGGGCGTGAACGTGCGCACACAACGATCCAGGGCGTCGGTGCTGAGGCGTCCTTGACACATAGGTGCTCGCGCACCACCAACCGTACGTCTCAAGAAGGAGAGAAGCTTTGCCTACCATCAACCAGCTCGTCCGCCAGGGCCGCGTTTCCCACAAGGCCAAGTCCAAGAACGCAGCACTGCAGCACAACCCCCAGAAGCGTGGCGTGTGCACCCGCGTCTTCACCACCACCCCCAAGAAGCCTAACTCCGCACTCCGCAAGGTCGCCCGTGTGCGCCTCGTCAACGGCATCGAGGTCACGGCCTACATCCCCGGCGAGGGCCACAACCTGCAGGAGCACTCCATCGTCCTCATCCGCGGCGGCCGCGTGCGCGACCTCCCTGGTGTGCGTTACAAGATCATCCGCGGCGCCTATGACTGCGCGGCAGTTCAGGACCGCAAGAAGGCTCGCTCCCGCTACGGCGCCAAGCGCCCCAAGGAGTAGGCACTTCCCAACGTCTGAATTAGCTCTCGAACATTAGGAGATACAACATGCCGCGTCGTGCAGCAGCAGTCCGTCGCGAGGTCACTCCCGACGCCGTCTACAACAACCGTCTCGTGACCCAGCTGATCAACAAGGTCCTCCTCGATGGCAAGAAGGCCACCGCCGAGCGCATCGTCTACGGCGCCTTCGACATCATCAAGGAGAAGACCGAGCAGGATCCCGTGGCCGTCTTCAAGAAGGCCATGGACAACGTCCGCCCCACCCTCGAGGTCAAGCCTCGCCGTGTCGGCGGCGCCACCTACCAGGTGCCCATGGAGGTCAACTCCCGTCGTGCCACCACCCTCGCCATCCGCTGGATCGTCAACTTCTCCCGCGCCCGCAAGGAGAACACCATGGCCCAGCGCCTTGCCAACGAGCTCATGGATGCCGCCAACGGCGTTGGCGCGTCCGTCAAGAAGCGTGAGGACCTCTTCAAGATGGCAGAGGCCAACCGTGCGTTCTCTCACTACCGTTTCTAGTTCGGGACACGAGGAGTAACCACACATGGCAAAGGTTAAGTACAAGCTGGAAGACCTCCGCAACATCGGCATCATGGCCCACATCGACGCCGGTAAGACCACCACGACGGAGCGCATCCTCTACTACACCGGCAAGACGCACAAGATTGGCGAGGTCCATGACGGCGCTGCGACCATGGACTGGATGGTCCAGGAGCAGGAGCGCGGCGTGACCATCACCTCCGCGGCCACCACGTGCTTCTGGAAGGACCACGTCATCCAGATCATCGACACGCCGGGCCACGTTGACTTCACCGCCGAGGTCGAGCGCTGCCTGCGCGTCCTCGATGGTGCCGTCGCCGTGTTCGACGCCGTCGCCGGCGTCCAGCCGCAGTCCGAGACCGTCTGGCGTCAGGCCGCCAACTACGGCGTCCCCCGCATCGCCTTCATCAACAAGTACGACCGCGTGGGCGCTGACTTCTTCAACGCGATCGAGACCATGAAGGACCGTCTTGGCGCCGTCGCCGTCGCGGCCCAGATCCCCATGGGCGCCGAGTCCAACTTCTGGGGCCTCATCGACCTCGTCACCAACACCGCGTGGGACTTCAAGGAAGACGCCAAGGGAATGATCTACCCCGAGCCCATGGACGAGATTCCCGACGAGTTCAAGGACCTTGCCGCCGAGAAGCGCGAGGAGCTCCTCGACGCGGCCTCCAACTTCGACGACGAGCTCATGGAGCTCATCCTCGAGGAGAAGGAGGTGCCCGTCGACCTGCTCAAGAAGGCCATCCGCAAGGGTGTCATCGCCAACGAGCTCAACCCCGTCTTCGTGGGCTCCGCCTACAAGAACAAGGGTATCCAGGAGCTCCTCGACGCCGTCGTGGACTACCTCCCCAGCCCGCTCGACGTCAAGGAGATCGACGGCAAGAACCTCAAGGGTGAGCCCGAGGTCCGTCACGCGGACTTCAAGGAGCCCTTCTCGGCCCTCGCCTTCAAGATCATGACCGACCCCTTCGTCGGCAAGCTCACCTACATCCGCGTGTACTCCGGTCAGGCGGAGGCGGGCAGCTACGTCTACAACTCCGTCAAGGACGGCCGCGAGCGCCTTGGCCGCATCCTCGAGATGAACGCCAACGACCGCGTCGACCGTGACGAGTGCTCCGCCGGCGACATCGTCGCCTGCGTCGGCCTCAAGAACACCTCCACGGGCGACACCCTGTGCGACGAGAAGCACCCCATCGTGCTCGAGTCCATCGACTTCGCCGACCCCGTCATCGACGTCGCGGTCGAGCCCAAGTCCAAGGCCGAGCAGGACAAGATGTCCGTTGGCCTCGCCAAGCTGGCCGAGGAGGACCCGACCTTCCGCGTCCACACCGATCATGAGACCGGCCAGACCATCATCGCCGGCATGGGCGAGCTTCACCTCGAGATCATCGTCGACCGTCTGCGCCGCGAGTTCCACGTCGACTGCAACGTGGGCAAGCCCCAGGTCGCCTATCGCGAGACCGCCGGTCACGCCGTCCAGCACGTCCAGGGCAAGTTCGTCCGCCAGTCCGGTGGCCGCGGCCAGTACGGCGACGCGATCATCGACATGGAGCCCATGGAGCCCGGCTTTGGCTACGAGTTCGTTGACGCCACCGTCGGCGGCGCCATCCCCAAGGAGTACATCCCCTCGGTGGACAAGGGCATCCAGGAGGCCCTCGAGAGCGGCGTCATCGCCGGTTACCCCGTCCAGGACATCAAGGTGACCCTGGTCGACGGCTCCTACCACGAGGTCGACTCGTCCGAGGCCGCCTTCAAGATCGCTGGCTCCATGGCCATCAAGAAGGCCCTGCAGGAGTCCGACCCCGTGCTCCTCGAGCCCGTCGAGCAGGTCGAGGTCGAGACGCCCGAGCAGTACATGGGCGACGTCATGGGCAACCTCTCTGGCCGTCGCGGCAAGATCGAGGGCATGGAGGATCGCAAGAACACCAAGCTCATCCGTGCCAAGGTGCCCCTGGGCGAGATGTTCGGCTACGCCACCGACCTTCGCTCCCAGACGCAGGGCCGCGCCTCGTACACCATGCAGTTCGACTCGTACGAGCCGGTTCCCAAGAACATCCGCGAGCAGATCGTCGCCAAGAACGGCGGGAACGAGTAAGCAACGTAGCCAACGGCGGCGCGGCCGACACCGCGCCAGCCCATCGATGGAGGTATTACAAGTGTCAAGCCAGAAGATCAGGATTCGCCTCAAGGGCTACGATCACGAGGTCGTGGATCAGTCCGCGAAACTCATCGTCGACACCGCCCAGAAGACCGGTGCCCGCGTTTCCGGCCCCATCCCCCTGCCCACCGAGCGCAACCTCTACACGGTTATCCGCTCCCCGCACAAGGACAAGGACTCGCGCGAGCAGTTCGAGATGCGCACTCACAAGCGTCTCATCGACATCCTCGACCCCTCCAGCTCCACGGTCGACTCTCTCATGAGGCTCGACCTCCCCGCCGGAGTTGACATCGAGATCAAGCTCTAGGGGCTAGGGCAAAGGCGTTTTGGAAGCCTCCCGCGCCGCGGGAGGCTTCCTTCGTTTGCGGGGTCCATTTCCGGGCGAGTCCATGGCTTTACGTGGGGAATTGTTGTTTCATTGTGAACACGGTCCCGGGAGTGTACACTAGTCAAGCTGCCTAGATTACGGGACACTTGTGTGCCTTGTGGTCAGGCCAATGTCAGATGTGGTCCGCTGGGGGAGGGCAATGGGTTGCCCGTCGGTCCCATGACCACCGAGGGTTAGGAAAGAGCATGGTCAGCACGATTCTTGGCCGCAAGATCGGGATGACGCAGGTCTGGGACGAGAACGACAACGTCGTCCCCGTGACCGTCATCCAGGCCGGCCCCTGCGTCGTCTCGCAGGTTAAGACCAAGGCCACGGATGGCTACGACGCCGTCCAGATTGGCTATGGCGACATCACTTCCAAGCACATCAACAAGCCCATGCAGGGGCACTTCGACGCCCACGGCGTCGCCCCCATGCGCTTCCTGCGCGAGGTCCGCGTCGAGAACGGCGAGGAGCACAACTGCGGCGACAAGGTGACCGTTGCTGACTTCTCCGAGGTCAAGGCCGTCGACGTCACTGGCACCTCCAAGGGCAAGGGCTTCCAGGGAACCATCAAGCGCTGGAACTTCGCCTGCGGCCCCATGACCCACGGCTCCCGCAACCAGCGCGAGCCGGGCTCCATCGGCCAGTGCGCGTATCCCGCGCGCGTCCGCAAGGGCCTTCACATGTGCGGCCACATGGGCAACGAGCGCGTGACCGTCAAGAACCTCAAGCTCGTTCGTGTCGACGCCGAGCAGAACCTCCTGCTTGTCAAGGGCGCGGTCCCCGGCGCAAAGAACGCCTTCGTCTCCGTCCGCATGGCCTAAGGGCCCAGCACGACCAGAAGCCCCAAGGCTAACAAGGAGGACAGAATGTCCAAGATCGAAGTAAAGAACGTTGAGGGGAAGGCGACCGGAGAGGTCGAGCTCCCCGACGGCGTCTATGGCATCGAGCCTAACATCCCCGTCGTGCACCGCGTCGTGGTGGCCTACGAGGCCTGCCAGCGCCAGGGCACGCACTCCACCAAGAACCGCAAGCACGTCTCCGGTGGTGGCGCCAAGCCGTTCCGTCAGAAGGGCACCGGCCGTGCGCGCCAAGGCACCATTCGCGCCCCGCAGTTCAGGGGAGGCGGCGTCGTCTTCGGGCCTACGCCCCACAGCCACGCCCTCCGCGTCAACATCAAGGAGAAGAAGCTCGCCATGCGCTCCGTGCTCTCCGGCAAGGTCGCAGACTCCGAGCTCGTGCTCGTCGAGGGCATGCAGTTTGACGCCCCCAAGACCAAGCAGGCCGTCTCCGCGCTCAACGCGCTCGGCCTCTCCGACAAGCGCGTGACCGTCGTGGTCCCCGACGACGACGTCAACACGTACCTCTCCTTCCGCAACCTTCCCAAGGTCACGGTCATCGGCCGTTCCGAGGCCAACACCCGTTACCTCATCGACAACGCCGCTCTCGTGATGTCTCCCGAGATCGCCAAGTTCTTCGGGGAGGTGCTCGCATAATGAACTCCGTCTACAACGTGATCGTCCGCCCGGTCATCTCCGAGCGTTCCTTCGACCTCATGGCGCAGAACAAGTACACCTTCGAGGTTGCCCGCCAGGCCGCCAAGGGTGAGATTGCCGATGCGGTCGAGAAGCTCTTCAACGTGCACGTCGAGAAGGTCAACACCCTCTGGGTCAAGCCCAAGAACAAGCGCGTTCGCTACCAGTACGGCAAGACCCGTACCTGGAAGAAGGCCGTCGTCACCATCGCCGATGGTGAGCAGATCGAGATCTTTGCTAACCAGCAGTCCGACGAGGACTAGCTAGTATTTGGTTGCCCGAGCCTCCTCCGGGAGGCCGGGCAACCATGCCGCGCACTAGGGATACGCGCGGTACCGTGGTAATCCGGTGTCGTCTCACCGGGGCCCTTGGCCCCATTCCCTGAGCGAGACGGCCAACGGAAAAGAAAGGGAAACGCAATGGGAGTCAAGCACCTCAAGCCCACGAGCGCGGGCCGTCGTTGGCAGACCGTCTCCGACTTCTCGGAGATCACCACCAACAAGCCCGAGAAGTCGCTCCTCGAGCCCCTGCCCAAGAAGGCCGGGCGCAACAACAACGGCCGCATCACCACCCGTCACCAGGGCGGCGGCCACAAGCGCATGTATCGTCGCATCGACTTCAAGCGCCGCAAGGACGACGTGCCCGCCAAGGTCGCTACCATCGAGTACGACCCCAACCGCAGCGCACGCATCGCCCTTCTCCACTACGTTGACGGCGCCAAGGCCTACATCCTCGCGCCCGAGGGCCTGCACGTCGGGGACACCGTCATCTCTGGCGAGAAGGACATCGACATCAAGCCCGGCAACTGCACCACGCTGGCCCAGATTCCCGTGGGCACGCTCGTGCACGCCGTCGAGTTCCAGCCCGGCCGTGGCGCTGCGATGGCCCGCGCCGCTGGCACCTCCGTCCAGCTCATGGGCAAGGACAACGGCTACGCCGTCCTCCGCATGCCCTCCTCCGAGCTGCGCCGCGTGCTCCTCACCTGCCGCGCCACCATCGGCGAGGTCGGCAACGCCGAGCACAGCAACATCGTGATCGGCAAGGCCGGTCGTCACCGCTGGATGGGCGTCCGCCCGACCGTCCGTGGTACGGTCATGAACCCCGTCGATCACCCGCACGGCGGCGGCGAGGGCAAGAACCACACCTCCGGCCGTCCCTCGGTCACCCCTTGGGGCAAGCCCACGAAGGGCTACAAGACGCGCGACCCCAAGAAGGCGTCGAACCGCCTCATCATCCGTCGTCGCTCGAAGTAGTCGGAACACGAGTAATAGGAGAAACCAAGAATGAGCAGAAGTCTCAAGAAGGGTCCGTATGTGGAGACTCGCCTCCTTGCGCGTGTCACCGCAATGAACGAGGCGGGCAAGAAGGAGGTCGTGAAGACCTGGTCGCGCTCCTCCACCATCTTCCCCGAGATGGTCGGCCACACGATCGCCGTCCACGACGGCCGCAAGCATGTCCCCGTCTACATCACCGAGTCCATGGTTGGTCACAAGCTTGGCGAGTTCGCTCCCACTCGTACCTTCCGCGGCCACAAGGCTAACTAGGAGGGCATGAGAGATGGCTAAGAACACCGCCGCCACCAACGAGGTACACGCCACCGCCAAGTACGTGCGCATGGCCCCTCGCAAGGTTCGCATGGTCGTTGACCAGATTCGCAACAAGTCCGTCGACAAGGCGCTGGAGACCCTTCAGTTCTCCACCCGCGCCGCTGCCGAGCCCGTCGCCAAGGTTGTTCGCTCCGCCGTCGCTAACGCGGTGAACAACAACAACCTGCGCGAGGACGACCTCGTCATCAAGTACGCCTACGTTGACGAGGGCCCCACGCTCAAGCGCATCCGTCCCCGCGCCAAGGGCTCCGCTTCGCGCATCAACAAGCGCACGAGCCACATCACCGTCGTCGTCGCACCTCGAAAGGAGGCGTAGGGAAAGCATGGGTCAGAAGGTTCAGCCTACCGGCTTCCGTCTCGGCATCACCGAGGAGTGGCGTTCCCGTTGGTACGCCGATAAGAAGGACTACGCCAAGAAGCTTGGCAACGACCTCGAGATTCGCAAGTTCCTCGAGAAGCGCCTCGCCTCCGCCGCCCTCGCCCGCGTCGACATCGAGCGCGCCGGCGACAAGGTGAAGGTCACCATCTACACCGCGCGCCCCGGCATCGTCATCGGCAAGAAGGGCGCCGAGATCGACGCCCTCCGTGGCGAGCTCGAGAAGGTCGCCGGCGTGAGCAAGGGCAACATCAACGTCGACGTCATCGAGGTCAAGCGCCCCGAGCTCGACGCCCAGCTGGTCGCTCAGTCCATCGCCGAGCAGCTCGAGGGCCGCATCGCCTTCCGTCGCGCCATGCGCAAGGCCGTTCAGTCCGCCCGCAAGGCCGGCGCCAAGGGCATCCGCATCCAGTGCTCCGGCCGTCTCAACGGCGCCGAGATGGGCCGCCGCGAGTGGTACCGCGAGGGCCGCGTGCCCCTGCACACCCTCCGCGCCAAGATCGACTTCGGCGTGGCCACCGCCCACACCACCATGGGTGCCTGCGGCGTGAAGGTTTGGATCTACCAGGGCGAGCAGCTTCCCGGCCAGCCCGCGCTGCACCCGCAGCTCGAGGGCTCCAGCCGTCCTCGCCGTGGTCGCAATGAGAGGAGGGGCCGCTAATGCTCGCACCTAAGCGCGTTCTTCACCGCAAGGTTCAGCGTGGCTCCATGAAGGGCCACGCCAAGGGCAACACCGAGCTGCACTTTGGCCAGTACGGCCTGGTTGCGCTCGAGGCTCACTGGATTACCAACCGCCAGATCGAGGCCGCTCGTATCGCCATGACCCGCCAGATGAAGCGTGGCGGCAAGGTCTGGATCACCATCTTCCCCGACAAGCCCATCACCAAGAAGCCGGCAGAGACCCGCATGGGTTCCGGCAAGGGCAACCCCGAGGAGTGGGTGGCTGTCGTGAAGCCCGGTCGCGTCATGTTCGAGCTTGGCGAGATCGACGAGGCTACCGCTAAGGAAGCCCTGCGTCTGGCTCAGCACAAGCTTCCCATCAAGACCAAGATCATCACCCGCGCTGAGCAGGACGGGGAGGCAAAGTAAATGAAGTACAAGGAGATTCGCGAGCTCAGTGACGAGGAGCTCGCCCAGAAGCTCGAGGACGGCCGCGCAGAGCTCTTCAACCTGCGCTTCCAGATGGCCACCAGCCAGCTGGACAACACCGCCCGCGTCACCCTCGTGAAGCGCGACATCGCCCGCATCCAGACCGAGATGCGCGCTCGCCAGATCGCGGCCGAAGCCGCGAAGAACTAGATCGCAGGAGATAAGAAATGGCAGAGACCGTTATCAGGAACGCGCGCAAGGTCCGCACCGGTGAGGTCATCTCGATCTCCGGCGACAAGACCATCACCGTGCAGATCACGTACCGCAAGCACCACCCCAAGTACGGCAAGATGATGACCGTGCACAAGAAGCTTCACTGCCACGACGAGAAGAACGAGTGCGGCCTCGGCGACACCGTTCGCGTTATGGAGACCAGGCCTCTCTCTAAGACCAAGCGTTGGCGCGTGGTCGAGATCGTGGAGCGCGCCAAGTAAGGATTTATCAGCCCATTACCAGCCATGTGCCTCGCAAGCGTGGTCGCACCTCTGGCTGGGATGAGTGTTCGGAGGAACAGCAATGATTCAGATGGAGACCATGCTCAACGTCGCTGACAACAGCGGCGCGAAGCGCGTCAAGTGCATCAAGGTCATGGGTGGCTCCAAGCGCCGTTATGCTGGCCTCGGCGACGTCATCATGTGCGCCGTACAGGAGGCTCAGCCCGGCGGCCAGGTGAAGAAGGGCGACGTCGTGCGTTGCGTCATCGTCCGCACCGTTAAGGAGACCCGTCGCCAGGACGGCAGCTACATCAAGTTCGACCAGAACGCCTGCGTCCTGGTCAACAAGGATGGCGAGCCCAAGGGTACCCGTATCTTCGGGCCCGTCGCCCGCGAGCTGCGCGATCGCAAGTACATGAAGATCGTCTCGCTCGCACCCGAGACGCTGTAGGGAGTGAGAGACGAATGGCAAAGATGAACGTGAGGACCGGAGACCAGGTCGAGGTCCTGTCCGGCAAGGACAAGGGCGTTCGCGGCGAGGTCATCAAGGCCATGCCGAAGGAGGGCAAGGTCGTCGTCCGTGGCGTTGCCATGGTCAAGAAGGCCCAGCGCCCCACCCAGCAGAACGAGCAGGGTGGCATCATCCAGAAGGAGGCTGCCATCGACGTGTCCAACGTCGCCCTGGTCTGCCCCTCCTGCGGCCAGCACACCCGCGTTGGCCATGAGCGCGACGAGAACAACAAGCCCGTCCGCGTCTGCAAGAAGTGCGGTGCCAAGTTCTAGTCCTTGGCACAAGGGTAGTAGGGCCCCCTCCCATGGAGGGGGTCTTTTTATCGCCGATTGTGTGGAGACTCTTCAAACCCGCATCAGCTGGCACGAGGAATGCGGGCAAGTAGTAGAGTGAAGAATCGCGTCTGTAGACGGGATAGGTATGTCTCGGACGCGTGGGCCCCCGGGCTTGCCAGGCTCGGGTCGTGCGAGACCGGACCCCGCACGCAATCCCGCCAGGATCTAGAAGAAGGAGTTCACATGGCAGAGGACCAGAACTACGTACCGAGGCTCAAGACCCTGTACTTCGACACCATTCGCGACGAGCTGCAGAAGCAGTTCAACTACAAGAACGTCATGCAGATCCCGAAGATCGAGAAGATCGTCGTGAACATGGGCGTCGGCGAGGCAGCCACGGATTCCAAGGCCATCGAGGGCGCCGTTGCCGACCTGCGTGCCATCACCGGCCAGCAGCCGCTCGTGACGCACGCCCGCAAGTCGATCGCGACCTTCCACCTGCGCCAGGGCCAGCCCATCGGCGCCAAGGTCACCCTTCGCAGCGACCGCATGTACGAGTTCCTCGACCGCCTCATCGCCATCGCCATCCCGCGCATCCGCGACTTCCGCGGCATCAGCGCCAAGTCGTTCGATGGCCATGGCAACTTCTCCATGGGCGTGACCGAGCAGCTGATCTTCCCCGAGATCGACTTCGACAAGATCGACCACACCCGTGGCATGGACATCACCATCGTGACCACTGCCCAGACTGACGAGGAGGGCAAGGCGCTTCTCGACGCCTTCCACTTCCCGTTCAAGAAGGACTAGTCAATAGGTAGTACGTAGCCCCGGGATGGACCCGAGGCCTCTTCCTGAAGGAGGATTTGTGGCTAAGACATCGATGATCGTCAAGGCTTCGCGTGAGCCGAAGTACTCGACGCGCAAGCAGAACCGCTGCCAGCGCTGTGGGCGTCCCCACTCCGTCTATCGCAAGTTCGGCCTGTGCCGCGTGTGCTTCCGCGAGCTCGCGAGCAAGGGCGAGCTTCCTGGCGTCCGCAAGGCGAGCTGGTAGGCCAGGGCTCTCGCGTGTAGGCGTCCGGGCCATGGGCTCGGATGAACCAAACGCGCAGTTTCATCACTAACGAAGGAGAAGGAATCAATGAAGGTTACTGATCCCATCGCAGACATGCTGACGCGCATCCGTAACGCTAACTCCGCCGGCAAGCCTGAGGTCTCCATGCCCTCGAGCAAGGTGCTGGTCGAGATCGCCCGCGTCATCTGCGAGGAGGGTTACATCGAGTCCTACGAGGTGGAGGACACCAAGCCCCAGAAGACCCTCCACATCAAGCTCAAGTACGGCGCACGTCGTGCCCGCGTGATCCAGGGCATCCGCCGCATCTCCAAGCTGGGCCTGCGCATCTACTCCTCCGCGGCTGACCTGCCGCGTGTTCGTGGTGGCCTCGGCACTGCCGTCATCTCCACCTCGAAGGGCATGATGTGCGACCGCGACGCCCGCAAGCTCGGCGTCGGCGGCGAGGTCATCTGCTACATCTGGTAACCCGCGGCAGGAATAGATAGGAGGAGACAATGTCTCGTATTGGTAAGAAGCCTGTCCAGATTCCCGCTGGGGTCACTGTGACAGTCGAGGGCTCCCACGTTTCCGTCAAGGGCCCCAAGGGCGAGCTGGATCGCACGTTCTCCGAGCTCGTCACCATCAGCCAGGAGGGCGAGGAGATCCTCGTCACCCGTAACGACGAGTCCACCGAGTCCAACGCCCAGCAGGGCCTGACCCGCACCCTCATCAGCAACATGGTCGAGGGCGTCTCCAAGGGCTTTGAGAAGAAGCTCGAGCTCACCGGCGTCGGCTATCGCGCCGCGCTCAAGGGCAAGGACCTGGACCTCTCGCTTGGCTACTCCCACCCCGTGATCTACGTCGCTCCCGAGGGCATCAGCTTCGAGGTCCCCGACAACACGCACATCACCGTGAAGGGCATCTCCAAGGAGCAGGTCGGCCAGGTTGCGGCCGAGGTTCGCAGCAAGCGTCCTCCCGAGCCCTACAAGGGCAAGGGCATCCACTACGAGGGCGAGCACATCCGCAGGAAGCTTGGCAAGGCTGCCAAGTAGCCTCGTAGGTATAGGGAGAAGACCAGCACCCCGTCAGGTGCTGGCAACTTGAAGGAGAAGTAATGGACAAGAACAAGGCAAAGCGTGCGGGTCTCAAGCGCCGTCAGCGCCGTGTCCGCGCCAAGATCTTTGGCACTGCGGAGCGTCCCCGCCTTTCCGTTCACCGCACCAACGCGAACATCTACGCCCAGGTGATCAACGACGTCGAGGGCAAGACCATCTGCTCCGCGTCCACCCTGTCGCCCGAGTTCAAGGAGACCGGCAAGCTCGGTTCCAACAAGGAGGCCGCAGAGTTCGTCGGCAAGCTCGTTGGCCAGCGCGCCATCGAGGCCGGTGTCACCCAGGTCACCTTTGACCGCGGTGGTCACATCTACCACGGCCGCGTTCAGGCCCTCGCCGATGGTGCCCGTTCCGCGGGCCTGAAGTTCTAGGAGGAATTTAGATGCCACGTGATCGTAAGCGCCAGAATGACTCCGATCTTCAGGAGCGCGTAGTCTACATCCACCGTGTTTCCAAGACCGTCAAGGGCGGCCGTCGCATGACGCTCGTCGCCCTCGTGGCCGTGGGTGACGGCAAGGGCAATGTCGGCCTGGGCATGGGCCGCTCCACCGAGGTGCCCCTGGCAATCCAGAAGGGCGTCGACGACGCGAAGAAGAACATGTTCAAGGTTCCCGTCACCAAGAGTGGCTCGGTGCCTCACGCAATCGAGGGCAAGTTTGGCGCAGGCCGCGTCCTCATCAAGCCGGCCGTCGAGGGTACCGGCGTCATCGCCGGCGGCCCCGTCCGTCCGCTCTTCGAGCTTGCGGGCATTACCAACGTCACCGCCAAGTCCCTTGGCACCGACAACGCCCTCAACATCATCAAGGCCGCAGCCGAGGGCCTGAAGGGGCTCACCAGCCCCGAGCAGGCCGCCGAGCGCCGTGGCCTCACCACCAAGGAGCTCTTCGCAGGGAAGGGGGAGTAACCAATGGCAGACAAGAAGCTCACCGTCAGGCTCGTCCGTAGCGCCGTCTGCAACGTAAAGAAGGACCAGACCCGCACCTGCCGTGCCATGGGCCTCCGCAAGATCGGCGACACCTCGGTGCTGCCCGATAACCCGAGTGTTCGTGGAATGATCTTCAAGGTCAAGCACCTTGTCCAGGTCGAAGAGAACTAGGAGTCACCCAAATGCAGCTTCATGATCTTCACCCCGCGGAGGGCTCCAAGAAGGCCCGCAAGCGCGTAGGCCGCGGTAACTCCGCCGGCCAGGGCACGACCGCCGGCCGCGGCACCAAGGGCCAGCTGTCCCGCTCCGGTGGCGGCAAGGGCGCAGGCTTCGAGGGCGGCCAGACCCCGCTCGCGATGCGTCTCCCCAAGCTCCCCGGCTTCAAGAACCACAACCGCGTGGAGTACGCCCCCGTCAACGTCTCTCGTCTCGAGAAGCTGTACGAGGACGGCGAGACGGTTGACGCCGAGAGCCTCCTGGCCAAGGGCGTCATCAAGCACGACTACATCCCCGTCAAGGTGCTCGGTGACGGCGAGCTCACCAAGAAGCTCACCGTCAAGGTCGACAAGGTTTCCGCCTCTGCGAAGGCCAAGATCGAGGCGGCCGGAGGAAAGGTCGAGCAGGCGTGCTAAAGGGAATCGCCAACGCGTTCCGCATTCCTGAGCTGAGGAAGAAGATCCTGATTACCATCGGGATCCTCCTCCTGTATAGGCTTGGTGCCTACCTGCCGGCCCCCGGCGTGCCCTTCTCGAGCATGCTGAAGGCCTACCAGACCGCAGCGGCCGGCAGCGGCGCCATTGCCGTCCTCAACCTGTTCTCGGGCGGGGCGCTCTCGCGCGTCTCCGTCTTCAGCCTGGGCATCATGCCCTACATCACGGCCCAGATCATCCTCCAGATGTTCCAGGCCGTGATCCCCTCGCTTGGCGAGCTTGCCAAGGAGGGCGAGGCCGGCCAGCGCAAGATCACGCAGTACACCAGGTACCTCACGGTGCTCCTCGCGCTGATTAACGCGATTGGCTACCTCTTCCTCTTCAAGAGCTATGGCATCGACTTCTCCAACATGGGGTTCCCCGAGATCATCGAGGACGTCATCATCGTCGGCGTGCTCCTCACCGGTGCCATGATCATCATGTGGCTCGGTGAGGTCATCACCCAGCGCGGCATCGGCAACGGCATGTCGCTGATCATCTTCGCGAACATCATGGCAGGGCTTCCCAATGCCCTCAGCAGCTCCGTCGCCACATCCGGCACCGGTCTGCTCTGGACCATCATCACCCTCGTCGTGGTCATCGCGATCATCCCCGTGATCGTGTACATCGAGCGCGGGCAGCGCAGGATTCCGGTCCAGTATGCCAAGCGCGTGGTGGGTCGTCGCATGATGGGCGGGCAGGCCACCTACCTCCCCATCAAGGTGAACACCGCCGGCGTCGTTCCCATCATCTTCGCATCCGCGCTGCTGTACATCCCGGCGCAGGTCGCCATCTTCTTCCCCAACGTGGGGTGGGTGCAGGCGTTCGCCAACGCAATCAGCACGGGTTGGATCAACTGGATCCTCTCCGTCCTGCTGATTGTCTTCTTCGCGTACTTCTACACCTCGATGGTGTTCAACCCGGACGAGACGGCCGACCAGCTTCGCAAGGCCGGCGGGTTCATTCCCGGCGTCCGCCCCGGTGGCGCCACCGCCGCGTACATCAAGAACGTGCTGGATCACATCACGCTCCCCGGCGCCCTCTTCATGGCTGCCCTGGCCGTGATCCCGTCCATCCTGTTCACGATTACCGGCAACACGCTGATGCAAGCCTTCGGCGGTACCTCGGTGCTGATTCTGGTCGGTGTCGCCATGGACACGATCTCGCAGCTCGAGTCCCAGCTCAAGATGCACAACTACGAGGGCTTTTTCAAGTAGCTCACCCAAGGGACGCTCAAGGGGGACGGATGGGGCCAACGCCCCGTCCGTCCCCCTTTCCATACGGGCGAGTTCTGGGGGAGAGGCGAGAGGGGCTTCTCCCGTTGAGGTCCCGCCAAGTGCATTTGGCGGCTACACTAGGTGCAACGTTCCAACGGATGTGGCCTGGGGCGTCTCCCGGGCGTCTTCAAGAGGAAGGCAATCTCCATGAACATCGTTCTTTTGGGCGCCCCCGGCGCCGGCAAGGGCACCCAGGCACAGAAGCTCGTCGAGGAGTACGGGCTTCCGCACATCTCGACCGGCGACCTGCTCAGGGCAGCCGTCAAGGCGCAGAGCGAGCTGGGCGTGAAGGCCAAGTCGTACATGGACGCGGGGCAGCTCGTCCCCGACGCCCTGGTGGTGGACCTCGTGAAGGAGCGCCTCTCGCAGGATGACGCCAAGGATGGGTTCATCCTCGACGGCTTCCCGCGCAACACCGCACAGGCCGAGGTCCTCGACGCCGAGCTCTCGAAGGAGGGGCTCAAGCTGGACGCCGCCCTGCTCGTGAGCGTGGAGCCCGAGGTCATCGTCAAGCGCCTGAGCTCCCGCCGGACCTGCAAGAGCTGTGGCTACACCGCCCCCGCCGGCGTTGACACCTGCCCGCGCTGCGGCGGCGAGATGTACCAGCGTGACGACGACAAGCCCGAGACCATCCAGCGCCGTCTGGACACCTACGAGCGCGAGACCGCGCCGCTTGTTGGCTACTACCGCGAGCACGGCATCCTCAAGGAGGTCGACGGCGACCGTCCCGTCGACGACGTGTACGCCGACGTCAAGGTGCTGCTGGGGCTATGATTCGCATCAAGAGTCCGGAGCAGATAGAGCAGATGAAGTCCGTGGGGTCGCTCTCGAAGGCGGCGCTCAGGCTTGCCGGCTCGATGGCGAAGCCCGGGGTCACGACCAAGGAGATCGACACCGCGGTCGAGCGCTTCATCAGGCTCCATGGGGCCATCCCCACCTTCAAGGGGTACGGCGGCTTCCCGGGGAGCATCTGCGCATCGGTCAACGAGCAGATCGTCCACGGCTTTCCCTCACAGAAGACGGTTCTTGAGGAGGGGGACATCCTGAGCGTCGACACCGGGGCAACCTTTGGTGGCTGGGTGGGTGACAACGCGTGGACGTTCGCCATCGGTTCCGTCTCCCCCGAGGTCATGGGGCTGTGCGAGTGCACTCGCGACTGCCTCAAGGCCGCCATCGAGCAGGCTGTCCCCGGGAACCGCCTTGGCGACGTGGGCTTTGCGGTCCAGTCGCTTGCGGAGAGCAACGGGTACGGCGTCGTGCGCGAGTACGTGGGGCATGGCGTTGGCCACGAGATGCACGAGGACCCCAACGTCCCCAACTACGGCAAGCGGGGGAGGGGGGTCCGCCTCCAGGCGGGCATGGTTATCGCGATCGAGCCCATGATCACGATGGGAACGTACTCCAACCACGTCCTTCCCAACGGCTGGACCGTCGTGACGGACGACGGGCTCCCCGCTGCACACTACGAGAACACCGTCGCGATCACCGACGACGGCCCGGTCATTCTCACCCAGGACGAGGATGGTCCCTGGTGCCAGATACAGGGTGGGGAGCAGTAGCCCCACGGCTTGATGCAAGACGACGGGGCCGGCCCCTTGCAAGGGTTGGCCCCGCCTTTTACGTGTGTGCATGTCGTGCAACGTGGAATCGACGTGAGATTTTCTGTATGATAATCAATCGCTGTGATTCACAGGGAGAAAGCGGGAACGGTGAGCAAGCAAGGCGGAATAGAGCTTGAGGGCACGGTCGTCGAGCCCCTGCCCAACGCAATGTTCAATGTCGAACTGGAGAATGGCAAGACCATCCTCTGCACCATCTCGGGCAAGATCAGGATGAACTACATCAGGATCCTTCCCGGCGACAAGGTCGTCGTGGAGATTTCTCCCTATGACCTCACCAGGGGGCGCATCACCTACCGCTACAAGTAGGAGAGGCGTGCCCAACAGCCGGAATTCACGCCAGCGGCTGGGCGAGTAGATAGTTCGTATCAGCACTAACCGGAAGGAACAAGCAGATGAAGGTACGTCCTTCGGTCAAGAAGATGTGCGACAAGTGCAAGATCATTCGTCGCCATGGCAAGGTTTACGTGATCTGCGAGAACCCTCGCCACAAGCAGCGTCAGGGCTAAGAGAGGAGCTCGAAGTTGGCACGTATCAACGGCGTCGATCTGCCGCGTGAGAAGCGCGTCGAGATCGGTCTTACCTACCTGTACGGCATCGGCCACACCAGCGCGAAGAAGATCTGCGCTGAGACCGGTGTTGACCCCAGCACCCGCGTGAAGGACCTCACCGAGGAGGAAGTCACCAAGATTCGTGACTACATCGACGCGAACTTCACCACCGAGGGTGACCTTCGCCGCGAGGTCCGTCAGAACACCGCCCGCCTGATGGAGATTGGCTGCTACCGCGGCCTCCGTCACCGCAAGGGCCTCCCCGTCCACGGCCAGCGCACCCACACCAACGCGCGCACCCGCAAGGGCAAGCGTCGCCAGATCGGTGCAAAGAAGAAGGCCTAAGGGGAGAACAGCATGCCGCAGAAGAAGAACCAGCGCCAGCAGCACATCCGCCGCGCCGAGCGCAAGAACATCGCCGTGGGCCAGGCCCACATCAAGAGCACGTTCAACAACACGATCATCTCGATCACCGACCCCCAGGGCAACGTCATCGCCTGGCAGTCCGGTGGCACCGTCGGCTTCAAGGGCTCCCGCAAGAGCACCCCGTTCGCGGCTCAGGTCGCGGCCGAGGCCTGCGCCAAGGCAGCCATGGAGCACGGCCTTCACAGGGTGGCTGTGTTCGTGAAGGGTCCCGGCTCCGGCCGCGAGACCGCTATCCGCTCCCTCCAGGCCGCCGGCCTCGAGGTGTCGGGCATCCAGGACAAGACCCCCATCCCGCACAACGGTTGCCGTCCGTGCAAGCGTCGTCGCGTGTAGTAAGGAAGGACAGTAGCAATGGCAATTGATAGGACCCCTGTCCTCAAGAGGTGCCGCCAGCTTGACATCGACCCGATTGTCATGGGCATCAACAAGAAGTCCAACAGGCAGCCCAAGCGCACGCGTCGCCAGAAGAGCGAGTACGGCACGCAGCTCCAGGAGAAGCAGAAGGCCAAGTTCATCTATGGCGTCCTGGAGAAGCAGTTCCGCAGCTACTACGAGAAGGCCATCAAGGAGGAGGGCATCACGGGTGACAACCTGCTCTCCATCCTCGAGCGCCGTCTTGACAACGTCGTCTTCCGTCTCGGCTTTGCCCGTACCCGCAAGGAGGCCCGTCAGACCGTCTGCCACGGCCACATCACCGTCAACGGCAGGCGCGTGGACATTCCCTCCTACCAGGTGAAGGCTGGGGACGTCGTGGCCGTGGCCAATAAGGCCAAGGACCTTCTCCCCATCAAGGAGGCCCTGGTCTCCTCCGAGCACATGGCCGTCCCCGCTTGGCTTGAGGTCGACGTGGAGAAGCTCAAGGGCACCGTCCTGCAGCTCCCCGTTCGCGATCAGATCGATCTTGACCTCGACCCCCAGCTCATCGTCGAGCTCTACTCCAAGTAAGTAAGGACGGTAGGAGGTTTTCATGGCAGAATTCATCCGGCCGCAGGTTACTGTGGAGGAAGTCTCCGAGAACGTCGCCCGCATCTCCGCGGAGCCGCTCGAGCGTGGCTATGGCGACACCCTCGGCAACTCCCTCAGGCGCGTGCTGCTGTCCTCGCTCGAGGGCGCTGCCGTCGAGGCTATCCAGATCGATGGCGTCCAGCACGAGTTCACCACGGTTCCCGGCGTGTACGAGGATGTCGTTGACATCGTCCTCAACGTCAAGGGCCTGGTGTTCCGCTCCATGGGTACGGGCGACGAGGCCACGGCCTCCATCTCCATCGACGGTCCCTGCACGGTGACCGGCGGCGACTTCAAGGTCCCCGCGGAGTTCGAGCTCATCAACAAGGATCAGGTCATCTGCACCCTTGGTGACGGCGCTCACCTCTCCATGCAGATGCGCATCGGCACCGGGCGCGGCTACGTCTCGGGTGACGACAACGAGCGCGAGGGCGACCCCATCGGCCTCATCCACGTGGACTCGCTGTACTCCCCGGTCAAGCGCTGCGCCAAGGCCGTCGAGCCCTGCCGCGTTGGTCAGCACACCAACTACGACCGCCTGGTGCTCGAGGTCGAGACCGACGGTTCCATCTCGCCCCGCGACGCCGTGGTCGAGGCTGCCAACATCGTCAACCAGCACATGAGCGCCTTCATGGGCCTGGCCGACGAGGAGGAGCCCGCCGAGGACGTCTCCATCTTCGCCAACGGCGAGGAGGAGGAGAACACCGAGCTTGACAAGCAGATCGAGGACCTGGACCTCTCCGTCCGCTCCTACAACTGCCTCAAGCGCGCTGGCATTCACAGCGTGAGGCAGCTCGTGGAGTTCTCCGAGAACGACCTGCTCAACATCCGCAACTTTGGCGTCAAGTCCATCGAGGAAGTCAAGGACAAGCTCGAGACCATGGGCCTGAGCCTCAAGGACTAGACAAACGCATTTCTTTAGAGGAGTTTCAAGACCATGAGACACAACAAGAAGAGGGGCATGAAGCTCGGCACCGACGCCGCCCACACCAAGGCCATGAAGAAGAGCCTTGTGTGCGCCCTGCTTGCCAACGACCGCATCAAGACCCTCGATGCACGCGCCAAGGCCATTCGTCCTGACGTCGACAAGGTCATCACCTGGGCCAAGAGGGGCGACATCCACTCCCGTCGTCTTGCCATCGCCAAGGTTGGCGACAAGGAGGTCGTGCGCGAGGTCTTCGAGAAGGCCGCTCAGGGCATGTGGGCCGACCGCAACGGTGGCTACACCCGCATCATGAAGCTTGGCCCCCGCAAGGGTGACGCCTCCGAGGTCGTCATCATCGAGCTCGTGACCGAGCCGGTCCAGTCCAAGGCCAAGAAGGTCTCCCCTGTCACCAAGGTGGAGCCCGTCAAGGTCAGCGAGGAGGCCGCGGAGCCCGAGCAGGCCGAGGAGCCTGCCGAGGCCGAGGAGAAGGCCGAGTAGCCTTCTCTCACAACGTGAGACGCTCGAGGGAGGCCTGCGCATGCGGGTCTCCCTCGCTTTGTATGGGGTGCCGCTGGAAGGTGGGGCATGCTGGAGCTGAGGGACATCTGCGCGTCGCCGGCGCTCGGGGGGCATGCCCAACGGGTGATCGATTGCGTATGCCTGCACGTCTCTCCCGGGGAGCACGTGGCGCTGGTGGGTGCCAACGGCTCGGGGAAGTCGACGCTCGCGAGGGTGTGCAACGGTGCGTTGCCGCCCGATTCCGGAGGCGTCGTCGTGGATGGGGACGCGGACCTCTCTCGTGCCGACCTCGCTTGCCTTGTGGGGCGGGTGAGGCAGGACCCCCTCTCGCAGCTCGTGAGCTCCGTCGTGTGGGACGAGGTCGCGTTTGGCCCGAGGAACCTGGGGTGGGCGAGTGAGCGCGTCGAGGGGGCGGTGAGGTCCGCCCTGGCGGAGTGCGGCATCGCGCATCTGGCGGAAAGGTCCACGTCGAGCCTCTCTGGAGGCGAGGCGCAGCGCGTCGCCCTCGCAGGGGTGCTTGCCATGCGCCCGTCGTACCTCGTCCTGGACGAGGCGCTGTCGCAGCTTGACCCAGGGGCAAGGGGAGAGGTCCGCGACATCGTGCGGGCGCTTCTCTCCCATGGAGTGGGCGTGCTCGACATCACGCACCTGGAGGAGGACGTGCTCTCGGCAGACAGGGTGGTGGCCCTGAGCGCCGGGAGGGTCTGCTGGGAGGGGACCCCGAGGGAACTTGCGACGAGCGAGGGGGCCGTGCGTCTCTCCGGGCTCCAGGGAGGACGCCTGAGGGCCCTGGGGGCGCTGGGATGGCCGTCCCTTGGCGAGGGCGCCCCCTGGCCCCCGAGTGCCGGAAAACTGGCTCTGATGGCCTCGGAGCGCGGCTTGGGGCGCAAGCTGTCTGATGCCTGCCTGCGGGTGCAGGGCGAGCCCAAGGCCGCAAGTGGGGGTGCGCGCGGCCTCCGCCTGGACGGGGTCACGGTCTCGTACGAGGCGGGGGAGCCCGCGCTTGCTGGCGCGACCCTTCGCGTGGAGCTGGGGCGGGTGTGCCTGGTGGTCGGTCCCTCGGGATCGGGAAAGAGCACGCTCGCCCTGGCGGCAGCGGGTCTGGTTGCGCCGGACTCGGGCGTCGTCTCCCTCGACGGCTCCCCCGTGCGGGCAGGCGACGTCGGCCTGGCGTTCCAGAGGCCAGAGAACCAGCTGTTCTGCGCCACTGCGTTGGAGGACGTTGCCTTTGGTCCGCTCAACCGGGGCCAGTCGCGGGAGCAGGCGCTCGCCAAGGCCCGGGATGCCCTGGGGCTGCTGGGCGTTGGTCCCGAGCTGTGGGACCGCGCGCCCCTCTCGCTCTCGGGGGGAGAGAGGCGTCGCGTCGCGCTCGCGGGCGTCGTCGCCATGGGCCAGGCGGCCTTCGTGTTCGACGAGCCCACCGCCGGCCTCGATGGCCCGTCGCGCAGCCGGATGCGCAACCTCGTGCGCAGGCTTGCGGGGCGGGGCGCCGCGGTCCTCGTGGTGACGCACGACGTGGGGGAGTGGCTCCCCGTGGCGACGGACGCTTGCCTGCTCCAGGGTGGCGCCGTCGCGTGGTCCGGTCCCGCGCGCGGGCTCCTCGACCCCGCGACGTACGGGCACGCCGGCCTGGAGCCTCCCTTCGAGGCGAGGCTGTGGGAGGCCCTCCATGGGTAGGACGCTCGCCATAGGGACCTACCTGCAGCGGAGGACCTGGCTGCATGGGGTTGAGCCGGGGGCTAAGGCGCTGGCCCTTCTCCTCCTCACCGTAGCGACGTTTGGCTCGCGTGGCCCCCTGGGGCTCGCCCTGGTTGCGGCGGAGCTCGTCGTGGGCGTCGTCACCTGTCACGTGAGTCCCCGCACGGTGGCGAGGGCGATTGCGCCGACTGCCGTCGTGCTCGCCTTTGCGCTGCTGGCCAACGCGTTCGTGGCGGACGGCTCCGGCGACGTCGCCCTCGTGGGGGCGCTGGGCGTGTCCACCGCGGGCGCCGTGCGCGGGGCGCTCGCCGTCGCGAGGATCGTGCTGCTGGTGGGGCTGGTCTGCCTGGTGTCCTCGACCACTACGGCGCCGCAGCTCGCGGGCGGCCTGGTGCGTCTGCTCGCCCCGCTCGGGGCGGCGGGGGTGCCCGTGGGCGACGTGGCGATGGTCGTCTCGCTCGCGCTGCGCCTGATCCCAGAGACCGTGGGGGAGTTCGATCGCATCGTGCTTGCCCAGCGCGCCCGTGGCGTGCGGTTTGACCAGGGCGGTCCCCTTAAAAGGCTGGGGAGGTACGCCTCGGTGGTGATTCCGCTGACCGTCGCGCTGTTCCAGCGCTCGGACGACCTTGCCGGCGCCATGCGAGACCGCTGCTACTCCGGGAGGGCGCCGGAGCGCGTCCGCTGGGGGGCGGGGTCCCGCGGCCTGGTCGCGGTCGCGGCGCTGACGATGGCGGCTTGCCTGTGGCTGGCATAGGCGGGTAGGATTTTCCGGATGCTTGGGCGAGAGGGGATGGGCGAGATGTGCGAGGGCCAGGGGTGCGAGGCCATGGGACCGGGGACGCTCGTCGTCTGCGTGGGCTACCGGGGCGAGGGGTTCAGCGGCTTTGCGGAGCAGCCCGGCCAGCGCACGGTCGCCGGTGAGCTGCGCCACGCGCTCCAGACCGCGCTCCGCCGTCCCGTGGAGCTTGCCTGTGCCGGCAGGACCGACGCCGGCGTGAGCGCCCTGGCCCAGTACGTGAGCGTCCCCCTCGCCCCGGGCGAGGACGGGCTGGCGGGGCGGCGCCTGTGGTCGTCGCTGGTCGCCCTCACCCCCGATGACATCTCGGTGAGGGGCCTCTACCGGGCGGCCCCGGGCTTCTCCGCCCGCTTTGACGCCACCGCGCGCTCCTACCGCTACCGCATCGCCTGCGGCCCCGCCCGGCCCGTGATGGCCTGGGACCACGCCTGGTGGCTGCGCTCGTCGGCGCTCGACGTGGACGCCATGAACCGGGCGGCCCGCCCGCTGCTGGGCGAGCATGACTTCGCGAGCTTCTGCAAGGCCAGCTCGGCGCAGCTCCTGCGCCAGGACGGCAGGTCGACCTCGCGGTTCCTCTCGCGCGTGGAGGTCTCGCGCGTCATCGAGGCGGGCGAGGACCTGGTGGCGGTGGACGTGGAAGGCAACGCCTTCCTGCACAACATGGTCAGGGCCATAACGGGGACCCTCGTGGAGGTCGGCCGCGGCCACCGCGACCCCGCGTGGGTCTCGTCGGCGCTGGAGGCGCGCGACCGCAGGGCAGCCGGTCCCACCGCGCCGGCGCGCGGGCTCACGTTTGAGTCGGTCATCTACCCGCAGGGCGCGCTCGTCCCCTGGGACTAGGGGAGAGGGACCGCCCACGCCCCTCGTGCCGCTCCCGTTGGGGGGGCTTCGCCGTCGCGCTCGCGGGCGTGGCAGCCGGCCAGCTCCTCGTGCGCCGGCGTGGCGACGTCACCGAGCCGGCGCCACCCGCCCCTCTCCCGCCCGGTGGCTGGCGTCCCTGCCGCGGTTCGCCCACCTCTCACCCAATATGTGTCTGTTTTGTGCAAACATGCACAACATCGGGAATTAGAATACCCTCAAAAGCCGTCAAATAAGGCACTCTACCTGCGTAAACGTAAGCTCATAGGTACATGGGAGCATATGCTCATATATTGGATAAGAAAGCGAAGTGAACCATGGACGTCATCATCGACGCGCTGATCGACTCGCTCAAGGACACCCTCGAGCTCGTGCCCTTCCTCTTCCTCACCTACCTCGCCATGGAGGCGCTGGAGCACGGCATGGCGGGCAGGACCGAGGACATCATCCGCAAGGCCGACAAGTCCGGTCCCGTCGTCGGGGCGCTCCTGGGCGCCTTGCCCCAGTGCGGCTTCTCGGCCATGGCCGGCACCCTCTACGCGGGCGGCGTCGTGACCGTGGGGACGCTGGTCGCGGTCATCCTCTCCACCTCCGACGAGATGATCCCCGTGTTCATCGCGCACCAGGAGCCGGTCTCGCGCCTCCTCTCCATCGTGGGGGTCAAGGTCGTGGTGGGCATGGCGGTCGGCCTGGTGTTGGACGCGGTGCTGCACCTGACGCACCGCTCCGGCGACGGCCACGCCCACATCCACGAGCTCTGCGACCGCGCGCACTGCCACTGCGACGACGAGCTGGGGGAGAGCGACGCCGCGCACGACGCCGCGGCCTCATCCGGCGGCGTGGCGGGCCATCACCACTCCCACGCCCACCACGCCGCCTGGGGCATCGTCCGGAGCGCCGCCATCCACACGGTGGAGGTGACCTTCTTCATCTTCCTGGTGACCCTCGCCTTTGGCCTGGTGTTCTCCCTGGTGGGCCAGAACGCCATCGGCGAGTTCCTGGGCGTCCACCCCGTGCGCGCCACGTTCCTGGCGGCGCTGATCGGCCTCATCCCCAACTGCGGCGCGTCCGTGGTCATCGCCGAGCTGTACCTGGACGGCTCCCTCGCCGCCGGCCCCATGCTCGCGGGGCTGCTCGTCTCGGGCGGCATGGGGCTCCTGGTGCTGTTCCGCACCAACCCCGACATGCGCAAGAACGTCACGGTCACCCTGTTCGTCTATGCGGTGGGGGTCGCGGTGGGGCTGCTTGCCAACGCACTGGGTATAGTCTTCTGAACTGGAGGGAGCGTGCCCACGGGGCGGCAGGGGGGATAGATGCACCGACCAAGGAAGAGGGAGAGGTTCGAGCGCACCGACGTCCCGCGGTACAACCCGCATCGCACGCAGATCGCCATCGCGGTCCTGGTGGCGGTGGCGGTTGGCCTGGCCCTCCTGGTGCACGGGCTGTGGGAGCGCGCGAACGCGAGCACGCACGTGGGCAACCAGACCCTGAGCGCGGCAATCGGCGAGCAGAGCGAGACCACGGCGGCGGACGGCTACACCGTGTCGAGCGACGTGTTCACCAACGTCCTCATGCTCACCGTGGACGACATCAACGCCGACTCGCCGCAGCTCCAGAAGGCGCAGCTGCTGGTGATGGATGCCTCGACGCACAAGGGCTACCTGGTCACCATCCCGCTTGACGCCAAGGTGAGCGTCAACGGCGGCGACACCACGCTCGCCTCGTGCTACGCCTCGCAGGGCGCCGCGGGCTGCCTCGCGCCCCTCTCGACGGCGACCAACGTGAAGGTGTCCCACGTGGTGGTCGCCACCGATGCCGTATGGGAGAAGATCGCGTCGTTCAAGGGCTCGGGCCTCTCCGCCATACTGGGGAGCTCGGCCGACATCCTCAAGACCCTCGAGACCGACATGAGCATGGGGGACGTCACGGACACCGCCGAGCTGCTGCAGTCCATCGGCGTGGGCAACCTCTCCAAGCAGGACGCCCCCGGCTCCGAGGGCGACAACGGCTCGGGCGGCACCTGGTTCACGATCGACGCGACCGCGCTCGGTGTCAACGTCGGCCTGCTCACGGCCAACGCGTAGGGCGTCGACCCGGGAGGGCGGCCCCTCTCGCCTGCCAATGACGCGGTTTTGTAATCTGGATGCTTCATCTTCCCATCACAACGCATGGCGAGGGGTGGGGGATAATTCAGAAACGCGGCGCCCGCTGGCGCAGCAAACTGCAAGCGTTCGGAACACGCGGTCGGGGGAATTCCTGGGATGACACCCAAGGCGCCAAAGATTTCGGTCATCATGCCCGCCTACAACGTCGACAAGTACGTCGCACGCGCGGTGAGCAGCATCCAGAACCAGACGCTCGACGACTTCGAGCTCCTGGTGGTGGACGACGGGTCAAAGGACCGCACCGGGTCCATACTCGACTCCATCGCCGAGCGCGACATCAGGGTGACGGTGTTCCACCGGCAGAACGGCGGCGCCCCGGCGGCGCGCAACTACGCCCTCGACCACGCCCACGGCAAGTACGTGGTCTTCTTCGACGCGGATGACTGGGCCGAGCCCCGAATGCTGCAGGACATGTACGAGATGTGCGAGAAGGACCACCTGCAGCTGGCCGTCGCGGCGTTCTACATCGACACCTACTACGGGTCGGAGGGCGAGCACACCGAGGAGGTCAAGGGCTGCCCCACGCGGATCTATCCCACGCAGCAGGAGTTCCGCGCCGCCGCGTGGAAGCTGTTTGACAAGAACCTCCTCTACACGCCCTGGAACAAGATGTTCCTCCGCTCGCGCATCGAGGAGATGGGCATCCGCTTCAAGCCCACCTTCTGGGACGACTTCCCCTTCGTGCTCGACTACATCCGCGACGTCGAGCGCGTGGGCAACACCCAGACCGCCTACTATCACTTCATCCGCCAGCGCAGCGAGTCCGAGACCTCCCGCTGGCGCCCCAACATGTACCAGAAGCGCGAGGAGGAGCACAGCTGGATGCTCGACCTCTACCGCCACTGGGGCCTCGACGGCGACCCGGCGAGCATGGAGATGGTCCAGCGCAGGTACGTGGAGCGTCTGATTGGATGCATAGAGAACGTCTGTAATCCAATGTGCGACCTCGACCAGAAGCAGAAGCTGGCCGAGATCGACCGCATGATCAGCAGCGAGCGGGCGCAGCTGGCAGTGGCGGTGGCGCAGCCGCAGTCCAAGATGATGGCGATGATGCTGCAGCCCATCCGCACCCGCAACGTGAGCCTGGCCTACCAGGAGGGTCGCCTCATCAGCTTCGTCAAACGGCACAACACCAAGATGTTCGCCACGCTCAAGGCCAACAGGTAGGGGCAGGGGAGAGGGGCGCTTCCCCTCTCCCCCGGCCTTTTCCCACGTACCAAAGGCGGCCCCGGGCCCTCTGTCGAGAGGTCCGGGGCCGTTTCAGTGGCATGCGTCCCTGGTGGCTATGCCTTCACACCGTACTGCTCGTAGTAGGCATCGAGCGCCGCCTTGGTCGCGTCGTCGATGACCACGCGACCGTCCACCTCGTGGTTGTGGAGCGCCTGCGTGACCTCCCCCATGGTGACGATGGAGCTCACGGGGAAGCCGTAGCGATCCTGGATCTCCTCCTGCGCGGTCTTGACCCCGCCGCGCCCCACCTCCATGCGGTTGAGCGAGACCATGAGGCCCACGACCTGCACGTCCGCCGCCGCCTTGAGCTTGGGGTACGTCTCGTCGATGGACTTGCCCGAGGTCGTGACGTCCTCCACGATCACCACGCGGTCGCCGTCGTGGAGCTCGGCGCCCAGCAGCTGGCCCTTGTCGGCACCGTGGTCCTTGACCTCCTTGCGGTCGCTGCAGTAGCGGGCCTCCTTGCCGTACAGCTCGTCGAGCGCTATGCAGGTCACGACCGAGAGGGGGATGCCCTTGTAGGCGGGGCCAAACACCACGTCAAAGTCGAGGCCAAAGCTCTTCTCGATGGCCTGCGCGTAGAAGCGACCCAGCTGGTGGAGCTGGGCTCCCGTCACGTAGGCGCCGGCGTTCATGAAGAAGGGGGACTGGCGCCCGCTCTTCAGCGTGAACTGGCCAAACTTGAGCACGTCGCTCTGGACCATGAAGTGGATGAAGTCGCGCTTGTAGTCCTCCATGAGTTCCCCCCTGCCGCCGCGCGGACGCGAAACTGAATGATTGATTTCCGTCTTGGGTCAAATGCCATTCTAGCGCGGGAAAACCGCTCGCCGCCTTATTGGGTGCGGTTAGGATTATTGAATAGTTTCTGTTCCTTTTGTTAGCTTATTTTTGGCAATGGCCCGGCGAGTTAGTCCGGGAGAACAAGGAGGCCGCACAGCGGCAGACAAGGGGGATCGGATGATTGGACGAACGGGGGAGGGTCCCACCACGACGGGGGGCCGCCTCGCGCGCGTGGCAGTCGGGGCGGCGCTCGGCCTTGCCATGACGTTCGGCACCGCCGGCGTGGCGCTGGCAATGCCCGCCTACAACCAGGCGGTCACGGTCGAGCAGCCAGACGGGTCGACCGCGAGCATCACCCAGCACGGCGACGAGTGGTTCCACTACGCCACCAACGCCGACGGCGTCGTGGTGCAGAAGGACCCCTCCGACGGGACCTGGAGGCAGGTCGTGGGGTCGGGCTCCTCGCTCAAGCTCGGCGCTAGCGCCCAGGACGGCAAGGCGGACGGCGCCATCGCCGCCGACGACCTCTCCGACGAGGCCGCACGCAAGGCCTACTACGAGCTCGGCGGGCAGAGCTACTCGGGCAAGACCGAGAGCCAGGCCGAGGAGGACGGCCCCGTCACCCTCTCCGACATCAAGGCGTCGCAGGGCAAGGCGACGGGCTCCGCCGCCGCGCGCCCCTCGACCGGCACCCAGACGTCGCTCCCCCTGCTCACCATCGTCGTCGGGTTCAAGGACGAGGCGTACAGCAACGACTACGACTGGAACAAGACCTTCTTCACGGGCGAGTACAGCGTCTCGTCGCTGTACACCCAGTCGTCGGAGGGCAAGTTCACCTGGCGCCCCGCGGAGGAGACCAGCGCCGACGGCGTCGACGGCAACACCAACACCGCCGACAAGGCCAACGACGGCGTCGTCCACGTGACCCTCGACCAGAGCTACGGCAAGCCCGACCCCTGGGGCGCCCCCGGCTCTGACGGCTACAACGACTACATCAACGACATGGAGGCTGCGATCAAGGCAGCTGCCAAGTACGTCGACTTCTCGCAGTACGACACCAACGGCGACGGCAAGCTGGAGGCCAGCGAGCTTGGCCTGGGTGTCGTGTTCGCCGGCTACGAGCAGGCGACGGGCAGCGTGCCCGCCGGGCATAACAGCATCTGGTCCCACCAGTCGTCCTTTGGCGAGATGACCGGCTCCGCCTACCAGGTCACGGACGCGAGCGGCAAGACCATCGGCATCGACCGCTACATCGTCCAGTCCGAGAACGAGTCAATGAGAGCCGGCGAGCAGCACCAGAGCGGCATCGGTGCGCTGGGCCACGAGCTCGGCCACTTCCTGGGCCTCCCCGACCTGTACAACGTCTCCGCGAGCTCGGGCGCCTGGAGCAACTACTCCACCATGTACCTCTCCATCATGGACGTGGGCTCCTACGGCTGCGTCGACCACGAGGACGGGACCCGCGAGTACCGCCCCACGTTCTTCGACCCCTATAGCCGCTACCTGCTGGGCTACATCACGCCCGAGGAGATCACCAAGGACGGCACCTACACCGCGACCTCCGAGACCGACCCCTCCGGCTACAAGTGCTACATCATCCACGTGAGTGACGACGAGTACTACCTGATCGAGAACCGCCAGTACGAGTCGTTCGACGCGGGCATGGAGCCCTACTACAAGAAGGGTGACGGGAAGATCGAGAACAAGACCGGCGGCATCGTGGTCTGGCACATCGACAACGGCATCGCCACCAGCCACGGGTACACCACCGCGACAGACCCGAGCCTGGCCAACACCGTGAACGACTGGGATCACCGCCCCGGCGTCATGGAGAACTACTTTGAGACCTCCGTTGGTCACCCCAGCCTGTACGCGCCGTTCCTGAACGCCACCGAGAACGCCGCCTACGGCGCCTCCAAGCTGTCGCTGTACAACGGCTCCGACGACCCCTCCGCCAGGACCGACACCGGCATCACCGTGACCTCGACCGACGAGGGCTCCACCTCGATGCAGTTCACCGTCGACTTCCCCGACGTCACCATCGCCGCGCAGCCCTCGGGCGCCCTGTACACCACCGGCGCCAAGGCCACCGCGCTCTCCGTCGACCTCTCCGGCAACACCGACGGCGTCACCTACCAGTGGATGAAGTCCACCGACGGCGGCAAGACGTGGGAGAGGGTCGCCACCTCCGACACCTACGTGCCCTCCACCGCCAAGGCGGGGGACACCCAGTACAAGGTCGTCGCGACCAACGCCCTCGGCTACAAGGCCGAGTCCGAGGCCGTCACCGTCTCCGTGGCCGACCCCGTCGAGGCCGGCGGCATGTACCGCCTGTACAACCCCAACACCGGCGAGCACTTCTACACCGCCAGCGCCTACGAGGCGGGCGCCGACGTCAAGGCTGGCTGGAGGTACGAGGGCATCGGCTGGTACGCGCCCAAGACCTCGAGCACCCCGGTCTACCGCCTGTACAACCCCAACGCGGGCGACCACCACTACACCACCAGCGCCGCCGAGCGCGACATGCTGGTGAAGGCCGGCTGGAGGGACGAGGGCATCGGCTGGTACTCGGACGACGCCCAGACCGTGCCCGTGTACCGCGAGTACAACCCCAACGCCAAGGCCGGCGCCCACAACTTCACGACCAACAAGGCCGAGGACGAGATGCTCGCCAACGCCGGTTGGAACCAGGAGGGCATCGCCTGGTACGGCGTGAAGCAGAAGTAGTCGAGCGCCACTGACGCCAACTCATCGCGCAGGAGGGGGCGGCTCTCCTCTCCCCTAGGCAGGGCACAAGAAGGCGCCCCCGGGATGGAATCGCATCCCGGGGGCGCCCCTGTGTGGCGACTTGTCCTGTCGCTGTTGTCTACTCGCCCAGCAGTGCCTTGGTCATGCTGGCAGCGGCCTTCTTGCCGGCGCCCATGGCCAGGATGACCGTGGCGGCACCGGTGACGATGTCACCGCCGGCCCAGATCCTGGGGTCGGAGGTGCGGCCGTCCTCGTCGGCCTCGATGTAGCCCCACTTGTTGAGCTTCTCGGGACCAATGAGCTTGGCGATGGGGTTGGCGTTGGTGCCGATGGCAGAGACGCCCAGGTCGCAGGGAAGCTCGTCCACGGAGCCCTCGATGGGGATGGGGCGGCGACGACCGGAGGCATCGGGCTCGCCCAGCTCCATGTTCTGGACCTTGACGGACTTGACGGCGCCGTCCTCGCCTGCGACGAACTCGAGCGGGGAGGCCAGCTCGTGGATGATGACGCCCTCGGCCTTGGCGTGCTCGACTTCGGCGCGACGCGCGGGCATCTCCTTCTCGGTGCGGCGGTAGCACAGGGTGACCGTCTCGGCACCCAGGCGAAGCGCGGTGCGCACCGAGTCCATGGCAACGTTGCCGCCGCCAAAGACCACGACGTTCTTGGCGCGCTTGGTGGGGGTGTCGTACTCGGGGAACTTGTTGGCCTTCATCAGGTTCACGCGGGTGAGGTACTCGTTAGCGAAGAAGACGTTGGGCAGGTTCTCGCCGGGGACGTTGAGGAACTTGGGCAGGCCAGCGCCGGTCGCCACGTAGATGGCGTCAAAGCCCTGCTCGAACAGCTCCTCGGCCGTGGCCATGTTGCCCACGACGGAGTTGTACTCAAACTTAACGCCCATGTCCTCTAGGCCGTCAATCTCGCGCTTGACGACCGCCTTGGGCAGACGGAACTCGGGGATGCCGTAGACCAGCACGCCGCCGCCCGTGAAGAACGCCTCGAACACGGTGACGTCAAAGCCGTTGCGGGCAAGCTCGCCGGCGCAGGTGATGCCGGAGGGGCCGGCGCCGATGACGGCGACCTTCTTGCCGTTCTTGGGTGCCATCTTGGGCTCGGAGGCAACCTCGGGCATGTCGCCCAGGAAGCGCTCGAGCTGGCCGATTGCCACGGGCTCGCTCTTCTTGCCGCGGATGCAGCGCCCCTCGCACTGGTTCTCCTGCGGGCACACGCGGCCGCAGATGGCGGGAAGCATCGAGGCCTCGTGGATGATGTCCAGGCCCTCGCCAAACTTGTGCTCGTAGATCTTCTCGATGAAGCCGGGGATGTTGATGTTGACGGGGCAGCCCTCCACGCACAGTGGCTTCTTGCACCTCATGCAGCGGGAGGCCTCGGCCACCGCCATCTCCTCGGTGAAGCCCTTGTCAACGGGCCTGAAGTCCTTGGCGCGCTCGTCTGCGGGCTCCTCGTTTGCAGGGGTGCGCGGCAGCTTCATGTCTGCGACCCAGCGACCATTTACCTCTGGCATGCGCAGTTCGCCTCCTCATAGGCCTTGAGGGCCTGGCCCTCCTCGGTACGGTATGCAGCCTGACGTGCGCGAAGGTCGTTCCAGTTGACCTTGGTGGCGTCAAAGTCGGGGCCGTCGACGCAGGCGAACTTGGTCTCCCCGCCAACCTCGACGCGGCAGCAGCCGCACATGCCCGTGCCGTCGACCATGATCGGGTTGAGCGACGCGGTGATGGGGGTGCCGTACTTCTCGGCAGTGAGGGCCGAGAACTTCATCATGGGGACGGGGCCGACGCAGAACACGTGGTCGACCTTCTTCTCCTGCAGCAGGCGCTCCAGCGGGGCGGTCACGACGCCCTTCTCGCCATACGAGCCGTCGTCCGTGGTGATGTGGATGTGGTCGTCGGGCAGGGTGGCGCGGAACTGGTCCTCAAGCAGCAGCAGGTCCTTGGTGCGCGCGCCCATGATGGCGTGGACCTCGTGGCCGGTCGCCTTGAGCTGGCGCGCGACGGGGAAGGCGATGGCAAGGCCAACGCCGCCGCCGATGACGGCCCAGGTGCCGTCGCCCATCTCGGTGGGCTGGCCGAGCGGGCCGGTCACGTCGAGCAGGGAGTCGCCCTCCTTGTAGGTGCTGAGCATCTTGGTCGTCTTGCCCACGACCATGAAGATGAACTCGACCCAGCCCTCCTCGGGATTCCAGTCCGCAAAGGTGAACGGCACGCGCTCGCCGGTCTCGTTGGCGCGCACCATCAGGAACTGGCCGGCATGTGCATGCTTGGCCATCTGGGGCGCCTCGATGCGGAACTTGAACACCTTCTCAGAGAACTGCGTCTTTTCGAGGATTTTGTACATTAACGAACTCCTCTCCCATACAACTCTCTTGCCGTGCGCCACCGTGCGGTGGCGTCGTTGCCTCGTGCCGTGCGGGCACATCCCCCAATGCGCGCACACAAGGCCATTCTACAAAATGCCCATGTGGGGGACGGGGTTAAATGCGTGCTTTGGCGCAATATGGGGCCGTGTCGGCACGTGGGCGGCAGGGGAGGGGGGACGCCACCCTCGTTCGTGTCTCGCAATGCGGCGGGGAGAGGGGCGCGGCGTCCCGGCTCGCACGGACTCCGCCGCCTGGGGCGGGGGCGCCGAGCCGCCGCTACCTGTTTCCGCCGATGCGGCTGACGGCCTCCTCCACGCCGAGCTCGAGGCAGGTCTCCACCACGTCCGCGGCATCCTGGGCCGTCGCCTCAAACTCCTCCAGGAAGCCGCCCTTGAGCTCGCGCAGCACGTAGTCGGCCACCTGCATGCGTCCCGGCGGGCGCCCGATGCCGCAGCGGACTCGGGCGAAGTCGCGCGTGCGGAGCTTGTCGGCGATGGAGCGCAGCCCGTTGTGCGCGTTGAGCCCGCCGCCAAACTTGGCTCTCACCACCCCAGAGGGTAGGTCCACCTCGTCGTGCACCACCAGGATCTGTTGGGGGCTCACGTGCAGCTGGCGCATGAGCTTGCTCAAGGGGCCGCCGGAGGTGTTCATGTAGCTCTGCGGCTTGGCGAGCACGACCTCGCGCAACTCTCCCCCGCAGCGGTGCTTCAGGCGTGCGACCTCGCAGCCCGCCTCGCTCTTCCAGTAGCCCACCCCCTCGCGCTGGGCCAGGGCGTCCACGGTGGCAAAGCCTATGTTGTGGCGGGTGCGCTCGTACTCCGCGCCGGGGTTCCCCAGGCCGCACACGAGCACGATGTCCTGTGGCTTGGCGGGTGAGGGCATGCTACCTCCTCGGTCCTTGGTGTGCCGCGGCAGGTGCCTGCGGCTCTGACCAGCGTAGCTCAAACGGCCCGCCGACACCCCGCGGCATCACCAGGCCAGCTGCGCCACCAGCACCACGAGCGGGATGCTGACCACCGAGAACAGCACGGACACCACGATCGTCTCAACCGCGTAGGCAAAGTCGCAGTCGTGCAGCTGCGCATATACCGCCACATTGGAGCCGACCGGGCACGCCTGCGCAACAAGGATGGCAAGCCGCATGTCCTGATAGCTCGCGGGAAGGAGCGAGAGGAGCGCGAGCATCACCAGGGGGATCACCAGCAGGCGAACGGCCGCCACCCGGTAGAGGGCGACCCTGCGGAGCATCTGCCGCAGGTTCACGTGCGCAAGGTACACGCCGATGGTGAACATGGCCAGGGGCGTGTTGAGGGCCGCCACAAACGAGAGCGAGCTGGTGACCACGCCGGGAAGCTGGGGTTGCGTCAGGTACAGCGCGAGCCCCACCAGCACGGCGATGATGAACGGAGAGCGAAGGAGCTCGCCCGGGCCCAGGCGCTGCGGCTTGCCGGTAAGGAGCGACACGCCATAGGTCCACTGGCCAACGTTCATGGCCGCGATGAATCCCGTCATGTAGAAGACCGGGCCCTGCCCCAGGATCGAGACAACCAGGGGGATGCCGAAGAAGCTGGGGTTGGAGAAGGTCGCGGCAAAGTTGGCGATGGCGTCCCTCCCCAGCGTCAGGCGTGCGACGAGGGCGGCGAGCACCACGCAGCCAACCCCCACCAGGGCCGACACGGCGAGGGCCACGTCGGTCTGGGGCGTGCGGTCGACCATGAGGCCCTGGATGATGACCGCGGGCAGCGAGAGGTAGATGAGGATGTTGCCGATGCTGCGGTTGCCCTCGAGGGTGATCTTGCCGCTGCGGAACATGAGGTAGCCGATGCCAGAGAGCAGGAACATGACCAGCACCTGCTGGGCGAGCGTGAGGGACATCTGCATGGAATGGGGCCTTCCCGGTGGGGTTGTGGGGCACACCGAGGATAGTCCCCCAAGGGCGGGACGGGGCGCGGGAAGGTGGGCGGGAGCCGCATAAGGCGGCGACCCAAGGCCACCGCATCGCTGCGGGGACCCCGGGTCGCGGGTTGCTCGATTGTGGGGGCATCCCCGTGGCTTGGGCGGCTACACCAGGTCTGCCAGGGCCCTCTCCACCGGCTCCATGCCCACGGTGGGCTCAAAGCGTGCCACGACGTTGCCCTCGCGGTCCACGAGGAACTTGGTGAAGTTCCACTTGATGTCGTCGTTGCTCTCCCAGTCGGGATCCACCTGCGCGATGTAGGTCGGCATCTTCTGGGCCACCTCGGAGTCGCCCAGGCCCTTGAAGCCCTGCTGCGACTTGAGGTACGTGAACAGCGGGTCCGCGTTCTCGCCGTTGACGTCGATCTTCTTGAACTGGGGGAACTCGGTCCCAAACTTCATGGTGCAGAACTGGTGGATTTCGTCGTCGCTGCCGGGGGCCTGGCCCAGGAACTGGTTGCAGGGGAAGTCCAGGATCTCGAACCCCTTGTCGCGATACTCGGCGTACAGCCTCTCCAGCTCGTCGTACTGGGGCGTGAAGCCGCAGCCGGTCGCGGTGTTGACGATGAGGAGGACTTTGCCCTTGAAGTCCGCCAGGCTGGTGGTGGAGCCATCTCGGTTGGTGACGGTGTAGTCGTAGACGCCCATGTGGGACCCCTCTCGATGAGGTTCGCGTATTTGGCACCGTATTGGTGTCAGATACAGTGTGCCCATTTCGCGTTAGGGCAGACGGGGGATTTTCATCGTCACGAGCTTGTCATGGGGCGTCGTCGCCACCACCGTCGCCTTAAGTGTGGGCTGCGCCAGCACTGGCCCGAAGGGCCGCCGAATCATAGGGATTGTCGCCCTCCTGCACAGGGGCTGCTGGGGAAATGCGAGCTGTGGCAATCTGGGCGCCGTCGGAGCGATGAGGGGGCGGCGGAATTCGGACTTGCGACAATGCAAATGTCGTTTCAGCTGAGTTATCCCGAGTTGTGGCAGGGTTTTCCGGTGATGGAGTCACCCTCGATTGCCACGGCTCGAGTTTTCTCAGCAGCCCATTGCATGGGTGGCCGTGGAGCTTAGAAAACCTGGTGTCCGTACGGGTGGCGGGCGAGGTGTGCTTAAAGAACCTGGTGCCCGCACGGGTAACGGGCGAGGGGTGCTTAAAGAACCTGGTGCGTGTACGGATTCCGGGAGGTCCGACCAATACGGGCGCCGGGAAGGCTAAGCATTCTGCTTCGAAATCCATGCGGGCACCGACGAGGCTAAGCATCGAGGTCTCGAAGTGCGTGCAAGCTCCGGCGAGGTTAAGCGTCTGGTTCCGCAGGTTACGCCTACGAGGGTGGATTGCTGCGACGCGTATCCTCGGCGGCTATGGCGCCGATGCATTGGCGGACGCGTTGCCAATGTCACGGTTGCGCCACCAGGTAGCGCCCATGAGCGCGGCGTTACTAGGCCCCACTCGAGTCTTCGGAACCCCACTCCTGCGTCGCGGGGACGCCACTCGTCTTCGCCAGTTCGAACGAGCCACCATCAGAGAGAGTCATGTATGCGACACCGTCCGTTCTTCCAAAGGCGGTGTATGCGTACGCCAGGTGAATCGTGCCGGCTGCCTTGCCCGAGGCGTCTAAGAGTTCGTACACGTTGGGGTCGTCGGTTGCCCTGGCTGTCCCGTTGAGCTGCCGATCCGACAGGGTGAGCTGCCATCCCATTCCGTCTTGCTCTGGATGGAGTATGGCAAGGGAGGCATACGCGCCGTGTGAGTAGCCGTCGACGTCATGACTGGGGCTCTCGTACGTCCCCACTACGTCATAGCCGCTTGTCGCGCGTTCCGAAAATGCGTCCACCTCGCGTTGGGCCCGTATCCACAGCGCGCCAAACGCGATGCACAACGCGGCGAGGAATGCGATGACGATGTCCTTGCCGTGCTTCCGTACGGCCAAGCCAAGGCCGTGGCCGCTCCGTCCTTCGAGGCCGTCTGTCCCGCCGCCCATGCCGCCTCCCGTTCCGAGGCCACGTCAAATCCAGATTGCCAGCCAACCCAAAGGCCTTGTCAGGCGAGAGAATCGTATCCTCTGCCAGGCGCGTGATCCGCGCCATGGTCGCGGGAGGTGGGAGGCGTCGGCGAGTGAGAGGGCAACGATTGCGAACAGGTGTCGCCAGGATAGTCCCCCTGCCGTTTGGCGTTGTTACACGTCGGCGGAAGAAGAGCTGGCTATGACTTTGCCAATGGCATGGGGGATTCCCACTACAAGTGCATTACCCATGCAGAAGGCACGCTGCCCATCGGTCATTCCGGTGTCTGTCCAACCACGAGGAAAGCACTGCAGTTGATCAAGCTCATCGGGGACGAGCCGGCGCAGACGCCCATCCGAACACTCAATAACGTGCTTGAAGCGAGAGGCGCCACGCCCTCCCTCCCCGGTGAGTATGGTGCGAGAAGGCCGGTCCACGGCGTCGGGAAAGGCCATTGCTCCCTCTGAGTAGCTGTACTCGAAGCCAGTTGCCTTGTTGACGCGCTTCTCCCGTTTTGAGCCCTTGAGGTATTCCCACTTCTCTCGCTGTGACTCGGGGACAAAGTACTCTGACGGCACCTCGTCCTCGGGAATCAGAACATCTCCTAACGTCATGCGGGGGCCGTCGTAGCGCTCCACAACGCGACACGTTACCGCTTCGCTTCCAACCATGACTCCCGCATCGGAGAATGGCGTAGCCTTTCCGCCCTGATTGAAGGATTGAGAAGCCTCGTAGGGGTCAAGGGGGATATTGACGCGGTCGACTTGTTTGGGAGGATTCATGGGAAATGCGGTTGCCATGACGCCGCGTGTCAGATGCTCGGTGGCGCCCCAACAGGCATTACGCTCTGCATAGATGTATATGCGCTTCCGGCGCTGAGGGAAGCCATACTCCGCGCTATTGACGACGCGCCACTCGACCGAATAGCCAAGGGTAGCGAGGCACGAGAGGATAATCGCAAAGTCACGGCCACGTTGCCTGGCAGGGCTCTTGAGCAGGCGGTCGACGTTCTCGAACATACAGTAGCGAGCGTTATCGGGAGACTTGGCGAGCTGGATGTTGAGAAAACGGAAGATGGACCACCAAAGGACGCCTTTCTTGCCTTCGATTCCCGTCGCCTGGGAGAGGGGCCGTGCAACGGAATAGTCTTGGCAGGGGAAGCCGCCGACCACCATGTCTACGTCGGGGATGTCTCGTTCCCCCGCCTCGTACTGGTCTAGTACCGTGTCGATATCCTCATTTACCACGGAACCCTTGCCGAAGCGCTCCGCATAGCAGCGGGCTGCGAATTGCTTCCTATCGGTCCCGGGTTCCCACTGGTTTGCCCAGACTGTTTTATAGGGGCCTGCGGAAGGTAAGTCCCATCCCCTTTCGGGGTCGTTATAGCCCTCAAGGCCAAGCCTGAAACCGCCGACTCCCGCAAAGAGCTCGGCTACCTTAATCTTCTCGTCCACGTTTCTCCGATCGCTGTCTGTGGACTTATGTCAGGCGATCATCTTAGCCGAGACCCATGACAGGATCAAGTGTGGGCATCCCAAGCTGGCTATTGGACCTGCTCCATCTTGAGCGTGGTCATGTATTTGCTCCCCAGGAATACGATGACTCCATCCGTCTTTTCGTCTACGACATATGGCAGGGCAAATCGGGTTGACTTTCCCGCTGGACACGTTCCATATCCACCGGCAATCGCATCGTATCCAGGAAAACCGTACGACTCGTTTTCCGTGGCGAGTCCGAGTGTGTTCCAATCATCAACCTCAAAGTAGGGAGTGACATCGAGCATCCCATTTGAATCTGTTGGAGCGGATACATTCCTGAAGTCTAGGAGCAGCATCGCATAGGTCTTCCCTTCTGGTTTATTACCGCTACTCGCCTCCTGCTGGTTGTATGAAGCGCTGCTCTGAAAGCCCTCTACCCCCACCTCAACTTCGGTGCCTGACATCTGCACCTTTACCATCTTCTTTGGGCTGATCATGTGCGAAACACCCGAAACGTCAATTGCGTCTTCGAGTAGTTCTGAATCTTCGGAGGGGACCGTAAGGCCATACTTCCTCTGGAACTTTTCAAGGCAGACTGCTCGGGTCAGAGTGCCCTCATCAAGGAAGGTCTTGTTATAGACGTCGGGGTTTGCGGGAAAGAGGGCATCTGCCCCTTTCACGGCATTTTCCAGAGATGTCTTGTATTTCCCAAAGAGCTTCCCAAACTCCTTGTCGGCAAAGCTATCTGCAGAGTAATCGCTAATCTCATCGAGTTCAGCCTGGTAGCCCGCCTTTACAGCAGAGGTTAGTCCGGAAAGACTTCCAAAGTCGTCGACCTCCGTCTTCTCCCAATGCTTCTGCAGGCCCTTCGAGATGGCGGAGATACATTCCTTCTGCTTCGCGTCATTATTGGATGCATCCGCTGCGGGGGTGCTGTCGCTTGTGGTGGCCTTGCTATTGGTGGTGCTGCTTGCTGGTTGGGAGCAACCCGTAATGTACGGGCAAGCGGCAAAGGCAAGGCTTGTCGCGAGCAGGGCTGTAGGGATGACGTGGCGTGCCTTGGCATCCATCGGAAAGGCCTCCTTGATACGTTTTCAGAATCATTCCAGAATGCTAGTCCCGATGTACTGGCACCCAATGTCGTCGTCGGCGAGCGGAAACAAGCCGACCTCTAATCTCACCTAGACAGCGCTCGTGCGATTTCCTCTCTTAGGTAAGACCTGTTGAGCCAGAAGCACTTCTTTACGACGGGCTCTCCATGTGGCTGTGGCCTGGTGTCTGCGGCGTTCCTTGCATGGGGGCGAACGTGACAGCAGCGGTTCTCGGTTGCCCCTACTGAGATATCGGCGTTACCCTCCATCACGTTCTTTCTCATCTGGTCATAGCAGCGCCCTGCCTCGGGAATGTCATGCTCGGGCATTTGCCATAGCATGACGTCAGAAAGCCGATACACCCCGGCCCCATCCGCTCTGTAGAGGATGAAGAGCCACATCTGCTGCAGGTATCCGTAGAAGTCCGAGTCTTCAAATTCCGTTGCTTCCAGAGCAAAGTAGTCGAACGCTGGGAAGGAGATAGCCTCCTTTGGAAGACCATTGCTTTGCAGCCGTATCGTTTTGGTCTTGATTCCAGCCTTTGCGAACTCATCAATCTGTGTGTCGTCGTCGACCCCGAGGATTCTCTTCGTAACCAACGCGCCGACGTTCTTGGGCAATGCTCTTCCTGGCTTTGCCAGTCCAAGCCTTTGGTAAAGACATTCTTGAGTAAGTCCAAGATAGGGTTCGAAGCGGCGTCTGATGAGGTCAAGTAGACCAAGCTCGCCTTCGGATTCGGTGCGTTTGATTGCCTGGCGCCTTTCGAGCATCTTGTTCTCGGCTGCTGTCATGTAAGAGGACTTGAGTGCCCATGCGCGGGGCTTTGCCATGACATCCGAGAATGGCTGCGATGTCCTCTTCGAAGAGTCTGCCGCTTTGGTGCACGCTTCGAGATAGAGTGTGTCTGATGACGAGATGTCTTCTGCGTGACCTGCGAGAACCTTTGCGACAACGGTCTCCCAGTCCTGTTTGAACTGGGGCATATCCTCTTCCGGAAGGCCCCATAATTCCGCAAGCACTACTTTGTAGTCGACTGGATTTGTGTCGGGCTCCCACATGTACGAGACGAGCAGAATGTTTTGCGCCTTTTGAAGCAGGTGGCTAGTCTCAAAGGTCTCGTTGACGACATCGCGATAGTTGACCATCGTAAGAACGAGCCGCTCCTTTGCCCTGACGGTGCCGTTCTTGTTCTTTCGCAAGGGAGTCGTCTTCAGCTCCAAGCCGCCCTCTCCCGCCCGTGGGAAATCGGGACTCTCGTCTGAGTTGGGCTTGTAGTGAAACCAGTACTCTTCAACAGCGTTGCCGAAGGATCCCCTTCGGCGGGCAGGGGAGGCAAGTGCGCCGGGGTCAGCCACTTCGCGTAGCGAGTGCCCAACCAGTCTTTGCGCATACTCCACGATGGAGGTGACGCTCGTCTCGTCGTATCCCAGCTCCTCCGTCATAGAACCTCCCGGGTTCATCGCATTCCAACGAGAAAACTCTATCGAATTGCTGAAAGAGCGGAGCGAATGGAGGGGTGGACGGGGCTCATGCACCCTTAGACAGCCCAGAACAAGCGTTCCGCTACAATCGATGCCGAAGGTGCGAGGGGGATGCATGTATGGAAGCGGGTACGAGCGGCAGCGTCCGCGGTTCCAGGTGGGGGAGAGGGTCGAGGTCTCGTCTCGCGCGGGGCTCGTGCCATGGGTCACCTCGGGCGTCATCGCCGAGGTGGGCTGGGTCTACGGCAAGCCCATCTACCGCGTGGACAAGGTGGACGTCAGCGGCTGCGACACCACCTTCAAGAACGTGAAGGAGTGGATGCTCCGGCCCGTGTCGCGCCCCGCGAGGGGATAGCCCAGCCCCCGTGGCGGCGTGGGCCCCTCCACCTCCAGTGCCGCGGAGCGATCCCAGGCGAGACGAGCCCCAGCCTAGGCGGTAAGCGCCCGTATTGGTATCGCGTAGATGCCGTCCTCCACGCGGTGCGCGTACTCGGACACCCCCGTGATGACTGCCATGAACTCCGGCGGCCTCATGCGCACGGCGGGTTCAATATCGAAATTCTGCCCAAGCCGATATCGTTTTCCACCATATGCGATATGGATTTTCCACCCTATTCGATATCGAAAATCCGCCCTGAGCGGCATCGATCTTCCGTCTTGCGAGACGACTGCCGCCGCCCACGCCATACGCCGCTCCGAGCGCGACTGCGGCAGGTGCGGGCCATGGCGCTATCCTCTGACGGGAGAAACGCCATTGCCCAAGGCTATGCCCCCAGGGGCGGGAGGTCGACCATGACCCTGCAGCAGCTCAGGTACGCCATCGAGGTCGCGGCAAGCGGCTCCATCACGGCGGCGGCAGCACGCCTCTACATCGCGCAGCCCAGCCTGTCCAAGGCCCTCTCAGAGCTCGAGGGCGAGATGGGCATCACCATCTTCGAGCGCTCCAGCCGTGGCGTGGTCCCCACCGAGGACGGCACCAGGTTCCTCTCGTACGCCCGCCAGGTTGTGGAGCAGGCAGACCTCCTTGAGGCGCAGTACAAGAGCGGCAACCCGCCCCGCCGGGTCTTCGCGGTCTCGTCGCAGCACTACGCCTTCGTGGTCAACGCCTTCGTGGAGCTGGTCCGCGAGTACGGGGAGAGCCGCTACGAGTTTTCCCTGCGCGAGGGCACCACCTTTGGCATCATCGAGGACGTGCGCCTCCAGCGCAGCGAGCTTGGGGTGCTGTACCGCAACTCATTTAACCGCGAGGTCCTCACCAGCGCGATCCGCCAGGCGGAGCTCCGCTTTGAGCCGCTGTTCGAGGCGCGCGAGCACGTGTTTATGAGCAGGGGGAATCCCCTCGCCTCGCGCCGGTCGGTCGCGCTCGTCGACCTTGCCCCCTACCCGCGGCTCTCGTACGACCAGGGCTCGCGCAACTCCTTCTACTTTGCCGAGGAGCCGCACATCACCCAGGAGGTCGACAAGGCGATCGTGGTCACCGACCGCGCGACCCTGTTCAACCTGCTCATCGGCCTCGACGGGTACACCATCTCGTCCGGCATCCTGAGCTCCGACCTCAACGGCAACGACATCGTGTCGGTCCCCCTGGAGGGCGGTGGGACCATGGAGATCGGCTACGTGCACCAGCCTCGTCGTCCCCTCTCGCCCCTGGCCGAGAGCTACTTGGGCCACCTGAGGGGGTACGTCTCGGCATATATAGCCAAAGGCTATGACGGGCAATAGGGGATAGGTACTTCCTTATGGCTCCCGGCTTTGTCACCATGGTCGGCGACAACGACGAGACAATCGGGCGCAATGCGCCCGGAGGGGGTACCAACATGAGCGAGCCAACCAAGCAGCCGCCGTACATCTATGACATCGTGGGGAGCTTCCTGCGCCCCGAGCGCCTGAAGCAGGCGCGCGCCGACTTCGCAGCGGGCAGGATCGGCCGAGACCAGCTGACCACGGTGGAGGACGAGTGCATCGCCGAGCTGGTCCAGAAGGAGAAGGACAGCGGGATCAGGGCCGTGACCGACGGCGAGTTCCGCCGGGCCATGTGGCACCTCGACTTCCTCGCTGCGCTCGAGGGTGTGGAGGAGATCGACGCCAAGACCTGGTCCGTGGAGTTCAAGGGCCCCAAGCCCAAGGGCGCCCAGCTGCGCTTCACCGGCAAGGTCGACTTTGGGAACCACCCGTTCCTGAAGCACTACCGCCGCCTGCGCCAGATCGCGGGGGACTATCCCACCAAGCTGACCATCCCCTCTCCCTCGATGCTGCACCTCATCCCCTGCGTCAGGGGGAGGCAGACCTACGCCCCCGTCGATCGCTACCGCGACGAGTCCGCGCTGCTCCACGACATCGCGATCGCCTACCAGCACGCCATCAGGGCGTTCTACGACGAGGGCTGCCGCTACCTGCAGTTTGACGACACCAGCTGGGGAGAGTTCTGCGACCAGGACAAGCGTGCCGCCTACGAGGCGCGGGGCATCGACCTGGACAAGGTGGCCCAGGACTACGTCGACATGATCAACCTCGCGCTCGAGGCCAAGCCCGCCGACATGACCATCACCACCCACATCTGCCGCGGCAACTTCCGCTCCACGTGGTTCTCGTCCGGCGGCTACGGTCCCATCGCCAAGACGCTCTTCTCGCAGGCAAACTACGACGGGTTCTTCTTGGAGTATGACTCCGACCGCGCGGGTGACTTCGAGCCGCTGCGCCACATCCGCGACCAGGTCGTGGTCCTGGGCCTCGTCACCTCCAAGTTCCCCGAGCTCGAGGACGAGGACGCGGTCATCGACCGCATCCACGAGGCCGAGAGGTACGTGCCCCTCGACCAGCTGCGCCTCTCCACGCAGTGCGGCTTCTCGTCCACCGAGGAGGGCAACGTCCTCACCGAGGACGACCAGTGGGCCAAGGTCGCGCTGGTGCGCCGCATCGCGGAGCGCGTCTGGGGCTAGCTGCCCCAAGCCCTGGGCCTCCGCCTAAATGGGTCCGAACAAGCGAGGGAGGGGGACGAGCGACTCCGTCCCCCTCCCTCGTGCTACCCTTCTCGGTCGTTGGCTACGGAGAGGGGAGACCAGTTCATGAACGGTTCGAGCGAGGCTCAGGTGCGGGAGACGGGCGGGAGGGTCACCCCGACCCGAGCCAGGCTGTGCTTGGCGCTGCTCGTGCTCCTGGGGTTCTCGCTTGGGTGCTCGGAGTTCGTGGTCATCGGCATCCAGACGGACCTTGCACGCGACCTGGGGGTGTCCCTCTCGTCCGCGGGGCAGCTCATCAGCCTGTTCGCCCTGCCCTATTCGGTCATGACGCCGGTGCTCGCGCTGTCGACCGGGCGGTTTCGCCGCTACTCCGTGATGCTCGTCTATCTCGCCCTCTTCTGCCTTGGCAACGTGGTGTCTGCCTTTGCGACGAGCTTTGGCGTGCTGCTGGCGGCACGCATACTGCTGGGCTCCATCTCGGGCGCGCTGCTTGCCGTGGGTGTCACGTTCATACCCGAGCTGGTCAGCGCCAAGAGGTCGTCCCTGGCGCTCACCCTGGTGTACTCCAGCTACTCCGTCGCCATGATCGTCTCGACCAGCGTGGGCAAGATCCTCGCCAGCACGGTGGGGTGGCACGTGGCGATGTACGGGACGCTCGCCCTTGCCGCGGTGGTGAGCGTGCTCCTCGCCGTGTTCATGCCCAGGAGTGGCCAGACCGACGAGCCCGCCACGTTTGCGGAGCAGGCACGCCTCCTGCTTGAGCCCAGCGTCGTCACGGGCATCCTCGTCTTCGTGTTTGGCATCGGGTCCGTGTACGCGTTCTACGGGTACGTGACCCCCTACCTCGAGCAGGTGCTGGGCATGGCTACGGTCCGGGTCAGTGAGGTGCTGATTGCCTACGGCGCGATAACCTTCCTGTCGAACCTCCTCAGCGGCTGGCTTGACGCGCGGTTTGGCCTCCGGTCGCTTGCGGTCACCTTCCTCGCCCAGGCCTTCGTGCTCGCAGGGCTGTTCGTCGCCGGGCCGTCCGTGCCTGCAGCCCTGGCGTTTACCTTTGCGGTTGCGTTGCTGATGTATCTCGCCTCAATACCCAGCGTTTCAAACTTCATGGGGGTAGCGCGCAGGCACCACCCCAAGGCCCTTACCCTGGCGAGCTCGCTCGAGCCCCTGTCGTTCAACGTCGGCATCGCGTTCGGCACGCTGGTGGGCGGTGTGGTGGTGTCCGGCCCCGGAATCCGGCTCGTCGGTGCGGTCGGGGGGCTCCTAGCCCTCGTCGCGGCGGCCATGGTCATCCTCACGGTCAGGCTCGGGCGTTCCCGGGAGGCGTAGGGCTGTCACCGCGGCGTTACTCCTCCGGGGTACAAACAAAGCCCCTGCCCCGCCCGCCTTATTGCTACAAAACGCCAGAAGGTACAAATAAGAACGACTCTGAGTGCTCCTTATTTATACTATTTGCCGATTAGTACAAATAACGAGAGGGATTTTGTCTCTTGTTTGTACAATGGGGGCATTGGTGTTTCTTGCCGTGCCGTTCGATTGCTTGTCGGGCGTATGGGGGTGACCATGGCGTATAAGCCACTGTCAAAGCTCTTCTATATGGACGCCTCGTCCGATCGCTACAAGAACAACGAGGAGCTTGCTGCTGCGCGTCTCGGCGCAGACGCGAGTTTTCGGTTGGGGGTCACCACGGGGGCGGGGGAGCTATTCCTTGCTGTCCCCCATGAGCTCTCCGTTCTAAACGAACGCGTGCTGAGAATGGAGCGCAAGGTCTCGCTCTCCCTCAACTCAATGCCCCCCGTTGCGCGCGGGTCACTTATCCGTGACCTGGTGATCAATGAGGTCGTGAGCACAAACGAGCTTGAGAACATTCACAGTACGCGCAGGCAAATCAACGAGGTTCTAGAGGACGCGGGTGGTGAGGGGGAGTCTCTTGCCGTAAGGAGGTTCAGGGAACTCGCCAAGCTTTACCTCGGCCTCTCCGATCCTTCCGTTACCGTTCCCCAGACTCTCGAGGACATACGTTCCGTGTACGACCGCGTAATGGCGGGAGAGCCGCTAGGGAAGTCGGAGTTGCCTGATGGTGTCCTCTTCAGGAGGGAGAGAGTCGAGGTGATTGGCAGGGGAGGGAAGGTGCTCCATGAGGGCGCCTATCCAGAGGCTGCCATAGAGGAGGGGCTCACAAAGATGATGCAGATTGCGTCATCCGAGGAGATGCCACAGACGTTCGGAGCGATTCTCAGTCACTACATCTTTGAATACGTCCACCCGTTCTACGACGGTAACGGACGCACGGGAAGGTACCTCCTCGCTCTCTATCTCTCTAGGCCGCTCTCCACGCTCACTACCCTCTCCCTTTCTCGTACGATTGCCGAAAACAAGTCTCGCTACTACAAATCGTTCCGGCTTGCCGAAAGCCCCCTCAACCATGGGGAGCTGACGTTCTTTGTGATTGATATGCTTCAGAGCATTCAGGAGGCACAGATTGAGATCGTGGACCGGCTTGGAATGAGTGCCCAGAGGCTCAAGAGATCGTCGGAGTTGCTCGAGGGTCTTGCCTCCGATTTGGGGCTTGGGGAAAGGGAGCGGGAACTTCTCTCCATGCTTCTTCAAGTTGCTCTCTACGGCGCATTTTCCACTGCGACAATCGAGGAGTGCTCAAACTTCCTTCGGCTGGGAAGGCAGCAGACGCGCAAGTACCTTCTTAAGCTTGAGGAGCGGGGACTCGTTACGGCGGAGAGGCATCGGCCGCTTCTCTTTAGGCTCAGCGACGACGCGGCTTCGAAGCTCGAAGCCAAAAGAGATGTGGGCGAGTAGGCTGGGGTGCCCCTTCAGCGTTACCCTCCGGAGTATTTACAAGCTATCCGGTTGGCCAGTCTTATTGCTACAAAACGCCAGAAGGTACAAATAAGAACGTCTCTGCGAGCGCCTTATTTGTACTATTTGCCGATTAGTACAAATTAGGAGAGAAACTTGCGCCCCTTGTTTGTACTTGGCGGTAAGTGCTGCGAGGCAAGGGAGCGGGTGCCCCCGATTTGGTGGCACCCAGCATCTTCTACCTCGCCCCCAGCAGCTCGAAGTGGCTGCGGTTGGTGCGGATTACGTTCTCCCTCTGCAGGCGAGAGATGACGGACGAGAGGGCGCTGCGATCCACGCCCAGGTAGTCGGCCAGCTGCTGGCGGTTGAACGGTATGTCGAACTCGCGTGACCCGGCGAGCTTGGCCTGGGTGGAGAGGTACGCCATCAGCTTCCCCCGCAGCGTCTTGGGGGCGGCGTCGCGAATCCTGCGGCCGAGGGCGACGTTCTTCCTGGCCACCGACGCCAGCAGGTTGGTGCTCACCGTGGCGTGGCAGGCGCATGCGCGTGGGCAGCGGCCCACGATGTGCGCTACGTCCAGGAACAGGATGCGCGTTGGGGTCGAGGCGGCCACCACGCGGTCCAGCAGCGGGGTGTCGCCCAGCGCCGCGTAGGCGTCCGCAAAGGTCTGGCCGCGCGAGAACTGGCCCATCACGCTGGTGTTGCCCCACACGTCGCTGCTCTCCACGCGCACCGCGCCCTCGAGCACGAGCCCGACCGAGCGCGTGGTGCTGCCCTCCGCCAGCACGGTGTCACCCTTGCGGAAGCTGCGCGCGTGCGTCCCCAGGCACCCCAGCATCATCTGCACCTCGTCTGGCGAGGTGCCCGAGAAGAGCTCGGTCCCCGCAAGGAAGTCCGCGTCCACGTCGTTGTGGGCCATGTCCGTCTCCTCTCATTTTTGTTGTGATGACAACATACACCAATCTCGCGCCACGGCATCATCTGGAGACAACGAGAGAGGCGACGGCGGCGGAGGCCGCCAGAGGGAGGGGACAGCATGGCAGACGAGAAGATGTTCTGCTTCCAGTGCGAGCAGACGGCGGGCTGCAAGGCGTGCACCGGCAATGCGGGCGTCTGCGGAAAACCGTTTGACGTCGCGCTTGCGCAGGACGAGCTCACGGGAGCCCTGATCGGCCTCGCGAGGACCTGTCGCGTGGCGGGGACGCGCAGCGAGGCTGCGGACGAGCTCACCGTGGACGGGCTCTTCACCTGCGTCACCAACGTGGACTTTGACATCGAGGCCGTGAATGCGATCACCGAGCGGGTTCGCGCCGAGAGGGACCGCCTTGCCGCCGAGCGCGGGGTCCGTCCCGCCGTCGACCTCCAGATGGGCGGCCTGTGGTCCGCTGACGAGGACGTCCGCTCCCTCAAGTCCCTGGTCCTCTTTGGCATCCGCGGCATGGCCGCCTACGCCTACCACGCCCGCGTCCTGGGGCGCAGGAGCGAGCGCGTGGACGCGTTCTTCTCCAAGGCCCTCGCCCTGCTGGGCGACGAACTGACCGTTCCCGAGCTGCTGCCGCTCGCGCTCGAGGTCGGCGAGGTCAACCTTGAGTGCATGGGCATGCTGGACGAGGCAAACACCTCCACGTACGGCACCCCCACGCCCACCGAGGTGCCGCTTGCGGTCGAGCCTGGCCCCTTCATCGTGGTGAGTGGCCACGACCTGCGTGACCTCGACCTTATCCTCCAGCAGACCGATGGCACGGGTGTCTCGGTGTACACGCACGGCGAGATGCTCCCCGCGCACGCCTACCCCCGCCTGAAGGCGCACCCCCAGCTCAAGGGCAACTTTGGCACCGCATGGCAGAACCAGCGCACCGAGTTCGACGCCATCCCCGCGCCCGTCGTCTTCACCACCAACTGCCTGATGCCGCCCAAGCCGTCCTACTCCGACAGGGTCTTCACCACCGAGATGGTGGCCTACCCGGGCCTGCGCCACATTGACGGCGACGCCAACGAGAAGGACTTCACTCCGGTCATCGAGCGCGCCAAGGAGCTGGGTGGCTACGCCACGAGGCAGGAGCGCCACGGCATCAACGGCGGCTCCACGGTGACCACGGGCTTCTCGCATGGTGCGGTGCTCTCGGTCGCGGACAAGGTCGTCGATGCCGTCAAGTCCGGCCAGCTCAATCACATCTTCCTGGTTGGCGGCTGCGACGGCGCCCGCCCCGGCAGGAACTACTACACCGAGTTCGTGCGCCAGACCCCCAAGGACTCCGCGGTCCTCACGCTCGCGTGCGGCAAGTACCGCTTCAACGACCTTGACCTGGGGACCGTCGCCGGCCTGCCCCGTCTCATGGACGTGGGCCAGTGCAACGACGCCTACGGTGCGATCCAGATAGCCGTCGCCCTCGCCAACGCGTTTGACTGCGGTGTCAACGACCTGCCCCTCTCCATCGTGCTCTCGTGGTACGAGCAGAAGGCCGTCTGCGTTCTGCTCACGCTCCTTCACCTGGGCATCAAGGGCATCAAGCTTGGGCCCACGCTCCCGGCGTTCGTGAGTCCCAACGTGCTCAAGGTGCTGGTGGACCAGTTTGGCATCGCACCCACCACCACGCCCGAGGCGGACCTGGCGGAGCTCCTGGCATAGCGTCTCTCGCCTGGTGGGAAACAACAACGGAATAGGGGACGGGGGATCAGTGCGTCTGGCCCCCGTCCCCTTTGCATGCCCTGGGGACCGTCCGGGCCTCAGCTCTCGCATGCCTCGCCCCTGAGCGCGATGCCATCTGATCGCTAACGCCGTTAGGCAATGGAGGAACTGTGGACGTCCGCATAACTTGCTAACGACGTTAGCGAATCGCTTCCCTCGGGGTAGTATGCAACAGCTAGTTAACGACGTTAGCAAACTGACGAGAGGAGCATGCCATGGATTGCGACGAGGCAACGCACGCCGATGGCAGCCCGCGGGAGGTCGACTGGAAGGGCCTTGCCCGGGAGCTGATCGTCTCCGGTCGTGGAATGAGAAGGGGTCGTGGGGTGCGGCCAAAGGACATGGAGATGCGGGGAGAGACAAACGCCCTCCACGTGCTGCACCACCATCCCGAGGGCGTCACGCCAACCGCGCTCGCGCATGCCTGCCAGGTGTCGAGCGCCCGCATCGCGAAGACGCTTAACCAGCTTGAGGGCCGTGGCCTGGTGAGGCGCGAGGCGAGCCCGTCCGACCGCCGCAGCGTGATCGTCCACCTGACCGACGAGGGCGAGCAGGAGGTCCAGCGGAGGTTCGAGCGGGTCAACGACTACGTGGCGGGGGTCCTGAGCGAGCTGGGCGAGGACGATGCCCGCGAGCTCGTCCGCCTGATGGGGCGTCTCGCACGGATCGTTGAGGGGCGCGCCGAGTGTGGCCGCCCCGCAAGTGGGGAGGGGGATGATGCCGATGAGGCTCGTTAGGCTACTGCGCGGGCATGTGGGTGAGGTCGTCGCCGTGTTCGCGCTGCTCCTGGTGCAGGCGTTGTGCGAGCTTTCGCTGCCGCGCTACATGTCTGACATCGTAAACGTCGGCGTGGTGGGGTCCCAGGCGGGCAACTCCGCCTACCTGGGCCACATGGCGCTCGTGATGTTCGCCTTCTGCCTGGGCTCGCTCGCGGCGGCGACGCTCTCGGGGCTCATCGCGTCGCGGGTGGCCGCCGCCGTCGCGCGCGACCTGCGCCGAGAGGTCTTCGCCAAGGTGATGTCCCTCTCGCCTGCCGAGGTCAACGAGTTCTCGCAGTCGTCCCTCATCACGCGCTGCACCAACGACGTGCAGCAGATCCAGAACATGGTCGTGATCATGCTGCGCATGGTCATGTTCGCCCCCGTGATGGGAATCGTCGCCGTGGTGCAGGTCATGACCATGGGGGGAGGGCTCGCCTGGATCGTGGGGGCGGCGCTCCTCGCCGTGCTGGGGATCGTGAGCGTCCTGTTCACGCTCACCATGCCGCGCTTCAAGGTCATGCAGTCGCTGGTCGACCGCGTCAACCTCGTTGCGCGAGAGATGCTCGACGGCATCATGACCATCCGCGCCTTCGGGCGCCAGGACCACGAGCTCAAGCGCTTTGACGGGGCGTCGGGCGACCTCATGGGCGCCCAGCTGTTCGTGAACCGCGCCATGACCCTCATGATGCCGCTCATGATGCTGGTGATGAACCTGTCCACCGTCGCGATCGTGTGGTTTGGCTCGCGCGGGGTTGCCGCTGGCGCCATGCAGGCGGGAGACATGATGGCGTTCATCACCTACGCGATGATGATCGTGATGAGCTTCCTGGTCGTCTCGATGGTCGCCGTGATCCTGCCCCGCGCCGAGGTCTCGGTGGGCCGCGTGCAGGAGGTGCTCGACGTGGAGCCCGCCGTGCGCGACCCCAAGGATCCCGTGTCGCCCGCTGCCGATGCGCCCCGGGGCCACCTGGAGTTCGACCACGTGAGCTTCCACTACCCCGATGCCGAGGGTGACGTGGTCTCTAACGTCAGCCTCACCGCCGCTCCCGGCAAGGTGACCGCGATCGTGGGCTCCACCGGGTCGGGCAAGTCGACCCTGGTGCAGCTCGTGCCGCGTCTGTACGACGCCACGGAGGGCACCATCCGGCTCGACGGCGTCGACATCAGGAGGATGTCGCTGGCCGACCTCCGCTCGCGCGTGGGCTATGTGCCCCAGCAGGGCTTCCTGTTCTCGGGCACCATCGCCAGCAACGTCGCCTTCGGGGCGGACGAGGCGGGCGAGACGGACCTCCTCCATGCCATCGACGTGGCCCAGGCGACCGAGCTCGTCTCGCAGAAGGCCGAGGGGCTCGAGGCGCCCATCACGCAGGGTGGCACCAACGTGTCGGGGGGCCAGCGCCAGCGCCTCGCCATCGCCCGGGCCCTTGCGACCCACCCCGAGGTCCTGGTGCTCGACGACTCGTTCTCGGCCCTGGACTATGCGACCGACGCGCGGCTTCGCCAGGCGCTCGCGCGCGAGGAGTCCGACACCGCCGTGCTGGTGGTGGCGCAGCGCATCGCGACCGTGATGGGGGCGGACCAGATCGTGGTCCTCGACGAGGGCCGCGTGGTCGGCAGGGGGACCCACGAGGAGCTCCTGCGCACCTGCCCCGAGTACCTGGAGATAGCCAAGAGCCAGCTGAGCGAAGAGGAGCTTGGCCTGAGGGAGGGTGAGTAGGCATGGCAGAGAGGGTCGAGCAGCCCCGGCAGACGCCGCGTCCCCATGGCCCGGGGTCGCGCATGGCGCCGGGCGAGAAGGCAAAGGACTTTGGCGGGACCATCCGCAAGCTGCTGCGCTACATGGGGCCGTACCGCGTTGGCCTGGTGAGTGCCATCATCCTCGCCATGGCATCGGTGGTGTTCTCGGTGGTGGGACCCAAGATCCTGGGCAACGCCACCACCGAGGTCATCCGCGGCGTGCAGGCGTCCGCCGCGGGTAAGGGCGGCATCGACTTCGCCCTCATCGGGCGGATCCTGGTGACGCTCCTGTGCATCTACCTGGCGAGCGCCGCGGCATCCGGCATCCAGAGCTGGATCATGACCGGCATCACGCAGCGGGTCGTGTATCGCATGCGCGGCGAGATCGCCGACAAGATCTCGAAGGTGCCCCTGTCGTACTTCGACGGCAAGGCCATCTCAAAGGGTGATGTGCTCTCGCGCATGACCAACGACGTGGACACGCTCAGCCAGTCGCTCAACCAGGGCCTCATCCAGCTCGTGACCTCCATCACGCAGGTGGTGGGCGTGGCGGTCATGATGATCTCCATCTCGCTGCCGCTGGCGGGGGTCACCTTCGTGACGCTGCCCGTCTCGGCCGCCATCCTCGCCGTCCTCATCAAGCGCTCCCAGCGCTACTTCGCGCTGCAGCAACAGCAGCTCGGTGCCGTCAACGGACGCGTTGAGGAGGACTTCTCGGGCCAGGTGGTGATCCAGGCGTTCGACCGCACCGACCGCGCGGTCCAAAGGTTCGAGGAGGAGAACGACCGACTGTACGAGAGCGCGTGGAAGAGCCAGTTCCTCTCCGGCCTCATGCAGCCCCTCATGAACCTGGTGGGCAACATGGGCTACGTGGGCGTCGTGGTCGTGGGCGCGGGGCTTGCCGTGACCGGGGCAATCCAGCCGGGCGACATCCAGTCGTTCATCCAGTACGTCAAGAACTTCACCCAGCCCATCACGCAGCTTGCGACCGTCTCCAACGTGCTGCAGCAGATGGCCGCGTGCGCGGAGCGCGTGTTCGAGTTCCTGGAGGCGCCGGAGGAGGAAGAGACCGCACGCCCTGACCCCGCCACGGGAGAGGTGCCTGCCATCGGCCGCGCAACCGGCGGCGTGGACTTCGACGACGTCTCGTTTGGGTATCTCCCCGGCAAGACGATCATCCACGACTTCTCGGCCAACGTGGAGCCCGGCAAGACCGTCGCCATCGTCGGTCCCACCGGCGCCGGCAAGACCACCCTCATGAAGCTGCTGCTGCGCTTCTACGACGTGGACTCCGGCAGCCTGTCCGTCGACGGCCACGACGTGCGCAGCGTGACCCGCGCCGACCTGCGCCAGAACTTCTCGATGGTGCTGCAGGACGCCTGGCTGTTCAAGGGGACCATACGCGAGAACATCCGCTTTGGCCGCCTGGACGCCACCGACCAGGAGGTGGAGGCTGCCGCCCGCTACGCACACTGCGAGCACTTCATCAAGACGCTCCCCGGAGGGTACGACTTCGAGCTGGACGAGGGCGCGACCAACATAAGCCAGGGCCAGCGCCAGCTGCTCACCATCGCGCGAGCGGTTCTCGCCGACCGACCCATCCTCATCCTGGACGAGGCAACGTCCAACGTGGACACGCGCACCGAGTGGCGCATCCAGCGCGCCATGGACAAGCTCATGGCCGGCCGTACCAGCTTCGTGATTGCGCACCGGCTCTCGACCATCCGCAACGCCGACACCATCCTGGTGCTGCGCGACGGCGACATCGTGGAGAAGGGCACGCACGAGGAGCTCCTCGCGGCGGGCGGCTTCTACGCGCAGCTGTACCAGTCGCAGTTCGACGAGGTTGCGTAGGGAGCAGGGGAGAAGTGCGTTACCCCTGGGGTGGGGCGTCGATCCGTCGGCGTCCCACCCCTTGTTCTTGCGGCGGCTTCCGTTCGCGTGGAGGTCTGCGTCGTGGTCTCGCGGATTCCGGATGTGGCCGCATCGGGGCTCTCCTGCTGATGGCCGGGTGGGATGCTTGAAGCGCTGACCCTGGCAGTTGCCCGCTCGAGGTCAAAGAAGGGGAGGAGGGGGCAGGTGCGTCGTTGTCGGTGGTCCTCCTCATGCGCTCCCGCCTTCGTTTGGCTGTCGCGGGGAATCGGCTCCCAGGGCCCGTCGCGAGGCTGGTAATCAGCATTCAAACCATGGCGGGGGGAGCCCGATATGAGTGCCCGCATCGGGCCCCCTCCGCCGGGACTGCCGGACGCGCGGGGCATAATCCCAGTTGGGCACCGGCCAAGCCCTGGGCCGTGGCGGCAAGCCCCCGGAGTGAGCGCTCACATCTGGAGTCCCCTGCCATTTGGCCCCCCGCTCCCTCCCGGGCGGCGGCAACCGCCCGACGTGAGCGCTCACGTCGGGAGCCTGCCGCCGCCCGTCGGCGCCCAGGGGCTACGTCCGCCCCTCCCACCTGCGCGAACGTCAGGATGCCTCTGTCGGGTGCCGACGGGTCAGCCCCTCAGGCCGCTCGCATCGGGCCTCCGCCGCCACGAGAGAATCTCGTCGCGGCCCGTCCCCCTCGAGGGGCTCGGGGAGGGGGTGCCGCGGGGCGGGACGCGCGCGGCCCCGCATCCCCGCTGGCCGGCCGCGGCGGCCGTGCCCACGTCGGGAACCGCGCCACGCGTGTACACGCGGGGCGCACCTTCCGGCGGCGCCGGGGCCCCGCCTTCCCGCCAACTGGGGAAGCGCCGCGTCGCGGCGGGCACATGTCAGAAATCGCGTGCCGTGTGTACACGCGGGACGCGTTTTCCGGCAGTGCGCGAGGCATCTAGCGAGAGCTCACGGTATTCCATTCTTTGGCCTGGTCACCCGGCCGTGTCCGGGAACCTGCGGACCCTCGCTTCTCCCTGCCAATTGGGAGGGGGCGTATCTCTCCTGACGCCCAACGACCTTTAGGGATTCTTTAGACCTTGCTCCCATCCTCGTAGGTGTCAGAAACCAAGCGAAGGGGGGAGAGATGCCTAGCCATCTTGTGGGGGGCGCCACGCCAGGGGAGCCAGTAGACAACCGACCGTCGCCCATAGCACCCAAGCCCGTCCTCCAGACCAAGGGGCTCACCAAGTCCTTTGGCCGGGGGAGAAACGCTCGGACCGCAGTTGAGGATGTGTGTCTCACCGTGGGAGAGGGCCAGGTGTACGGCCTGCTCGGCCCCAATGGGGCGGGAAAGTCAACCACGCTCAAGATGGTCTGCGGAATGCTACGTCCCACCAGTGGTCAGATGCTCTTTTGCGGACACCCCTGGGAACGCCGCGACCTGTACCAGATCGGCTCCCTCATCGAGCAGCCGCCGCTGTACCCCAACCTCACCGCGCGCGAGAACCTACGCGTTCGCACCACGCTCCTGGGAATCCCCGAAAGCCGAATCCCTGAGGTCCTGCGCCAGGTTGGCCTGGAGGATACGGGCCGCAAGCGCGCCGGACAGTTCTCGCTCGGCATGTGCCAGCGGCTGGGCATCGCTCTCGCGCTTCTCGGCCAACCCCGGCTTCTCGTGCTGGACGAGCCGACCAACGGCCTCGACCCCATGGGGATAGAGGAGCTCCGCCGGCTCATCCTGTCCCTCCCGGAGCAGGGGGTCACCGTCATCGTCTCGAGCCACATTCTTGCCGAGGTCTCGCACGTTGCCGACCACGTGGGCATCATCACCAATGGTCGTCTTGCCTATCAGGGGGCGCTTGACCGCTCCGTGGATCTTGAGGGTCTGTTCATGGACGTGTGCGGGAGGGAGGCAAGATGAGAGACGCAACAAATGTGTTCCCCGCAATCTCGGCTTCCGTCAGCAGGCGGGAGGAGCTGCGTCGCGCGGCTGCGGCGGAAATCCAGAAGACGCGTCATGGCAGCGCCCGCAGGGTCGCGGTACTTTTCCCGCTCCCCCTCGTTGCGCTCGGGCTTGCCATTGGGGTCGCTTCGGGCAAGTCTGGCCCAATCGGCTATTCCACCTGTGGCTGGAACTACTGGTACTCCCTCATGCTTCCCGTGTCCGTCTCGCTCCAGTGCGTCTCGGTCGCGGGGTTGGACGCCCGTCACTCCCTCAGGTCTGTGCTGGGGCTCCCGCTCGACCCGTCGCTCTCGTGGTGGGGAAAGGTCACGACGTGCCTCCTGCTCCTCCTGGCGTCCAATGCAGTGGTGCTTGCCGGCTCCGTCGTCGTGTGGGCCTTGGGTGGCAGTGCACCGACTCCGCCCGCGGGAATCGAGGCCGCGCTCATCCTGACCATTGGGTTTGCGTGGATGGTTCCCGCGTCGCTCCTGCTCTCCCTGCGGATGGGTACTCTCGCCGGCGTCGCCATTCCCTCGCTCGTGCAGATTGGCGGCAGTATTGCGCTGTGGGGGAGCGACGCCTGGTGGGCGTTCGTTCCTTCTGCTGCGCTTCGCCTTCCCTCCGCCGTCTTGGGAGTGGAGCCGTCGGGGATTCCCGTCGCGCCCCAGTCGTACGCAACCTACGCCATCAACGGGACCTGGTGGGCCGCACTTGCCCTCTGCATGGTCGCGTTCGTCCTGCTGTCACTGGTCGGGTCGCGCCTCGCGCGTGGAGGTGAGACGTCGTGACAACACGCATGACCCTCCTCGGGGTACTTCGCTCCGAGCTCATCCGCTTGCGCAGGTCGCCCCTGGTTCCGCTGCAACTCGTGCTTGCCCTGGGGCTCGGTGTCCTTGCGGGCTGGTACTTTGCCGCGACGCGCACCTGGGACTCGCTGCTGGGAACGGACGCCTTCGTCCAGCTGCTCGGCGCCGGGGCTCCGCTGCTCGCGGGCATCTCCTGCGGGCTCTCGGTCGACGCGGATCGGGAGGCAGGTAGCTGTATCAACCTGCTTGGGGTCCCCTCGCGACAACTGGCGATCGGAGCGCGTCTCGTCTCTCTCCTCCTGCTCGGCATCGTCTCGGCGGCCGTCGCGACTGAGACCTTCGCCATTCTCCTTACGAGCGCCGGCAGGCAGCTGCCCCCTCTGCGAGCGATGGCCCAGTCCGTCCTGGGCATGGGTGTTGGAAGCGTCTCCCTGTACCTGGTTTTCATCCTCGCGGCGCTGCGCTGGGGGAGAGACGCCTCCATCGGGCTAGGCGCCATCGGCGCTGGCATCTCAGTCGTCTCGCTTGGCGGCCTTGCCAACGGGCTCGTTACGGGTACGCTCTCGGGGCTCCTCGGTGCTAGCGTCGCGGCGTTCGTGCCCTTTGCCTGGCCCGCTCGCCTTGCTTCGCTCGAGGTCGAGCTCGCCGTCGCCCACATGGGTGAGCGGTACGCGGCGGCGTTGCCCGGTCTCGTCTCCGCGAAGTCGGTCGTTCTGGGCGCGTGCCTCGCCGTAACGCTCGCATTCGTGGCTCTGACGCTGGTTCTGGCGGACCGCATCGAGCTTGGGGGACGGCACGACGGCTGAGATACATGTCCCCGGCCGAGCCAGGGGGTGGAGTATCGACCGGGGACCCGGGGCACTCTCGCCCCGTTATCCCTCGGATATCATGGCGGGCGAGGCATCGGTGCGACGACGGAAGGATTGGGGGTTATGGTGGCACGCATACTCGTGGTGGATGACGAGCGACCCATCTGCGACCTGCTCGTGCGCGGCCTCTCGCGCGATGGGCACCAGGTGGTCGCAGAGACTGACCCAACCAAGGTCCTCGGAATGAACCTGACATGCTTTGACCTCCTGCTTTGTGACGTGATGATGCCCGGCGTGGACGGCTTTGAGCTCGTCCGCCAGATTCGTGCTCGCGTGGACGCGCCCATCGTCTTCCTCACGGCGCGCGTGGGCGAGGACGATGCGGTGACGGGATTGGGCCTTGGTGCGGATGACTACCTGCGCAAGCCGTTCGGCATGGCCGAGCTGCGCGCCAAGGTTAACGCGCACCTGCGCCGCGAGGGACGCGAGCGTCACAGCTCCCTCTCGTTCGGGCGCATCAGGCTCGACCTCTCCGCGCGGCAGCTGCTCGTGGACGACGACCCCGTACCTCTCACCCCCACCGAGTACGCCATCTGCGAGCTTCTCGCCAGGAGCCCCGGCCAGGTCTTTGGTCGCGAGCAGATCCGCGAACGTGTCATGGGCTGGAGCAGCGCGGCGGGGTCGGACGACGTCTCGGTCCACGTCAGCAACGCGCGCGCCAAGCTTCGTCGCGCTGGCGTGGAACCCATTGGCACCGTATGGGGGATGGGGTACCGATGGCAGGGATAGGGGAGAGGCCCGTTCCCCCAGCGGAGGACGCCCCAACGGCGGTGCGGGTCAAGTCGCCGGGGAGGCATCGCGTCGGGCGGCGCATTCCCCTCTCGCTCCTGGTTGCCCGATACTTCCTGTACGTCCTGGTGGGCGTGCTCCTTGTTGCCGGCCTTCCCCTTCTCGCCTTCGAACACGCGCTTGCCAGTGGCGTGGTCCTTCCGGCAAACTACGGCGAGACAAACGCGGGCTCGCTCTCCAAGTCACTCGCGACGCAGGGGTCGTTCGATGCGGGCGAGATACCCTCGGCGTTCTGGTACGTGTACCTCTCCGCCGGCGGGGAGGTTCTGCAGACCGATATGGATGCCAGCCTCCTTGCGACCGCCCGTCAGGTTGCTTCGAGCGGGGCGTCAGGTGCCGAGCCGTCGGGCGCAACGCTTGTCCGCGTCCGTCTCTCCGACGGCAGTACGTGCGTCCTCGCATACCGCATCATGCCCCAGTGGTCCGACCGCGTCCGTCGTGACGTGTGGCCCAATCCTCAGAACCTCCTTGTAGCTGCAGTGGTAGGGGGGACCGTGGCGGTCGTTTTGCTCGTCGCGCTCAGGGCGGGCCGGGTGCTCACGCGAGAGATGCGCCCGCTCGTCGACGCGGCGGATGCCGTTGCGCGTCAGGATCTCGACTTCCAAGTGGGTCGCAGTCGGGTCGCGCAGGTGGACGACGTCCTGCTCTCGATGGACCGCATGCGATCCTCGCTGCGGGAGTCGCTCCAGGTGCAGTGGGAGACGGAGCGGCGTTCCCGCGAGCAGGTTGCCGCCCTCGCGCACGACCTCAAGACGCCGCTCACCGTCGTCCGCGGCAACGCTGACCTCCTCCTAGAAGGTGATCTCGACGACGAGGAGAGGGAGTGCGTGCTCGCCATTCGCGATGCCGCAGAGTCGCAGGACGTCTGCATTCGGCGGATCATCCTCGCGTCGCGCGGCGAGGGGGTGGCGGCTGAGAGGCAAGACGTCGACCTCGGGCTCCTGTTCGAGAGCATAGCTAACGATGCGGCGCGGATTGCCCATGCGAGCGGCATCGAGCTTCGCGTGGGGAAGGACGCAGGGGAGACGGGCAAGTCCTCCCCCCTGGAGGGAAGGGTCGGACGCTTGGACGCGGACCTAGTCTCGCGCGCCGTCCTCAACCTGGTGGGCAACGCCTGCGACCATGCACGTTCGTGGGCGAGACTCTGCGTTGCGGTGACGGATGGGGGAGACGGGCGCCCTGCCATCGAGGTGATGGTGGAGGATGACGGCGCGGGCTTCTCTCCGCGGGCGATTAAACACGGGGCGGAGCGCTTCTATCGCGGCGATGCCTCGCGCGGTGGCGTGGCCGACGGAGCCATGGGGTCGCACTATGGTCTCGGGCTCTCCGTTGCCCAGCAGGCAGCGCAGGCGCATGGGGGCGAGCTCGTTCTGGGCAACCGGACGGACGCCGATGGCGTGGTGCTTGGCGCACGCGTGACGCTCAGTCTGCGCGTGTGATGCGCCAGGGCTAAGGGAGAAGGGCTACGTCCCCGAGTCGCAGGCTCTCCGCGCTGGCCGTCAGCCCTCACTGGCCCCAACTGCCATCTCCCGGTTGCGCCATGGGTGAGGGGTTGAAGTGAGTATCCGGGCGGATGCCCTCTCAAAGTCAAAGAAGGGGAGGGGGGCGGGCGCGCCGCTGCCGGCGCCTCCCCGCGCGCCCCCATCCTCGGTCGGCGGCAGCGGGGGTCGGCCCTGGCCCGTCGCGGGGCCGGCAATCAGCATCCAAACCATGGCGGCGGGAGCCCGATATGAGCGCCCGCATAGAGCCCCCGCTGCCGGGACTGCCGGACGCGCGGGGCATAACCCCAGTTGGGCACCGGCCAAGCCCTGGGCCGTGGCGGCAAGCCCCCGGAGTGAGCGCTCACATCTGGAGTCCCCTGCCATTTGGCCCCCCGCTCCCTCCCGGGCGGCGGCAACCGCCCGACGTGAGCGCTCACGTCGGGATCCTGCCGCCGCCCGTCGATGCCCGGGGGCTACGTCTGGCCCTCCCACCTGCGTAAAAGCAAGGGTGGGGCTGACTGCGGGATGGGGGTCGCCTGGAGAAACCGCTCGCATCGGGCCTCCGCCGCCACGAGCTGAACCTCGGCGCGACCCGTCCCCCTCGAGGGGCTCGGGGAGGGGGCGGATGCCGCAGGGCCGGGCGGCGCGCGGCAGCCGGCGGGCCCCGGGCCCTCGGCCCTGCGCATCCCCGCCGGCGGAGCGCAGCGTTCGTGCCCATGCCAGAAACTGCATCCCATGCGTACACGCGGGACGAACTTTCTGGCGGCGCCGAAGTCCCGGCGTCCCGCCAACTGGGGAAGCGCCGCGTCGCGGCGGGCACATGTCAGAAATCGCGTGCCGTGTGTACACGCGGGAGTGGCTTTCCGACATCCGCCCGTCCCTTGGGGGCGGCTCTGCCTGGAACCCCGTCCCGCGTGTACACGCGGGACGCGCCTTCTGACCCGGGCGCGGCCCCGGCACCCCTCCAGCAGGCAAGACAGCCCGGCGGGATGGGCCCCATGTCGGAAACCGCGAGTCGTGTGTACATGCGGGACGCGGTTCCTGACGGCGCGCGGCAGCCGGCGGGCGGCGCGGGTCGAGCGGTGGGCCCCGGGAAAGGCCCGTCCCGGTGATCGCCCCGTTCCACTGGCCCGCCATCTCCCCCTCTGACCATAGATGGTCTCTCTGCCCGCGGTCGGCACGGCTCCCTCGGCGCTCCTCCGCAATCGACGGCGCGCGAGACGGCAGACTTCCAACGTTGGCGACAGATGGCTCGCGACATCCTCCCCGGCAGTGGACGTCATCTGCGAGGATTCGCTTACCCGTGAAGGAGGGATTCTGCCGCCCTCCTCTCCGACCCGCTCCCCTTCGCAGAGATGCGGGGGAGAGGAGCTACGCCTCCTGCTCCCCCAGCCCCTTCTCCTGACATGCGGGGCAAATGCCCGAGAACACGGTGTAATGCGAGACTCCAGCGTATCCGGTGGCTTCCGCGGTCCGCGCGTCGGCGTCCGACGCATTGGGATCCGGCACGTCGCACACGGCGCCGCACGACCGGCACACGAGGTGGGCGTGGTCGTCCACGCGATGGTCAAAGCGGTCCCCGCCCGGCACCTTCACGTCCAGGATCCTGCCCTCCTCCGCGAGGAGGTTGAGGTTGCGGTATACCGTGCCACGGCTCACGTGCTCGTCCTGCCGGCGCACGGTGAGGTAGATCTCGTCCGCGGTGGGGTGGTCGTCCAGCTGCATGACCGCGTCGAGGACGAGCTGCCGCTGCCTTGTGTTCCTGCGCTGGACCATGATCTCCTCCCATGGGACGTCTGTGTTCCCGACATTCTCTCACAGCCCAGAGGATACCCGTTGTGCCGTCAATATTGAGAACAATTCCTAATTGTGGAGAAACTGAGGCGATGAGAACCCGTCCGATGGGGCAATTGACAACCCGCTCCCTTTATCAATAATAAGACTCGTTCCCAATAAAGCGACGAAAGGAAACGAGATGTCCCTCATCAACAAGCAGATTGGCGAGTTCAGCGTCCAGGCCTACCAGAACGGTGACTTCAAGACCGTTACCAGGGACGACGTCCTGGGCAAGTGGGCCCTGTTCTTCTTCTATCCCGCCGACTTCACCTTTGTGTGCCCCACCGAGCTCGAGGAGCTTGCCGAGAACTACGACGCCTTCAAGGCCGAGGGCTGCGAGGTCTACTCCGTCTCGTGCGACACCCACTTCGTGCACAAGGCCTGGCACGACGAGTCCGAGCGCATCTCCAAGGTCACCTACCCCATGCTCGCCGACCCGGCGCACGTCCTCGCCAACGACTTCGAGGTCCTGATCGAGTCTGATGGTGTCGCCGAGCGCGGTGCCTTCATCGTCGACCCCGACGGCCGCATCCAGGTCTACGAGGTCACCGCGGGTGGCATCGGGCGTAACGCCAAGGAGCTCCTGCGCCTGGTGCAAGCCGCAAAGTTCGTGCGCGAGCACGGCGACCAGGTGTGCCCCGCCAAGTGGCAGCCGGGTGCCGAGACCCTCAAGCCCTCCCTTGACCTCGTGGGACAGCTGTAGGATGCCGGCCGAGGAAAACCTCTACGACGCCGTCGTGGTCGGCGGTGGGCCAGCCGGGCTCACCGCCGCCCTCTATCTGGCCCGTGCCCGCTACCGGGTCATCGTCGTGGAGGGGGACCGCTTTGGCGGTCAGATCACCATCACGAGCGAGGTCGTCAACTACCCCGGCGTCCTCAGCGCCTCGGGCTCGGAGCTCACCGACACCATGCGCAGGCAGGCTGAAGCCTTTGGTGCCGAGTTTCGCCTGGCCCAGGTGACGGGCCTCGAGGTTGGCGACGACGTCAAGGTCGTCCACACCAGCAAGGGGGACCTGCGCTGCCTCGCCGTCCTCATGGCAACCGGTGCCTCGCCGCGCCAGGTCGGCTTTGAGGGCGAGGCGGAGTTCCGCGGGCGCGGCGTCGCCTACTGCGCCACGTGCGACGGCGAGTTCTTCACCGGCAAGCGCGTGTTCGTGGTGGGCGGTGGGTTCGCAGCCGCGGAGGAGGGCGCGTTTCTCACCCGCTACGCCAGCCACGTGGCTATCCTCGTGCGCGAGGGCGACTTCACCTGTGCGCCCGCGACCGCAGAGGTCGCCAAGTCCAACCCCAACGTCGACGTGCTGTACAACACCGAGGTCGTGCGCGTCTCGGGCGGCGACGCGGTGGACTCCATCACCTACCGCAATCGCGTAACGGGCAAGGAGACGACCTTCTCGGCCGGGGAAGGCGAGAGGATCGGCGTGTTCGTGTTCGCGGGCTACGCGCCGGCAAGCCGGCTGCTCCAAGGCGTCTGCGAGCTGGACCCCCGCGGGTACGTCCCCACCGACGCCAACCACATGACCAGCGCGGACGGCGTCTTTGCGGCAGGTGACCTGTGCGTGAAGGAGCTTCGCCAGGTGGCCACGGCGGTGGGCGAGGCGGCGGCAACCTCCACCTCCATGGAGCGCTACCTCAAGGCGGCCCACGACCGTACCGGTCTCGTGCCCACGGCCCCCGAGGCCCGTCGGCCCCAGGTGGCAACCACGACGGAAGAGAAGCCAGGCGAGGCGGGCGCGGGCGCCTCCCCGTCGGCCCTCATCGACGCCGGCATGCGCCAGCAGCTCCAGCCGGTGTTCGACCGCATGGAGAGCCCCCTCGAGCTCAGGCTCCACCTTGCCGACGACGACGTATCCGCCGAGCTCCGCGCGTACATGGACGAGCTCGCCTCGCTCACGCCCAAGCTCGCGGTCTCCGTTGCCGCCGGCGACGAAGGCGGGGGAGAGGGACTTCCCTACGTCGAGGTGTGCCGCGATGGCAGTCCCACAGGCCTCGCCTTCCACGGCGTCCCGGGCGGGCACGAGTTCACGTCGTTCGTCCTGGGGCTGTACAATGCCGCGGGACCCGGTCAGCCGCTTGACCAGGCGGACCTCTCCGCCATCGAGCGCATTGGCGCCGACACCAGCCTCACGGTCATCGTGGGCCTCTCGTGCACCATGTGCCCCGAGGTCGTGACCGCCGCCCAGCACATCGCGGCGCTCAACCCCCACGTGTCCGCGCACGTGTACGACGTCAACCGGTTCCCCGCCCTGCGCGACCGCTACAACGTCATGAGTGTTCCGTGCCTGGTCGTGTCCCGGGAGGGGTCGGACGAGCGCGTGAGCTTTGGCCGCAAGGGGCTCTCGCAGGTGCTCGAGCTCATCGGGTGACGCCAGCCGCGTCGCGTCTCGCGTCGGCATCGTCCGCCCCGTCCCTCTCCCCCGGAGGGGCGGGGCGCCAATGTCCCGGCAGGCGAGAAAGGAGGGCGACCCGCCCGGGAGCATCTCCCAGACGGGTCGCCCTGTGCGTGCGACGATGTGCGCGCCTGCGCTACATCTCGGAGTTTCCGCCCGCGCTCGCGGAGACGGAGTGGTTGGTGTACACGTTGTAGATGCACTGCGCCAGCTCCTCGGCGACCGAGATCTGCTTGATCTTGGAGCCGGGCTGGTTGGCGACGGCGCAGGGGATGGCGTCGGTGACCACGCACTCCACGATGGGCGCGTTCTGAAGGCGCTCGATCGCCTGGCCCGAGAAGATGCCATGGGTCGCCGAGACATAGATGTCGCCCGCGCCCATCTCCTTGAGCTTGTTGATGGAACCCACCAGGGTGCCGCCCGTGTCGATCATGTCGTCGTTGATGATGCAGGTCTTGCCCACGATGTTGCCGATGATGCCCATGACCTCGGCGGCGTTGTGCTTGGGACGGCTCTTGTGTGCGATGGCGACCTCGCAGCCCAGGTAGTCGGAGAGCTTCTTGGCGACCTTGGCGCGGCCCATGTCGGGCGAGACGACCACGGTGTTGTCGAGGTCGAAGTTCTTCTGCTTGAAGTAGTCGCCAAACTGGTAGAGGGCCGTGAGGTGGGTCACGGGGATGTCGAAGAAGCCCTGGATCTGGCCGGAGTGGAGGTCGAGCGTGATTACGCGGTCGACGCCGGCGGCCTCGAGCAGGTTGGCCACCAGGCGGGCGGTGATGGGCTCGCGGCTGGACGCCTTGCGGTCCTGGCGCGCGTAGCCGTAGTGGGGGATGACGGCGGTGAAGCTCTCCGCGGAGGCGCGGCTGGCGGCGTCCGCGACGATGAGCGTCTCCATCAGGAGGTCGTTCACGTTCTCGCCGGCGATGGACTGGATGAAGAAGACCTCGTCGCCACGGACGGACTCCTCAAAGCGGGCGTAGATCTCGCCGTTGGCAAACTTCTCGATCTTGAGTCCCTGCAGCTCCAGGTGGAGGATCTCGGCGATGCGCCTGGACAGGGCGGGGTTGCTCGTGCCCGAGTACAGCTTGATTTCCTTCTGGTAGGTGGTGGGTTTGCTCAGATTCTCGTACATGCCCTAGTCCTCTTCCCTTAGCCGCGCCCAATACTCGTCTGCCCAGCCCTCTTTCACGAACATCTTGGAGCGCTCCAGCGCGAGGGCGCCAGCCGGAACGTCTCGGGTGATGCATGAGCTCGCCCCGACCAGGGCGTTGTCCCCAATGGTGACGGGGGCGACCATCATGGTGTCCGACCCCACGAACACGTGGTCGCCAATCTCGGTGTGGCTCTTGTGCTTGCCGTCGTAGTTGCACGTGATGGAGCCGCCGCCAATGTTGACGTCGCGGCCCAGGCGGGCGTCGCCAATGTAGGAGAGGTGCGGGACCTTGGAGCCCTCGCCAACCTCGGAGCCCTTGATCTCAACGTGCGTGCCGGCCTTGGACCCCTTGTGGAAGTGGGCGCCGCCGCGCAGGTAGGCGCGCGGGCCGCACTTGACGTCGTCGTCGATGGCGGAGTCCACGATGATGGTCTCGTCCACCAGGCAGTTGTTGCCCACCGTGGCGTTGGTCAGGCGGCTGTTGGGGCCGATGACGCAGTCGGTGCCCACGGTCGTCTGTCCCATGAGGAAGGTCTGGGGGAGAAGCTCGGTGTCCTGCCCCACCGTGACGTCGGGCCCGACCCACACCTGGGTGGGGTCCATCATGGTGACGCCCTCTGCCATCAGGCGGCGGTTGATGCGCCCCTGCATGGCGCGCGTCGCCTCGGCAAGCTGGATGCGCGAGTTCACGCCCAGCATCTCGGCGTAGTCGTCCACGTGCTGGGCCACGACGCCCAGGCCGTGCGACTTCAGGATGGTGGGCATGTCCGTGAGGTAGTACTCGCCCTGCACGTTGTCGTTTCCGACCTCGCCAATGTGGGCCGCGAGCGCGGCGCCGTCAAAGGCGTACACGCCCGAGTTGCACTCGAGCAGGGTTGCGCGCTGCTCGGGCGTGCAGTCCTTGTCCTCGATGATCTGCTCCACCTGGCCGTCGCCGTCGGTGACCACGCGGCCGTAGCCGCTCACGTCCGGCGGGGTCATGGTGAGCAGGCAGGCGGACTGGTCGCCCCGCTCCACGCGCTCAACCAGCGCACGGATGGTCTCGGGGCGCACGAGTGGGGTGTCGCCGTAGGTCACGACGACGGTCCCGTCGCTCACGCCGGCCGCCTCGAGGGCGACCCTGGTGGCGTGTCCGGTCCCCAGGCGCTCGGTCTGCTCTACGGTCTCGACTCCCGGGATGGTCCCAAGGTACTGGCGGACCTCGTCCGCGCCGTTGCCCACGACCACCACAACGCGGTCGGCGCCCGCGTCCCTGACGGAGCGGACTGCCCATCCCACCAGGGGACGGTCGAGCATCTTGTGCATAACCTTGGGATGGCGGGACTTCATTCGCGTTCCCTCGCCGGCGGCGAGGACAATCGCGGTAACGGGCATAAAGTGGCCTCCATGTGTAGGTATCCCTGACCATGAGTCCTGGGCAGCTGCCAGGAACGCCCCCATGATAACGCACGTCTTGCGCGTCCATCCCACTGCGGGTTGCGGTCAGAGCATGTCCACAGGGTCGCACGCGACGTGAGGGTTCCCAACGCTCCCGCCACGGGAGGCGGCGGCACCCGTCCGCACTGACTGGCGCGCGCGAAAAAGGCGGTCCGGGCACCGTCGCCCAAACCGCCCCTCGCAGACGTGGCTGGGGCAGAGGGATTCGAACCCCCATTGACGGCACCAAAAACCGCTGTCCTAGCCGTTGGACGATGCCCCAGTCGATAGACCCGCGCGGCATGGCCGCTGCGGCGACGCCATTGTAGCAGAGGAGGGCGAGACGCCCGATGGGGCGAGGGCCGCCTCCGCCGTTCGTCGGGGGAGGCTTGCCCTGCCAGCGAGGTCGCTCATACTTTGGGGAGCGTCGGGCGGCGAGTGCGCGGAGGGGGCAGACCCATGCTGCAGAGGTTCCAGCGCCTGGGAGGTGCCCTCTTCACCCCCGTCCTGCTGTTCTCGTTCGCCGGTCTCATCGTGGGGCTGGGCACGCTCTTCACCACGCCGCAGGTCATGGGGCCCATCGCGGCGGAGGGCACGCTCTGGAGCAAGGTGTGGCGCGTTCTGCCCGCGGGCGGCTGGACGGCGTTCAACCAGCTGCCCCTGCTCTTCTCCCTCGCCCTTCCCATGGGGTTGGCAAAGTCGCAGCGCGGCAGGTGCTGCCTTGAGGCCCTTGCCGTCTACCTCACCTTCGACTACCTGGTGGGGGCCATCGTCACCGTCTTCATGGGGCCAGGCGTGCCGCCCGGGATGGTCTCGATCGCCGGGGTCAGGACCCTCGATACGGGCATCTTCGGCGCGCTTGCGGTCTCCGGCGTCACGGTCGCCCTGCACAACCGCTTCTTTGACGTGCGGCTCCCGCAGTGGCTTGGCGTGTTCTCGGGCACGGCGTTCGTCTACCTCCTGTCGTTCGCCGCCTCCCTTGCCATGGCGGTCGGCACGGTGCTCGCCTGGCCGGCTTGGAGGGCGTGCCTCGAGGCGCTTCGCTCCTGCATCCTCTCGTCGGGGTCATGGGGCGTCGCCATCTTCGTCGCAATCGACCGCGCCCTCACGCCCCTGGGGCTGCATCACCTCTTCTACGCTCCCGTCTACTACGACAACGTGGTGGTGGACAGCGGAATCTACGTGACCTGGGCGCATCAGCTCCCCCAGCTCGCCGCAAGCGGGCGCTCCCTCGCGCAGAGCGCACCCTGGGCGGCCCTCAGCGCCACGGGATGGTCCAAGGTCTACGGGGCCCCGGGGATGGCCCTGGCGTTCTACGCCACCTGTCCGCGCGACCGCCGGAGCAGGCTCGCCGCCTTCCTGGTCCCGGCCACGCTCACCTCCATGCTGTGCGGCATCACCGAGCCCCTGGAGTTCGCGTTCCTCTTTGCCGCGCCCCAGCTCTTCGCCCTGCACGTGGCGCTCTCCGCGCTCCTCGCGTTCATCGTCAACCACATGGGGGTGGTGGGGGTGTTCTCGGGCGGGCTCATCGAGATGGCGTCGCTCAACTTCATCCCCCTCGCCGCGTCACATGGCGCGGAGTACCTGCGCGCCGCGGGCGTCGGCCTGGCGTTCACCGCCATCTACTTCCTCTCGTTCCGCCTGCTCATAACGAGGCTTGACCTCAAGACCCCCGGTCGCGGTGACGGGTTCGACTTCAGTCGGCTTCCAGACTGGTACCATTCCGTGCGGAGCGAAGGCGGCCGGGATGGGTCCGACCGGCATTCCACCGCGCGGACGCATACTGGCGAGACGCACGTTTCCCCGCTCGCCCAGGGGATCCTCGACGGGCTTGGCGGGACGGGCAACGTCGTGGGGATCACCCCGTGCATGACCAGGCTCAGGGTCACCGTGGCGGATCCCGCCGCGGTCGCGGACGACGCCGCGTTCGCGACCCTCGGGGTCCTGGGCGTGTTCCGGGCCGGGAGCTCCGTTCAGGTTGTGGTGGGCACGCGCGCTCCCGAGCTCGCGGAGGAGATCTCCTCCGTGGCCGGGGGTGACGCACGGGACCTCTAGTGGGTTGGGGGAGTGGCTCCATGGGCAGGCCGGTGGTGTTCTTCGATGTGGACGGGACGCTGGGGTGGGACGACCCCATCGCCCGGGAGGGGCGCCCCGAGGAGGAGCGCAGCGTCTCTCCCCGTCCCAGCGACGCGGTATGCGATGCCATACGGAGCCTCGTGGACGGTGGCGCGGTCGCGTTCCTCTGCACCGGGCGCTCGCCGGCGACCCTCCATCCCGTCATCCGCGAGCTCCCCTTTGACGGCGTGGTGGGCCTGGGTGGCGCCTACGTCCGCGTGGGCGAGGCGGTGCTGCGCGACCGGCCGTTCCCGGGGGCGGTCCTCGAGGCGCTGGAGGGCCTTCTCCTCAGGGCGCGCTCCGGAGCACAGCTGGAGTCCGCCGCGGGCGTGGTCGAGCTGCGCGGCGGTGCCCAGGGCCTCCACCAGGGGCCGGATGCCCCGCAGACCATGCAGGGTGCCCTCGCGAGGCTGGGAGACTACCGTGCGCACAAGCTCATCGTCCCAACGCCCGTGGCACAGGGGCTCATGCTGACCCCCGGCGCGGCGGAGGTAATACACACGAGCGAGCTCGAGATGGGCAACAGCGAGGTCTCGCTGGTGCAGAACACCAAGCAGGACGGCGTCAAGGCCGTGGTCGACTACCTGGGCGAGGACGCGGGGATGACCTACGGGTTTGGGGACTCCCAAAACGACCTGCCGCTCTTTGACGAGGTGGACGTGGCAGTGGCCATGGGCAACGCCTCTGACGAGGTCAAGGCGAGGGCCAACCTGGTCACCGGAGGGGTCGAGGAGGACGGCGTGGCCATGGGCCTGCGCGCCCTGGGCCTCATCTAAGGTCGTGCGTGCCATTCGGCCCGTTGGCGCATTCGGGCTTTAAGGAACTTGTCCCTTGTGTTCCTGAACCTAATGTTCGAACAACTTGAAGCGGTTTGCTAACGACGGGACACCAGGTTGTATGAGAAGGCGTCGGGATGGTAGCGAACCTGCGTGTACTCAAACATCACGCCCTCGGAGTTGAACGACTGGTTCTCCATGACCGCCACGCAGTTGTAGGGGTCCAGGTCCATGTAGCTGCAGTCCTCGTCGGTCGCGAGCTGGATGGTGATGCGCCGCTTGCTGGTGAGGATGCGCATGTGGCGCTCGCTCTCTAGGAAGTGGTACACCGAGCCCTCGGCGATCTCTGGGGTCAGGCCCGCCACGGCGGATGCCAGGAAGTAGTCGTGGTCAACCTGGCGCGCCGCCCCGTCGAGCGACCTCACGCGCACGATGCGCAGCAGCTCCACGCCCTCTGCAAAGCCGGTCCTGCGCGAGAGGCCCGACCCGCAGGTCACCTGCTCAAACGACTTCACCGAGGTGGAGGGGGTGAGTCCGTTGCGGCGGGCGAACTCCACAAACGACTCCACGCCGGAGAGCGACCCCTGGGCGCTGTGCCCCTCGCGCTGCCAGATCACGCGCACGCCCCTGCCGTGCATGGGCTGCACGTACGCGTCGTCGGCAAGCATCGAGACGGCTCTGCGCAGGGTGTTGCGCGAGCAGCCGTACTGCGCCGTGAGCTCGCTCTCTGTGGGGAGGAAATCCTCGTAGGTGTAGGTGCCCTCCTGGATCTTGCCCTTGAGGTCACGGTAGATCCCCTCATATATGGCCTTGGGCATTGGTCACCTCCCCATCTCCCGCACTCATGCGGGGTCGCACTCAACAGGCGAGCGCGGGGAGGTCGTTCCTATGGTTCCCACAAGTTGGGATGTCCATGTCCTGTGGGCGCAGAGACCTCCCCGCACCCAAAACACCAGCTCCCACATAGTAGTCCTCCAAGAGGTCTGAACGTGCGGAGTACCGTTTAACCGAAAAATCGACCGTTCGACCTAAAGTCATTTGAACAAGTTTGTTCACGCTCATACTCTTCAAGGTGAAGTCAGGGCAGGTCGGGGACGGCCTGCTTGCGGGCGAGAGGGGCCACGCCCACAGACGAGACGGGCCCCAAGGCAAATGGGAGGTTGCAATGAAGGCGAACGGTAACATCAGCAGGCGTCAGTTCGTTTCCATGAGCGCGGTCGCGGGCCTTGGCCTCGCGCTGGCCGGCTGCGGCAGCACTGGCGGATCGAGCAGCACGAGCGATTCTGGCTCCGGCTCCTCTGCATCGGGCAAGGTCTACTACCTCAACTTCAAGCCTGAGGTCGACTCCCAGTGGCAGGAGCTCGCCAAGGCCTACACCAAGGAGACGGGCGTCGAGGTCTCCGTCGTCACTGCTGCCTCCGACACCTACGAGCAGAAGCTCCAGTCCGAGATGTCCAAGAGCTCCGCTCCCACCCTGTTCCAGGTCAACGGCCCCATCGGCCTCAAGAGCTGGAAGGACTATTGCGCCGACCTTACCGGCACCGACATCCTCAATGAGCTCACCAACGACAACCTCGCGCTCAAGGATGGCGACAAGGTCCTGGGCATCGACTACGTCGAGGAGGACTACGGCATCATCTACAACAAGGACCTGCTGACCAAGGCTGGCTACAAGGAGTCCGACATCACCAGCTTCGACACCCTGAAGAAGGTTGCCGACGACATCCAGGCCCGTAAGGACGAGCTCGGCGTCAAGGGCGCCTTCACCTCCGCCGGCATGGACTCCAGCTCCAACTGGCGTTACACCACGCACCTTGCCAACATGCCCATCTACTACGAGTTCGTGAAGGACGACGAGGAGCAGACCGGCACCGACGCCATCAAGGGCACCTACCTCGACAACTACAAGCAGATCTACGACCTCTACATCACCGACAGCACAACCGACCCCGCCCAGCTCGCCAGCAAGACCGGCGACGACGCCAATAACGAGTTCGTGAACGGCGAGGCCGTGTTCTATCAGAACGGCTCCTGGGCCTGGGCCGACATCTCCAAGAAGCTCGGCGAGGACAAGGTCGGCATGCTGCCCATCTACATTGGCGTGGACGGCGAGGAGAAGCAGGGTCTCTGCTCCGGCGGCGAGAACTACTGGTGCGTCAACAGTCAGGCATCCGAGGAGGATCAGAAGGCAACGCTCGACTTCCTGAAGTGGGTCGTCACCTCCGACACCGGCACCAAGTCTCTTGCCTCCGACATGGGCCTCAACTGCCCGTTCAAGAGCGCCAAGGAGCCGGACAACCCGTTCTCCAAGATTGCCAAGCAGATGATCTCCGACGGCAAGACGTCCGTGAACTGGGACTTCGTCTGGATCCCGTCCGAGCAGTGGAAGTCCGACCTCTCCAACGCGCTCACCAAGTACGCGGCTGGTACCGACAAGTGGGATGCCGTCAAGACGGCATTCGTGGACGGCTGGAAGACCGAGTCCGAGGCCAACGCGGAGTAACGCCAACGCCTCGGCCCAAAAGGGCCTCCCGTGGGGTGGGCGGACGTCTGTCCACCCACCCCGCCCCTATGCGAAGGGAGTTAACGCATGGTTAAATCACTCAGGAAATGGTGGCCGCTGTTCCTGCTTCCCACGGCGCTCTCGTTTGCGTTCGGGTTCGTGATCCCGTTCGTCGAGGGTCTGTACCTCTCGTTCTGCCGGTTCATCAGCATCTCAAACCCCAAGTTCGTGGGCATCAGCAACTACGTCGCCGCGCTGGCAGACCCGCAGTTTGCCCACTCCTTCTGGCTCACCGCGCTCTTCACCATCGTGATCACCGTCCTGATCAACGTAATCGCCCTCGCCATCGCGCTCTGCTTCACTCGCAAGGGCCTCAAGGGCAGCAACGGCTTCCGCACGGTGTTCTTCATGCCCAACCTCATCGGCGGCATCGTGCTGGGTTACATCTGGCAGATCCTGATCAATGGCGTTCTCACCATCGTGGGACAGCAGCTCCTGGCACTCAACACGGTCGCCGGGTTCTGGGGCCTCGTGATCCTGATGCTGTGGCAGCAGGTCGGCTACATGATGATCATCTACATCGCGGGGCTGCAGTCCATCCCCAGCGACTACCTCGAGGCCGCCAAGGTCGACGGCGCCACCGCGTGGCAGACGCTCTGGAAGGTCAAGATCCCCAACCTCATGCCCACCATCACCATCTGCCTCTTCCTCACCATCACCAATGGCTTCAAGCTCTTCGACCAGAACCTCGCCCTCACCGGCGGCGCTCCCGACCACTCCACCGAACTTCTCGCCCTCAACATCTACAACACGTTCTACGCGCGTGCGGGCGCCAAGTGGATGGGCATCGGTCAGGCCAAGGCCGTCATCTTCTGCATCCTGGTCATCTGCATCTCGATGATTCAGCTCAGGGCGACCCAGTCCAAGGAGGTGCAGCAGTAATGCAGCGCGAGAAGATCACCAATAGGATTCTCACGGTCGTATTCACCGTGCTGAGCCTGGCGTGGATCTACCCCATGGTCATGATCCTCGTCAACTCGTTCAAGCAGAACACCGCCATCACCACCGGGACGGCGTTCAACCCGGTCACCGCCGAGACATCCGCCGGCATCGCCAACTACATCAGTGCCCTGACCAAGCAGGGCTTTGCCGCCGCCTTTGGCTACACGCTCGTCATCACGCTCACGTCCGTGGCGCTCATCCTGGTGTGCTGCTCCATGTGCGCCTGGTACGTGGTTCGCGTCAACAACAAGTTCTGCAAGGCGCTCTACTACCTGTTCGTGTTCTCCATGGTCGTCCCGTTCCAGATGCTCATGTTCACGCTCTCGAGCCTGGCAGACTCCATGGGTCTCAACACGCCCTATAACATCTGCTTCATCTACCTCGGCTTCGGTGCCGGCCTCGCGGTCTTCATGTTCGCCGGCTTCGTGAAGACGATTCCGCTCGAGATCGAGGAGGCCGCCACCATCGACGGCTGCAGCCCGGTCCAGACCTTCTTCCACGTGGTGCTGCCCATCATGAAGCCCACGTACATCTCGGTCGGCATTCTCGAGACCATGTGGGTCTGGAACGACTACCTCCTGCCCTACCTCGTGCTTGACAGCACCAAGTACAAGACGATCCCCATCCTGATCCAGTACTTCCGCGGCGGGTACGGGCACGTGGAGCTGGGCCCGATGATGGCGTGCATCATGATGACCATCCTGCCCATCATCATCGTCTACCTGCTCTGCCAGCGCTTCATCATCAGCGGCGTCGTCTCCGGCGCGGTCAAGGGCTAGCGGTTCGTCACAGCAAGAGGCCCATGCAAGGACTGTTCGCGACCCCGGTGTGGGTCCCATGAGAAAGGCAGACAGATGGCCGAGATCGTCCTCAAGAACATCAAGAAGATCTATCCCAACGAGAAGACCAAGAAGCACCGGTTTGGCAAGAAGGCAAAGGAGCCGGAGAAGAAGAGCAACCTCCAGGTGACCGACGAGGGCGTAGTCGCCGTTCAGGACTTCAACCTCACCGTGCACGACCGCGAGTTCGTGGTCCTGGTCGGTCCCTCCGGCTGCGGCAAGTCCACGACGCTCCGCATGATCGCCGGCCTGGAGGACATCTCCTCGGGTGACCTGCTCATCGACGGCAAGCGCGTGAACGACGTGGCCCCCAAGGACCGCGACATCGCCATGGTGTTCCAGAGCTACGCCCTGTACCCCAACATGACCGTGTACGAGAACATGGCCTTCACGCTCAAGCTCAAGAAGGTCGACCCCAAGGTCATCGACGAGAAGGTCCGCTCCGCTGCCGAGACGCTGGGCATCACCCAGTACCTGGACCGCAAGCCCAAGGCCCTCTCGGGCGGCCAGCGCCAGCGCGTCGCCATCGGCCGCGCCATCGTGCGTGACCCCAAGGTCTTCCTGATGGACGAGCCCCTCTCCAACCTGGACGCGAAGCTGCGCAACCAGATGCGCGCGGAGCTCATCAAGCTGCGCCACAAGGTCAACGGCACCTTCATCTACGTCACGCACGACCAGACCGAGGCAATGACCCTGGGCGACCGCATCGTGGTCATGAGGGACGGCTTCGTGCAGCAGATTGGCACGCCGCAGGAGGTCTTCAACCACCCCTCCAACCTCTTCGTCGCAGGCTTCATCGGCATGCCCCAGATGAACTTCTTCCCCGCGACGCTGGTTCGCGACGGTGCCTCCTACCAGCTCAAGACCCCCAAGTTCACCGTGGACATCGCGCCGGACACCTGCAAGAAGCTCGCCGCCTCCGGCGTGGACGCGGCGGAGACCGACGTCACGGCCGGCGCGCGCCCCGAGCAGATCGAGCTGGTGGCCCCGGGCGAGAAGGGCGCCATCTGCGGCAAGGTCGTGGTCTCCGAGCTCATGGGCGCCACCGTGCACGTGCACGCGGACGTCAACGGCTCCGAGTTCGTCCTGGTCATCAACACCGTGGACTTTGACAAGAGCAAGGGCTCCTCGTTCGGCATCGGTGACGACGTCTGGTTCAAGTTCGAGCCCGATGCGGTCCACCTGTTTGACAAGGAGACCGAGAAGAACCTCATTCAGGCCTAGGACCGGGAGGTAGTCGCCGCCCAACTCCGGCAACACAGCAACTGCGGCGGTGTGTCGGGTTGGGTGGCCCCTTTGTGACTGGAACCAGTAAGGAGCGAAGATGCCAAGGACAAGTGGAGTGCTCATGCCCGTCTCGGCGTTGCCGGGAGCATACGGGATCGGTTCCTTCGGGGCCAAGGCGTACCAGTTCGCGGACTTCCTTGCACGCTGCCACCAGAGCTACTGGCAGATTCTCCCGCTCACCACGACGAGCTACGGCGACTCCCCGTACCAGTCCTTCTCCGCCTTCGCGGGCAACCCCAACTTCATCGACTTCGACGAGCTCCTCGACAAGGGCTACCTTGAGCCCGCCGACCTCGACGGGGTGCCCTTTGGGGACGACCCGGGCAGGGTGGACTACGGCCAGATCTTCGTGAGCCGCCGGAGGGTGCTCGAGCGTGCCGTCGACCGCTTCTTCTCCAATCCCCCCAAGGACCTGGAGGAGTTCCTGGACGAGAACGACTGGTGGCTTGCGCCCTACTGCGAGTTCATGACCGTGAAGGAGGAGTTTGGGCTCAGGGCCTACTACGAGTGGCCCGAGGAGTGCCGCAGGCGCGGGGAGGCAACGTCGGCGATATGCGCGCGCAACCCCGAGCGCATGCGCTACCACCAGATGACCCAGTACCTCTTCTACCACCAGTGGCACGCGCTCAAGGACTACGCCAACGAGCGCGGCGTGCGCGTGATAGGCGACATCCCCATCTACGTCTCGCGCGACTCGGTCGAGATGTGGGAGAGCCCCCAGCTCTTCAAGACTGACGAGGCGGACAACCCGCTGAGCGTCGCGGGCACGCCGCCCGACCAGTTCTCGTCCACCGGTCAGTACTGGGGCAACCCCATCTACGACTGGGAGTCCATGGCAAGGGACCACTACGCGTGGTGGGTCGCGCGCATGCGCGCCAGCCTGGCGCTCTACGACGTGGTGCGCATCGACCACTTCCGCGGGTTCGAGTCGTACTGGGAGGTGCCGTTCGGCTCGCCGTCGTCCAAGTACGGTGACTGGTCAAAGGGGCCGGGCATCGAGTTCTTCCGCGAGCTTGAGGACCAGCTGGGCAAGCTGCCCATCATCGCGGAGGACCTGGGCTTCCTCACGCCCGAGGTCATCCAGATGCGCGAGGACACCGGCTTCCCCGGCATGAAGATCCTGCAGTTTGCCTTTGACGGCGACAGCGACTCGTACTACCTGCCCCACCACTACGAGCCCAACACGATCGCCTACGTGGGAACGCACGACAACGAGACCGCCCGCGGGTGGTACGAGGACACCGCCACCCCGCGGGAGCGCGAGCAGGCGGACGCCTACCTGCACCGCGCGAAGGGGGAACCCGCCTCGGCGGCCCTCAACCGGGCGATTGCCGCGTCGGTGAGCGACACCTGCATCTACACCATGCAGGACCTCCTCGACCTCGGCAACGAGGCGCGCATGAACACGCCCGCGACGGTGGGTGGCAACTGGAGCTGGAGGATGCGGGAGGGTGCCATCACGCGCTCGCTCGAGGGGTACCTGTCGTCCCTGACCCAGACCTACTTCCGCATGCCCGGTGCGAGCGGCCCGGAGCTTCCCCAGTAGGGGGCGCCCGGAACCCGACCTGACCATGCCCATCATCACCCTATCAGGAGGACGAATGACCAACCTTGAAGATCGATCGCAGGCTGCCTTTGGCAAGCCGCTCGCACAGATCAGCGACGCCCAGGTGTGCCGCCTGCTGCAGGACCTCGTGCGCGAGCGCTGCCAGGCCCTGCCCATAACGGCGGGCAAGAGGCGCCTGTACTACGTGAGCGCCGAGTTCCTCATCGGGCGCCTGCTCATCAACGACCTCATCAACCTCGGGCTGTACGACGAGGTGAGGGAGCAGCTCGCCCAGGCGGGCCACGACCTCGCCTCCGTGGACGACCAGGAGGTGGAGCCCTCGCTGGGCAACGGCGGCCTGGGTCGTCTCGCCGCGTGCTTCATGGACTCCGTGGCGACCCTTGGCCTGCCCGGCGACGGCGTGGGACTCAACTACCATTACGGCCTGTTCCACCAGCGGTTCGTGGACAACCAGCAGACCGCGCTCCCCGACGAGTGGCTGGGCGAGCAGGACTGCCTGGAGGACGAGGGCAAGAGCTACCAGGTGGAGTTTGGCGACTTCTCCGTCACCTCGCACCTGTACTCCATCGACGTCCCCGGCTACCACAACGGCAAGCGCAACCGCCTGCGCCTCTTCGACCTCGAGGGCGTGGACGACTCTCTGGTGCCCGACGACTCCATCGACTTCGACAAGACCAAGGTGGCCAAGAACCTCACCCTGTTCCTGTATCCCGACGACTCCGACCAGGACGGTCGCTTGCTGCGCGTGTACCAGCAGTACTTCATGGTGAGCAACGCCGCACAGCTCATCGTGAGCGAGGCAATCGAACGTGGCAGCAACCTGCACGACCTCCCCGACTACGCGGTGGTGCAGATCAACGACACGCATCCGACCATGATCATCCCCGAGCTCATCCGCATCCTCACGCAGGAGCACGGGATCGACTTCGACGAGGCCGTGGGCATCGTCCGCCACATGGTCGCCTACACCAACCACACCATCCTGGCGGAGGCACTGGAGAAGTGGCCGCTCGAGTTCCTCGCAAAGGTCGCCCCCAAGATCGCCAAGATCATCGAGCTTCTCGACCAGATGCAGCGGGAGGAGCACGACGACCCCGCCGTGGCGATCATCAAGGATGGCACCGTGCACATGGCGCACCTGGCCATCCACTACGGCTTCAGCGTCAACGGCGTGGCTGCGCTGCACACCAAGATTCTCGAGGAGACCGAGCTTCACCCCTTCTTCGAGCTGTATCCCGAGAAGTTCAGCAACAAGACCAACGGCATCACCTTCCGCCGCTGGCTCATGGGCTGCAACCCCGACCTCACGGCCCTCCTCGACCAGACCATCGGCACCGACTGGCACCGCACGGCCGACCTCACGCCGCTTATGGCGCACGTGGACGACGAGGAGGTGCTCCACGGGCTGGTCGAGGCCAAAGGCAGGGCAAAGGCGCGCATGCGCGAGTTCCTGCTCGCCCACCAGGGGGTCACGGTGCCCCAGGGCGCCATCATCGACGTCCAGGTCAAGCGCATCCACGAGTACAAGCGCCAGCAGATGCTCGCCCTGTACATCATCTGGAAGTATCTGGACATCAAGAACGGCAACAAGCCGGCCCGCCCCATCACGGTGGTGTTTGGCGGCAAGGCCGCCCCTGCGTACACCATCGCGCAGGACATCATCCACCTGATCCTGACCCTCTCGTCCTGGATCGCCAACGACCCCGACGTGTCGCCCTACCTCCAGGTGGTCATGATCGAGAACTACAACGTCAGCGCTGCCGAGCGCGTGATCCCCGCCGCGGACGTCTCCGAGCAGATCTCGCTCGCCAGCAAGGAGGCGAGTGGCACCTCCAACATGAAGTTCATGCTCAACGGGGCGGTCACCCTCTGCACGCTGGACGGGGCAAACGTCGAGATCGCGGACCTGGTGGGCGAGGACAACATCTACACCTTTGGCACGCCCAGCCGCGAGGTCGAGCGCCTGTACGCCGAGGGGGCCTACGACCCGCAGGCCTACTACCGCAAGCCCGGCATCAAGCTGCTGGTCGACTTCATCACCAACCCGGCGTTCATGGCCACGGGCAACGAGGAGCGGCTGAGGCGCCTGCACGACGACATGGCGCACAAGGACTGGTTCATGGCCCTTCTCGACCTGGAGGAGTACATCCAGGTCAAGGAGCGCGTGTACGCCGACTACGAGGACCGCGGGGCGTGGGTGCGCAAGGCGCTGGTGAACGTGGCCCAGGCCGGCACCTTCTCGTCCGACCGAACCATCGCGCAGTACAACGAGGACATCTGGCATCTCGTTCCCCAGAGGTAGGGGAGAGGGGCGGGGAGGCGCAGATTGTCTCCCCTCGCCTTGGGCGAGCTCGCGTCGAGGCTGTCTCGTAAGGGTTGGCGCGTTTAGGGAGGGGCTAAGCGCGTCGATCCTTATGGGACTCCGGGCCTCGTAAGATTTCGCGCGTTTAGGGTGGCGCCAAACGCGTCAACCCTTATGGAGCCCGGATCTGATGAGGCTGGCTGCGCCTCGGCGCACCTTGCGGTGCCCCATCGTCCCCGGGGCGGCCGCAGCGAGCGTCGCCGGGGCCTCTCTGCCCGTCCGAGGGACGCGCCGTCGCGAGGTCCCTCACCCGCGGTACCCATCCCCTCTCACACAGGTACGAAAGGGACCCCATCTGCCCTGAGGCGGGTGGGGTCCCTTGTGCGTTCTGGCTCCTCAGGTGGGGGAGAGGTGCTCCGCGCCGGCTAGTTGTTGAAGGCCGTGCAGATGGCGTCGAGCAGCATGACCGCGAAGGTCTGCGCGTCCGCCGTGGTGAAGGTGCCGTTGTAGTGGTTGCCCAGCGGCAGCTCCAACCTGATGACGGGGGGCTTTGCCCCGCGCGCTCCCTCGCAGGTGGTGCGAATGCGCTGGGGCAGCGTGTCCAGGTCGTCGCACACCAGGTTCATGACCTTGCTATCGTCCGCGAGGGGCGTGGAGGCAAGCACGAGCACGCAGGTGGTGCCCTCCGAGGCGTCGGAGGCGCGCTCGACCAGCTCGAGCCCGCTCTTCTCCGTGGTGGCGCACGCCAGGTTCCAGATGCGGCCGGCGACGTTGCGGCTGATGGGATCCTCCGCCGTGATTGAGAGCGGGGTCACCTCCAGCACGCCTGCCGCGCGGGCGAAGCCCATGCCGCCGGTGGGATGCGGTCCCGCCGCGGGCTTGCCTGCCCACACGTGGCGCAGGCGCTCGACGGCGTCGAAGGTGTCGTCAAACGCCATGCCGTCCGCGAGCATGCCCTGGCTCTCCTGGAACTGCGCCACGGCGGCCTCGGTGTAGGCGCCAAAGTAGCCGTCGACCTCGCCGCACGAGAAGCCCAGGATGTTGAGGCACTCCTGCAGCTGCCGCACGTCGGCGCCATGGTAGTTGGGGAGGCGCAGGTACAGGGTCCTGTCGCCCATGTGGTAGGTCTCGTCCACAAGCTCTGACCAGGTCGCCGAGTTGACCTCGGTCCCCAGCGGCAGACCGTGGTCCAGGCGGAACTTGGCCACGGCGCTCGCCGTCGTGGAGCCAAAGTCCTGCGACGACGTCTCCCTCTGGTCGATCTCGTAGCCAAGGGAGGCAAGGCGCCCCTGGATGTCCTCGACTGCGGCACCCTGCGCGCCAACGGTGATTGGTTCCATAAGCAACTCCTACTCAAGCTGCGCCTAGTCCAGGCGCTCCACGAAAAAGTCTGCCATAGAGAGGAGCGTCGCGCGCGCCTCGTCCAAGACGTCCACGTTCGACAGGTGCGACTTTGCGGTGCGAACGAGCGACCGGGCATACGCGCGGGCGTGCTCCACCCCGCCGGCGCGCTCCATCAGCTCGACGGCGCGCGCGAGCTTGGCGGGGTCGGTCGTCTCCCCCGAGAGGAGGGAGAGGAGCTCGTCGCGCTCCGGCTTCGCGAGGTGGGCCAGGGACCAGACCGCCACGAGGGTGCGCTTGCCCTCGGTGATGTCGGTGCGGAAGTCCTTGCCCTGCGCCTTGGCGTCGCCCACCAGGTTGAGGAGGTCGTCCTGAATCTGGAACGCCAGGCCGCAGTCCATGCCAAACGAGCGCAGGCCCTCCACCTGGGCGTCGGTGCCGCCTCCGCAGATCGCCCCCATGACCAGGGGCACGGCGCCGGAGTAGTACGCCGTCTTGTGGGACGCCATGTACAGGTAGTCGTCCACGCTCACATCCCAGCGGCCGTCGCGGGCCCAGCCGAGGTCCAGGGCCTGCCCCTCCACAGTGCGCAGCTCCATGTCCGTGAGCTCGCTGGCAAGGCGGAGCCTGACTTGGTCAGGCAGGCCGGGGGCGTCCAGGAGCAGGCGGAACGTGTCCACGATCCCCAGGTCGCCCACGTTGATGGCAACGCCCACGCCCTCCGTGCGATAGGTGCAGGGCTTGCCGCGGCGCAGCTCGCCCTCGTCGGCGATGTCGTCGTGGATCAGCGCGGCGCTCTGGAACGTCTCGATCGCCGCGGCGGCGGGCAGCGCGTCGCGCGCGTTGCCGCCCACCGTCTCGGCCCCCAGCAGGCAGAGCGCCGGGCGGGTGCGCTTGCCCCCGCCCCGCGTGAAGTCCCACAGCGGGGCGTACAGGTAGCGTTCGAGGTCATCTGCGCCCGCGTCGGACGTGGCGTGCGGCGCAACCTCGCGCAAGTAGCCCTCGACCAGGGGCCTGACGCGCGTCAGGTATGCGACGAAGGCGCCCTGCGACGGGGATGCCACGCTACTCTCCGTAGCCATCGGGGTTCTTGGACTGCCAGTTCCACGAGTCGCGGCACATGTCGTCGATCGTGTACTTGGCCTCCCATCCCATCTCGCGCTTTGCCTTGGAGCAGTCGGCGTAGTTGGCGTCCACGTCGCCCGGGCGGCGCGGGTCGATCTGGTAGGGGAGATCCTTGCCACAAGCTTTGGAGAAGGCCTTGATGATCTGCAGGACCGAGGTCCCCTTTCCGGTGCCCAGGTTGAAGATCTCGACGCCCGTGCGGCCGTTCATCCAGTTGAGCGCTGCGACGTGGCCGGTGCCCAGGTCGCACACGTGGATGTAGTCGCGCACGCCGGTCCCGTCGGGCGTGTCGTAGTCGTTGCCAAACACGTGGACGCACTCGCGCTTGCCCACGGCCACCTGCGCCACGTAGGGGAGAAGGTTGTTGGGGATGCCCTTGGGGTCCTCGCCCATGAGTCCCGAGGGGTGCGCGCCGATGGGGTTGAAGTAGCGCAGCAGCACGACGTTCCACTCGGGGTCGGCGGTGTGGAGGTCGGTGAGGATCTGCTCGATCATCCACTTGGTCCAGCCGTAGGGGTTGGTCGCGGGCTTCTTGGGGCTCTCCTCCGTGAGGGGCAGGCTGTCGGGGTCGCCGTACACGGTGGCGGAGCTGCTGAAGATGATGTCCTTGCAACCGTGGTTGCGCATCACGTCCACCAGGGTGAGGGTGTTGCCCAGGTTGTTGCTGTAGTACTCGATGGGCTTGTGGACGCTCTCGCCCACGGCCTTGAATCCCGCGAAGTGGATTACGCGGTCGATGGGGTTCTCGTCGAAGATGGCGTCGAGGGCGGCGCGGTCGTTCACGTCGACCTTGTAGAAGGAGAGGTTCTTGGCCGCCTCGTCGCCAACGATCGTCTTGATGCGGTCTACGACCTTCTCGCTCGCGTTGCTCAGGTCGTCCGCGATGACCGTCTTGTAGCCGTTCTGGAGCAGCTCGACCACCGTGTGGCTGCCAATGAAGCCGGCGCCGCCGGTTACCAGGACGCAGGTGTCCTTGGGATCCTTGGCTTCGCTCATGGGTCTCCTCTCGTGAGGGGTGTTGGACTGCGCGGTGCGCGGCCCTCCTGTGTCTCTTTGGTCGCCGACGCATGTCGCGGGGGTTGCTGCGACACGTGCGGAACAACCATAAAAGTATACGTTCAGCGTGTGTGGCGAGCGTGTGTGGCGCTCTGTCATGGGCGGGGGCTTGGGGGACGGTTGTCGTCCCTCTCCCCCTGGCGACCGCCATCGTCGGCTTCGACCCGGTGGCAGGGGTCGCGATGGGCGTCCGCCCGCCGAAAATGCCATCTGGTTAGTAACAAATCTTCCTCCGATGGGTAGACGCCAGACAACACAGGACGCCGCGACCCCGTTGGGGCGTGCGGCAAGCCCGTCCCTGGGACGGGAAGGCGAGAAAGGAGCCACCCATGGACATCAAGGACGTCAAGAGGGTGACGGTCGCCGGTGGAGGGGTCTTGGGGAGCCAGATCGCGTTCCAGACCGCCTACCGCGGATACGACGTGACGATCTGGCTGCGCTCCCAGGGGTCCATCGAGCGCTGCCAGCCCAAGATCGACCGCCTGCGCAAGATCTACCTGGACACCCTCGAGGCCATGAAGACCGACCCCTCGGCCTATGCGTACGGGCTGTGCGCTCCCGAGGAGGTCACGCCGGAGCGGTGCGAGGAGCTCAAGGCCGATGTGGAGAGGGCCTATGGCAGCCTGCGCCTCACCACCGACTGGGACGAGGCGTTTGGCGACGCCGACCTGGTGATCGAGGCAGTGGCGGAGGACCCGGAGCAGAAGACCGCGTTCTACACCGAGCTGGCCAAGCACCTGCCCGAGCGCACCGTCGTCGCCACCAACAGCTCGACGCTGCTGCCCAGCCAGTTTGCCGAGGCCACCGGAAGGCCGGACCGCTACCTGGCCCTCCACTTTGCGAACGAGATCTGGAAGAACCCGTCCGGCGAGGTCATGGGGCACGAGGGCACCTCGAAGGAGAGCTTTGACCTGGTGGTCGCCTTCACCTCCTCGATCAGGATGGTCCCGCTCAAGGTGATGCGCGAGCAGCCGGGGTACCTCCTCAACAGCATGCTGGTGCCGTTCCTCTCTGCGGCGGAGGGCCTGTGGGCCGGCGGCGTGGGCAGCCCGGAGGACATCGACCTGGCCTGGAAGCTGGGCACCGGCGCGCCGGCGGGACCGTTCCGGATCCTGGACATCGTTGGTCTCACCACCGCCTACAACATCGGGGTCATGGATCCTCGCGCCAAGCAGGAGGGCACGGTTCAAAACAGGATCACGACGCTGCTCAAGGAGAAGATCGACAGGGGCGAGACCGGCGTGAATGCCGGCAAGGGCTTCTACGACTACTCCAAGTGACGTGACGCGGGGGCGGTGATGGCCCATCCGCCGGCTGCCGGCCTGCGGGTTCCATCGGATGGAGTCCCGGCGTCAGGCGGAAGCGCTAGCGGTGGAGACGACCGAGGCGTCGAGGGTGCGGCCCCATCCCGGATTGGTTCGGGATGGGGCCGCCCTGTTGTGGTGGCAGGGTAACGCGGCCCTTGCCCTGCTTGCGAATGAAATACCTCCCGGGGTGGGGCCACGTTGCTGTTGCGGAGTGATGCGGCCGATGCCATATATTGCATGATCGGGCGATACTGCGGGCGTCGCGGGTGGCGGTTTCCCGAAGGGGTGCACGGACGTTTGGATAACGTGACGCCACGGCAGCTGCGATGGGGCTCGCAGCTGGGGATGCGGCGCGGGATGCCGGGTGCGCTTGTGTGGCAAGGCCAGGCAGCCCGACATTCCCCGCGTTCGCGCATGGACTTAGGGAGAGGTGCTTAGCGGGCTTAGCCCTCCTGTGGATTCCTGTGTCGGATGCTTAACGCCTCTAGCCCTCTTGTGAGTTGGGCATCGAAAACTCGCATGAGGCCTAGCTTCACTAAGCAATCGTGCCGTCAATCCACACGAGGCCTAGGTTCGCTAAGCACCCGGGCTGCCAATCGACCCGAGGCCTAGCTTCGCTGAACATCTCTCCCCCAAATTCGGGCGGGGGCTAGCTTTGCTAAGCACTTCTCCGCCCAAACCGCGTAGGTGCTTAAAGTTCCCGGTGCCCGTACGGGTTGGGAGTCCGGCGTGCTTAAAGTTCCCGGTGCCCGTATGTGTTGGGCCTCGGACGTGCTTAAAGTTCCCGGTGCTAGTGCGGATTTACCGACGCCACGCACGTGCAGGCACCGGGAAAGTTAAGCATGCTGTTTGAAAATCCGTACACGCCTCGGATTCTTTAAGCTGCCTAGCCCTCCGATCCGTGCTCGCTCCGGGAACGTTAAGCCGCAAGGTCCGCCTGCCGTGCAGGTGCCGGTCGACAGCGCGCAGCATGGCGGCTGGCATGGGGGCAAGGCCCGCTCGCCGTGAGGATGCCGGGTTTCTAAGCTGTCGAACCTCTCCAAACGTACTTGGGTACAGAGGAGGGTAGCGGCTGACGGGCGTGCCATGGTGGCGGGTCCGCCGCCCCAGGATGGGGGAACCATGGCAATTGACCTCTGCGACTGCAGGTTTGACGGCGACGGGCGCTTTGACATCTCGAAGGCGCCCACCAGCCCCGACGTGAAGAAGGACGAGCGCTTTGACTACGAGGAGCGCACGGCCGGCAACGCGGTGCTCATGGGGCAGCTGCAGGACCGTCTCTATGCCGAGGGCAGGGAGGGCCTGGTGGTCCTGCTCCAGGCGATGGACGCTGCCGGCAAGGACTCCACGATCAAGCACGTGATGAGCGGGATCAACCCGCAGGGGGTCACGGTCCACAGCTTTAAGCAGCCCAGCGCGGAGGAGCTCTCGCACGACTACCTGTGGCGAGCCGTCACGCACCTTCCGCCCCGGGGGCAGATCGCGCTGTTCAACCGCTCGTACTACGAGGACGTGCTGGTGGTGCGCGTGCACGCGCTGTGGAGGGGCTACAAGATGCCGGAGCGCTGCACCAACGACTCGGAGCGGCAGTTCTTTGGCAAGCGCTACCGCCAGATCCGCGACTTCGAGGAGTACCTGTACGAGAATGGCTACCGGGTGCTCAAGATCTTCCTCAACGTGAGTCCCGAGCAGCAGCGGCTGCGCTTCCTCGAGCGCATCGACGACCAGTCCAAGAACTGGAAGTTCTCCGGCAGCGACATCGCGGAGCGCAAGCTGTGGCCCAGCTACATGCGCGCGTACGAGGACGCCATCAACGGCACGGCGACCAAGCACGCCCCGTGGTTCGTGATTCCCGCCGACAAGAAGTGGTTCGCGCGCTGGCTCGTGAGCGAGGCCATCGTGGACGTCCTGCGCCAGATGGACCCACGCTACCCGGAGCTGCCGCAGGACCAGCGCGACAAGCTGGCCGACTACAAGGCGCAGCTCCTCTCCGAGGATGGCCCCAGGGGAGAGTAGCGCACGGCCAGGGGGATGAGCCGGGGGAGAGGGGCCGCGCTCCTCTCCCCCAACCGCTGCCGTCGGCCCTAGCCCCGGTCGCCTCCGGACCGGTCCACGTCGTGGCCCCCGCCCAGCATGTAGCGGGTGGCGGCGTGGAGCATGTTGACCTCGCTCAGCTCGAGCTTGCCGTCGATGTAGGGCCGGTACATGGCCTCGATGGAGCCCACCCCCATGCTGCACCCGCTGCAGTTCTCGCAGCTGGAGTCGTCGCAGAACGAGAGCCCCTTGTTCACAATCTGCATGCGCTCCTCGCGCGTGGTGTCCTTGATCAGCACGCTCCTGGGCATCGCTCCCCCCTCTCCTTGCGTCCTCGTAGTTGTACCCCAGGCGGCGCGGCGGGATCGTCGTGCGCCTGCTGCGTCCGCGTTGCTACACTTGGGTGCCATGCGCAGGGGAGAGGTGACGCCGTGTCGTACCGCGCTACCCTCCGATGCGCCCGGCGGTCGAGCGAGAGGGGAGTCACCATGGGCATGGGCCATCGTCCCGACCGAAGCGGGAACCCCATCTCGCTCCTGGGCTTTGGGTGCATGCGATTTGCGAGGTCGGGCGGCGGCATCGACGTGCCCCGTGCCGAGGAGCAGCTCATGCGCGCCATCGAGCTGGGCGTGAACTACCTGGACACCGCCTACGTGTACCCCGGGAGCGAGGCGTGCCTGGGGCAGGTGCTCAGTCGCAACGGCTGCCGCGACTCGGTCAACATCGCCACCAAGCTCCCGCAGTACCTGGTGAGGAGCACGTCCGCGGCGGACCGCTACCTGGACGAGGAGCTGTCGCGCCTGCGCACCGACCGCATCGACTACTACCTCATGCACATGCTCACCGACGTCGCCTCGTGGGAGCGCCTGTGCCAGCTGGGGATCGAGGGCTGGATCGAGCGCCGCCGCGCCGCCGGGCAGATCCGCAACGTGGGCTTCTCGTTCCATGGGAGCAGCGACATGTTCCTGCGTGTGCTGGACGCCTACGACTGGGACTTCTGCCAGATTCAGTACAACTACGTGGACGAGCACACCCAGGCGGGCCGGGAGGGCCTGATGGCCGCTGCTGATCGGGGCATCCCCGTCATCATCATGGAGCCCCTGAGGGGTGGCAACCTGGTGGACGGGCTTCCGCGCAAGGCCAAGCGGCTCATCGCCGAGGACCCGCACGGGTGGGGCCCGGCGGAGCTGGCGCTGCGGTGGCTGTGGGACCAGCCCCAGGTCACCTGCGTCCTCAGCGGCATGAACTCGCTGCAGATGGTGGAGGAGAACTGCCGCGTCGCGAGCTCCGTGCGCGCGGGGGAGTTCGGCGAGCCGGAGCGCGAGCTCGTGGCGCGCGTGAGGGAGCTCATCGCCGCGTCCACCAAGGTGGGCTGCACCGGGTGCCGCTACTGCCAGCCGTGCCCGGCGGGGATTGACATCCCAGCGCTCTTCTCGGCGTGGAACAGCATGTACCTGGAGGGGAAGTCGCGCGGACGCCACCAGTACTACCAGACGGTGGAGTTGCGCGACCATCCCGCGTTCGCCAGAGCGTGCCTGGGGTGCGGACGGTGCGAGCGCCTGTGCCCGCAGCACATTCCCGTGAGGGAGGCGATCGTGGAGGCGGACCGTGACCTCAGGCCCCCGCTCCATCGACTTGTGGGTACCGTCGCGCGGAGGTTCGTGAACTCGTAGGCACACCGTGGGGTGCGACGTGGGGCGACGGCTGCTCGGGGGCGCCACCTGTGGCGGTTGGCGAGCGGGCCCGTGCATGGGGTGCTGAGAAAAGTCGAGTCATGGCAATCTGAAAGCCGATTCCGCCTGGAGAATGGGGGTATTGGCAGTCGGGGAGGCCCTTCGGAGGCTCGTTCGCTGCCATTACTCGACTTTTCTCAGCGGAAAACCGTCTCGGATTGCCACAACTCGACTTTTCTCAGCACCCTCCCCGCGAGGGGTCGCCGAGACCACGGCCCAGCCATCGTCTCCCTAGGGGAGAAGCCCATCCCCATCCCCCAGCGACCTGCCTAGGCCGCTGCCGATCGGACGCACCGGCGTGCCCGGCCACGAGCGGATGGCCTCCAGCATGCCGTCCACGTCCAGCACCCCGTAGGCAAAGCCCTTGCGCACCAGCTCGTCGGGAACGAACTCGTCGTACTTGTCAAAGCGCGGCACCTCGCCCGGGTACACCAGCTCCATGGGGTCGATGGGGCGTGCTGCCTCCTCCTGCACCACGTCGTAGAACGTCTGGGCGTCGGCCCGCATGGTGAACTGCATGAAGTACGGACGCGAGGAGTCCAGCCCCTTCATGCCCAGCTCCGCCGCGCACCTGATCTTGAGAAAGCGCTCCAGCGCCAGGAAGGCGTAGCTGCCCAGCCAGGGGAACAGGCACCACGACGTGCCGCCCAGGCACACCAGGGGCTGGTCGGTCACGTGGGCGTTGCGTGCCACGTGCCGCGCCTGCGACAGACGCGCCCGGGCGTTCCTTCGCAGGTAGGGGTACATGGCGTCCTCGCGCAGCGCCTGCCTCATGCGCCGCAGCACGTGCGTGTCCACGTCGCCCGCGCACATGCCAAAGTACGCGGGGACCTTGCCCTTCACCTGCGAGCACTCGATGAGGTGGCGCTTGTAGTCAATCTCCTCCACCACCCACACGGCGCCGGCGATGGCTATGCGCTCGCCCACGGGGGGCGGCTGCACGATGGTCCCCAGCTCCTGCGACTCGCTGCGCACGGTAAACTCCTCGTCCTCCGAGAACACCGCGTAAAAGCGGAAGTTGTTGGTCACCCGCTCGCCCGCGAGCCCCACGATGAGCCCGCCCGACTCGGTCCGCTGGATGTGGTCGATGTCCAGCAGGTGTCGCAGCAGCACCCGGTAGTCGTCGGCGCTTACGCGGTGGAACGGCGTCAGCGTGAGCACGCGCCGCGCGAGCTCGGAGGGCGAGAGCTCGCCGGACGAGGCGAGCGTGGCCATGGTCTGGTGGTACAACAGGCTGTAGGGGAGGCCGTTCAGGCGCGGGGGCTCCACCCAGCGGTCCTCCAGGTATAGCTGGACCAGCGCGATTCCCTGCAGCAGCTTCCACGGGATGGTCTCGGGGAGCAGGGCGCGCGACTCCGGTTCGTCCTCCCGCATGAGGAACCACATCTCGCTCGGCTGGCCGCGCCGTCCCGTGCGCCCCATGCGCTGCAGAAACGAGCTCACCGTGAACGGGGCGTCTATCTGAAAGGCCCGCTCAAGTCGACCGATGTCGATCCCAAGCTCCAGGGTCGAGGTCGTCACGGTGGTGAGGTTGGTGTCCTCGTCGCGCATCAGCTCCTCGGCCGACTGCCTAAAGCTCGCCGAGAGGTTGCCGTGGTGTATCAGGAAGCGGTCCGGCTCGCCCACCGCCTCGCAGTACTGTCGCAGCGTGGTGGTCACCTCCTCGCACTCCTCGCGCGAGTTGGCAAACACCAGGCACTTGCGGCCCCTGGTGTGCTCAAACACGTAGGCAAGCCCCGGGTCGGCAAAGACCGGCGCACGGTCGCTCAATGGCTCGGGGGCCGGTTGGTCGGGGTAGGGGAGAGGTGCGCGCCCCCCGACCTCGCCACCCGTCCCGTCGGCATCCTCGGCCACCTCGCCCCGGGCGGGGATCGCCTGGTCGCCGGCGGGAGTGGTGGGGACCTCGTAGTCGGGCTCCTCTCCCCTGGGGACGGATGCGCCGCCCACGCCGTCCTCGCCGCGCTCGGGCGCCTGGGGCCCGCTCACGTAGAAGTGCTCCATCGACAGCCGCCAGCGCTCCTTGGGGGCCTCGAGCCGCGGGATCACGCAGCCGCGTCCCGTTCCGGCGGAGAGGTACGCGCCCGTGGCCTCGGGCTCGCCGATGGTGGCCGAGAGGCCGATCCGCCTGGGATTGACGCCCGCCAGGCGCGAGATGCGCTCGATGCAGCAGAGCGTCTGGTCGCCGCGGTCGCCCCGCAGCAGCGAGTGGACCTCGTCTATCACCACGTAGCGCAGGTCGCCAAAGATGCGCGGGATGGCGTTGTGGCGGTGCAGGAGCATTGCCTCCAGCGACTCGGGGGTGATCTGCAGGATGCCCGACGGGTGCTTCATCATCTTTGCCTTGTGCGAGCGCGACACGTCACCGTGCCAGTGCCACACGGGGATGTCGGCCTGTGCGCACAGGTCCTCCAGGCGTATGAACTGGTCGTTGATCAGGGCCTTCAGGGGGCCGATGTAGATGCAGCCCACCGAGGCGGGAGGGTCCTCCCACAGCTCGGTGAGGATGGGGAAGAAGGCCGCCTCGGTCTTGCCCGACGCCGTGGATGCGGTGAGAAGCACGTTCTGGTCGGTGTTGAAGATGGCGTCCGCCGCGGCCACCTGCACCGCGCGCAGGCTCTGCCAGTCGTGGTCGTAGATGTAGTCCTGGATGAAGGGCGCGTATCGGTCAAAGACGTCCATGCCCGCCGCCTAGATCTGGAACTCGCTGAACTCGTCGCTAGCCCCCGCCGAGCCGTCGCCCTCCTGGGCGCGCGTGGTCACGGGGGACGAGAGGAGCTCGCCCTGCAGCAGGTCGCCCACCTTGAGGGAGGGGTTCTGGCACAGGATGTCGAGCATCTCAACAAAGTCCCTGATGACCTCGCGCGGCGTCAGGTGGGAGTCCGCGCCCACGCGCCCGAACTCGGCCTGGAGGAAGCCCACCAGCTCGTCCTGCGTGATGGTGCGCTCGTAGCCAAAGAGCCCGGCGTGGATGTCCGCGAGCTTCTCCACCAGCACCAGCAGCTCCTCGTGCGTTAGGGGCTGCAGGTGGATGACCGGCGCCAGCAGGTCAACCAGCCCGTCCTGGGCAAAGCGCCCCTGCGTCAGGCGGCTGCGCAGCGCCTCGTACGAGTACAGGCCGCGCCTGCGGTCCTCGATGGACTGCGGCGTCCCGCCCATCACGATGCCCAGGTGGTGCGCCTTGCCCTGGAGCGTGTCGTTGTACATGGTCAGGATCTTCTCGTAGTTGTACTGGCGGCTGACGGCGTTGGGGATCTTGTACAGGTTGACCAGCTCGTCCACCAGCACCAGCAGCCCCTTGTAGCCCGCGCCCACCAGGAAGGTCGCAAAGAGCTTGAGGTAGTCGTACCAGTCGTCGTCGCCGATCACGATGCTCACGCCCAGCTCCTGGCGCGCCTCGGTCTTGTTGCGGTACTCGCCGCGGAACCACTTGGTGACCTTGGCCTTGGTGTCGTCGTCGCCCTCCACGTGCGCGTGCCAGTACATGGTGAGGAGACGGGCAAAGTCGTAGCCGTGCACCAGCTCCTGCAGGGAGCGCATGGTCTGGACTATGGCGGCGTCCATGGCATCGGAGAAGCCTGGGTCCTGCGGCTGGAGGCCCCTCTCCAGGGTCACCTGGGCCTGCATGTTCGACACCCAGCGGTCAAGCACCAGGTTGAGGGCGCCGCCCTCGGGGCGGGTCCGCGTGCTCATGTTGCGCACGAGCTCGCGGTAGGTCGCCAGGCCCTGGCCGTTGCCGCCCTGGAGGCGCCTCTCGGGGCTCAGGTCGGCGTCGCACACCACAAAGCCGCTGCCCATGGCGTGGTTGCGGATGGTCTGCAGCAGAAAGCTCTTGCCGCTGCCATAGCGCCCCACCAAAAAGCGGAAGCTCGCCCCGCCGTCGGCCACCAGGTCGAGGTCGTGGAGAAGCGCCTGGATTTCGCGCTCGCGCCCCACCGTGATGTACGGAAGCCCCACGCGCGGCACGACGCCGCCCTTCAGGGAGTTGATGATGACCGCGGCGATGCGCTTGGGGACGCGCGGGGGCTGTCCCGCCTGTCCGCCGGCTGCCGATGCGTTTGCTTGCTGCGTCATTGCTCCAGGGTTCCTCTCAGGTCTTCCTCGTAGTCCTCGATCACGTGGGGGCCGTCGTCGCCAAACTCCAGGACGGTGTCGCCCTCCAGGTCAAACAGCTTCTCGTTGGCGGAGTCCACCAGCATCTCCACGCTGGGAGAGCCGGGCGGCGCCGGCGGTGCCGGCTTGCCGTCCAGGAGGGCGCGCACCAGGGCAAGCTCCAGGGGGTCGAGCCCGTACGGTGCCGTCTCCCCGGCGGCGCCCGTGGCTGCCGCGCCGGTGGCGGGTTGCGGGGCCACGGGGGCTGGCTGCCCGGGCGAGACGGTTGCCAACGCGGGGGCCGCGTCCCTCTCGCCCCCCTGCGTTCCCTCCCGCGACGGGGTGTGCTCGTTCCCTGCCGCGGGAGCGGGCGAGACGGGCTGCGCCCAGTCGCCCGTGGTCTCCGCGCCGGGGACGTAGCCCTCGCGCTCCTCGTCCACCAGCAGCGCCTCGCGCGTGGTAGCCGCGGCAGAGCGGATGCTTCCCAGCTTGGAGAGGTCCACCGTGAACCGGTGGCGCTCCTCCTCGCGCGTGCGCTCGAGCTCCGCCTGCACCTCGCGGTCGATCATCGTCTGGAGGTAGCGGGGGAGCGTGCGCGGCTTGAGCTGGCGTGGGTACTCCCAGGCCACGCGCATGGCGCAGTCGACGCCATGGACGATCCTGCCGAGGTCGCGGCTCTTGCCCTGCAGCTCGTAGGAGCGACGCATGACCCAGCGGTTGAAGCGGCAGGTGACCACGTCAGCCTCGGTCAGGCGCATGTCGCCGCCCTCGAGGGTGGGAGGCTTCTCCAGCGGGACCCCGACCAGAGGCATGTAGGTGGTGCTCATCGTGAACCCCAGCATGCCGTCCACAAACCCCACCTTGCGCCTCTTGCCGCAGTGGAGCGCCATGCGACGAAACACGCCGGCGCCAACGCGTGCGGCCTGCCCCCGATGCTCGCGCAGGAACGGGGAGCGCCCCGGGTCGGTGCTCGAGAGGGTGCCCATGGCATCCCACAGGTCCTGGTCCGACGGGGCCTTGGGGGCATCCGAGGGCTTGCGCCCGTTGACGCCCTCGCGGCACAGCACCGATCCCTCGGCATCGCGCAGCACGCGGACGGCGTGGCCAAAGCGGCGCTCCTCCTCCGTGGTGGCGAGCCGTGGGTCAAGGCGGTGGACCATCACGTAGTCGCGGATCCAGTGGCTCACGTCCAGCGTGACGCTCGGTCCCCTCCCGGCAAGGTCCATCGCGCGACAGGCCTCGCGCAGGCGCTGGAGCTCGCGGACCACCGGCTCGCCCGGCTCGCACCCCACGCCGTTGATCAGCTCGTAGGACAGGAGCATGGCGAAGGTCGCGGGGGCATCCTTGGCCTCCCCACTCCTCCACAAGGCGCGCCAGGTGAAGTAGCCACGGAGCTCGCGGTCGCTCACGACCTGGTAGGTGGGGAGGTAGCGATAGGGGAGCGTTCCCTGGTAGGGGCAGTCGTCCACGAAGTCACGGGCGAGACGGGCCTGTGCCACAAAGAGCGGACCGCCGCGCAGGGGCCTTCCGTCCTCGTCGCGCGCGCCCTCGAGCTCGCGGAGGCGCTGCAGCGTGGGTGGAAGCTTTGTCTCCGGCGCAACCTTGGCCATCGGGCCGGTGCCGGATCCCAGGGGGCGGCCCCACGGGTCGTCGTCGAGGCTCCCGACGGATTGGTAGTCCCCAAGCCAGTCGTCCGTGAGCACGCGCCTCTTGGTCGCGGCGCGTGACTTCCGCGCGTCGGCGGAGGATTGGCCCTGCATCCGAGAGGAGCGAGACGCACGTGACCCGCGGGAGTGATTGCCGTCGGGCTCCGCCATCTGGGCCTTGCCGGTTGAGACGGGCTTGTCTCCTTGCCCCGTGTGCCCACTCGAGCGCTCCCGATCCCTCGCCCAGTCAGACCCCTTCCGTAGGATTGGCTGGTCGGAGTAGGTGTGCGAGGACAGCTGGGATGAGGCGGCCGCCTCCTCGAACTTCCTCATGATCCTGTCGACCAGCTCGTCGATGTTGACCTTCCCAACGTTCTCCGCCATGCCACCTCCCCGAGGGCCAAATTGTCGCAACACCACGATTCTACCCGCAGGTGGAGACATGGGGAACACATGTACGAGGAATGCGGGGGAGGTGGCTGGCATCGGGAGCTGGAGGTCCACGCCTCGGTTACATCGAGAAGCCTCGGAGGTCAAAGAGGGGGACGCAATGTCTCCAAGGGTCGCGGCCTAAGGGCCGTCCACATTTGCAATCTTCCCTGCAACCCCTCTTGGCCAGAAGGAATGGCAACTATGGCAGCAGGGGCCTCGCATGAGCACTCACGCGAGCGGGTTGCTGCCAGCGGCCTCGTCCGCGGTGCCCCGATGGCAACCAACGCCCGGCGTGAGTGCTTCCCGAGAGGGGGCAGGCTTCAAGGACCGTGCCGGGAGGACGTTTCCCCAGTTGGAGGGTCGCGACGAGGAGTCTGCCTCACGACCCGTGGCAGCAAACTCCCGAAGTGAGCACTCATATCGGGATTCCGCTGCCAATCGGGCCCTGGCGGTGGTCAGCCTGGCAGCAAACTCCCGATGTGAGTGCTCATATCAGGCTTCCGTTGCCACCTGTCGTTGCCCGGATTCAAGGCTGGATCCCCTACCTGCGGACATGTTGAGATTGGTCTTGTCTCCGGACGGAAGCCTATCGGGCAAGCCGCTCATATCGGCCATTCGTTGCCATGGTTCGAGTCTTGATATCAAGTCCATGCCTTTCCGAAGAACTCAAGGAGGGGAAACGGCCACAATCCACAGGGCGCTTGGCCATGGAGATGCGCCTTCCCTTTGCGTCGACGTTGGGGCCTGCAGCTTGCCTGGCCGATGGGCGTCTATCGGAGGGGCCCGTGAAATAGGGTTTGGGGTGCGGGAAACGAGGAGCGCTGCGTGAAGGCAAACCGCTTGATCGGGGGTGTCGGTCCTTCGGCTCCCGCAGCGGGTGGCTCGCGATTACGCGCGCCCCGCCGCCCTGGGTTCCGGAACCGCATGGTCCCTTGTCGGAAATCTCGTCCCATGTGTACACACGGGAGGGACCTTCTGACGGGCTTGGGATTCCGATGTCCTGTGCCCAGGGGAAACGCGCCAGCGAGACGGGCTCGCGTCAGAAACCTCGTCCCATGTGTACACACGGGACGAGTTATCTGGCATCAAGGGGGTCTGGAGGGGCATCCGTGTCTACAACCCCGCAGCGTGTGTACACACGGGAGGGACTTTCTGAGGGGATTGGAGTCCTGATACCCCGCTACCAGGGGAAACGCGCCAGCGAGGATGGTCCGCGTCAGGAACCCTGTCTCATGTGTACACGCGGGACGTACTTTCTGGCAGCGGCGGGCACGGTGCCCCACCGCAATCCGCCTGCCGGCCCAGACTCCTCCCCTCGCCAGCAAAGAGGGCCGGCCACCCATCGGCGACCGGCCCCCTCATCGCGATTGCGTCGTCTCTACTCCGTGAAGTAGGCCACGCCACCCTCGAACAGCGGCTGGTACAGGTTACCGGGCACGTTCTGGAACGTGCCGGCGGTGTAGCGCTCCGTGTGGCCCATCTTGCCAAAGACGCGGCCGTCCGGGCTGGTGATGCCCTCGATGGCAAGCACCGAGCCATTGGGGTTCACGTCGAGCCCCATGCCGGGAACGCCGTTCTCGTCCACGTACTGGGTCGCAATCTGGCCCGCCGCCTCCATCTGTGCCAGGACGTCGTCGTTGGCGACGAAGCGGCCCTCGCCGTGGCTGATGGCGATGGTGTGCACGTCTCCCACGTTGCACTTGGACAGCCAGGGGGAGAGGTTCGAGGCCACGCGGGTGTGCACCAGTCGGCTCTGGTGACGACCGATGGTGTTGAACGTGAGGGTGGGGCACTCGTCGTCCATGGGCCTGATGTCGCCGTAGGGGACCAGACCCAGCTTCACCAGCGCCTGGAAGCCGTTGCAGATGCCCAGCATGAGGCCGTCGCGTGCCTGGAGCAGGTCGCGGACCGCCTCGGTGACCTCGGGCGCGCGGAAGAAGGCCGTGATGAACTTGGCGGAGCCGTCGGGCTCGTCGCCGCCGGAGAAGCCGCCGGGGATCATCACGATCTGGGAGCGCTCGATCTCGCGCACCAGCGCCTGGGTGCTCTCTGCGACCGCGGACGGAGAGAGGTTGTTGATCACCAGCGTGGTGACGTCGGCACCCGCGCGCTCGAAGGCGTGGGCGCTGTCGTATTCGCAGTTGTTGCCGGGGAACACGGGAATCACCACGTGCGGGCGCGCCACGCCCACGGCGGGAGCCTTGCGCGAGACCCCCCGTTCGGCGACGTCGAAGCTGACCGCCTTGACCGTCTCGCCTGCCTCGCGGTACGGGAACACGGGCTCCATCTTGGCCTCCCAGGCCTCCTGGAGCGGCGCGAGGTCAAGCTCCTGGCCCTCGACCCACATCTTGTACTCGGGGCTGGTGCCTCCCAGCACGCGCACGGAGAAGCCCTTGGTGTCACCGGGCACGTAGGTGCTGTCGCTCACCTCGAGCACGAAGCTGCCGTAGCGGTATGCAAACAGGTCGTCTGCCGTGAAGCCGTCCGCCAGGCCAAAGCCGATCTGGTTGCCCACGGCCATCTTGAAGAGCGTCTCGGCCAGGCAGCCGTAGCCCGGGGTCGCCACGCTCAGCGCGTCTCCATAGCCAATGGCGTCCTGCACAAAGTCGTACACGGCGAGGAGCGACTTGGGGTCGGGGGTGACGCCGTCCTCGCGGTAGGTGGGCTCCACTAGCACGAGCTTGCCGTTGGTGGTCTTGAACTCCGGGCTCTGGATGCGGCTCACCTTGCCCAGGCCCGTGGCAAAGCTCACGAGCGTGGGGGGCACGTCCAGGTCCTCGAACGAGCCGGACATGGAGTCCTTGCCGCCGATGGAGCCAATGCCCAGGTCGAGCTGGGCCATGAGCGCACCCAGCACCGCCGCCACGGGCTTGCCCCAGCGCTCGGGCTCCTGGCGCAGCTTCTCAAAGTACTCCTGGAAGGTGAGGTAGGCGTCCTGGTGCCTGATGCCCGCCGCGACGAGCTTGGACACCGACTCGACGACTGAGAGGTATGCGCCGGTGTACTGGTTGGCGCTCATCAGGTAGGGGTTGAAGCCCCATGCCATGCCCGAGACCGTGGTGGTCTCGCCATCCACGGGGAGCTTGGCGACCATGGCCTCGCTGGGCGTGAGCTGCGTCTTGCCGCCAAAGGGCATGAGCACCGTCGCTGCGCCGATGGTGGAGTCAAAGCGCTCGGAGAGGCCCTTGTTGCTCGCCACGTTCTCGTCGGTGAGGAGAGACTCCATGCGCTCGCCCAGGGTGTCGCCCGCCCAGCTGGGGGCGTAGCTGCCCTGTGCCTCCACGTGCACGTCCTGGTGCTTGGGAGCGCCGTTGGAGGAGAGGAACTCGCGGCTCACGTCCACGATCGTCTCGCCGTCCCACACCATCTTGAGCCGGGGCTCCTCGGTCACGCGTGCCACGACGGTGGCCTCGAGGTTCTCCTCGTGGGCGTAGCGCAGGAACTCGTCCACGTCCTCGGGGGCCAGGGCCACGGCCATGCGCTCCTGCGACTCGCTGATGGCGAGCTCGGTGCCGTCCAGGCCCTCGTACTTCTTGGGGACCTTGTTGAGGTCGATGAACAGGCCGTCGGCAAGCTCGCCGATGGCGACCGAGACGCCGCCCGCGCCAAAGTCGTTGCAGCGCTTGATCAGGCGGCAGGCGTCCTCGCGACGGAACAGCCTCTGGAGCTTGCGCTCCTCGGGGGCGTTGCCCTTCTGGACCTCTGCGCCGTCCTTCTCCAGGGACTCCACGTTGTGCGCCTTGGACGAGCCCGTGGCGCCTCCGATGCCGTCACGGCCGGTGCGCCCGCCGAGAAGCACGATCTTGTCGCCCGGCGCGGGGGTCTCGCGGCGCACGTGGCTCGCGGGGGTCGCACCCACCACGGCGCCGATCTCCATGCGCTTGGCCACGTAGCCGGGGTGGTACAGCTCGCTCACCTGGCCGGTTGCCAGGCCGATCTGGTTGCCGTAGCTGGAGTAGCCGTTTGCGGCGGTGGTCACGAGCTTGCGCTGGGGCAGCTTGCCCTTGAGCGTCTGGCTCACGGGGACCAGCGGGTCGCCCGCGCCGGTCACGCGCATGGCCTGGTACACGTAGGAGCGCCCGGACAGCGGGTCGCGGATCGCGCCGCCAATGCAGGTGGCCGCGCCGCCAAAGGGCTCGATCTCGGTGGGGTGGTTGTGGGTCTCGTTCTTGAAGAGGAAGAGCCAGTCCTGGTCCTCGCCGTCCACGTCCACCTTGACCTTCACGGTGCAGGCGTTGATCTCCTCGGACTCGTCCAGGTTCTTGAGGATGCCCCTCGCCTTGAGGTACTTGGCGCCGATGGTGCCCATGTCCATGAGGGTGACCGGCTTGGTGCGCTTGAGCTCGCGGCGGACCTCCAGGTAGCGGCCAAAGGCGGCGCGCACCACGGAGTCGTCGATCTTCACGTTCTCAAGCTGCGTGCCAAAGGTGGTGTGGCGGCAGTGGTCGGACCAGTAGGTGTCGATCATCTTGATCTCGGTGATCGTGGGGTCGCGCCTCTCGCCCTTGAAGTACGTTTGGCAGAACTCGATGTCGGCCAGGTCCATGGCCAGGCCGCGGTCCTCGATGAACTTGCGCAGCTGGGCCTTGGTGTAGGAGCGGAAGCCCTCCAGGGTCTCGACCATCGGGGGCTTGGGGTAGTTGACCTTCAGGGTCTTGCGGGTGGCGAGAGACGCCTCGCGCGCCTCCACCGGGTTGATCACGTAGTGCTTGATGGCCTCGACGTCCTCGTCGGTGAGGTTGGCGCCCTTGAGGTAGTACAGCTTGGCGGACGCGACGGTGGGGCGCTCGCCCTGGCTGATGAGCTGGATGCACTCGCTCGCCGAGTTGGCCCTCATGTCAAACTGGCCGGGGAGGAACTCGACGGCAAACACCTTGGTGGTCTTGCCGGCGGCGGGGCGGCGCGTGGTCGCCTTGTCGGTCTGGGGCTCGCTGAACACCGTGGGGATGCACTGCTCGAAGAGGGCCTTCGAGATCCCCTCGACGTCGTAGCGGTTGACCAGGCGCAGTCCGGTGAGGTTCTTGATGCCGAGGATGACCTGGAGCTCGCGGCACAGCTGCCGCGCCTCGACGTCGAACCCGGGCTTCTTCTCTACGTAAACGCGGGAGACCATGGGGCTCTACCTTCCGTCCGAGAGTTTTCCACAAATGCACACCCATGATAGCTGCGCAGGTAGGGGCCAGGCTGCCTGGGGCGCAAAAGTTCATGTGGAGGTCGGGAGGCGTGTCTCGCGTGGTGGGCGAGAGGGGCGAGGGTCGCGCCTGGGAGCCGTTCGCGCTGGCCGCGGGGCGCGTGGCAGGCGAGAGGGGCGCCTACCCTACAGCATCACCACGCCGGTGACGTAGGCGCAGGTCACGGCGAGCGCCGCCCAGTCTGCGGCGCGCATGCGCATGGGGTGCCAGTGGGTGCGTGCTGCCCCACCCTCGTAGCAGCGGGCGTCGAGCGCGCGGGAGAGGCCGTTGGCATGCCTCATCGAGCTCGCCAGGAGCGCGACCAGCACGGGCACCACCGAGCGGATCCTCCTTGCAACCGAGCCCTCGGCCATGGCGCCGCCGCGCGAGGTCTGCGCGTCAACTATTGACTGCGCCTCGTCGGCCAGCGTGGGGATGAAGCGCAGCATGAGCGAGAAGACCATGGCCAGCTCGTGCCCGGGGAGGCCGATGCGCGAGAGGGGCGCCAGGAACGAGTCGAAGGCGTCCGTGAGCTGCATGGGCGTGGTGGTGAGCAGCAGGAGCGCGCCCGCCACGACCGCCACCACGAGCCTGAGCGAGTAGAGCACGGCCACGCGCACGCCCCCGGTGGTGATGGCGATGGGGCCAAGGGCGGCGAGGATGGTGCCCTCCCGGATCACCAGGAGGTCGATCACGGCGATGAGCCCAAGGACCGCGAGCAGGGGGCGAATGGACTCCACCAGCTTGCCGGCGGGAACGTGTGCGAGCGCCGTCACCGCCAGGGCGAACGCAAACCCCAGGGCGAGCCCCTGGGGAGAGGTGATGAAGAACACGCTCACCATGGTCGCCAGGGCGGCGATGGTCTTGGCGCGCGGGTCAAGCCGATGCACGGCCGAGGTGCCGGGGAGGTACTGTCCCATCGAGATTCGCAGCGCCATGCTAGGCCTCCCCTCCGTCGTCGACGCCCTTGTCGGCCCGTCGCGCGATTGCCTGTGCCAGGTCCTCCAGCGAGAGGGGCTCGCCCAGCCCGTCGACGCCCCTGCGCGCGAGCTCGCGCGCCCATGCGAGCGCCCGGGGGACGCCCAGCCCCGCCGACACGAGCGCCGCCTCATGCTCCTCGGCGAACACCTGTCGCGGGGTCCCCTGGCCCACCACGTGCGAGCGGTCCAGGACCACGACGTGCTCGCAAAGGGCAGCGTCGTCCATGGAGTGCGTGACCTCCACCACCGTCACGCCGCCCTCGTGCACACGGCGGAGTATGGCGCGAAGCTCCTCTCGCCCAAGCGGGTCAAGGCCCGCGGTGGGCTCGTCGAGCACGATGGTCCTCGGCCGCATGGCAAGCACGCCGGCGATGGCGCACATGCGCTGCTGCCCCCCGCTCAGCTCGAAGGGGGAGAGGCCCTCCCGGTCGCCCAGCCCCACCAGGGCCAGCGCGTCGCGGGCGCGCGCCTCCGCCTCCGTGCGCGAGAGGCCAAGGTTGGCGGGCCCGTAGGCGACGTCCTCCAGCACGGTCTCGGCGAACAGCTGGCGCTCGGGGCGCTGCATCACGTAGCCCACGCGTCCGTGGAGCCTGCGCCTGTCTCGCCTGCGCGAGGTTTCGATGCCGTGCACCACCACGCTCCCGGAGTCCGGTGCCTCCAGGGCGCAGAGCAGGCGGAGCAGCGTCGACTTGCCCGACCCCGTCTGACCCACGATCGCGCACGAGGTCCCCTCGGGAACGCTCAGCGACACGTCGTCGAGGGCGGGGGAGCTGTCCTCCCGTGCGTCGGTGTCGCGGTACGAGTAGCGCACGTGCGTCGCCTCGATGGCGAGAGGGGCGCTGTCACCGTCCCCGCGGCCCGTCCCGCCGGCATCGCCCGCAGTCCCGGCCGCGCTCGTCTCGCCCGCGTCGTCTCCCGTCCCCAGCAGGGTGGTGACCTGGCCGAGCAGCTCGTCAGCGTCGCAGGTCCACGCGACCCCCAGGCCAAGCCGGGACAGCCGCATGGCGAGCCGCGAGCAGAAGGGCTCGCTCAGCTTGAGGGACGAGAGCAGCTTGCCGTGGGAGAAGACCTCGCGCGGAGTGCCCTGCAGTGCCACGTGGCCGTGCTCCATCACGATGACGCGGTCGGCCTCCAGGGCCTCGTCCATGAAGTGCGTCACGTGCACGATGGTGGTCCCCGCCTGGGAGAGACGCCCCATCACGCGCATGATCGAGCGCCTGCCGCGCACGTCGAGGAGTGCGCCCGGCTCGTCCAGCACGAGGACCTCGGGCTCCATCGCGAGTGCGCCGGCGATCGCGACCCGCTGCCGCTGGCCGCCCGAGAGCCTGGTGGGATCCGCCTTCGCGTAACCCTCCAGGGCCACGCGGTGCAGCTCGCGGGCAACGCGCCGGCCTATCTCGTCGGGTGCCACCTGGAGGTTCTCGGGCCCAAAGGCCACGTCCTCCTCGACCACGGAGGTCACGATCTGGTCGTCGGGGTTCTGGAACACCAGCCCCAGGCTCCTGCGCGCCCGGGCATAGGCGGCAAAGTCCACCTTGCCACCCTCCAGGACGTGCAGCCCCACCAGGGTCACGTCCCCCTCGTCCGGGGCGAGCAGTCCGCAGATCACGCTGGCGAGGGTCGACTTGCCCGAGCCGTTGGCCCCCACCACGCACACGCGCTCGCCGCGGGCGATGTCCAGGCTCACGTCGTCAAGAGCGCGCACGCCGCCCTCATACTCAAGGGTGACGTGCGACAGGCTCGCGACGGGCGTTCCGGCCTCCGCTGCCACTAGTTGCCCAGCGCCTTGGAGACGGGCTTGTACACAAGGTAGGCAAGGATGCAGTTGACGGCGATCTTCACCAGGTTGAAGGGGAGAAGCGCCGGTACGATGAGCGCCACGACCGCCTGGACCGGCATGCCCGAGTAGAGCGGGGTCACCACCAGGTTGCCCAGGATGCACGCCGCCAGGCATACGACCGCACCCACGACCATGCCCAGCACGGCGCCCCTGCGCGTGGTGTCGCGGCGATAGACCAGCGACGCGGGGAGCACCAGGCTCAGCGTGGCCAGGACCGCCATGAGCATGCCATAGACGCCCGACTGCGTCGCGAGGTGCACCAGATAGGGGAGAACCGATACCGCCGCACCCGTGGCGGGGCCAAAGGCAAAGCCCGCCACCAGGGCGATCGCGCCGGACGGGTCGTACTTGAGCCACTCGACTCCGGGGAGGATCGGGAACTCCAGGAACAGCGTCGCGCACGCCGACACCGCGCAGAAGAGCGCGGTCACCGCGATGCGACGCGTGGACCACCCATTCCCGTTGCCGGTGGTGGAGTGACTGTCCCGATGCCTAAGTGTGGTGTCCCGTGCCATGTGCTGGCCCCCGTTTCTTTCATCCGGACTGTAACCGTTGGTCCTGGACTCTCACCAGGTCAACCGCTCTTTTCTGCGCGGTGCGCGGACTCGTCGCATGCCCGTTGGGGGCGACCTACCGCCAGTGGGGAATCTCACCCCGCCCTGAAACTGTCAGGGGGACTATAGCACTCCCCCATCGCCTGGGGGAGAGAAACGGGGGAACGCCGCCAGACGCCCAATCCGTTGGCTCGGGCGGCTCCGGAAGGTTGCCTAGGACCGCGCCCCCAGGCGCGCCGGCCGAACGTGGCTGGGACGCACGCCCGGGAAGAGCATGGCGACGGCGACCCACGCGGCTGCGCCCACGGCCACCTCGACCCCAAAGGTGAGCGGGCCTGCGTAGGGGAGGAGGAACGACAGCAGCACGACCGCCCCCGCCGGCGGCAGCCAGGTCGAGAGGCCGTTCCACACCAGCACGAGCGCCGCAAAGCACACGGCGACCATCAGGGGCAGGGGGACGCCCGCGGTCTCGACCACGGCGCGGCCCAGCGAGCCGACGAGGCCCGCGCACGCAAGGACCGCCCAGGCGCGCCAGGGGCGGACCCTCAGGGTGAAGTCGGGCCGCGTGAGCTCGGTGAACGCCACGAGCAGCGGCGGCACGGCGAACAGCGGGTTGCCGGTGAGGTAGGCGGGGGCGCTCAGCAGGGCAAAGGCCAGAAGCCTCCTGCCCCAGCTCGCCAGCGCCACCCGTGGCTTGAAGGCCAGGGGGCGGTAGTCGATCCTCTCCCTCAGCCCGGCGCGCTCCAGGAGCACCTGACCCAGGCACACCAGGGCAACGAGCGCGGTCACCGCGACGGGGTAGGTCCAGGAGTCGGTCCCCAGCAGCACCGGGAGGATGGCCGCGCTGAGCATCGGCGTCATGTCCGCCGCCGCGAGGTTCATGCAGAGCGCGCAGAACGCGTAGCCCAGGATCGCCTTGCCCCACAGCCCCCAGGGGACCAGGAGGTTCAGCAGCAGCCCAAACACCGAGCCGGCAGACATCAGGGCGAGCATGCGCGGGCGGTTGATGTTCCACGCCTGGCGGGGCTGGATCCATGCGCCGCACAGGATGGCCGCCGTCTCGGGGAACAGGACCTCCTCGCAGGGTATCGCCTGCGACGCGGCGACCATCGCCACGAGAAAGGCGCCAGAGAGCAGGATGGGCAGCCAGCGTGCGCGAAGGGACAAGGCAGGACTCCAATTCTTGGGGGGATTCGTGTGGGCGGGGAACGTAAGGGTTCCCCAAGCCCCTGCGGGGTAGCATAAGTCCCTCGCAAGGGTACCTGTATACTTGTGATACCAGATTGGGCGCCATTTTGGGCGAGAGGGACGGTCCCTCTCGCCAGCAATCCCATGTCACGGCGCCCGGAAAGAGGAGAGTGATAGCGGCATGTCCGACAGTGCCGACCATTTGCGTCCCCTGGCCTGGAAGCTCCGCTCCATAGTTGGGGAGGACAACGTCCTGGAGGGGGAGCCCATGAGCGGGCACACCACCTTCAAGATCGGCGGCCCGGCCGACCTGTTCGTCATTCCGGAGGACCCGGAGGAGGTGAGGGACGTGGTGGCCGCCTGCAGGGAGGCGGGGGAGCCGTACTTCGTGCTTGGTCGCGGCTCCGACCTCCTGGTCTCGGACGACGGCTACCGCGGCGTCATCATCGCCATCGCGGACGGGCTGGTCAACGTGTCCGTGGACGACGAGGCCATGACCTGCCAGGCGGGCGTGAGCCTGCGGGAGGCGTCCGAGATGGCCTGCGAGCTGGGCCTCACCGGCCTGGAGTTTGCCTGCGGGATACCCGGCTCCGTCGGTGGCGCATGCTTCATGAACGCGGGCGCCTACGACGGCTGCATCGCTGACGTGCTGGCATCGGTGCGCGCGCTCATGCCGGACGGCAGCATCTGCGACATCGATGCGGACGACCTGCAGATGGGCTACCGCACCAGCAGGGTGAGGACCGAGGGGCTCGTGGTGCTGTCCGCCTCGTTCAAGCTCCACGAGGGCGACCCCGAGGCAATCCGCGAGAAGATGGACGACCTCACGCAGCGCCGCGAGTCCAAGCAGCCGCTCGAGCTCCCCAGCGCCGGCTCCACGTTCAAGCGGCCCGAGGGCCACTTCGCCGGCAAGCTCATCAGTGACTCGGGGCTTCAGGGCTACCGCGTGGGTGGGGCCGAGGTCTCGACCAAGCACGCGGGCTTCGTGGTCAACGTGGACAACGCCACCGCGGCCGACGTCCACGCCGTGATCGAGCACGTCCAGGACGAGGTCGAGCGCCAGTTTGGCGTCAGGCTGGAGCCCGAGGTTCGCTTCCTCCCGTAGGGGGCGGGCCCTATCCCCTTTTCAGGCGAGAGACACATGGCGGCACCCGCTCGGGACGACTCCCGTCGGGTGCCGCTTTCCCTTTGTGTCGGTCCGCCGCTGGTTGGGTTTGGGTCGCTTCCGATGGTCTTCGACCGTCCGAGGTCTACCCATTACAGTCAAGCTGAAGCCAGAGCGGTAGCCCCGAGAACCCAAGGGAACG
>CAJMNO010000002.1 GCA_905214865.1 uncultured bacterium | reverse complement strand
GGGCCGAAGCCGGGAAGCGGCGGATCAATCACCAACACTGTGCAATAGGGGATTGTGGCAAGAGATTCCCGATATGAGTGCTCACATTGGGAGCTTGCCGCCACGGTTCAAGGTTTGATTGGGGACCAGCTGGTATGTCGTCCGGCAGACCGACTGCCCTGGTGGCGCGAGCCCGGAATGTGCACTCACATCAGGAGTCTCCTGCCAGCCGGCCTGCGGGAGAGGGGGCGGGCCAGCGTCCCACGCAATCCCTGGACTGAAACGTGCTCAAGGAAGGGGATGAGGGTCACCGACCGTGCGAGAAGGGGTCGACTGAGAGAGATTGACCCTACCCAATCTTAGCCATCGATTCTCCCCCACGTGCGGCATGGCTCACGACTCGAGGGGTTGACCCTCCTCCATTCCTAGGCCATCGGATCCCCACCATGAGTGGCGCTGCTCGCGACCCGAGGAGCCGGCTGCGGGGAAGCCCCATGGGGAGACTCCTGACGAAGCCGTGCACCGGCTGGGGGCGGATGGGCGCCCTGAGGAAGGGGGCAAATCCGGGCGGCGATGGGAAAGGGCGGCCCTCCGCTTGCGGAAGGGCCGACGGCCAGACAGATGCGCGGCCGCTCCATTCTCTGACCATCGACGTCCCGTCACGATCGGGTTGGCTCGGTAGCCCGAGGGGTTGGATGCCAACGGGGACCCCTCCAGCGGAAGGGCGGTCCTTCTCTACCAGCGACAGCCCTTGGGGACGATCACGTCCAGGGCGTCCGGCACCGACTCCACGTGGAAGCTCGTTCCGCGGACCCTCTCGCCGTCCGCCTGGCACGGGGGCTCGCCCTCCTCAAACCGGATGTCGAGGCGCGAGACATGGACCGTGCGCAGGACCTTGGAGCGCGTGTGCAGTCCAAACCGGGCGAGGGCGAAGAGCACGAGGGTATGGGGGAGGCGTGGCTGGAGGACGTTGTGGCAGACGCAGAGCGTGGGGTCCGCCGGGCAGGCGGTGGGGCAGATCCTGAAGCCGCCCCCGTAGGTCGGGCCGTTCTGAACGGCGAACACCATGACGCGAAGGCGCATGGGCTCGCCGCCGTCGAAGCTGGCATGAGCGGGGAAGCCCCTGCCCCCGGTCGAGAACACCTTGAGCCCCGACGTCGCGAACAGTGCCGCGCCCTCCTGGGAGGTCTGCGCGGCACGTCGGTCGGTGGTGTCGAGCGCGATGGCGGCGTCGAGGCCAAACGAGAGCGTCTGGGCAAAGTGGCGCGACTCCCCGGCGTCGGAGGTCACGAGGCCCAGGCCGATGGCCCTCCTCTCCCCCGAGGCAAGCTGGGAGAGGGCCTCTCGCGGGTGGTTGAGGGAGAGCCCCAGAGTGCGCGCGAAGTCGTTTCCCGACCCCATGGGAATCACGGCGAGGGTGGGCCTGCGCTCCCTCGGCAGGCGCATGAGCCCGTTGACTGCCTCGTTGATCACGCCGTCGCCGCCCATCACGAGCAGCGTGTCGAAGCCTCCCGCCGAGGAGGCGATGGACGCCGCATCCCCGGGGCCCGAGGTCCGCCTGAGCTCGAACGAGCCCGCGAGTGACGGGTCGGACGCGAAGAGGCCCTCCAGCTCGTCCGCCGCCCCCGCACCCCGTCCGCTGTGCGAGGCGGGGTTGGCGATGGCAAGGGTCCTACCCAGGCTTGTGCATGGCATGCGGCTCCCCTCTGACGTGGTGAGCCCATTGTAGGGGAGAGGGGGCGCCGCGACGGGTCGTCGCGTGCGGACGGTGGCGGCGAGCTACCCCTTGAGTCGAGCCATCTGGAAGAGCCAGTCCTCGTAGCGCCTGCGCACGTCTCGCATGCTCGCCTTCCTCACGTGGACCCAGTCGCCCCCTAACATCTGGAGCGACATCAGGGAATCGTTGATGTCCTCCACGAAGTTGAGGTTGGCGACGAAGCTCTTGTGGCAGCGCACGAACTGCGGCTCGTCCAGGTTGGCCGAGACCTCGTCGAGCGTGCCCCTGACCTTCACCACTCTCCCGCTGGAGAGGTGGATGAGCACGTAGTGGCCCGACTGCTCCATGTAGACGATCTGGGCGATGGGCACGTTGACGTCGTGGCCCTCGCTGCGGAGCCTGAGGCCCGGCAGGTGGTCGCGCATGCCCATGGCAAACGAGAGGACGTCGTCCACCTGCGCCTGCGTGACAGGCTTCTCGATGTAGCGCGCCACGTCCAGGCGGAAGGCCTCGAGGGCGAAGTCCTTGCTGGTGGTCACGAAGGCCACGGGGACGCTGGGGTCCACAGCGCGGATGCGGCGGATCGCCCTCAGGCCCTCGGGCTCGCCGGAGCCGTCCTCGGCATCCTCCCCCAGGAAGATGTCCATGAGGATGAGGTCGTAGATGCCGGGGGTGAAGTCCTCCACGAAGGCGTTGGCCTCGGAGTACAGCGCCGCCCTCGCCGGGACCGGGCTCCTCTCCACGAGGTCGACGAGCCTCCGCTCGTCGTCGACGTCGTCCTCGCAAATTGCAACGGTCAAGGCGTTCATGGGTGACCTTTCTCTGGTGGTGTGGTGGAAAGCGCCAGGTAGACGGACGAGGCGAAGACCCCGTCGCTCGCCTCGAACCGCGCGCTGCCCCCGTTGCGGCGTGCGCACGTCTCGACCGAGCGGAGCCCTATCCCGCTCCCCTCGCGCTTGGTGGTGGAGAAGCCCCCAAAGCCGTCCCCGCGGACGCACTGGTAGCTGTTGTTCAAGGTGATCACGAGCTTCCCCGACCTCTGGAGGCCCCTCATCCTGATCCAGGGGTCCCCGCCCGCCCCCATGACCTCGCCGAGGGCGGTGACCGCGTTCTCGAGGAGGTTCCCCACGATGGAGCAGAGGTCGTCCTCGACGTCGCGCGGGAGGCCGGCGGGGACGTCCAGCGCGATGTCGACCTCGGTGAGCCCGCGCTCGCGGGCGAGGTCCGCGTAGTACCCCACCACCGAGTTGACGGCGAGGTTGTCACAGTATGTTTGCTCGCACGGCGTGGGGATGCGCGCGTCGAGCGAGCGCACGAGCCCGTCGAGACCCTCCCGGTCGCCCTGGTCGTTGTAGCTGCGGATTGCGGCGAGCATGTGTCGCATGTCGTGCCGCTGCCTCCGCATCTCGCTGCTCGTCCGCGACATCTGCTCGAGCTGGCGGTCGCGCGCCTCGTCCCGCACGCGCATGAGCTCGACCTGCTGGTGCAGCTCCTCGTTGCCCCGGGCGCTCTGCGTGGTGTCACGTATCGTCATGAGCGACATCCACATGGTGAGCGCCACGAAGAGGACCGACCCCACGAGCGTGAACGTCATCTCCGGCACGACCAGCCACACGTAGTAGTCGAGGAGCTCGAGGAGGAGGAAGAGGTCGTACAGGAACATCACCGCCAGGTACCACAGCTGGAGCCTCCTCGCCTCCCGCCTTCGGAGCGCCTGCGTGGCGATCCACAGGGATGGGACCAGGTGCGTGAGTGCGAACAGGACGAAGAAGGCGCGGATGCTCTGGTTGAACTGGACCGTGCCGAGCAGCTGCAGGGCGATTGCCACGGGGGCGAACAGCTCCGTGGCCCCGCAGGAGAGGCGGAAGAGCCTTCCGCCGGTGGGGTCGTCCTCGATGAGGGACATGAAGGTGCGCGAGGGGGATGGGCATGGCGTAGAGGCCAAGGTAGGCCAGGAAGTGCAGGAGCGAGGGCCGGGGGATGAGAAGGCAGGTGAGGTCGCTCTCGCCAAAGCTCCACAGGCCGACGAAGATGTTGAGGAGCCCAAGCCACGCAAAGACCTGGCTCTGCAGCCGGAACGTCGCCATAGCCCTGCTCGCCACGAGCAGGGCGAGCCCGATGAAGCCCATGGTGATGGCAAAGAACGTCTGGGTCCCCATGGTGCCGAAGAGCCAGCGCCTCATGGCGTCGGGGGAGCCCACGTAGGCATCCGCCAGGCGGAGGGACGTGCGACCGCGCGGGATCGTGTAGCGAACCCTCAGGGTGACCGCGCCCGACCTCCCGCCAACCTGGACGCACCTGCTCGCGGGCGGGGGACACGCGAGGAAGCCGGGGTAGGTGCCCTCCTCCCCATACGACGAGACCAGCACCTCGTCGTCCCATGCGGTGAAGGGCGCATGGAAGGTCGAGAGGTACAGCACGTCTCGCCGCGAGCACCCCACGGTGGCAGTCAGTTCCACGACGTCGCCCTCCGCGAGGCCGCGGATGGTGGTGGGGGTCGACGCCGTTGAGGGGATGCCGTCGGCGCTTCCCAGGCTCCTGCCGGCGGAGTCCCATGCGGAGACGCGCCATTCCGCCACGTTCGTCACCTCCCGTCCCGTGACCGTTCCCGCCATGGTCCAGGATCGCGTGAGGAGCACCCCCGCGACGAGGAGGGCGAGCAGGGTGAGGAGCGCGAGGCGGGAGCGCCGGGCGGCTCCGGGCAGGGAACCCGCATTGCCAAGACGAGCGTGCCTCATGCATCCCCTCCCAGGTCCGACGAACGGCGTCGTCCCCCCGCCAGTTCCTGGCAGGTTCGAAAGGGAACGATATCAGCCATGCTTACAAAATCAATGGGCAGTTATGCCAGCAGAATGGCATGCACGCTGCTCATCGGCCCCCTTTTGCATGAGATACCCGTGCGGGCACGCCACGACACGGAATCCGCCAGACGCGGCCCCGCGCCCTCGAGTGGCCTATGATGGTGGGCGTAGCCTCGTCGCTGGCGTAGGGAGCGCCCCCGGGCGGTGCGCTGGCGCGGGGGGCACAAGTGGGGCGGCGGCCGAAGGTGTGGGAAGAGACGGCCGCCGCCCCCGTGGGAAGGGTCGGCGAGTCCCTGGGCGCCGTCGGGAAGTGCGCATGCAGGTGTCTCAAGCCGACCGTGAGTCCATTCTATTTTGGCGGGGCCGCCCCCGGCGGGGCGGCCTGTGCCAACATATGGCGCCTCCTCTCCTCTCCCCGGGGCGGGGGGCGCGTCTCGGCAGCCCACGGCAGGCGACGTATGATGGGGGGACCATCCCCGTTGCCAGGAGGCCCGTAGCCGTGCCGTTCGCAGAAGTCGTCCCAGACATCCCGTCCCGCTCGCTCGACGGGACGTTTGACTACGCGATTCCGCCCGAGCTCGAGGGCGAGTGCGTGGTGGGTACGACCGCGCTCGTGCCCTTCTCGCACAGGAAGGCGGTGGGGTACGTGGTCGGCGTGGAGGAGCGCCCCCAGGAGGGGCTGGAGCCCCATCGCATCCTGCCCGTGGAGCGCGTCCTCGCCGGTCCCGCCTTCGACGAGGCCGCCGCCCGCCTGGCGCGATGGATCGCGCGGGAGTACGCCTGCCCCCTGAGCGAGGCCCTGCACCCCTTCCTGGCGCCGGGGCAGACCGTCCGGGTGCGTCGCGACGGTCCCGACGGCGCATGGACGCTGGTGTGCGAGAAGTCCGGCCCCGTGGACGAGCGATGGGTGAGCCTGGCGGAGGGTGCGGCCGGCTTTGTCCCGCGCGCCAACGCCTCGAGGCAGCGTCAGGTGCTGGAGGCGCTCCAGGCGGGGCCCGCGAGGATGGCGGAGCTCGCGGCGACGCTGCCCGGGTGCGGCTCCGCGGTGTCGGCGCTCCGCGAGCGCGGGGTGGTGCGGGTGGAGGAGCGCCGCCGCGTCAGGGGCGTGGAGGGGACGACCCTCTCGTCCGCCGTGGCGCAGCGGCCGAGCCGGCTCACCCACGGGCAGGAGGAGGCGCTCGCCGCCATAGCGCGCGCCTGTGACGTCGGCAGGGGGGACGTGGTCCTGGTCGACGGCGTGACGGGCTCCGGCAAGACCGAGGTGTACCTCTCCGCCATCGAACGCGAGCTCGCAAGGGGGAGAGGCGCCCTGGTCCTGGTGCCCGAGATCTCGCTCACGGCGCAGACGGTCGGCCGCTTCAGGTCGCGCTTTGGCGACGACGTGGCGATCCTGCACTCCCGGCTTTCGGCGGGGGAGCGCTTTGACCAGTGGGACATGGTGAGGCAGGGGAGGGCGCACGTGGTCGTGGGCGCCCGCTCCGCCCTGTTCGCGCCCCTCTCAAACGTGGGCGTGGTAATTATCGACGAGGAGCACGAGGCCTCCTACAAGCAGGGGAGCGCCCCGCGCTACCACGCGCGCGAGGTCGCGGCGCGGCTTGCCCGGGAGCGCGGGTGCGCGCTGGTGCTGGGGTCGGCCACGCCCTCGCTCGAGAGCCTGGAGCGCTGCCACGAGGGCTCATGGGGCGGTGCCTCCTGGACCAGGGTCAGCATGCCCGAGCGCCCCGGCGGCGCGGTCCTCCCCAGCGTGCAGGTGGTGGACATGACGCAGCAGTTTGGCTCGGGCAGGAGGTCGGTCTTCTCCAAGCCGCTCGAGGACGCCCTCCTGGAGGTCACGGGGAGGGGGGAGAAGGCCGTGCTCATGCTCAACCGGCGCGGCTTCGCCAACTTCCTCATGTGCCGCGAGTGCGGCGCCGTGCCCGAGTGCCCCCACTGCTCCACCTCGCTCACCTACCACGAGCGCACCCACTCGCTGGTGTGCCACAGCTGCGGCAGGAGCTGGCCGGTGCGGGCGTGGCCGGACCCCTCCACGCGGTGCCCCAACTGCGGGAGCAGGTACCTGGGCGCCTACGGCGTGGGCACGCAGCGCGTGGAGGACGAGCTGAGGGCGCTCCTCCCCGAAGGCGTGGAGGTGATCCGCATGGATGCGGACACCACCAGGGGCAAGGGCGACCACCAGCGGCTCCTGGAGCGGTTTGACGGCGCGGAGCGGGCGGTCCTGGTGGGCACCCAGATGATCGCCAAGGGGCTGGACTTCCCGGAGGTCACCCTCGTGGGCGTGATCAATGCCGACACGACCCTCAAGCTCCCCGACTTCCGCGCGGCGGAGAGGACCTACGACCTGCTCGAGCAGGTGAGCGGGCGCGCCGGGAGGGGCGAGCGGGCGGGCAGGGTGATCGTCCAGACCTACTGGGCGAGCCACCCCGCCATCCAGGCGGTCGCCTCCCACAGGAGGGAGGTGTTCCTCTCCCCCGAGCTCGCGGACCGGCGCGAGGGCGACTACCCCCCGTTCTCGCGGCTGTGCAACGTGGTGCTGTGGGGGAGGGACGGCTCGGCGGTGCGGCGCTCGTGCGACGCGGTCGCGGCGCGGCTGAGGGAGAGGCTCGGCGGCGAGCGGGGCTGGGAGGTCCTGGGGCCGGCAGACTGCCTCAAGGCGCGCGTGAAGGACCGCACGCGCAGGCACGTCCTGGTGAAGGCGCCCGTGGCGTCAGAGCCGGGCGAGGTCCTCTCGGCCTGCGTGGCGGCGGCCGACGTCCCGCGCGGCGTGAGCGTGGCCATCGACGTCGACGCCTACGACCTTATGTGATGGCAACGGGGTGACATTTTGTCGTTTGGTGAGCCCGTGCGCCCCGAGCGCAAGGTGGCGCCCCGTGGTGGGTAGTAACATGGCGTTGACAAAGATCATGCGCGCACCGCGCGCGCACACCCAGAAGGGATACCAATGAGCGCCCTAGACGATATCGTCGTCGCCCCCGACGACCGGCTCAAGACGGAGTGCGAGCCCATCCAGGACATCGACGGCAAGGTGGCGCGTCTCGCTCGCCGCATGCTCAGGGACATGTACGCCGCCGACGGCTGCGGCCTCGCCGCCCCGCAGGTGGGCGAGCTGATCCAGCTCGTGGTCATCGACGTCGACTACACCTCCAAGGGGAAGAACCCCTACGTCCTCATCAACCCCAAGATTGTCGTGGCCGACGGCGAGGAGCGCGAGGGCGGCGAGGGCTGCCTCTCGTTCCCCGGCATCACCGTCCCCGTGCGCCGCCCCAGCCACGTGGTCGTGCAGGCCAGGAACCTCGATGGCGACCTGATGCAGTACGAGGCTGCCGACAACCTGCTGGCCATCTGCCTGCAGCACGAGATCGACCACCTCCATGGCATCACGATGATCGACCACCTGTCCGCCGGGCAGCGCGTGGCTGCCATGCGCGACTACCAGGAGGCGCTCGAGGCGGGCGCCAAGCCCGGGGACGTGGCGGAAGACTAGCGGGGGGCAGCCATGCGCATCATCTTCATGGGGACGCCCGACTTTGCCGTCCCCTCGCTCAGGGCGCTCGCGTCGCGCCACGAGGTCACGCTGGCCCTCACCAGGCCGGACGCCGTGAGGGGGCGCGGGCGCAGGCTCGAGCCGTCCCCGGTCAAGGTCGCCGCCGGCGAGCTGGGCATCCCCGTCGTCGAGACCAAGCGCGTGACGCCCGAGGTCCTGGACCGGCTTCGCGCGGAGCGGCCGGATGCCATCTGCGTGGCCGCCTACGGGTGCATCCTCCCCGACGAGGTGCTGGGCATAGCCCCGCTCGGCTGCGTCAACGTGCACGGCTCGCTGCTCCCCCGCTGGCGCGGCGCCGCCCCCATCCAGCGGGCCATCCTCGCGGGCGACGAGCACGCGGGCATCTCCATCATGCGGGTGGCCCACGACTTGGATGCGGGCGCGTACTGCCGCCAGGCATCGACCGAGGTGGGGGAGAAGGGCTGCGACGATCTGATGTCCGAGCTCGCCCAGCTGGGTGCGAGCGAGCTGCTCGCCGCGCTCGACCAGATGGTCGACGGTACCGCCACCTGGGTGGAGCAGGACGAGTCCAAGGTGACGTACGCCAAGAAGATCTTGAAGGCGGAGCTCCTGCTCGACCCCTCCGCCACCGCGCTCGACAACCGCCGACGCGTGCAGACCTCAAGCGATGCCGCCCCGTCGCGCCTCGAGGTCTCCGGTCGCGGCCTCAGGGCCATGCGCGCGTCCGTCGCGCCGGGTGACGTCTCCGTCGCCGGGGGAGAGGTGCTGGTGCGCAGGGGCCGCGTCTTCCTCGGCTGCTCCGACGGCGCGCTCGAGCTGCTGCGCGTTAAGCCGGACGGCAAGCGCGAGATGGACGCCTCGGCCTGGGCCGCCGGCCTCCACGCCAAGGCGCTGACGTGGGGCGTCGCATAGATGGGCCGTCTCGCCCCGGCAAGGCGTGTCGCCTCGCGGCTGCTCGCAGAGCAGCGGAGGAGGGATGCCCGCGCGCGTGACCTGCTCAGGACCAGTGGCCGCATGGATGGCCTCGACGAGCGCGACCGCGCCCTCGCCACCAGGCTGGTGCTGGGGGTCGTCGCGTGCAGCGGGAGGCTCGACGAGGCCATTGGGTCGCACCTCTCGCACGGCTCGCACCTGGAGCCCCGCGTGCGCGACGCCCTGCGAGTCTCGTGCCTGGAGCTGCTGTACCTCAGGACTCCCTCCGCCGTCGCCGTGAGCCAGGGGGTCGAGCTCGTGCGCGCCGCCAACCCCCGCGCGGCGGGGCTGGCCAACGCCGTCCTCAGGCGCGTTGCGCGGGAGGACGTCCCGCGGGTGGAGGACGCGCGGTCGCGGCTCGCCGGTGGGACGCCCGCTGCCGGCGACATCGCGCTGGCGGCCGGGTGGCCGCAGTGGCTTGCCGACGAGCTCGTGGCGTCGTGCGGCATAGGCGCCGCGTGCGCCCTCGCCCTCCGGGCGCTCGAGCCGGCCGGCCCCTACGTGGCGGGCGACGCCCTGCGCAATGACCCCTCCCAGACCGAGGAGCTGCTGAGGGGGGCGCGACTCTCTCCTCGGAAGACGCCGCTGCCGGGTTCGTGGATCCTGTCGTCCCCGGCGGGGCTCGCCTCATCCGGGCTGGTGGAGACGTGCGACGCCATCCCCTGCGACCTCGCCTCGCAGACGGTTGCCTGGCTCTGCTCGCCCGACCCGGGGTCGTCCCTGCTCGAGGTGGGACAGGGGCGGGGCACCAAGACCGTCCTCCTGCAGTCCGCCGCGGCGCAGCGTGGCGGGATGGCACGGGTCTCGGCGGTCGAGGTCGACCAGGCGAAGGTCCGCCTCGCCCGCTCGCGCATGGAGCGTGCCACCATCTCGGGTCAGACCCGGTGCGTCTGCTGGGATGCGCGCGAGCTCGACGGCGGCAGCCTGCCGTCAGCGCTCTCGGGCGAGTTCGACCGCGTGTTCGTCGACGTCCCATGCTCGGGGACGGGGACTATGCGGCGTCACCCCGAGACCGCCTGGGCGCTCGAGCCGGCGTCGGTTCGTGACGCGCTGCCCGCGACGCAGCTCGCGATCCTCTCCGCTGCCGCCGCGCGCGTGCGCGTGGGAGGGACGCTCTGCTACGCAACCTGCTCGCTCCTTCGGGAGGAGGACGAGGCCGTGGTTGATGCGTTCCTCTCGTCCGAAGGCGCGGGCTTCTCGCCCGTCGATCCCAGGACATTGGGTGGGTACGAGAGCCTCCCCGCCAAGGCTCGCGAACTCGTGGACTCCATGGCGACGGATGACGCGACCATCAGGACCGCCCGTGCGGACTCCGAGGCCCTCCCCCTGGACGGGCACTTCCTCGCTGCGTTTCGCAGGGTGCGGTAGGCAGGGCGGGGCGGAGGCCCCTTCTACTCTCCCAGATCATCGAGGGTTCCGCGGCCCATCCTAACGTTGAAGTTCCGTCCCGGCTGGCGCGCGTGTAGAGAGAAGCGCTCGGGGAAGACGGGCGGACGAACTATGGGGGTAGTTTCGCCGCGCGGTGTTGGGGCCTGTTGCCGACGGCTGGGGCTCCAATCCTCTTTTGCCGGCAGGTGGCCATACGAGCGCGCTGGGGGTCCGCGACCTTGGGCATACGCTTTCGCTGCCAGTTGTCCATCGGTGTACGTGCCTGAAATCCCGTCTCGCGTGTACACACGGGATGGAATTTCCGACTGGGGAGAGACCGATACTTCCGGCCAACAGGGGAAACGCTCCACCTTGACGAGTCCATGTCGGGAACCTCGTCCCGTGTGTACACGTGGGGCGGAATTTCTGACCTTGGCGGGGCCGCAAGCGTCCTTCATGTCTAATATCCCGGCCCGCGTGTACACGCGGGACGAGGTTTCTGACGGGAGTGGGATTTATTGCGTGCCACCAACTGGGAAAACGTGCTGGGAGAGATGGATTCGCGTCGGAAGTTGTATGACGTGTGCACACACGCCGCGAGATTCCCGACACGGGTCCTGCCGTCGTGTGCCCAGCACGTGGCGCCAATGACTTCGGCGGGGGAGAAGAGCCCCGTCCCGACGGTTGCCCATCCCGCTGGGTGAGGCGCCCCTCTCCCTTCTCTGACCCAAGGGCCCTCTGATTGGGATTGACGAGGGCTCTTCCGTCTATCCGGCAGGTATGCCTTGGAGGGGGACTCGCAAGTCAAGCCATGGCACGGGTGGATGGTTCGAGTGCGAGAGCCTCCGCTCCTCTCCCCAAAAATAGACCGCGACGCCACCTGACGCCGCGGTCTCTCTCGCACCCACCGCTCAAAAGGGGCTACTTCTTGCCCTTCTGGTCCGTGTTATAGAAGCCAGAGCCCTGGAACACGATTCCCGAGGTCTCGAAGACACGTTGTGCCTCGCTACCGCACTTGGGGCAGGTGACCCTGGGATGGGCGCTCATGGGGTGCTCGACCTCGAACTGAGTACCGCATGAGGTGCACTTGTAGTCATAACGAGCCATTGGATCCTCCAAGATAAGGTCGCACATAACAAGTGGCCTCGCGGCCACGCTGTTTACTGTACCCAAGAGGGGTACGACACATGGCGAGGTTTTCGTTCCGCATGCTGCTACCATGAATTTTGCACGCTGAATATTGGTATCCAGGGCCGTCGTGGCCAGGGGGAGGAAGCATGGGAATCACCGGGGCGATCTTTGACTGCGACGGGACGCTCGTTGACTCCATGCCCATGTGGCACAACGTCGTCGTGCAGCTGCTGCGCGACTACGGCGTGCCCAACGTGGAGCACGTCTACGAGGTCACCGAGCCCCTCTCCCTGGGCGAGATGTGCGAGGCCTTCCACTCGCAGTACGGCGTGCCCCTGCCGGGCGAGCAGATCCTCGCCGAGGTCAAGAGGCGCGTTCGCGAGGCGTACCGGACCACGGTGCCCCTCATCCCCGGCTGCGGGGAGTTCCTGCGCAGCCTGCGCGATGCCGGGGTCAGGATGATCGTCGCCTCGTCCACCACGGTTCCCGAGGTGCGGGTGGCCCTCGCCGCGCATGGCATCGAGGACTGCTTTGACGACGTCATCTGCGCGGGCGACGTGGGACGCAGCAAGGACTACCCCGACGTCTACCTCGAGGCCCTGAGGAGGCTGGGGACCGACGTCCAGACCACCTGGCTCTTCGAGGATGCCCCCTTCGGCCTACGCACCGCCCGTCGCGTGGGCCTGAGGACCGTGTGCATCTACAACGACCACGACGGGAGGGACGAGGCCTTCTGCCGCCAGCAGGCGGACATCTTCAGCCATGGCTACGTGGACGTCTCCCTCCCCATCATCCGCGACTACGAGCCGGCTCCAACCAGGACGAGGGGCATCATGCGCGCGCTGCTGGTGGACGGGTCCCCCGAGCCCAGCTCGGCCTCCCTGGTGCAGGGGCTGAGCGACGAGGCGGACTTCGTCGTGGCGGTTGACCGTGGCGCGCGTGCCCTGCTCGACGCCGGAGTGAGGCCCGACCTCCTGTGCGGCGACGGCGACTCGGTGGACCCCGAGGCGCTCGCCTGGGCGCGCTCCGGCACCAGGCGCGAGATCGAGTATCCCTCGGAGAAGTACTGCACCGACCTGTCCATCGCCGTGGCGTGCGCCCGCCACGAGGCCGCGCGAAGGGGAGCGGCACTCCGCCTCACCGTAACGTGCGCCACGGGCGGGCGGCCCGACCACGCGCTCGCGGCGCTGGGGGTCCTCGTGCGTGCCGCGGACGCCTGCCCCCGCATCGTGGAGGACGCCTTTGAGTGCCGGGTCCTCTCGCCCGACGGACAGACCTCCTGGGAACTGGGCGAGAGGGGCGTGGGCAAGACCTTCTCGGCCATCGCGGTGGCGCCCGGCACCACGCTGTCCGAGCGCGGGCTCAAGTGGGAGCTCGACCGCAAGGAGGTCCCGCTGCTGGGGGACGAGCCCGTCTCCAACGTGGTGGAGGACGCGGACGCCACGGTGACCTGCGACTCCGGCGCGGTGGTGGCGTACCTGATCCTGTGACGGGGCTTGGGGGCGGGCGACGGCCCGTCCTTACCGCGCACGAAAAAGGGGAGGCCCGAAGGCCTCCCCGCATAATCGCAATCGTGAGCCGACGTGTGCCGGCGGCTGTCGCTACGCCTGGTAGGGCGAACGCGCGATGTTGCCCTTCTTGAGGCAACGGGTGCAGACGTTCTTCTTCACCGCGCGGCCGTCGACATAGACGGTGACGCGCTGGATGTTGGGCTTAAACGTGCGGGCGACGGTGCGGTGGGAGTGGCTAATGGAGCGACCAGCAACAGCGTGCTTACCGCAGAAATCACAGACCTTCGACATGTTCACGACCTCCATAGGGTGACGCTGCTGCGTCACGTACGACCAAAAGCTGTCCAAATATAGCACAGCCTTCCCACGCTGCAAACGCGACGGGCACAACGAATGTGTCGGTTGTGTGCACAGCTGGTAAGGGCTTCTGGTGGCAGAGCATTCGAGGGAGTCCACCTCGTGTCACCGGGGACGGATTCTAGCAGAGGGAGGAGGTTTTTTGGACACGCGTGGAAACCCCGTGTGGGCAGACACCAGTTCTCCATTGCGGATCCGTCCAAATTGGAACAGAATCACGCGTCTGTGGGCGAGAGGCACCACATAGCCGCAGATGCGGGAAGCCGTCGCTGTCCTACGCTGCGTTATACTTGCGGGAGAAACATGCTGCGGCCGCGGTTTGGCCAGGCGAGAGGAGACACTATGGCAAAGGTCGTTCCGGGGACCCTCAAGGTATCCAACGACTGCATCGCCGACCTTGCGGGCTATGCCGCCCTCGAGTGCTACGGCGTCGTCGGCATGGCCGACATCGACCAGCAGGAGGGCGTCGCCCGCCTGCTTCCCGCCAACCGGCTTCGCAAGGGCATCGACGTGGGGACCGAGGAGGGCAAGGTCGTGGTCGACCTCCACGTGATCGTGGAGCAGGGCGTCAACATGGCATCCGTCTCGGGCAACCTGCAGAGCTCGGTCAAGTTCATTCTCAAGCAGATCGCAGAGCTTGATGGCGTCGAGGTGCGTGTACATATCGAGGGAATGCGCACCCGCTAGGCGCTTCGCTCCCGTCATAGAGAAGAACCGAGGTTTACCAAGCCATGATTGCAGAGACCGTTAGAACCTGTTTCCCCGTTGCCGCCAAGGTGGTGGCCGACAAGGCTGACGAGATCAACAAGCTCAACGTGTTCCCGGTTCCCGACGGCGACACCGGCACCAACATGTCGCTCACGCTGGGGACCGTCGTGAAGGAGGTCGAGGCCCTCCCCAAGGACGCCTCGATGGAGGACATCGCCAAGGCGATCACCCACGGCTCCCTCATGGGCGCCCGCGGCAACTCGGGCGTCATCACCAGCCAGATCCTGCGCGGCGTCGCGGAGGGGCTTGCGGGCGCGCGCGGGCCCGAGGCGACCACGTCGGACATCGCGGCAGCCCTGCGCAACGGGGTCAAGGTCGCCTTCAAGGCGGTCCGCAAGCCGGTCGAGGGGACCATCCTCACCGTCCTCAAGGACGTCTCGGCAAAGGCCGACCAGATGGAGAAGGCAAAGGCCAGCCCGGTCGAGACGCTCGATGCCATCGTGGTCGAGGCCTACGAGTCCGTTGCCCGCACCCCCGACCTGCTCCCCGTCCTCAAGGAGAACGGCGTCGTCGACTCCGGCGCCTTCGGTCTCGCCACGTTCATCGAGGGCTTCGTCAACGCCTACGAGGGCAAGGCCGGCGAGGTGTCCGACTTCAAGACCACCGTCGACTCGTCCGACGCCAAGGCGGACGTCGCCAACGTGGTGGACATCGAGATCAACGACGACTGGGAGGGCTCCCAGTACCGCTACTGCACGGAGTTCCTGTTCCGTGCCTACAGCCCCGACTTCGACGAGGAGGCCAACCTCCGCTACCTCGCCTCCATGGGCGACTGCGAGCTGCTGGTGGGCTCCAACCCCGACTACAAGATCCACGTGCACACCAACCGCCCCGACCGCGTGCTGCGCCACATGCTGCACCGCGGGCAGATCTTCAACGTGTTCGTGCACAACATGGACCTGGAGGCCCACGAGCGCACCGAGGGCATCCGCCAGGACAAGGCGGAGGCTGCCGCCGCCGCAAGGGCGCCGCGCAAGGCGCTCGGCTTCGTGGCCGTCGCGGCGGGCTCCGGCGAGGCGGACATCCTCAAGTCGCTCGGCGTGGACGTTGTGGTGTCCGGGGGGCAGACCATGAACCCCTCGACCGCAGACATCCTCGCCGCCATCGAGGAGTGCAACGCCGACCAGGTCATCGTTCTCCCCGACAACGGCAACATCCGCATGGCCGCCGAGGCTGCTGCCGGTGCGTTCACCGCGAGCAAGGTCGTCGTGGTCCCCACCAAGACTGTTCCCCAGGCGTTCGCCGCCATGTTCGTGGCGGACGGGGAGGGCGACCTCCAGTCCAACGTGGACGAGATGACCGACGCCATCTCGCAGGTGCGCGACGGCGAGGTCACCACGGCGGTCCGCGACTCCGCCGCGGCAGACGGCACCCCCATCCACGCGGGCGACGTGATGGGCATCCAGGACGGCTCCATCGAGGTCGTGGGGTCCGACGTGGAGGACGTGACCCTCAAGGTCATCAACCGCATGCAGGACGAGGAGGAGGGAGACACCCTCACCATCCTCGCCGGCAGCGACCTGGACGACGACGCGTTCAAGCACCTGATCGACGCCATCGAGGCGGCCCAGCCCGACCTCGAGGTCGACTCCCACCGCGGCGAGCAGCCCCTGTATCCCGTGGTCTTCTCGATCGAGTAGACCTTGGCTCTGGGCGGACGCGTCCCAACAATCGCAGAGGTCGGCGAGCGCCTGGGGAGGACCAGCGCGCTCGCCGACGACGTTTCGCACCTCAGGTACGTCTCGGGGCAGCGTCGCGAGGCGCTCGAGAGGTTGGGGATCAAGAGGGTCCGCGACCTTCTCCTCCACGTGCCACACCGCTACCTCGACTTCTCGTGCGTCGTGCCCATCTCGCATGCCGACGTTGGGCAGGAGGTCACGGTCGTGGGGACGGTCGACAGGGTCAAGTCCAAGCGGCCCCGCCCCAACCTGCAGATCGTGGAGGCCTACGTCCTGGACCAGACGGGCGTCATCCAGGCAACGTTCTTTCGGCAGCCCTGGATTGCCGACCGCCTCAAGGTGGGCACGAGCGTCGCGCTCTCGGGGCGCGTGGAGTTCGCCTACGGCTTCAAGCAGATGAAGTCCCCGTTCCTGGAGGTCCTGGAGGGTTCCGGGGACGGTGGCGACGCCTCCGGGGAGGGGGAGGGGCGGTCCCCCCGCGCCAGGATCCTGCCCGTGCACCCGGTGGGGGAGGGCATCTCCGCCTCGTGGATGCGCCGCATCGTCTCGTGCGCCCTGGCGGATGCGGGCGACGTGTGCGACTTCCTCCCGCCGGAACTCGTGGCACGGCACAGCCTGATGTCGCTCTCCCGTGCGCTGCGCGAGGTCCACTTCCCGTCGAGCCTCGACACCGCGGAGGAGGCCCGCCGCCGCCTCGCCTACGACGAGCTGCTGTGCCTGCAGATTACGCTCCTGGCGCGGCAGCACCTGGAGCTGAGGGGCATCACGCCCTTCTCCCACGTGGTGGACGGCCCCAGGCTCGCTGGGTTCACGGCGGCGCTTCCCTTCTCCCTCACGGGGGAGCAGGAGGCCGCCCTGGGCGACATCCTGCGCGACATGGCGTCCCCGCACGTGATGAACCGGCTTCTTCTGGGGGACGTGGGCACGGGCAAGACGGTCGTCGCGGGGGCCGCGATTGCCGCCGCGGCGGACGGGGGAGCGCAGTCGGCCATGATGGCGCCGACGTCGGTCCTGGCGACGCAGTATGCGCAGAAGCTCGGACCGCTCCTCGACGCGGCGGGCGTGAGGTGGCGCCTCCTCACCGGTGCGACCCCGGCGGAGGAGCGGAGCCGGACCGTCGCGGGCGTCGCCTCGGGCGAGGTCTCGGTCACCTTCGGCACCACGGCCCTTCTCTCCGACGACGTCGCGTTCGCCAGTCTCGGCCTCGTGGTGATAGACGAGCAGCACCGCTTTGGCGTGGACCAGCGGGCCGCGCTCAGGAGGAAGGGGCCGGGCGCCGACCTGCTCGCGATGACGGCGACGCCCATCCCGCGCTCGCTGGCGCTGACGCTCTACGGCGACGTCAGCTGCTCCCGCATCAGCCAGAGGCCCAACGCCGGCGCGGGCGTGAGCACCAAGGTCATCCCGCCGGAGCGCCTGGACCTCGCCTACGGCGCCATCCTCGAGGCGCATGGGCAGGGGCACCAGGCCTACGTGGTGTGCCCCCTGGTGGACGACGCGGACGACGGCTCGGAGCTGGATGACGTCCCCGAGGGGGTGCGCTCGTCCGCCAAGACCGTCCACTCGGCAACGACCACGCAGGCGCGTCTTGCCCGCGGGCCGCTCAAGGGGCTCTCGGTCGGCCTCGTGACGGGACGGCTCTCGGCCGCGGACAAGGACCGGGTGATGGACGACTTCAGGTCGGGCGCCATCGACGTCCTGGTGTCGACTACCGTGATCGAGGTCGGCGTGGACGTGCCCAACGCCACGGTGATGCTCGTGCTGGACTCGGACCGGTTTGGCCTCGCGACGCTGCACCAGCTGAGGGGGCGCGTGGGACGCGGAGACTGCGCCGGCACGGTCTTCCTGGAGTGCGCGGCAAAGCGCGGCAGCGCGGCGCGGAAGCGCCTCTCCGCCCTGGAGTCCACCTCCGACGGGCTCGAGCTCGCGGAGCTGGACCTCAAGCTCAGGCACGAGGGGGAGGTGCTCGGGTACCGGCAGCACGGCGGCGTGTCGCTGCGCGTGAGCGACCTCGCGGTGGACGGCGACCTCGCCCAGGCGGCGCACGAGGACGCCCGCCGCATCGCCGACGCCGACCCGGAGGTGTCGGCGCCCGGCGACCTCGCCCTGGGCATCGAGGCGCAGGACCGCTTTGGCGGCTACTTCGAGGAGGTCGAGAGGGCCTAGGTCCCGTCCCGGGCGCCCGGTCGCGCGGGGTGGAAATGGCGGGTTTGGAACGGTAGCATCTACCGGGTTTGGCACGGGGCGGACCCGTGCCAGCGTCGGGGCACATGAAGGGACGTGGGCGGTTGGCGCGCGTGAAGATCGTGGGGGGTGCCTGGAGGGGGAGGTCCATCCAGGTCCCGGAGGGCAGGGGAGTGACCCGTCCCACCATGGACAGGACCCGCGAGTCCATGGCGTCGATGGTCCTCTCGGCATTTGGCCTCGACCTCTCGGGCGTGAGGGCGCTCGACGCCTTCGCGGGGTCCGGGGCGATCGGCTTCGAGCTCCTGTCCCGTGGGGCGCTGGCGTGCACCTTCGTCGACCGCGATGCCGCGGCGCTGCGCTGCGTGCGCTCCAACGCCGAGGCCCTGGGGGCAAAGCCGCCTCGCGTGACCGTGGCAAGGGGAGACGCCCTCGCCCTCGCGCGCAGGGGGAGGGTCCCCGGCGGGCCCTTCTCGCTCGTGGTCCTGGACCCGCCCTACGCGGTCGCGGCCGAGTCGGTCTCGGGGCTGGTCCGGGACCTTGGTGCCGCAGGGCTCCTGCGCGACGGCGCCGTGATCCTGTACGAGCGGTCCGCCGACGCCCCCGACCTGGACGTCGACGGTGCCGAGTTGGTGAGCGAGAGGGGACGGGGCATCACGGCCGTGTCCCTCTGGAGGCTGGGTGGTTCGCATGAGTGAGGGCGTTCAGACGCACGTGGTGGTCCCGGGGACCTTCGACCCGGTCACCTTTGGCCACCTTGACGTGATACAGCGCACGCGCAGGCTCTTCCCCCGCGTGACCGTGGCCGTGGCGGCGTCGGTCGGCAAGCGCGGCGTGGGGACCGCCTTCACGCTCGAGGAGCGCGTGCAGATGCTCCGCTCCGCCCTCGCCGCCGAGGGGCTTCGCGACGTGGACGTGCAGCCCTTCACGGGGCTGCTGGTGGACTTCTGCGCGCAGGTCGGCGCGAGCGCCGTGGTCAAGGGCCTGCGCGCCATGACCGACTTTGAGTACGAGCTGCAGCAGGCGGACCTCAACAGCCACCTGGCGCCGGACCTCGAGTCGGTGTTCGTCATGTCCAGCCCCGAGTACGGCTACGTCTCGTCGTCCATCGTGAGGGAGCTCGCCTCGTTCGGCTCGGACGTGAGCTTCCTGGTCCCCCCGGTCGTGGAGGAGGCGCTCGCGCGCCACTACGGGACGGGGCAAGGCGAGTAGGGCTCTCCTCTCCCATCCAGAGGTTTGCATAACCCCCTTGGTCCCACGCCCCAACGGGAGACTTCATGCGCTCGCCCGCTGGTGGGCAGCATTGGGCATGGGGGGAATATACAATCTGCTACCATGGGTTCGATGCGGCCTGAATCGTAGTTTATAGGCGGCAGTAGGTCGCAAGCAGGAACGAAAGGAGCCCCGCATGCAGCCGGGTGAGGAAATCGAGAGCCTGGTAGGTGAGCTCGAGCAGATCGTGAGCGAGGGCAAGACGCCCTTTGCGGGCGGAGCGGGCAAGAAGATCGTGGACGCCAACGACGTCTACGAGATCATCGACGAGATCCGGCGCGTGTTCCCCCAGGAGTTCGCGGACGCACGCCGCATCGTCAAGGAGGAGGCCGAGACCCTGGAGCGCGCGCAGCAGCAGGCAGACTCCATCATCGCAGACGCACAGCAGCAGGCCATGATCCTCGCGGGGGACCAGGAGGTCGTCCGTCTCGCCCAGCAGCAGGCCGACGACATCCGTGACCGCGCCGCCCAGTACGAGCGCGACACCCGCTACAACGCCGAGGAGTACGCCGACACCGTGCTCGCGCACCTGGAGGACAACCTCAAGTCGCTCACCACGTCCGTCACCCGCGTGCGCCAGACGCTCGACGAGAACTCCGGCCCGCGCAATCAGACCAACGACGTCAACTGGTAGGTGCCATGCTCGAGGTAAGGCAGATTCTGGACGAGAGGCTCGAGAACCCCGGTGACACGCTCTCCGTCAAGGGGAACGTTCCCCAGGCGGGCTACGAGCTGGGCGGGCACCACTTTGACCTTCCCCATGGGATCGACTACGACCTGGTGCTCACCAACGCGGGCGAGGGAATCCTGGCCACCGGCATGATAAAGGCCCACGTGGTGGGGACGTGCGACCGGTGCCTTGACCCCGCCGAGTTTGACGTGGACGGCGAGGTGGACGAGTACTATCTCTTCCACGCGCCCAGTGAAGACCAGCAGGCGGACGACGACGAGGACGACGTTGACTTTGCCCTGGTGGGAGACGACCACACGGTCGACCTGGGCGAGGCGATCCGCGACACGCTGGTGATGGAGACGCCCTTCGTGGTGCTGTGCCAGCCCGACTGCAAGGGCCTGTGCCCGGTGTGCGGGGCAAACCTCAACAAGGAGGATTGCGGGCACGCTGCTCAGATCGAGGCCCAGCGCGAGAAGGAGCGGCTCGACGCGAGCCCGTTCGCGGCGCTGCGCGACCTCGACCTGGGCGATGGCGAGGGTCGACCCGTCGAAGAATAGTCCGCCCGCGAATGTAGTATTTCTGTCGGCGTGCGAGGTTCGTGCGTACGTGGTATAGTCAGTTCTCGCGTGTTCACAGGCAAGATCGTCGGGCGGGTGCCTGGCGTGCAGCTATGTAAGAGAGGTCAAGATGGCAGTTCCCAAGCAGAAAAAGGGCCGCGGCGCCACGCACACTCGTCGTTCGGCCAACAGCAAGCTCGCCGCTCCGGCACGTTCCGTCTGCCCGCAGTGCGGCGCCCCTAAGCTTCCGCACCACGTGTGCCCCAACTGCGGCTACTACAAGGACCGCGAGGTCGTCGTCACCGAGTAGCGCAGAGCCAAGCTCAACGAGCCTGGGAGGTCGGCCCCTGCCGGGGTTGGCCTCCCTTTTCACATTGGGGCAATGCCCCGGTCTGGAGGAGCCATGACTACCATCTGCGTTGACGCGATGGGCGGGGACGAGGGTCCCGAGGTCGTCCTGGACGGCATCGACGCCGCACTCTCCGCAGACCCCGAACTCTCGGTCCTCGTCGCGGGGCCGCAGGACGTGGTCACGCCGTTCGCGGCTTCGAGGGAGAGGGTCCGCGCCCTCGTGGCGAGCGAGGTCATCGGCATGGGCGAGCACCCGGCCGACGCCGTGAGGGCCAAGCGCGACTCGAGCATCGTGCGCGGCTGCCAGGCGGTGCGCTCGGGGGAGGCGGACGGGTTCTTCTCCGCCGGCTCCACGGGCGCCATCTTCGCCGCCGCCACCCTCCACGTGGGGAGGATCCGCGGGATCAAGCGCCCCGCCATCGCGAGCGCGCTCCCCGGCCTCTCCGGGAGAGACACGATCTTCTGCGACATGGGCGCCAACGCGGACGCAAGGCCCGAGATGATCGTGCAGTTTGCCCAGATGGGACGTGCCTTCTCGCACATCCTGCTGGGGGTCGAGGACGCGTCGGTCGCGCTTCTCTCCAACGGCTCCGAGGACACCAAGGGCTCCGAGGCCGCCCTGGCGGCGCACGCCGCGCTGGCGGAGGCGTGCGGGGACGCGGGCTGGTTCAAGGGCAACTGCGAGGGTGGCGACATCCTGGCGGGGCGCTACGACGTGGTCGTCACGGACGGCTTCACGGGCAACGTCGCGCTCAAGACCATCGAGGGCACGGCCAAGTTCATCCTGGGCCGCGTGAAGGGGGCAGTGGAGCAGAGCACGAGGGCAAAGCTCGGCGCCGCTCTCCTCAAGCCCTCGCTCAAGGCGGTGGCGTCGGAGCTCTCCGGAGACGACTACGGTGGGGCCATGCTCCTGGGCGTCAAGGCGCCCGTCCTCATCGGCCATGGGGCGACCTCGCGCGAGGCCGTGAAGAACGGCACTCTCGCCTGCGCCGGGGCGGTCCGCGAAGGGCTTGTGGACAAGGTGGCGCAGCAGGTCTCGTAGGGCTTGGGGTACCCCAACAGGGTACAATCGTCAGGATTCGTTAATCTGCCGGCCGTGGCTCGGTGCCGCGGCCGGCTGCACGATGGGGAGGCAACCATGAGCCACGATCAGATCCTGGAGAAGGTCATCGGCCTCACCGCCGACGAGCTGGAGATCGACCCCTCCACCCTTGGCGAGGACACCGAGTTCAAGAGCCTCGGCGCGGACTCCTTCGACCTTCTTGAGCTCGTCACCTCGTTTGAGGACGAGTTTGGCAAGGAGCTCCCAGACGACGAGCTGCAGTCCATCGTCACGATCGGCGACGCCGTCAAGACCATCGAGAGCGCCCAGTAGGTGAGCCGGGTGGGGATTGAGAAGAGCATCGCGCGCGTCGAGGAGATCGTCGGCCACCACTTCGAGGACCGGCGGCTGATCACCTCGGCCATCACGCACCCGTCGGCGGTGGAGAACCAGCCCGTGTCGGCCTCGTACGAGAGGCTCGAGTTCCTGGGGGACTCCATCCTGGGCGCCATGGTCGCGACCGACCTCTTCGAGGCGTTTCCCAGCATGGACGAGGGCGAACTCACGCGGCTCAAGATCTCGCTCGTCTCGGGGAAGACGCTCAGCGAGGTCGCGGGAGACCTGGGGATCGGCAGCGTGATCGTGTTCGGCGAGTCCGAGAGGGGCACCGGGGCACGGGGGATGCACTCGGCCCTCGAGAACGTGTACGAGTCGATCGTGGGGGCGCTCTACCTGGACGCCGGGTTCGAGGTCACGCACGAGTTCGTCTCGAGGACGCTCGCCCCGCACATGTCGCCCCAGATCGCGAAGAGGCCCCTCTCGCCCAAGTCCCGCCTTCAGGAGGTGACCCAGCGCGACCTCCGCTGTGCCCCCGAGTACAAGCTCGTGGGCGAGGAGGGCCCGGCGCACAAGCCCACCTTCACGAGCGTCGTCTTCGTGGACGGCGCGCGCGTCGGGCGTGGCTCGGGCTCCTCGAAGAAGGAGTCGGAGTCGGAGGCGGCGCTCGACGCGCTGCGGCGCATGGGGTACATGGGCTCCGACGGCCAAGACGACGCGGCGGGGGGAGAGGGGGAGTAGTCCCCCTCTCGGGAAGGTGTCTGGCACGTGTATCTGAAGTCGCTCACCCTCAAGGGTTTCAAGTCCTTCGCGGACCGCACGGCCATGGTCTTCGACCCTGGCCTCAACGTGGTCGTGGGGCCAAACGGCAGCGGCAAATCGAACATCTCGGACTCTATCCTGTGGGTCCTGGGCGAGCAGAGCGCCAAGATGCTGCGCGGCCAGGCCATGGAGGACGTGATCTTCTCCGGCTCCTCCGGAAGGCAGGCGGTGGGGCTGGCGGAGGTCACGCTGGTCCTGGACAACTCGGACCACACGCTCCCCATCGAGTTTGGCGAGGTCGCCATAACGAGGAGGATGTACCGCTCGGGCGAGTCGGAGTACCTGATCAACGGCGCGCCCGCCCGCCTGCGCGACATCACCGACATCCTGCACGACTCCGGACTGGGCAAGGACACCCACTCCATCATCAGCCAGGGCAAGCTCGACAGCGTCCTCTCGAGCAGGCCCGAGGAGCGCCGCGAGCTCATCGAGGAGGCGGCGGGCATCAGCAAGCACCGCCGCCGCAAGGAGCGCTCGCAGCGAAAGCTCCAGGGCATGCAGGAGAACCTCACGCGCGCCAAGGACATCGAGCGCGAGATCAACCGCCAGCTCAAGCCGCTCGAGCGACAGGTGGACAAGGCAAAGCGCGCGCACGACCTGCAGGGGCGGCTCGCCGAGCTCAACACCACGCTCGCGGTGGACGACCTCAGGCAGCTCCAGGCGCGCTACCAGCGCCTCTCCGAGCGCGGCAAGGAGGCCGACGCCGCCATCGAGCTTGCCCAGTACCGCCTGGACGAGAAGAACCACGACCTGGAGAAATACCAGTCGCTCCTGGAGCAGAAGGGCATCTTCGTGGGCGACCTGGGCGAGCAGCGCCGCAGGATGCAGGACCTCCTCGGGCGCATGGACTCCGACATGCGCCTGCTCGAGGAGAAGGGCAAGAACATGGTCTCGCGCCTCTCCGAGATGCGCATGAGCCTCTCCGCCATGGAGCGGCAGCGCGCGCAGGCGGAGGGCGAGCACTCCAAGGTCGCGGAGGAGCTGGAGGAGGCAACCGCGCGCACGCGGGAGCTGAGGGGCCGTGTGAGCGAGCTTGGGCCGCAGGCAAAGGACGCGGCGGACGAGAGGCGAAGGCTCGGGTCCCGCCAGTCGCAGCTCACGGCAGACCAGCGCGCCGCCCAGCGCGAGGCGGACCAGGAGACGCTGGAGTACGCCAAGCTGCGCGACCAGATCTCGAACTCCGAGGTCGAGGACGGCATGTTCCAGAGCCGCCTTGACCAAATCGCCGACGACCTGGCCACCGCGACCGAGGCGCTCTCGCAGCGCAGGGAGCAGGAGGAGACGTGCCACGCGTCGCTCGAGGCCGCGCGGTCCCGCGAGCGCGAGGCGGACGACGCCATCAGGTCGTGCAAGGACGAGGTCAAGGCAGCCCGCGGTGCTGAGCAGGAGAGCCGCGCGAGGCTCTCGAAGGCCCGCGCCAACCTCGGTGCCCTGGAGTCCGTGGACGAGCAGGCTCAGAACTCGTCCCAGCTGGTGGCATCGCTCACGAAGGGGCCCGACGGAAGCCTGGTGAGGTGCCGCCTCGCCGACCTCGTGGAGGCTCCCGACGAGCTCGAGGGCGTGGTGGAGCGCCTGCTGGGTGACGACCTGGGGGCGCTGGTCGTCTCGTCCGGCGATGACGCAGCCAGGCTCGCCCAGGCCGCCCTGGGTTCCAGGGCCAAGGGCCGCGCCGCCATCGTGAGCATGGACGAGGCGGGCAGGGGGGACGTGGACGGCGACGGCCTGCCCGGCGAGTCCCTGCTCGCGAGGCTTCGCGTGCGCGACGACGCCGACGGGCTGGTCTCGTCGGTGCTGGGCGGGGTCCGCGTGGTCCCCGACGCTCGCGCCGCCCTCGAGGCCCATGCCAGCGCACCGGGGCTCACGTTCGTGACGCCCGAGGGGGTCACCGTACTGCCCGACGGGCGCACCTACGTGGGGCTCGCGTCCAACGCCGAGCAGGGGGCCCTCGAGCGCAAGCGTCGCATCCGCTCCCTCCGCGACGGGATGGGCCAGCTGGAGTCCGCCCTCGCCGATGCCACCGGGGCGATCTCCGCCGCCGAGGCGCGCCTCTCCTCCGCCCGCGAGGGGAGCGCCCAGGCAAAGGGCGAGGTCGCGCGCCTGTCCGGCGAGCTGTCGTCCGTGACGGCGGAGATAGGTCGCCTAGAGGCGCAGATCCGCAAGGCGGAGTCCGAGCGCGCCCAGGTGACCAAGGGGCGCGAGGCCGCGGCGGCGCGCACGGGCAAGGCACGCCAGGAGGTCGAGAGGCACAAGGCCGCCGCGGAGGCTGCCAAGGAGCGTGCCGCGCGTCTCTCCGACGAGCTCGACGAGGTCTCGGGCAAGCGCCAGCAGGCGTCACGCAAGGAGAGCGACCTGGAGGGGAGGCTCTCGGAGGCCAAGCTCAAGCTCGCCACGGTGTCCGAGCGCAGGAACCATCTTGCGGTTCGCGAGGAGCAGCTCGCGCGCCAGGTTGCGGACATCGACAAGAGGCGCGAGCAGACGGAGCAGGGGGCGGCCGCGCTCGACGTTCTGAGGCTGAGGGTCGAGCCCCTCCACGAGCGCTACGACGCCATCCACGAGCGCGCGCTCGCATGGGCTGCACGGCTCAAGGACCGCGCGTCCCTCGCCGAGGCCGACTCCGACTCGCTCAAGCGCACCATCGGCGAGGCGCGCCAGGCGGTCGACGCTGCGTCCACGGAGCTTGAGGGCGCCAAGACCACCGCCAACGACGTCAAGGTGGAGATGGGCAGGCTCGAGGTCCAGGTGGAGAACGCCATACAGGCCATCACCGCCGACGGCTACGTGCTGGAGGACGCGCTCGCGCTCCCCGAGCCCGAGGACCGCGAGGCGATGGAGCGCGAGGTGGAGCGCCTGCGCAAGCAGCTCTCCGGCATCGGTCCCGTCAACGAGGTCGCGATGGACGAGTACACCCGGCTCAAGGCGCGCGCGGACTACATCAGCGCGCAGGTCGAGGACCTCGAGCGGGCCAGGAAGTCGCTGCAGAAGATCACGCAGGCGATCGAGCGCAAGATGCGGCGCCAGTTCCTGGTGGTGTTCGACCGCGTCAACGCCAACTTCACGGACATCTTCGCGATGCTCTTCCCCGGCGGCCACGCGCACATCGAGATGACCGACCCCGACCACCTGGACGAGACGGGCATCGAGATCGTCGCCCAGCCCCGCGGCAAGCGGATCCAGAAGATGACCCTCATGAGCGGCGGCGAGAAGTCCCTCACGGCGCTCGCCCTGCTCTTTGCGGTATATAAGACCAGGACCGTCCCCTTCTACGTCTTCGACGAGGTGGAGGCGGCGCTGGACGACGCGAACCTCTCCAAGCTGCTCGACGCCATCGAGCTGCTGAAGGAGGACACCCAGCTCATCGTCATCAGCCACCAGCGCAGGACGATGGAGCAGGCGGACGTACTCTATGGCGTGTCGATGCAGGCCGACGGCGTGAGCCACGTCGTGAGCCAGCGGCTCGACCGCTCCACGGGAAAGGTGGTGCAGGCGTAGATGGGACTTAGGGACCGGCTCAGGAAGGGCCTCTCTCGCTCGCGCGAGACGCTCTCCGAGATCTTCTACATGGGCGGCGAGGTCGACGAGGACTTCTGGGAGGACCTCGAGGACCACCTCGTGATGGACGACATGGGCGCCGAGGTGGCCATGCGCGTCACGGACGACCTGCGCGAGCAGGCGGCGAGGGAGGGGCTTCGCACGGCGAGGCAGCTCAGGGCCGCGTTGGCGGAGCGCATCTCGCAGGAGTTCGCGACCGCGGAGCGCGACCCCTTCGAGGACCTTCCCTCGTGCGTGCTCTTCGTGGGCATCAACGGCGCGGGCAAGACCACCACGGTGGGCAAGCTCGCGGGCGTCGCCAGGGGAGAGGGGAGGTCCTGCCTCATCGGCGGGGCCGACACCTTCCGCGCGGCGGCGATCGAGCAGCTCGAGGTGTGGGGCCAGCGCTCCGGGGTCGAGGTCGTGACGCGGGAGCGCGGGGCGGACCCCGCCAGCGTGTGCTACGACGTCCTCGAGCGTGCGGAGAGGGACTCGGCAGACCTCGTGCTTATCGACACCGCGGGGAGGCTCCACACCTCGCCCGAGCTCATGCGCGAGCTCCAGAAGGTGGTCAGGGTCACCCGCAAGCGCGCCACCATGCCCGTGAGCGTGGTCCTGGTGATCGATGCGACCACCGGCCAGAACGGCCTCGCCCAGGCGACGGAGTTCAACGAGGCTCTCGACCTCGACGGGCTCATCGTCACCAAGCTCGACGGCACCGCCAAGGGCGGCATCGCCGTGGCAATCTCACACACCCTCGGCCTGCCGATCTACCGCATCGGCGTGGGCGAGGGAATCGACGACCTCCAGTCCTTCGACGCGGCGGAGTTCTCGCGCGCGCTCGTGGGCGACGGAGAGGGGGAGTAGCTCATCATGTTCAACAGCCTGTCCGACCGCCTCCAGGGGACCTTCGACAAGCTCCGTGGCAAGGGCCGTCTCACCGAGGACGACATCAACTCCGCCATGCGCGAGATCCGCATGGCGCTGCTGGAGGCCGACGTCAACTACCGCGTGGTGAAGACGTTCGTCTCGGCCTGCAAGGAGAAGTGCATGACCTCCGAGGTCCTGGACTCCCTCACGCCGGCGCAGAACGTGGTGATGATCGTCCTGGACCAGCTCACCAAGCTGCTGGGCTCCACCGAGTCAAAGCTCGTCCTGGCCCAGAACCGCACGCCCAACGTGATCATGCTGGTGGGCCTGCAGGGCTCCGGCAAGACCACCGCGGCGGCCAAGCTGGCCTACCTGCTGAAGGGGCAGGGCCACAGCCCGCTGCTCGCGGCATGCGACACGCACCGCCCCGCCGCCGCCGACCAGCTGCAGACGCTGGGCAACGAGATCGGAGTCCCGGTGTTCCGCGGCGACGGCAGGGACGCGGTCGCCGTTGCGAGCGGCTCCATCCAGGAGGCGGTCGACCACCTCAACGACATCGTCATCGTCGACACCGCCGGCCGCCTGCAGGTTGACGAGGAGATGATGCAGGAGGCGGTGGACATCAAGTCCGCCGTCAAGCCCGACCAGATCCTCATGGTCGTGGACGCCATGACCGGCCAGGACATCGTCAACGTCGTCCGCGAGTTCGCGGAGCGCGTGGACTTTGACGGCGTCATCATGTCCAAGCTCGACGGCGACGCGCGTGGCGGCGGCGCCCTCTCGGTGCGTGAGGTCACGGGCAAGCCCATCAAGTTCGTCTCCATGGGCGAGAAGCCCGACTCCCTCGAGGTCTTCCACCCCGACAGGATGGCAAAGCGCATCCTGGGCATGGGCGACGTCTACGGAATCATCGAGCAGGCCCAGAAGGTCGCCGACGAGAAGCAGGTGGAGGACGCCGAGCGCATGCTGCTCGAGGGCTTCACCATGGACGACTACCTGGGCCAGCTGCAGCAGATCCGCAAGATGGGCGGCCTCCAGAAGATGATCGGGATGCTCCCCGGCGGCGAGCGCATGCTCCAGCAGGCGGGCAGCCAGGCCGACGAGAGCCAGCTCACCAAGGTCGAGTCGATCATCCGATCGATGACCAAGGAGGAGCGCAAGAAGCCCAAGAAGATCAACGGGCAGCGCAGGAAGCGCATTGCGGCTGGCTCCGGTCACACGGTCCAGGACGTGAACCAGGTCCTGAAGCAGTGGGACCAGATGAACAAGATGATGGGCAAGATGCGCCAGATGACGCAGGTCTCGCCCAAGGGAAAGAAGAAGGGCTCCACCTCGCGCAAGCAGATGCGCCAGATGCGTGGCATGATGAAGAACATGGGCATCGGCGGCATGAACGGCCTGGGCAACATGGACATGGACCAGATCGCCAAGCTTGGGGGCAAGAAGTTCTAGGGTCCTCCCGCGCGAGGCATCGCTGGGCGAGACGGGCAAGATTGCGGGACACATCGGGCCAACGAATTGGTTCGGTGTGCCCCGTTCGTTTGCCGCCATCCCTCGGGCCTTGCGCCAAGTCCGAACCGGTTTGAATGGCTCAAAGGAGGGGAGAGGGGCGTCTTCCGTGGCTGAGGCCATGCGCGTTGGCCGCGGGTGCTCCCCCGTCGCAACCTGCCCGCCGGGGCGCACCGTAAGAATCCATGCGTTTAGGCGGCGGCTAACCGCGTCAATTCTTACGAGACTCGAAACCTCGTAAGACTTCGCGCGTTTACGTGACCCTAAACGCGTCAAATCTTACGAGGCCGGCTTCCGCCAAGTCTCCGCGCCCCTCCCGTCGGAAGGCGGCTCCGCGCACCCGGAAGTCGGGGAAGGGGAGGGACTCCCAGCACGCGTGAGCGTGGGTCGCGGACAAGTCTCCCCAGCTGGTGAGGGCAGCCGCGCGCACGGCACTCCCCATCCGGCCCTCCGGGAGCGCTGCCGCGCGAGGTGGCGTGGTCCCTTTCGCGGGGGAGAGTCTGGCCCTTCGCGGGCGGCTGACAGAAGTCGCGTCGCTCGCGCGCTCACACGACGTGATTCTTGACCGAGGGCTTTTCTGCAAGGCATATCCCCAGCTGGCGCTCGGTCAAGGGTCCAATCCTGACGGAAAGTCACGTACGTGTACACAAGAGCGAGTTCCTGCTAACCATTCCCCTTCCCTATGCAGATGGCAGCTGTGGCCCGATATGAGCACCCAGGTCGGGAGTTTTCTATCAATGGTGACCCGACCGGTGCACCCCAACTGCGGGGAAGCGATTCGCTGGGCTCTCCCTGGCAGCGGGCACCGGATGTGTGTACACGCATCGGTAGTATTCTGCAAATTGGCTCTCTTTCAACCTCCGATTGGCAGCTGCTTCCCGATATGAGCACTCATATCGGGAGTCTGCTGCCGAGGTTGAAAAGCTTATGCAAAAGCAACTGGGGCAACGCTATGCCGACGCTCTGGCATGGCGGCTGGAACCACGCGGAAGCACTCACATTGGGAGTTTGCTGCCAGCGGGTCCTGGGAGGCGCCCGATCCGCGGCGTGAATCTTACCTGCGGAGAAGGGCTCCGAGAATGTGCCCTGGTGACCTGTCACGTATGGAGTGGTCGGCTTGCAAGGAAGGCGGTCAGCCCGATCCATTCTTAGCCCCCCGATCCCCCGTCGTGGTCGGCGCTGCTCGAAGCTTGAGGTCGGCAGCATGCCAAGGGGGCCGGCACTGTGGCAGGGCGCTCCTCGTGAGTGCTCACGTGGCTGCGAGGGCTAGTGCGGCTAAGCAACAGGCCGCCAAAACCGCGCCAGGTCTAGGGAAGCTAAGCATATGCCGCGGAGAACGAGTGGGCTTGGGGAGAGCGGGACATTGCCATTGGCCGCCCCTCCATCCTCTGGGTGAATGCGGGTTCGCACGGGCTGGCTGGTTGCGTTGCCCTTTGCGTCTTCGGCTTTGCCAGGAGCAGACCTGCATGTTCCCATGGGCATCTGGTCAGATGCCTCCCGCTGGTCCGCCCTTGGTGCGGGCCCAGTCCCCCGGGCGGCCGGTGGGAGGGTTCGGGGGCATGCCGCCCGCGTCCCTCTCCCCATGAAGAGGCCTCCCGTCCCAAAGCGCTGGGAACGGGAGGCCACCCACATCCTGGAGAAGGAACTAACCCCTGCAACGCGGCTCCGCCTAGCTGTGGACCACCACGACGTCACCGACCTTCACGAGGGAGTACAGCGTCTTTGCCGCATCGGACGGCAGGTTCACGCACCCGTGGCTGCCGTCGGTCTGGTAGATGGTCCCGCCAAAGGAGCTGCGCCAGCTGGCGTCGTGGAAGGCGACCATGTTGCCCACGAAGGGCATCCAGTAGCTGACCTGGCTCTTGTAGTCGGGCTCGCCGTCGCCATTCTCGTCCTCGCCGATGAGCGTCTGGTTGGTGCCCATGTACGAGTCGATGGTGTACACGCCCTCGGGCGTGCCGTGCCCCTTGGAGGTGTTGCCGGTAACGCAGTCGCTCTCCCAGACGAGGTTGCCGCTGTCGTCGTACATCCTCACGTGCTGCTCGCTGAGGTCGCAGTCGATGTAGCGGCTGCCCCAGTCGGCGCCACCGGGATTGTAGGTCGCGGCCGAGGTCTTCCAGGGAATCTCGACCGAGGCCGCCTTGCCCGCCTGGATGTTTGCCGCCATGGTCTGCGCCAGGGACGATCCGTCGAGCACCCACCCGTACGTGCCGCCCGACACCGTCACCTGCTTGCCGTACGGCGTGGTGTAGGTTCGGGAGGTCCCGACGGTGTCGTACCGCTTGGACAGGTTGCCCGTCGCCCACGTGGTGATGGCGTTGGTGTCCAGGGAGACAGAGAGGTCGTCCCCCACGCTGACCCACTTGGAGATGGTGTCGGCATCCACCGTGGTGGCCGTCGCACCGTTGACGGTGAGGGTCTGCGTGGCGGCGAGGTACGAGTTCGCGGTGCTCGCCGCAGTCTTCAGGTTCTCGTCGTCCTTGGTGACGGTGGGCTGCTGCAGGCTGTCCGAGCCCAGTTCGAGCGTGGTCTGGCCCGAGTCGATGGCCGCCTCCACCGCCTTCTCGACGGCGGACTCGTCCAGGGCGGTACCCTGCTGCTCGGGCGTGACCACGTAGGTCTTGCTCGACGAGTCGTAGGTGATCGTGGCGTTGGTTGGCGCGGTCGCGTTTGCGTTGACGCTGTCGACCGCGGCCTTGACCAGTGCGGTGAGCTTGTCCTTGTCGTAGGAGGGGGAGAGGCTCACGGTGATGCTGTTGCCGCGCACCACGTTGACGGGCCACAGCCACGCGTTGGAGGCGGACTGGATCGCCTGCGCGATCGTGTCGGTCCCGCTCGCGTAGTCGATGTCCGATGCGCCAACGGTGAGTGACATCCCCTCGCCCGACACCGCCAGCGAGTAGCTGGTGACGGTGCTGGCCTTCTCCTCCGCGACCGCCTGGGCGGTCCTGAGCGAGGCGTCCTGGCCGTTCACGGTCGTGTTGGGCATGAGGACCCTCGACCAGGCGACGACCCCTCCCAGGTAGACGCCGCCAACGACCCCCGCGCACACCAGCGCCACCTTGGCGCCCTTGGGAATGCCTCCCTTGCGGCTGCGGGGCTTGTCTCCCCTGCCCGACCTGCGCCTGCCGCCAGACCCCTCGCCGTGGTGCGCCCTCGTCGCAGCGTCATGCGAGAGGTGCGTGGGCACGATGGGCTTGGGTGCCAGCACGGTCTTGGCGGGATCGCCCTGGGGGGCGTCCTCCTGCCTGTTGTCCTTGTCGTCTTGCACGTGTGCTCCCTCATCGCGCGCCGGCGTCCGTGGCACGGGCGCGCCTTGTTTCCTGTCGGGGTATTCTACCCCTCGGGAAAGCGAAGGGGCGAATGGTTGGTGCACAGATGACAATTACACGGATAGCAGACGAATCTGACCCTAGGCTCGACGTGTACACGCGGCTCTCGGACCGGCAGCTGAGGAGCCTCGCCGACCCGTCGCAGGCCATGGTCGTGTGCGAGTCACTCCTCGTCATCAAGGTCGCCGTCGAGCGCGGCCTGGAGCTGCAGTCGGTCCTGGTGGACGAGAGGCACCTGGACAACCTGCTCCAGACCGTCCCCGCCCTGGCGTCCATGGACGTCCCCGTCTACACCGCCACGCGCGAGCAGCTCCAGGGCGTCACGGGGATCAACGTGCACCGGGGCTACTTCGCCGCCGCGAGGAGGCCGCGTCCCAGGGGGCTGGGGGAGGTGCTCGACGGGGCCAGCCGCATCGCCGTGCTCGAGGGGCTCGTCGACATCACCAACGTGGGCGCGCTCTTCCGCTCCGCCGCTGCGCTCGGGGTCGACGGGATCGTCCTCGCACCGCGCTGCGCCGACCCCCTCAACCGACGCTCCGTGCGCGTGAGCATGGGGACCGTGTTCGTTCTGCCGTGGGCGGTGGCGCCGGAGCCCTGGCCGCAGTCGCTTCTCGGCGAGCTGGGCGAGAGGGGCTTCCACACCGTGGCCCTGGCGCTCGACGACCGGGCCGTCCCCATAGACGACCCCTCGCTCGCGGGCCACGACCGCCTGGCCCTCTTCTTTGGCAGCGAGGGCTGGGGCCTCTCGGACCAGGTGCTCGGGGGCGTCGACTCCACGGCGATCATCCCCATGCAGAGGGGCGTCGACTCGCTCAACGTGGCGGCGAGCAGCGCGGTCGCGTTCTGGGAGCTCTGCTCTCGCGGCAGGTCGTAGGTGCCCGTCGCGAGTCTGCCGCGACGCCGACAATTGCGGGTCTCGCCGTCTTGGCGGACAGACTTGTGCAATCTTGGGTAATAGGCAAACAGGCACCAAGCCGTGCCATGCCCGCGGCACAGAAGGAGAAACCCACGATGGACATGGATAACAGGAAGCGACGGCAGTCGATGATCATCTACGTGATCATCGCCATCATCGTCGCGATAGCACTGAGGTCGACGCTGTACCCCAGCATCGTCTCGAGTCAGGTCAAGGAGGTCAGCTACACCGACTTCCTGTCCATGGTCGACGAGGACAAGGTGAAGGAGGTCAACCTCGACACCTCCAACAGCCAGATCCGCTTCAAGCTCAAGGACCAGGACGGGAGCATCCAGTACTACGAGACCACGCTCTTCCCCAACGACGACTCGCTGGTGAGCCGTCTGGAGGAGCACGACGTGGACGCGTCCGCCGAGATCCCGGACGACTCCAGCAACATGTGGCTGTACCTGCTCCTGTCGTACGGGATCCCGCTGCTGATCATCTTTGGAGGCGGATGGCTCTTCAACCGCCAGCTCAAGAAGTCGATGGGTGACGACGGCCCGTCGATGAACTTTGGCGGCGGCTTCGGCCTCGGAGGAGGCGGACTCGGGAAGTCCGGCGCCAAGGAGGTCAAGGGCGAGGACACCGGCGTGACCTTCAAGGACGTCGCCGGGCAGGACGAGGCCAAGGACTCGCTGCGCGAGATCGTGAGCTTCCTCGAGGACCCGGAGAAGTACAACGAGATCGGCGCGCGCTGCCCCAGGGGCGCCCTGCTCGTTGGCCCTCCTGGCACGGGCAAGACCCTGCTCGCCAAGGCGGTCGCCGGCGAGGCCAACGTCCCGTTCTTCTCCATCAGCGGATCCGAGTTCGTGGAGATGTTCGTGGGCCGCGGCGCCGCCAAGGTGCGCGACCTGTTCAAGCAGGCCAAGGAGAAGGCCCCCTGCATCATCTTCATCGACGAGATCGACACCGTCGGCAAGAAGCGCGACACGAGCATCAACTCCAACGACGAGCGCGAGCAGACGCTGAACCAGCTCCTTGCCGAGATGGACGGCTTCGACAACCACAAGGGCATCGTGGTACTGGCGGCCACCAACAGGCCCGACTCGCTCGACCCCGCCCTCACGCGTCCCGGGCGCTTTGACCGCCGCATCCCCGTGGAGCTTCCCGACCTCGCCGGTCGCGAGGCCATCCTCAAGCTGCACGCCGGTGACGTGAAGATGGAGCCCGGCGTCGACTTTGGCGCCGTCGCGCGCCAGACCCCTGGCGCCTCGGGCGCAGACCTCGCCAACATGATCAACGAGGCCGCCCTGCGCGCCGTCAGGTTTGGGCGCAAGCGCGTCACGCAGGAGGACATCGAGGAGTCGGTCGACACCGTCATCGCGGGCGAGAAGAAGAAGTCCACGGTCCTCTCCGAGCACGAGAAGGAGGTCGTCGCCTACCACGAGACCGGCCACGCCATCGTCGCGGCGGTCCAGGACGGCAAGGCGCCCGTCTCCAAGATCACGATTGTGCCCCGCACCTCCGGCGCCCTGGGCTTCACCATGCAGGCGGAGGAGGACGAGCACTACCTCACCACGCGCGAGGAGTACGAGCAGCGCATCGCGGTCCTCTGCGGCGGGCGCGCGGCCGAGGAGCTTATCTTTGGCCAGATGACCTCCGGTGCAGCCAACGACATCGAGAAGGCCACCAAGATCGCCCGCGCCATGGTCACGCAGCTGGGCATGTCCGACAAGTTCGGCATGACTGCCCTGGGCGAGACCACCAACCGCTACCTGGGCGGCGGCACCGAGCTCACCTGCTCCGAGGGCACGCAACGCGAGGTGGACGCGGAGGTCCAGCGCCTTGTCGAGGCCGGGCACCAGACCGCCCTCAAGACCCTGCGCGAGAACCGCTTCAAGCTGCACGAGATCGCCCACTACCTCCAGAAGAAGGAGACGATCACGGGCGAGGAGTTCATGAACATCCTCAACCGCGACGACGGCTTCGCGCCGCGCTATCAGGCAAACCCCGAGGCATAGGCGGGGGAGAGACGAGCATCGACGAAGGGGGAGGGGCCGCCAGGGATGGCGGCCCCTCCCCCTTCACGTCCCGTTGGCCGGCGTGTCCCCTAAACGGAGGGCTTCCTCTCGCTCAGGACGCCCTCCCGGTAGGCGGAGAGGAGCCGAGAGAGGTCGCGGATCTGCCTGCGGATGTCGGCGCCCGTGTCGGTGTCCGCGATCCTGAGCTCGCGGGGTTCGCGCTCTATCACCGTCACGTCGCTCTCGATGTCGGCGTTATCGTCCAGGGCCGCCTCCACGCTTTGGAAGGGACGGTGTGCCTTGATGCGCATGCCGTCCGAGCTGGAGATGAGCGTGTAGCCCGCGATGCCCGTCTTCTTGTGGTAGGCGGAGCAGAACCCGCCGTCGATCACCAGGAGGCGACCGCCGGCGCGGCTGGGGCTCTCGCCATCGATCGCCTTCACCGGACGGTGGCCGTTCACGATGTGCCCGCGCCCGCCGTCCAGGCCAAACTCCTCCAGGATGCGCGCGCACACGGCCTCGTCGTGGGTGAGCCGGTAGTAGGGGTCCTCCGGCTCCTCCCAGGTGGAGCGGTCGTCCACGAAGGTGCGCTCGAAGGTCTTCACCACACGGCCCGAGAGGGGGGAGTGGCGCCCGCACCACAGGTACCACATCCAGTCGAGCGAGGCCTGGTCGCCCACGTGCCACGCGCGGCGTGCGATGCGGTCGCAGAAGTCCATGTACTCGCGGCCCGAGTACTCCCTGCCCTCGCAGGTGACCCTGCTGAAGCTGCCGTCCTCCTCCAGGGGGAGGCACCCGTGGAACAGCAGGTTGCCGTTGCGCACCAGGTAGATGCTCCCGCGCTCGTACAAGAACTCCACCTGTCGGCGCAGCCTCTCGCTCGACCTGAACGAGCGCACCAGCCCGTCGAGGACGCGCCTCTCGTCGGCGTCCAGCTCGTAGGGATGGGCCGTGTTGATGGTGGGGAAGTCGCAGGTCCTGAGCGCGTGCGGCACGCCGTCGATGGTGACCGTGCCGTCCACGACGTCGATCTTGTCCAGCAGCAGCCTGCCCTCCATCCCAAAGTCGGGGTTGCGCATGATCAGCTGGCCCTCGAGCTTGAACAGGATGACGCTGATGGCCTTCTCCATGGGGGAGATGACGTCGTACTCCACGTAGTTGCGGTCGGCGAAGAGCGCGAGCTCCCTCAGGCTGATGCCGTAAGCGCCCTCCAGCACGTCGAGCGTGTGGTAGCGGACGTTGTTGCGCACCACCGACGCCACGCAGGCCTCGGAGCCGGCCGCCGCCCCCATCCAGCTGATGTCGTGGTTGCCCCACTGGATGTCGAGCGAGTGGTAGGCCATGAGGCTGTCGATGATCCTGTCGGCGTGGGGTCCGCGGTCGAAGATGTCGCCCACCAGGTGCAGGTGGTCCACGGCCAGGCGCTTGATCAGAGAGGAGAGGGACACGATGAAGTCGTCCGTGGCCTCCGTCCCCACGATCGACGCGATGATCTGCTCGTGGTACTCGTGGCGGCTCGTCTCGCCCTCGCCCGAGGCGTGGAGGAGCTCGTCGATGATGTAGGCATAGGAGACGGGCATGGCCTTGCGGACCTTGGAGCGCGTGTACAGGCCGCTCAGGCGCCGTGCCAGGCGCACCAGGAGGAATAGCGTGTGGGCGTACCACTCGTCGCTCGTCTCGCCGGCCTCGTGCATGCGGCGGAGCTTCTCCTGCGGGTAGTAGATGAGGGTGCAGAGGCTGGCGCGCTGCGCGCTGCCCAGCTCGGTCGAGAACAGGCGGTCCACCTGCTCGCGGATGACTCCCGAGCAGTTGTTGAGGATGTGCAGGAACGCCTCGTACTCTCCGTGGACGTCGCTCATGAAGTGCTCGGTGCCCTTGGGGAGGTTGAGGATCGCCTCGAGGTTGATGATCTCGGTGAACGCCGCCTGCTGCGTGGGAAAGCCCCTTGAGAGGAGCTCGAGGTAGCGCTCCTCCTCCGGGCTCATGGGGCCCTCCGCCCCGTCCCCCGCCGTCCGCTCGGTCGCCCTCTGGTCCAAGGCCATGCGCATGTCTCCCTTCGCCGTGGTGTCAGGCAGATTCTCGCGCAACGGGGAAGGGGAAAGCTTTGATATCCGCCGCGGAATCGGCGGGGGAGCCGCAACGGGCGGCGCAGCGCGCGAGGTGTGTCCTTTGGGTGGAGCGTCCGTGTGGCTTGGGTGACGGGCGCGCTCGGCAGGCGCCCCAGGTGTCGATACGGTTAAGGGCCGCCGACCGCGGCAGGGCCATGCCGCAGCGTGCTATCATGCGCTCTGTTGCTGTGATGGGGAGAGTACCCGGGCCAGCGCGACCCACAGAGAGCGGGCATGGTGAGAGACCGCGGTCGCGTCCCGGAGAAGATCACCCTGGAGCTGCGGCCCCAAAGCGCCCCCGGGCGCGAGTAGGCGTCGCCGGAGTGGCCGCCGAGACAGGCCAGCCGAGTTTCGGGGGAGACCCCTTGCTGGGTGGTTCACAAGCGGAGCATGCCACAGGGCGCTTCGTCCCAGCAGAACGGGACGGGCGCCCTTTGTCTGGGGCACCCAGGAAGAGAGAGGTGAGCGAGAGGTGGCGAATCAGTACAAGAAGACGATGAACCTCCCCAAGACAGGCTTCCCCATGCGGGCGAGCCTGGCCCAGAACGAGCCCAAGCGGCTCAAGGACTGGGAGGACAACGACGTCTACGGACTGATGCTCAAGAAGAACGAGGGGCACGAGAAGTTCGTGCTGCACGACGGCCCTCCCTACGCCAACGGACCGATCCACCTCGGCCACGCGCAGAACAAGATCAGCAAGGACATGATCAACCGCTACTGGGCGATGAGGGGCTACCAGACCCCGTACGTCCCCGGCTGGGACTGCCATGGCCAGCCCATCGAGCACAAGGTCGAGGAGACGCTCGGCACCGCCAAGTTCAACCAGCTCCCCACCGTCAAGATCCGCGAGCTCTGCAGGACCATGGCCGTGGAGCAGGTCGACACGCAGCGCCAGGGGTTCAAGCGCCTGGGCGTCCTGGGCGAGTGGGACAACCCCTACCTCACCTACACGCACGACTATGACGCGACGGACGTCGAGATCTTCAAGGAGATCTTCGACAAGGGCGCCATCTACCGCGGTCGCAAGCCCGTGCACTGGTGCTCCCACTGCCACACCGCCCTCGCGGAGGCCGAGATCGAGTACTCCGACGAGGTGAGCCCCGCCATCTTCGTGAGGTTCAGGATGACCACGGTGCCGCAGGGGCTCGAGGCGTACTCGGACAACCTGTGGGTCGACATCTGGACCACCACGCCGTGGACCCTGCCCGCCGACGACTGCGTGATCCTGCACCCCGAGGCCGACTACGTCGCCGTGCTGGTCGACGGCCGCGCCGAGATCATGGCCCGCGCCCTCGTGGAGAGGGACTGCCAGAAGTTTGGCTACGAGGGCTGGGAGCTCGCCAAGGGGAGCGACAGCCAGGAGTGGCACATGAGCGGCGTCGAGCTGTGCCACAACAAGTACGAGCAGCCCATCTTCGGCGACCAGGGCGTCGAGGGCGAGTTCATCTACGCCGACTACGTCACGCTCGAGGACGGCACCGGCGTCGTGCACTCCGCCCCCGGCCACGGCGTGGACGACTACAACGCGGGCATGCGCTTTGGCATCCCCGTGGTGATGCCCGTCGACGACGACGGCGTGTTCTACAAGGGCGAGGGCCTGGGGACGGGCGGCCCGTGGGGCGGCATGGAGGTCAACGAGGCCAACCCCAAGATCATCCAGTGGCTCGACGACCGCGGCGTGCTCATCCTGCACGAGGACATCACGCACAGCTACCCGCACTGCTGGCGCTGCAAGCGTCCAGTCATCTTCCGCGCCACGAGCCAGTGGTTCGTCTCCATGGACAAGACCGGCCTCAGGGGCCAGGCGCTCGAGGAGCTGGGCAAGGTCCGCTTCTACCCGTCGCACTCGGTCAAGCGCATCGGCTCCATGGTCGAGCAGCGCCCGGACTGGTGCATCTCGAGGCAGCGCAACTGGGGCGTGCCCATCCCGGCGTTCACCTGCCAGGACTGCGGCGAGACGGTCATCAACGACCAGACCCTGGACCGCGTGATCGCCCTCTTCCGCGAGAAGGGCTCCGACGCCTGGTTCACCGACGACCCCAAGGACTACCTGGGCGACGCCTGCACCTGCCCCAAGTGCGGCAGCCACAACCTCAAGGCCAACAGCGACATCCTCGACGTGTGGTGGGACTCCGGCGTGAGCCACACCGCCGTGTGCAGGCACCGCGACTACCTCAAGTTCCCCGCCGACATGTACCTTGAGGGCTCCGACCAGCACCGCGGCTGGTTCATGAGCTCCCTCATGACCTCGGTGGGCGCCTACGGCGTGGCCCCCTACAAGTCGGTGGTTTCGCAGGGCTTCACGCTCGACGGCCAGGGCAGGAAGATGTCGAAGTCGCTCGGCAACGTCATCGACCCCAACAAGGTCTGCGACGAGCGCGGGGCCGACGTCCTCAGGCTCTGGGTCGCGTCGGTCGACACCTCGACCGACGTCCCCTGCGACGAGACGATCCTCTCGCACGTGGGCGACGCCTACCGCAAGATCCGCAACACCCTCCGCTTCCTGCTCGGAGAGCTCGAGGGCCAGTTCGACCTCGCCACCGACGGCGTGCCCGTTGACCGGCTCCTGCCGTACGACCGGCTGGCGCTCGCCCGCATGTGCCAGGTCCACGACGAGGTGAGCAGGGCCTACGAGGGCTACCGCTTCAACCAGGTGTACCGCACGCTGTACGACTACGTGATCACGGAGCTCTCCAACGACTACCTCAACGCGACCAAGGACCGCACCTACTGCGGCGTGCCCGGCTCGCTCGAGCGCAGGAGCGCCCAGACCGTCTGGTCGTACATACTCTCGATGCTCGTTCACGACCTCCAGCCCATCCTCGTCTACACCACCGACGAGGTCATGCAGTACCTGCCCGAGTCCCTCCGCGACGGCCAGTGCTACGCCGCGCTCCTGGACTGGTTCCAGGCACCGATGGCGGCGGGCGAGTACGAGCCGCTCCTCGCCACGTACGAGGCCATGGTCCAGGCCCGCGGCGCGTTCACCAAGGCGTACGAGGAGGCCGCGGGCAACGGGGTCATTGAGGCCAAGACGACCCAGGCGGCGCGCGCGGAGCTCACGCTGCCCCACGAGGAGTACGCGCTCCTCACCGGCGACGGCGCCCTCGACCTCGCCGAGGCGTTCGTGTGCTCCGAGGTCTGCGTCCACGAGGGCGACGAGCTCTCGTGCCAGGTCCTCCCCGCCAACGGCGAGAAGTGCCCGCGCTGCTGGAACTGGCGCGAGCTGGGCGAGGACGGCCTCTGCGAGCGCTGCTCCGAGGCGGTCGCAGCCTGCGGGGACGGGGAGTAGCGCCCGTGCCCGCAAGCGAGCGTGACAAGGGGGGCCGCCCCCGCAGGGTCGCGGCCCTCGCCTCCACCGCCCTCCTGGCCCTGGTCCTCGACCAGGTCACGAAGGCGGTGGTGAGGGCCTCCCTCCCCGTCGGGGAGGCGAGGCCCCTCCTTCCTGGGGTCATGGAGCTGCTCCACGTGGAGAACACCGGGGCAGCCTTCAGCATGGGGGAGGGCGCCACGGCGGTGTTCGTCGTGGTCGCCCTGGCGGTCGTTGCCGGGGCCATCGCCCTCGCATGGCGCGAGCCGCTGCCCACCTGGCTCGCCGCGCTCCTGGGGTGCGTGGTCGGCGGGGGAGCGGGCAACATGGTCGACCGCATCGCGGTGGGCTCCGTCACCGACTTCCTCGCCACGACCTTCATGGACTTCCCCGTCTTCAACGTGGCGGACATCTTCGTCACCTGCGGCATCGCAGCCTCCCTCGTGGGGTACTGGTGGTGGGACGCCCGCCGCGGGGGTGACGCCTCGTGAGGCGCGTGGTCCGCGAGTTCCTGGTGGGCCCCGAGGGCGACGGCGCCAGGATGGACAGCTTCCTCGCCTCGATGGAGGGCATGCCGAGCAGGTCCGCCTGCGCGCGGCTGATCGAGGCGGGGGAGGTGAGCATCAACGGGACCGAGGCGCGCGACAAGAGCGAGCGCGTCCTGCTCGGGGACCGCGTGACCGCCAATGTGGAGGTCGAGGAGGACGGTGACGGGCTCCTCTCGCCCAACCCCGACATCCCGCTGGACATCCGCTACGAGGACGACTTCCTGATCGTGCTGAGCAAGCAGGCGGGGCTGGTGTGCCACCCGAGCCCCGGACACGTGAGCGACACCCTGGCAAACGCCCTCGTGGCGCACTGCGGCTACGGTCGCCTGGGGATGCTCCAGGGCGACGACCGCCCCGGCATCGTCCACAGGCTCGACATGGACACCTCGGGCCTCATGGTCGCCGCGAAGGACGACCAGACCCAGCGGGCGCTGCAGGACCTCATCAGGCTGCGCGTTCTGGACAGGCGCTACGTGGTGCTGGTGCAGGGGTACGTGGCGCCAGCGGAGGGGACCATCACCACCGGCATCGCCCGGTCCAGGCGAGACAGGCTGCGCATGGCGGTGAGCGACGACCCCATGGCGCGCGAGGCCATCACCACCTTCACGACGCTGGAGCGCTTTGAGGCCGGCCGCCGCGACGACGGCTACTCGCTCCTCGAGTGTCACCTGTACACGGGGCGCACGCACCAGATCCGCGTCCACATGGCCCACATTGGCCACCAGGTAGTGGGCGACCAGCTCTACGGCAGGGGCGACGAGCGGCAGAACCTCATGCTGGGCAGGCAGTTCCTGCACTCGTGGCACATACGGTTCGACCACCCGGCAACGGGAGAGACGATAGAGCTTGCTGACCGCCTCCCGGACGACCTCCTCGGTGTACTAGAATCGCTGAAGGGAACTTCAATGGGTCGCACGGAGGCTGGCGAGCGCATCTGTCCCCAGCTTGGCGTGGGAGACCTCTCCTAGGCCTACGTCGAAAGGCATCTGTCTTGGAACTCAACAGGATGGGGCTGACGCCCATCGTCATCTTCAACGGCGTCATCTGGCTCTTCTTCACCCTCGCCTACTTCTACCAGTTCGTCTACATCATCCGCGTGTGGAGGAGGGGCACGGTCGTCCTGCCCAAGGCCAAGAAGAACCACCGCTACGCCTTCTTCATCGCGGCCCACAACGAGGAGCCGGTCATCGGCAACCTCGTGAGGTCGATCCTGAGCCAGGACTACCCGCGCGAGCTCATCGACTGCTTTGTGGTCGCGGACGCCTGCACGGACAACACCGCCGAGGAGGCGCGCAAGGCGGGTGCCATCACCTGGGAGCGCAACGACCTCGTGCGCAAGGGCAAGAGCTGGGTCATGGACTACGGCTTCAACCGCATCCTCAACGAGTACGGCGACAAGTACGAGGCCTTCTTCGTGATGGATGCCGACAACATCATCGCGCCCAACTACGTGCAGGTCATGAACCAGGCCTTCGACGCGGGCTACCTGGTGTGCACCAGCTATCGCAACTCCAAGAACTTCGACTCCAGCTGGATCAGCTCCGCCTACGCGCTCTGGTTCATGCGCGAGGCAAAGTTCCTGAATAACGCCCGCATGATGGTGGGCACCAGCTGCGCCATCTCGGGCTCCGGCTGGATGGTCTCGGAGAAGATCGTCCGCGGCATGCACGGGTGGAACTTCCACACCCTCACGGAGGACATCCAGTTCTCCACGTTCTGCTGCGCCCACGGCATCCAGATCGGCTACGCCCCCGCCGAGTTCTTCGACGAGCAGCCCGTGGACTTCAAGAGCTCCTGGACGCAGCGCATGCGCTGGACCAAGGGCTTCTACCAGGTGTTCTTCTCATACAACAAGAACCTCCTCGACGGCATCCGCAAGGGCAGGTTCGCCTCGTACGACATGCTCATGACCATCGCCCCCGGCATGATTCTCACGCTCCTCTCCGCCGCCGTGAACGCCACCTACCTCATCGTGGGGTCGCTCTCGCACGGGTTCGTGGCCACCAACGCCGAGCTCGCCATGTGCGTGGGATCGCTTGTGATGACCTTCCTCTCGATGTACGTGGTCTTCTTCCTGCTGGCGGTCCTCACCACGGTGAGCGAGAGGAAGCACATCCACTGCCGCAAGGGCCGCAGGTGGCGCATCTTCACCAACCTGTTCACGTTCCCCATCTTCATGATGAGCTACATCCCCATCACGGTCGCCGCCCTCTTCAAGAAAGTCGAGTGGGTCCCCACAAAGCACGACATCGCCGTCAACTTCGACGACGTGATGAGCGAGGGGGCCTAGCGCGACTCTCCCCGTGGGGAGGGTGCTACAATCGGTCAAAAGTTTTTCGGGAGGCGTGCTGACGATGTCGGCGCGCGGCAAAGAGACAAGGAGCCCTACATGGCAACGTTCTTCGAAGGGGAATCGCACACCTTCTCCGAGTATCTGCTGGTCCCCGGTTACACCTCTTCGCAGAACATCCCCGCCAACGTGTCGCTCGAGACGCCGCTGGTGAAGTACCGCAAGGGGGAGGAGCCCTCCATCAAGCTCCACATCCCCATGGTCTCGGCCATCATGCAGGCGGTCTCCGGCCCGCGCCTGGCCATCGCGCTCGCCCAGGAGGGCGGCATCTCGTTCATCTACGGCTCCCAGACGCCTGACGACGAGGCGGCCATGGTCCGCGAGGTCAAGTCGTACAAGGCGGGCTTCGTCGTCTCCGACTCCACGCTCACGCCCGAGATGACGCTCGCCGACGTGCTCGAGATTCGCGACCGCACCGGCCACACCACCATGCCCGTCACCGAGGACGGCACCCCCACCGGCAAGTTCTGCGGCATCGTCACCAGCCGCGACTACCGCGTCTCGCGCGACGACCGCGGCAAGAAGGTCAAGGAATTCATGACCCCCGCCTCCGAGTGCGTCACCACGGGGACCGAGACCTCCCTCAAGGTCTGCAACGACATCATCTGGGACAACAAGATCAACACGCTCCCCGTTGTCGACAAGGACGGCAACCTGTCGTCCCTGGTGTTCCGCAAGGACTACGACTCCCACAAGTCCCGTCCCGACGAGCTCCTGGACGAGCACAAGCGCTACCTCGTGGGCGCCGGCATCAACACCCGCGACTACGCAGAGCGCGTCCCCAAGCTGATCGACGCCGGTGCCGACGTGCTGTGCATCGACTCCTCCGAGGGCTACTCCGAGTGGCAGAAGCTCACCCTGGAGTGGATCCGCGAGAACTACGGCGACTCCGTCAAGGTGGGCGCGGGCAATGTGGTCGACGCCGAGGGCTTCCGCTTCCTCGCCGACTGCGGCGCCGACTTCGTCAAGGTGGGCATCGGCGGCGGCTCCATCTGCATCACCCGCGAGCAGAAGGGCATCGGCCGCGGCCAGGCGTCCGCCCTCATCGACGTGTGCCGCGCCCGCGACGAGTACTTCGAGGAGACGGGCGTGTACGTCCCCGTCTGCTCCGACGGCGGCATCGTGTACGACTACCACATGACCCTGGCCCTCGCCATGGGCGCCGACTTCCTGATGCTGGGCCGCTACTTCGCCCGCTTCGACGAGTCCCCCACGCGTCGCCTCAACGTCAACGGCTCCTACGTCAAGGAGTACTGGGGCGAGGGCTCCGCGCGCGCCCGCAACTGGGCCCGCTACGACCTGGGCGGCTCCAAGAAGCTCTCGTTCGTGGAGGGCGTGGACTCCTACGTCCCCTATGCCGGCCCGCTCAAGGACAACGTCGACACCTCGCTCACCAAGGTGCGCTCCACCATGTGCAACTGCGGCGCGCTCAACCTGGCGGAGCTACGCCAGAAGGCCAAGCTCACGCTGGTCTCCTCCACCTCGCTCGTCGAGGGCGGTGCGCATGACGTCATCCTCAAGGACTCCAACTCCGACGTCAACTTCCGCTCGTAGCGACTGGACGAGCCTTCTTGGGCCCTGGCAGAGGTCAGGGCCCTTTTTTTGTCGGGCGAGAGGGGATGGCACGCGCCCCGGGTTCGTTTCGAGGGCGTGGCGATGAGCGTCTCGCCCCCACCGGCATGCTAGAGTATGCAGGTCACACGTTTGAGGAGGACTTTCATGGCAGACAGCAGTGCCCAGAGGGACGGCGAGGCGGGCTTCCCCGTCTATGACGCCCAGGCCATCGAGACCAAGTGGCAGCAGATCTGGGAGGACGAGAAGCTCTACAAGACGGACGAGGACCCCTCCAAGCCCAAGAAGTACGTCCTCGAGATGTTCCCGTACCCCTCGGGCGACCTCCACATGGGCCACGCCCGCAACTACACCATCGGCGACGCCATGGCGCGCCAGGCCCGCATGCGCGGCTACGACGTGCTGCACCCCATCGGCTTCGACGCCTTCGGGCTCCCCGCCGAGAACGCCGCCATCAAGCACCACACCCAGGCTGCGGCGTGGACCTACTCCAACATGGACCAGGCCGTGAGGACCATGCGCCGCATGGGCTTCTCCTACGACTACGACCGCATGGTCAAGACGTGCGAGCCCGACTACTACCGCTGGGGCCAGTGGTTCTTCATCAAGATGTGGGAGAAGGGCCTGGCGTACCGCGCCACCTCCCCGGTCAACTGGTGCCCCACCTGCAAGACCGTCCTGGCCAACGAGCAGGTCGTGGACGGGCGCTGCTGGAGGTGCGGCTCCATCCCCGAGAAGCGCGAGCTGTCGCAGTGGTACCTCAAGATCACCGACTACGCCCAGGAGCTCCTGGACGGCCTGGACGACCTCCCCGGCTGGCCCGACCGCGTGAAGCAGATGCAACGCAACTGGATCGGCCGCTCAGAGGGCGCTGAGATCGACTTCAAGCTGGCGGCGGAGGACGGCGTGACGCCCACCGACCGCACCATCACCGTGTTCACCACGCGCGCCGACACCCTCTTTGGCGTCAGCTTCATGGTGCTCCCGCCCGAGTCCAAGCTTGCCGAGGAGCTTGTCGCGGGGACGCAGTACGAGGCCGACTTCAGGCGCCTGCGCGAGGAGACCGCCAAGGTGAGCAGCGTCGAGCGTCAGGGCACCAACCGCGAGAAGCACGGCGTCTTCACGGGCCGCTACGTGATCAACCCCATCAACGGGCGCCCCGCGCCGCTCTGGGTGGCCGACTACGTCCTGATGGACTACGGCACCGGCGCGGTCATGGGCGTTCCCTGCGGCGACCAGCGCGACTTCGACTTCGCGCGCAAGTACGGCCTCGAGATCGCCCCGATCATCTGCCAGAAGGACGACCCGCTCTACGAGGACCTCAAGGACGAGCGCGAGCTCAGGGTCACCAGCGTCGACTGGGAGGGCGCCATGGAGGCCGAGGGCTACCTCGTGCAGTCCGGCCAGTTCACCGGCCTCAAGGGCGGCAAGCACTCCGTGGGCGTCGACGCCATTGTGGCCTGGCTCGAGGACCACGGCGTGGGCCGCAGGAAGGTCCAGTACCGTCTGCGCGACTGGCTCATCAGCCGCCAGAGGTACTGGGGCAACCCCATCCCCATGATCCACTGCGACCACTGCGGCGACGTCCCCGTGCCCGAGGACCAGCTCCCCGTGGTGCTGCCCGACAACCTCGACCTGGGCGCGGGCGACACGCTCGCCGAGTGCAAGGAGTTCTACGAGACGACCTGCCCCAAGTGCGGCAGGCCCGCCAAGCGCATCACCGACACCATGGACACCTTCACGTGCTCCAGCTGGTACTACCTGCGCTACTGCGACCCCCATAACGACTCCGAGCCCTTCTCCAAGGCGGCCGTGGACCGCTGGATGCCCGTCGACAACTACATCGGTGGCATCGAGCACGCCATCCTGCATCTGCTGTACTCCCGCTTCTGGACGCGCGTTGCCCGCGACCTTGGCATGATCGACGCCTCGGAGCCCTTCACCAACCTGCTCTGCCAGGGCATGGTCAAGGATCAGAACGGCGACACCATGAGCAAGTCCAAGGGCAACGTGGTGCCCCCCTCCAGCGTCATCGAGCCCTACGGCGCCGACACCATGAGGCTCTCCATCCTGTTCATCGCGCCGCCCGAGAAGGACTTCGACTGGGACGAGGAGGCCGTCGCGGGCTCCAACCGCTTCATCAAGCGTGCCTGGCGCGTGGTATGGCAGCTCTGCCAGTCCGCTGACCCCGAGGCGACGCTGAACCCCGCTGGTCTCGACCCGGTCTCGAAGGAGCTCAACCGCGTCCTCAACGAGATGGGCATCAAGTGCACGGAAGACTTCGACCGCGGCCAGTTCAACACCGCCATCTCCGCGTGCATGGAGATCGTGAACGCGGCCTCCAAGTACGTCATCGACGTCCCCGCCGAGAGACGCGACCCGGCCCTGTGCCAGCGCGTGGCCCACGACCTGGTGTGCATGCTCTCTCCCATCATCCCGCACTGGTCCGAGGAGCTCTTCCACGCCGCCCTGGGACGCGAGACCTCGGTCTACAACGAGCCCTGGCCCGAGTTTGACCCCGAGCAGGCCAAGAGCGACGTTGTCGAGATCGCGGTGCAGGTGAAGGGCAAGGTGCGTGCCCACATCGCGGTGCCCGCCTCGTCCAGTCGCGAGGAGCTCGAGGCGGCCGCGCGCGCCGCCGTGGCCCCGCAACTCGAGGGCAAGGAGGTCAAGAAGGTCATCGTGGTGCCCGGAAGGCTCGTCAACATCGTGGCGGTCTAGTGCCTGCCGAGCGCTGACGCCGCCGCGTCCTGTTGGAATTGTGGAAGCTTGACACCCGGGTGCGGCAGGCAATATAGTGAAGAAAGCAGATTCGTACTCGTAGGAAGTGGGGTGGAACTTCTCACCCCGCTTCCTTTCTGTATGTAGGAGCGAACGTCAGGGAAGGAGCAGCGCGTGGCCTCAAGCGAGCTGGAGAGACAGATTCTCGAGGCCCTCGAGGGCGTCGCCGCGACCCATGGCATCGACATCGTCGACGTCGAGGTCGTGGGATCGAGGAAGGCGCCCACGGTGAGGGTCCGGATCGACCATGCGGAGGAGGGGCTTGCGCCCATATCCCTCGACGAGGTGTCCGAGCAGACCCAGTGGGTGAGCGAGGCGCTCGACTCCCTCGACCCCATCTCGGGTTCGTACACCCTGGAGGTGTCGTCGCCAGGGCTCTCGCGGCCGCTCAGGAGGCCGCGAGACTTCCGCCGATTCGCCGGCAGCACGGTGACCCTCTCGACCACCGCCACCGAGGGGCGCAGGCGCTACACCGGCACCCTCGAGGGGATTGGCGAGGACGACGTGGTGACCCTCACGGTGGACGGTGAGCGCGTCGCCGTACCCCTGGGCGAGGTCCGCTCCTGCAAGATCAAGCCAACCTTCGACTAGGCGCAACGCGCCCCTGAAAGGAAACACGACATGGCATCCGAAATGATGGAAGCACTCATGGCCCTCTGCCAGGAGAAGCACATCGACGAGCTGTACCTCATCGACCGCCTGGAGCAGTCCCTCGCCAAGAGCTACAGCGAGGTCCTGCACCTGGACTTTGGCGCGCGCGTCACCATCGACCGCGCCACCGGCAAGGTGTACGTGTACAAGCTCATCCCGCGCGACGACTCCTTCGACGAGGAGACCGGCGAGTACACCGAGTTCGACGAGGAGGACGTGACCCCCAAGGACGCCTCGCGCATCGCCGCCCAGCACGCCAAGAGCGAGATCATGGACATCGTTCGCAACGCCGAGCGCCAGCAGATCTACGAGGAGTTCTCGCAGCGCATCGGCGACATCATCACGGGCACCGTCCTGCAGACCACGCCCGACTTCGCGATCATCAAGATCCGCGAGGGCGTGGAGGCGGAGCTTCCCTACTTCGACCTGCGCCGCTACCCCGACGAGCGCAACGAGCGCCCGCAGGGCGAGCGCTACTCGCACAACCAGCGCATCCGCGCGATCATCATCGACGTCCGCGACCCCAACAGCACCCAGCCCCCCATCAGGAGCGAGCGCCAGCGCCCGTCGATCGTGGTCTCCCGCACGCACCCCGACCTCATCCGCAGGCTCTTCGAGCTCGAGGTCCCCGAGGTCTACGACGGCGTGGTCGAGGTCCGCTCCATCGCCCGCGAGCCCGGCGTGAGGTCCAAGGTCGCCGTCTCGAGCCTGGACGACAGGCTCGACCCCGTGGGCGCCTGCGTCGGCCCCAAGGGCAGCCGAGTGCGCACCGTGGTGTCCGAGCTTCGCGGCGAGCGCGTGGACGTGGTGCTGTGGAGCGACGACCCCGCCCGGTGCGTCGCCAACGCGCTGTCGCCGGCCCGCGTCTCCAAGGTCCTCGTCGACCAGGAGAACAACTACGCCACGGTCATCGTGCCCGACGACCAGCTTTCCCTCGCCATCGGCAAGGAGGGCCAGAACGCCCGCCTCGCCGCACGTCTCACCGGCATGCACATCGACATCAAGAACGAGTCCCTGGCGCGCGAGATCATGCGCGGCATCCCCGAGGACCACGAGGCCCCCGACCTCGAGGAGGCGGAGGAGGGCTCCCACCGCTGCGAGTACGTGGGTCCCACCGGGATCCAGTGCCGCAACATGGCGCGCCCCGGCTCCCGCTTCTGCGGCATCCACGAGAAGCTCCAGGAGCTTGGCGAGACTCCCGTCTCCGACGATCCCGACTCCCTGATCTAGTCGCAGGTCAGCTAACACGTCACACCCCGTCAGACAGTTTGGAAGGTTGGTTACATGGCAAAGACCCGCGTACATGATCTAGCCAAGGAATATGGCATGAGCAGCAAGGAGATGCTCGGGCACCTCCAGGACATGAAGATTCCCGCCAAGTCGCCCTCGTCCACCCTCGAGGACGCGTACGTCTCCATCGTGCGCAAGAAGCTCAAGCCCATCCTCGAGGCCCGCGCCGCCGAGATCGAGGCCCAGAAGAAGGCCGAGGCGGAGGCGAAGGCCGAGGAGGAGCGCAAGGAGGCCGAGAAGGCCGAGAGGGAGCGCATCGAGGCCGAGAAGCGCCGCGAGAAGGAGCGCGCCGAGGAGGAGCGCAAGCGCGCCGCCGCCGAGGCCGCCCGCAAGAAGGCCGAGGAGGAGCGCAAGGAGGCCGAGCGCAAGCGCAAGGAAGAGGAGGAGCGCAACCGCGTGAGGGACACCGCCCCCAAGTCCATCCCCTCGTTCACGAGCCTGCTCGACCAGATCGCCCAGCAGGAGAAGGTGCTGGAGGAGCAGGCAGCCGAGGCCGCCAAGAAGAAGGAGGAGGACCACGCCGCCCGCGACCACGGCAAGGGTCGCGGCCGCAGGTCCGACCGCCCGTCGCGCGGCGGGGAGGCCGAAGAGACGCATCGCGGCGGCAGGCGCTCGAGCACCCCGCGCGTCGGCGCCTCCGTGCCCGGCCCCGTCCCCGAGGGCGAGTCCGAGGGCAGGGGTCGCGGCAAGGGCAGGAAGGGCGGCCGTCGCGGCCATGAGGACGAGGACCGCTACAGCCGCATGGCCCGCGAGGCGGAGGAGTACAATCGCTCCCACGTCTTCGAGGAGGCCCGCGAGGCCGTAGAGGAGGCGCACCAGGACACCGGCAGGCGCCGCAAGCGCAAGGAGCGCCGCAAGAAGCAGCAGGCCGAGGCCGCCGAGGAGCAGCGCATCCAGGAGGCGATCGAGAACGACCAGGACCTCTCGCAGCTCGACACCGTCAAGGTGCCGCAGGGTTCCACGGTCGCGGACCTCGCCAAGCTCCTCAACGTCCCTGCCAACGACATCATCAAGAGGCTCTTCCTGCTGGGGAACCCGCTCACCCTCACCGAGTCCATGTCCGACGACCTCATCGAGCTCGTCGCGGACGACCTGGGGCGTGACGTCAAGGTCATGACCAAGGAGGAGGAGAACTCCTTCTCGTTCTACGACGACCCCAAGGACCTCAAGCCCCGCCCGCCCGTGGTCACGGTCATGGGCCACGTCGACCACGGTAAGACGTCCCTGCTCGACGCGATTCGCCACACCGGCGTCGCGGAGGGCGAGGCCGGCGGCATCACGCAGGCCATCGGCGCCTCGCAGGTGCAGATCAACGGGAGGACCATCACTTTCATCGACACCCCCGGCCACGAGACCTTCACGGCCATGCGTGCCCGCGGCGCCAAGGTGACCGACATCGTCATCCTGATCGTCGCGGCCGACGACGGCGTGATGCCCCAGACCATCGAGTCGATCAACCACGCCAAGGCCGCAAACGTGCCTATCATCGTGGCGGTCAACAAGATCGACAAGCCCGGCGCAGACCCCACGAGGGTCCGCCAGGAGCTCACCGAGTACGGCATCATCCCCGAGGAGTGGGGCGGGCAGAACATGTTCGTCGACATCTCGGCCAAGAAGCACATGGGCATCGAGGACCTGCTCGAGGCCGTCCTGCTCGAGGCCGACGTCCTCGAGCTCAAGGCCAACCCCGACACGTTCGCCTCGGGCCACGTGCTCGAGGCCAAGCTCGACCGCGGCCGCGGCTCCGTCGCCACGCTGCTGGTGAGCCGTGGCACGCTCCACGTGGGCGACGCCATCGTCGCAGGCATGGCGTTCGGCAAGATCCGCGCCATGATGGACCCGCGTGGCAGGAACGTGAAGGAGGCCCGCCCCTCCGACCCCGTCGAGGTCCTCGGCCTCCAGAGCGTCCCTATGGCCGGCGACGAGTTCCGCGTGTTCCAGGACGAGCGAGACGCTCGCGCCCTCGCCGACGAGCGCGCCCTCAAGGCTCGTATCGAGGAGCAGAACAAGGTTAAGCACGTCACCCTCGAGAACCTCTTCGACACCATGGCCGACGCCGACGTCAAGGAGCTCAACCTCATCATCAAGGCGGACGTCCAGGGCTCCATCGAGGCGCTGGTCGACTCCCTCAACAAGATGGACCAGAGCGAGGTCCGCATCAACGTGATCCACTCCGCCGTCGGCGCCATCAACGAGACCGACGTCACGCTCGCCGACGCCTCAAACGCCATCATCATCGGCTTCGGCGTGCGCCCGGACGCCAAGGCTCGCGCCCAGGCCGAGCAGCAGGGCGTCGAGATCCGCTGCTACAGCGTCATCTACAAGGCCATCGAGGAGATCGACGCCGCCCGCATCGGCATGCTCAAGCCGACCGAGCAGGAGGTGCAGACCGCTTCCGTGGAGGTGCGCAACACCTTCAAGGTCCCCAAGGTCGGCATCGCCGCGGGCTGCATGGTGCAGGAGGGAGAGGTCTCGCGCGACGACCTCTGCCGACTCGTTCGCGACGGCATCGTGGTGTACGAGGGCAAGCTCGCCTCGCTGCGCCGCTACAAGGACGACGTCAAGAGCGTCAAGGCCGGCTTCGAGTGCGGCATTGGCCTCGACAACTTCCAGGACATCCACGTTGGCGACATCATCGAGACGTACCGCATCGAGCAGGTCGCCCGTACCGAGTAGGACGAGATGAAGCAGAATCACAACTCTCGCCGCGTGAACGAGATCGCCAGGGAGAAGCTCGCGAGCATCCTCCTGTTCGAGGTCAGCGACCCCGAGCTCTCCCTGGTGACCCTCACCGGCGTCGAGGTCTCGATCGACAAGTCCGTATTGCGGGCCTATGTCAGTTGCGACCGCGACAGGTACGATGAGGTCTCGCAGGCCCTGGGGCGCGCCAAGGGGCGCATCCGCAGCCTGCTGGGCCACGCACTGGGGTGGCGCGTGACCCCCGAGCTCATCTTCCAGATCGACACGACCGCCGACGAGGCGGAGCGCATTGCCAAGGCCCTCCAGAACGTGCCTTCGACCCTCTCTGTGGAGAAGGACGAGTTTGGCTACCCCGTCGCCGACGGGGAGGAGGGCCAGGACGAGCAGGGCGAGGGGGAGAAGTAGCGACATGGGCCTTGCGTGCAACCCCCTGCAGGAGGAGGCATTCGACAGGATCGCCCAGGCGATCGACGGATGCCGGAGCGTCGCCATCTGCGCTCACACGAGCCCCGATGGCGACGCCCTGGGCTCGGGTCTCGCCCTCGCGATGATCATCAGGGCAAAGTGGCCCACGATCGAGGTCACCAACCTCCTCGCCGACCGGGAGCCCGTCCCGCGCATCTACTCGTTCCTCCCCGGGGCATCCGGCTTCGTGTGCGCCGGCGACTACGGGCAGAGCCCCGACCTCTTCGTGAGCGTCGATCTCTCCGTCGCGTCGAGGCTCAACCTCGCCGAGGACGTGATGAGGCGGGCGGGGGCTACGGTCATCATCGACCACCACCCCTGCGAGAGCCCCTACGGCCAGGTCAACCTCGTGAGGCCCTCCGCGGCGGCGGCCGGCGTCATCGTCACGGAGCTCGCCCTGCACCTGGGCGTCACCATCACGCCCGACATGGCGGAGTGCCTCTACTGCGCCGTGTGCACGGACACCGGGCGCTTCCAGTACCAGAACGCCGACTCCGAGGCCTTTGCGGTCGCGGGGCTGCTCGTGGATGCGGGGGCCGTCCCAAGCCGGACCGCGCTCAACGTGTACCAGAACTTCAGCCTCTCGTACCTGCACCTGGAGTCCGCCGTCATGGGGCGCATCACGACCTTCTCCAAGGGCAGGATCGCCTACAGCTACGCCACCGCCGCCGACCTCCGGCGCACGGGCGCGAGCCTCGACGAGTGCGACGGCCTCATCGACGTGGTGCGCAGCGTCTCGGGCTCCGAGGTCGCCCTCTTCCTCAAGGAGGTCGGCGACGGCATGGTGCGCGGCAACCTCCGCTCCAAGACGAGCCTGGACATCTCGGGCATCGCGCGGTCCCTCGGCGGGGGTGGGCACAAGGCTGCCGCCGGCTTCACGATGGAGGGGGACATCGACCAGGTCCTGAGCAAGGCGCTCCCGCCGCTCGTCGCCCTCGTCGAGGGTGACGGAGAGGGGAGCGACGCCAGGTGAGGCGGGGAGAGAGCGGCATCAACTGCCTCCTCGCCATCGACAAGCCCGCAGGGATGAGCAGCCACGACGTGGTGTCACGGGTGCGGCGCGCCCTGGGGGAGCGTCGCGTGGGGCACGCCGGGACGCTCGACCCCGCGGCGACCGGCGTCCTGGTCGTGGGCGTGGGCCAGGGCACGCGGACGCTCGGGCTTCTCACCATGGACGAGAAGTCCTACGTCGCATCCATCGAGCTTGGCACCGAGACCGACACGGACGACGCCGAGGGTACGGTCACCAGGACGGCGCCCGTCCCCGCGTGGGCGGGGGACCGGGACCGGGTGTCCGGGCTCGTCTCGTCCGCCGTGGGGGAGTGCGACCAGCTCCCGCCCGCCTACTCCGCCATCAGCGTCAACGGCAGGAGGGCCTACGATCTTGCCCGCTCGGGCGAGGAGGTCGAGCTCAAGCCGCGCCACGTCAGGATTATCGAGTCCACGCTGCTCGCCATAGAGCCCGGCGAGCCCGTCGCCTGGGACTGCGCCTTCCGCGTGTCCAAGGGCACCTACATCAGGAGCCTTGCCCGGGACCTCGGCAGGCAGGCCTCCACCGCCGCCCACCTGCGGGCGCTCAGGAGGACCTCGTCCGGCACGGTCACCCTCGCCGACTGCGTTACCCTCGACGAGCTTGAGGAGCGCGGGCCCGACGCGCTCGCGTCGCATCGGCTGGACCCCGTGCGCGCGCTCGGCCTGCCCGCGAGGGCACTCACCGCCCGGGAGGCCGACGACGCCAGGTGCGGACGGCGCATCTCGCCCCAGCCGCTCGCGCTTGCGGAGGGGGAGAGGTGCTGCCTCGTGCGCGACGGCTGGCTCCTCGGGGTGTGGGAGCGCCGCGGGCCCTGGCTCGCCTGCGTCGCGAACTTCCCCAGCGGCATCGATGGGGTGAGGTCGTGACCGAGGCGATCCTGGGAAGGGCTCTCCCACTCACCGAGGAGGACTCTCGCGCGCTGTGCAGGGACTCGCTGCTGCTCGGCGGCGTCGAGGCGAACGCCATCCGGCTCGACGGGGCGACCCTCGTCACCCGCTCGTCGGCGCCCGTCTCCCCGGGCTCGGAGGCATGCGTCTGCATCGGCGCCTTCGATGGCCTCCACAGGGGGCACCGTAGGCTCCTCTCGCACGCGGTCGCCGACGCCCGGGCGCTCTCGCTCCCCTGCGTGGCTGTGACCTTCTCGCCCGACCCGTCCGACCTCATCGAGGGCGAGAGGCCCCTCTCCCGCCTGCTCGAGGTGCGCGACAGGGCGCGCGGGCTCCTCCTCCTGGGCGCCGATGCGGTGCTGGTGCTGGACTTTGGCGAGGGGCTCGAGCACACCAGCCAGGAGGCGTTCCTCCGCACGATGCTCCCGCCCCTGGTGCGCCCCCGCTCCGTGCGGGTGGGCACCAACTTCCGCTTTGGCGACGGCGGGCGCGGGGACCTCGGGTCGCTGCGGGAGCTCGGGAGCGGCGAGGGAGTCGCGGTGCACGGCGAGGAGCTGCTGCAGGAGGACGGCCAGACGGTCTCGGCGACCCGCATCCGCGCCCTCCTGCGCGACGGGCAGCTGGAGCGTGCCAACTCGCTTCTCGCCCGCCCCCACTTCGTCCGCGGCCACGTGGGGCACGGCAGGGGAGAGGGTACGTCCTTTGGCTTCCCCACCGCCAACGTGCTGGTCCCCGCCACCACGTGCCTGCCGGTGGACGGCGTCTACGCGGGGTACGTGGTTGTGGGCGGGACGGCCTACCCCGCGGCGATCAACGTGGGGGCGCCGCCGACGTTCTCGGGCCCCCGGCAGTCGTTCCTCGAGGCCAACCTCCTTGGGTTCTCGGGCGACCTCTACGGGAGGGAGGTGTCCGTGGTCTTCGCCCGCTGGCTCAGGGCGACGAGGCCCTTCCCCTCCACCGAGGAGCTCGAGCGCGCGGTTCTGTCGAACGTCGACTGGGTACGTACGCAGGTAGGTCAGCATGGCGTGGAGGTGGGCGAGTGATCACGGACGAGGACAAGGAGCGCGTCCGGCAGGCGAGCGACATCGTGCAGATCGTGGGCGAGACGGTCGAGCTCAGGCAGCGCGGCCGCGACTTCTGGGGCTGCTGCCCCTTCCACCACGAGAAGTCCCCCTCGTTCCACGTGATCCCCTCCACGGGGTTCTGGTACTGCTTTGGCTGCCACCAGGGCGGCGACGTCTTCAACTACATCATGAAGCGGGAGAACCTCGACTTCCCCGACGCCATCAGGTACCTCGCCGACAAGGAGGGGATCGAGCTCTCCGAGGAGCGAGGCTCCGCGCGTCGCGGCCCAAAGCGGTCCCGGCTCGTCGAGTGCCTCACGGAGGCGGAGTCGTTCTACTCCACCCTCCTCCTCAGGGGGCGCGGCGAGGGCGCGGACGAGGGGCGCAGGTACCTCTCGGGGCGCGGCTTCGGCTCCGACGTGTGCCGCCGCTGGAAGCTTGGGTACGCCCCGGGCCACGGGCTGCTCGTCTCGCACCTCAGGGAGGCGGGCTTCTCGCGCGAGGAAATCGTCTCGGCCGACCTCGCCCTGGAGGGGCGTGGGGGGCTCAGGGACCGCTTCTTTGACCGGGTGATGTTCCCCATCCACGACGAGCAGGGACGCTGCATAGCCTTTGGCGGGCGCGTGATGGGCGACTCAAAGCCCAAGTACCTCAACACCAAGGACACGCCGGTGTTCCACAAGGGCAAGCACCTCTTCGCGTTCGACCGCGCCAAGGACTCCATGGTCGCCACGGGTACGGCCATCGTGTGCGAGGGTTACACGGACGTCATCTCCATGCATGAGGCGGGCTTCACCAACGCCGTGGCCGCCCTGGGAACGGCGCTCACGCTCGACCACGTCAGGCTCATCGAGCGCTTCGCGAAGGACCGCGTCGTCTGCATGTTCGACGGCGACGCGGCGGGCCAGCGCGCTGCCGAGCGGGCGGTGCAGTACGTGGGCAAGACCGGCGTCCAGCTGCTCTGCGTCGTGCTCCCCGGGGGGCAGGACCCCGCCGAGTACCTTGCCGCCAACGGGGCGGACGCCCTGCGCGGGCAGCTCGAAAGGGCAGTCCCCCTCATGGACTTCGTGTTCTCCAAGCGACTCTCGGGCATCGACCTCTCGGTGCCGGGCCGCAGGGTCGCGGCGCTCGACCAGATGGCGTCGCTCCTCGTTCCGCTCCGTGACTCCATCCTGCTGGACGGCTACGCCACCACGCTGGCAGACCTCCTGGGAACCAGCGTGGAGGAGGTCAAGCGCGTCATACGGCAGAAGCCCGAGCCGACACCGGAGGGGGAGGGTGGCAGGCTCCCCGCCGGGACCAAGGCCGCCCCTCCGCAGGGGAGGGGGACGCCCCTCTCGCCCCGGGATCCCTCGCCTGCTGGCATGAGCCTCGCGGCCCTCTCCAAGGACGAGCGCATGCAGGTGATCGCGGAGCGCGAGCTGCTTGCCGTGATGGCCTCCAACGTTGGCGCCGTGCGGACGCAGGGGGACAGGATTGCCTCGTTCACCTGGGCGGACTCGCGCAACGAGGCGATGGCGTGGGCCATGCTCGCCACGCCCGAGGAAGCGACCTCGGCGGAGGTGGTGGCCGCGGCGGAGTCCGTGGTCCCCGAGGCCCCGCAGCTCCTCGCCGGCGCCCGCCTGGAGGTCACCTCGGGGATGGGCGTGGACGAGGAGGTCGCGTTCCTCCTCGACGTGATCGAGCTGTGGTCGAGGAGGCGGGAGGTGCGCGAGATCAAGGCCAGGCTCAGGGCCTCGTCCGCCTCGCCGGGCGACGAGGAGGCGGCGGAGCTCTTCAGGAGGGCGACCCAGACGCAGAAGCGCATCAACGAACTGTCACAACGGGTCTCGACTGTTGCATAGCCCAGGAAAATGGGTATCATCACGAAGGTTTATACGTGGAAAGGAAATCCGTGGCAAACAACAAGGCGACCAAGGCATCTGGGCTCTCTGACGACCTGCAGGGGGCTGTGAAGGCACTGGTGAAGCAGGCCTCCGATTCGCACTCCCTCACGGAGGACGACATCCAGCTGGCCATAGCCGAGATTGACGTCGACGACGACGAGCTGTCAGACCTCTACGACGCCATCCGCGCCAAGGGAGTCGAGATCGTCTCGTCCGGTGACGGCGTCTCTCAGATTGCCCCGGGAATCTCGGTTTCGTCGGGTGACGACGACGAGGAGTTCGACACCGTCGACGACTTCGACGACGACGAGGACCAGGATGCGGACGACGACCTGGACGACGAGGACAGCGAGGTGAGCGAGGCCAAGAAGGAGGCCCGCGTCGCCAACGAGGTCCTTCGCAGCGTCCCCAAGAGCAAGGCCCGCAAGCGTTCCTCGCGTGCACGCGCCCGCAGGACCGACAACTCGACCGTGATGCTCACCGGCGACCCGGTTCGCATGTACCTCAAGGAGATCGGCAAGGTCGACCTGCTGACCGCCTCCGAGGAGGTCAACCTCGCCATGAAGATCGAGGCGGGGACCGAGGCCACGCAGAAGCTCGAGGCGGCCGAGAACGGCGAGATCGAGCTCACGCGCGCCGAGCAGAGGCGCCTCATGAGGATCGAGCAGGTGGGCCTTGACGCAAAGCAGGCCCTGATCAGCGCCAACCTTCGCCTGACCGTCTCGATCGCCAAGCGCTACGTCGGTCGCGGCATGCTCTTCCTGGACCTGATCCAGGAGGGCAACCTCGGATTGATCCGCGCCGTCGAGAAGTTTGACTACACCAAGGGCTTCAAGTTCTCCACGTACGCCACGTGGTGGATCAGGCAGGCCATCACCAGGGCAATCGCCGACCAGGCCAGGACCATCCGCATCCCCGTCCACATGGTCGAGACCATCAACAAGCTCGTGCGCGTCCAGCGCCAGCTGCTGCAGGACCTCGGGCGCGACCCGACCCCCGAGGAGATCGGCGCGGAGATGGGCATCTCCGCCGACCGCGTGCGCGAGATCCAGAAGATCAGCCAGGAGCCGGTCAGCCTTGAGACGCCCATTGGCGAGGAGGAGGACTCCCAGTTGGGTGACTTCATCGAGGACTCCAGCGCCGTGGCGCCCCCCGACGCCGCGAGCGACTCCATGCTGCGCGAGCAGCTCGAGCAGGTGCTGGACAGCCTGGCGGACCGCGAGCGCAAGGTCATCAAGTTCCGCTTTGGCCTGGAGGACGGGCATCCCCGCACGCTCGAGGAGGTGGGGCGCGAGTTTGGCGTCACGCGCGAGCGTATCCGCCAGATCGAGAGCAAGACGCTCGCAAAGCTCCGCCATCCTTCCCGCTCCGGGAAGCTTAAGGATTATATGGAAGAATAGGGGAGAGACCCTGCTCAGACTAGGAGCCCATGCACACCATATTTAGGTGTGTATGGGCTCTCTGCATAGCCGCGGGCATTGGACTGGGGGTCAAATTGGGTGCGGCAGAAAAAATATTGGAAAGTCGCTTGCACCCAGATTTGCGTCTGCTATAGTAACTACTCGTGCGCAGCACACCAGATTCCCCGGTGGCGCAGTGGTAGCGCAGCTGACTGTTAATCAGCGTGTCGCAGGTTCGAACCCTGCCCGGGGAGCCAGAGAGTTCGCAGGTCGGATGGCTTACAAGCTGTCCGACCTGCTTTCGTTTGCAGGGGCTGTGCCGGTCGAATCGCTTCGAATCCCGTGGAGGTTCGGGGCACGCCTGCCGCCCACGCGGCAGGCACGGCTATACCGCGCGCGTCGGCACCGCAAGCCGGGCGCGCACGAGGCGCTTGCCCTTCTGCCAATTGTATGGGGCGCTGCTCGCTGTGATAGAGTTTTCTGCCGACAAGCTGGGGCCACACCATTCCCCGGCAATCCCTGACATGGAGGCGTCGTGGACGACAAGACCGCAACCGTCGAGACCCCTGAGGGCGAGGAGGGGGCCAGGAGCAAGCCCCGCGAGGACGCGTGGTATCCGCCAAAGCAGCGTGACCTTGCCGTCATCAGGCAGCTCGTGTCCAAGGACTTCAAGCTCAAGTACCGCAGGAGCGCGCTCGGCGTTGCCTGGAGCGTCCTCAACCCGCTCCTCATGATGATCGTCATGGCGGCGGTGTTCTCGTCCTTCATGAGGTTTGGCAGCGACTCGGTCGTCAACTTCCCGCTCTACCTGATCATCGGCAACACCACCTTCACGCTCCTCGCCGACTCCACCAACGGCGGCATGGGCTCCATCCTGGGTGCCGCCTCCCTCCTCAAGAAGGTCAAGATCAACCGCTGGGTCTTCCCGGTCCAGAAGGTGCTCTCCGCCCTCGTCAACTACGCGTTCTCGCTCATTGCCGTGGCGCTCGTCATGCTGTTCTTCCGCATCCCGCTCACGCCGCTGGCGCTCCTGCTCCCCGTGGGGCTCCTGCTCATGACCGTCTTCTGCATCGGGCTCTCGTTCTTCCTCGCCGCCGCGTCGGTGTTCTTCCGCGACGTCATGCACCTGTGGGGCGTCATCCTCACGGCGTGGACCTACGCGACCCCCATCTTCTACGTCATCGACATCCTCCCCGGCTGGATGAGGACGTTCGAGAACTTCAACCCGCTCTACCTCTTCATCACCTTCTTCAGGGACGTCCTCCTGTTCCAGCGCGTTCCGACGCTCAGCCTGTGGATCCGCCTCATCCTCTTCGCCCTGGTCTCCCTGGGCATCGGGTACGCCGTGTTCCACCGGCACGAGCACAAGTTCATCCTGTTCATCTAGGAGGATCGCGTGTCTGACAACATCGAGATGAGCACGGACAACTGGTCCGCGTCCCTTGACCTCAACAAGACCCTCGTCGAGTACGGCGACTTCGTGGCCGCCACGGCCATCGTGAAGGGCGCCAACCCTCACGCCTGCACCTATCGCTTCACCTGGATGCTCGAGGGCGGCGGAGAGGGCGGGACCTCCGGCGAGCCCAACGGCGAGTACCAGTACGGCTTTGCCCCTCCCCACGAGGGCAAGTTCCTCATCACCTGCGACATCACCGGGCCCGACGGGCAGACGGTCACCGCCAGCCGCTGGATGACCTGCGGCGACACCGACGAGTTCACCCGCCCGCCGCTCCCGTCCCCCGACGCGGAGACGGTTGTCTCGGTGGACGACGTGTCCATGGTCTTCAACATCGCCTCCGAACAGTTCAACTCCCTCAAGGAGTACTTCATCGCGCTCATGCGCCACGAGCTCAAGTTCAAGGAGTTCCGCGCGCTCGACCACATCAGCTTCGAGGTCAAGCGCGGCGAGGCCTTTGGCCTGGTCGGCACCAACGGATCCGGCAAGTCCACGATGCTCAAGATCATCGCCGGCGTCCTGGACGCCAGCAGCGGCTCCTGCCGCGTCGCCGGGACCATCGCGCCCCTCATCGAGCTCGGCGCCGGCTTCGACATGGAGCTCACCGCAAAGGAGAACATCTACCTTAACGGGGCGCTCCTGGGCTACCGCAAGGAGTTCATCGACGAGCACTTCCAGGACATCGTGGAGTTCGCCGAGCTCCAGAACTTCATGGAGATGCCCCTCAAGAACTACTCCAGCGGCATGGTCGCGCGCATCGCGTTTGCCATCGCCACCATCACCGAGCCCGACATCCTGATCGTCGACGAGACCCTCTCCGTGGGCGACTTCCTCTTCCAGAAGAAGTGCGAGCGCCGGATCAAGGAGCTCGTTTCGGCGGACAACGTGACCGTCCTGCTTGTCAGCCACTCCATCGACCTCGTCGAGCGCATCTGCGACAGGGTGTGCTGGATCGAGAAGGGCAAGCAGCGCATGCTCGGGCCCACCGACGAGGTGTGCGAGGCCTACAAGAATCTGGGGAAGTAATGAGTCAGGACATCGACGTCAGCGTCATCGTTCCGTGCTACAACACCGAGAGGTTCCTCGACCAGGCGCTGAGCACAGCGGAGATGAACGACAGCTGCAGGCTCGAGATCATCGCCGTGAACGACGGCTCCACCGACGGCTCGCTCGCCATCATGCGCGAGCACGCCGCGAGGGACCCGCGCGTGAGGGTGATTGACAAGGAGAACTCCGGGTACGGCGCCAACATGAACCGGGGCATCCGCGAGGCGCGGGGCACCTACATCGGCATCTTGGAGCCCGACGACTACCTGAGGCCCCACATGTTCGACACGCTCTTCGCCGCGGCGCGCCGCCACGACATGCCTGACATGGTGAAGTCCCCCTACATCCGCGTCTGGATGCCAACCACGCCGCAGGAGCACCTGTACAACTGCTCCTACTACCACCGCATCAAGCCCGTGGACGAGCCCTTCACGCTCAAGGACTGCCCGCGCCTCATCCAGCACCACCCCTCCATCTGGTCCGCCATCTATCGCAAGGGCTTTCTTGAGGAGAACGACATCACCTTCATGGAGGTGCCGGGTGCCGGCTGGGTCGACAACCCGTTCCTGATCCAGACCTGCGTCCTCGCCAAGTCGATCGTGTACATCGACGAGCCGTTCTACTGCTATCGCGAGGATCTTCCGGGCTCCTCGTCGGTCCTGCGCAAGGCCGGGCTGTCGTTCGAGCGCTGGAACAACATGGCCGACCTCATCGAGCGGTACGGGGTGACCGACCGGGGCATCCTGGAGTCGTTCTACGTCATCGGCTTCAGGTACGCGGGGGGAGCCATCGCCGACTTCGGACTTGACGAGCCCCAGGTTCGTGCGTGGGTCACCCAGATCTTCCGACGCATGGACCCCGCGATCGTGGCGGGCATCGTCACGCTCTCGGGCTCGTTCAAGAAGACCTACTTCGAGCTGACTGGCTACGACCCCGTGAGGTTCAGCGACCTCCCGTACGTCGGGAGCCTGGTGAACGAGTTCTTCTACAGCTGGGACATCAACGGCCCCTCGTTTGCCCTCTCTCGCCTCGGGCTCTTTGCGCGACGCCGTGCCGCTGAGAAGGGGCTGGCAAAGCCGACCAGCACGCACTCCGCGTCCATATGATGTCTGCCAGGGCCCCGCTGGCGTGTGGGGCCCTGGATTTGTGCTGGTTTTTGGGGCGGGAATTTCTCGCCCGTGGCAGGGTCGAAATATTGTATTGTCTTACCGACCTTTAAAGCGGTACGAGATACCGGTAAGGCGTTATGCCCCCAGGGGCAACACATATGACTCTCTTCCGGTGTCTTGTGCCGTCGACAGACGGACAGGGCATCTTTTTTTTAAGGAAGGAGTCCCATGGAACAGGCCAAGCCCAAGGCGGTCATCATGGACGAGCAGGCCATGAAGCGCGCCGTCGTCCGCATCGCCCACGAGGTGATCGAGCACAACGAGGGCGCTAGCGACATCGCCGTGGTGGGCATCGTCCGCAGGGGCGTCACGCTCGCCCGCCAGCTGACCGACGCGATAGAGGAGATCGAGGGGACCAGGCCGCAGCTCGGCTCGCTCGACATCAGCTTCTACCGCGACGACGTGATGCGCAACGTCGCCCCCGTGATCCACGGCACCAACATCCCCTTCAGCGTGGACGACGAGAACATCATCCTCGTGGACGACGTCCTCTACACCGGGCGCACCGTGCGCTCTGCCCTCGACGCCCTCATGGACCTGGGCAGGCCCAAGAGCGTCCAGCTCGCGGTCATGGTCGACCGCGGCCACCGCGAGCTCCCGATCAGGGCCGACTACGTTGGCAAGAACGTCCCCTCGTCCCACGAGGAGGACGTCCGCGTGTGCATGAAGCCCCTGGACGACCACAACTCGGTCGAGATCTGGGAGCTGGACGCAGAGAAGAACGCCGGAGGTGCGAACTAGATGCTTTCCGTCAAGAACCTCATCGACACGTACAGCCTCACGGCCGATGACATCACGCAGATCCTGGACACTGCCGCCTCGTTCGAGGCGATCAACAACCGCCCGGGCATCAAGAAGGTCCCCGCCCTGCGCGGCAGGACCATCGTGAACCTGTTCCTTGAGCCCTCGACCCGCACCAAGAGCTCCTTCGAGCTCGCGGAGAAGCGCCTCTCGGCCGACTCCCTCTCCATGGGGGGCTCCACCTCCTCGGTCGTGAAGGGCGAGTCCCTGGCGGACACGATCCAGACCATCGACGCGATGAACGTCGACATGTTCGTGTGCCGCGCCCGCCTTGCCGGCACCCCGCAGAAGATCACCGAGAACACCGACGCGGTGGTCATCAACGCCGGCGACGGCAAGCACCAGCACCCCACTCAGGCCATGCTCGACCTCTACACCATCCGCAAGCACTTCGGGCACCTGGACGGCCTCAAGGTCGCCATCGTGGGCGACCTCGCGCACAGCCGCGTCTGCGGCTCGCTCGCGCCCGCGCTCAAGACCATGGGCGCCGACGTGACCCTCGTCGGGCCCCCGACCTTCCAGGTCGACGACCCCGACTGGTTCGGTTGCCCGCAGACCTCCAACCTCGACGAGGTCATCGAGGACATGGACGTCGTCTACATGCTGCGCGTGCAGCTCGAGCGCATGGAGGGCGCGGCCATTCCCTCCAAGCGTGAGTACAACCGCCTCTACGGGCTCGACATGCGTCGCGTCAACCACATGAAGGACAACGCGATCATCTGCCACCCCGGCCCCATGAACCGCGGCATGGAGATCAACGCCGACGTGGCCGACTGCGCACGTTCCAGGATTCTCAACCAGGTCAACGCGGGTGTCCTCACGCGCATGGCCGAGATGTACCTGCTTCTGGGAGGAGAGAGCAATGGCATTTCTGCTTAAGGGCGCCCACGCCGTCGACCCTCAGGTCGGCCTTGACGAGGTCGTCGACGTCCTGATCGACGGCGACCGCATCGCCGAGGTCGGGAGCGACCTCGAGGCCGCCCAGGACGTGCAGGTCATCGACGCGACCGGCAAGTACCTGGTCCCGGGCCTGGTCGACATGCACGTGCACTTCCGCGACCCCGGCTTCGAGTACAAGGAGACCATCGAGACCGGAAGCCGCGCCGCCACGCACGGCGGGTTCACCGACGTCGCGACCATGCCCAACACCGACCCCGTCACCGACACGGGCACCGGCATCCGCTACCAGATCGACCGCGGCCATGCGGCGGGGCTCTGCCACATCCGTCCCATCGGCGCGATGACCCGCGGCGAGAAGGGCGAGTCCCTCTCCGAGATCGGCGACATGGTGCTCGAGGGCGCCGTCGCGTTCTCCGACGACGGCCACGGCGTCCAGAGCGCCGGCATGATGCGCACCTGCATGGAGTACATCGCGCAGTTCGACCGCGTCGCCATCGCGCACTGCGAGATCGAGACCCTGAGCGGCCACGGCGTCATCAACGAGGGCAAGGCGTCCACCAGGCTCGGCATGTTCGGCTGGCCCGCCCTCGCGGAGGAGCTCGAGATCTACCGCGACATCGAGCTCTGCCGCCTCACAGGCTGCCCCCTGCACATCGCGCACATCTCCACCGCCAAGGGCCTCGAGCTGGTCAAGGGCGCCAAGGCCGAGGGCCTGCCCGTCACCTGCGAGGTCACGCCGCACCACCTCTTCCTCGACGAGGACGACATCGACACCACCTACAACACCAACCTCAAGATGAACCCGCCGCTGCGCACCCCCGATGACGCGGCCGCGCTCCGCGAGGGCATCCTCGACGGCTCCATCGACTGCCTCGTGACCGACCACGCGCCGCATGCGGCGCACGAGAAGGACTGCGAGTGGGAGATCGCGTTCTTTGGCACCGTGGGCCTTGAGACCTCGCTCCCGCTCATGCTCAACAACCTCGTCCGCACGGGCAAGATGAGCTGGCAGCGGCTCGTCGAGGTCATGGCGGTCAACCCCCGCTCCGTCCTTCGCCTCCCCAAGGTCAGGGTCGAGAGGGGCTCCGTTGCCGACCTGACCCTGATTGACCCCGAGCGCGAGGTGACCGTCACGGAGGACTACCTGCAGAGCAGGTCCAAGAACTCCGCATTCCTGGGCCAGACGCTCGTGGGCGCCGCCACCGACGTGTTCGTGGCGGGCAGGCGCACCCTCGAGAACGGGGTCGTCGCCTAGCGGCGCTACACTGACAAGCGGCAAAGGGCGATGGCGTGAGGGCGGATCCCGCTCCACGCCATCGCACGTAGAGATTGGAGACGACGTGCTACCAAGCTCAGACGTGAGGCAGTTCGCCTTCGACGTCGCGTCCAACGAGCGGGTCGGGGACGGTATCTTCCGGATGGTCATGCACGCACCCGGACTCGCCCCGACTCTCTCCCCCGGACAGTTCGTCAACGTCGCCGTCCCCGGTGACCCCAGCCACATCACGAGGATCCCGCTCTCGTTCGCCGGGACCGACCCCCAGGCGCAAACCATAGAGATCGTCTACGCCGTGGTGGGGGAGGGCACCGCGAGGCTCTCGCGCATGGGAGAGGGTGACGCCTCGACGGTCCTCGGCCCCTGTGGGAGGGGGTGGAGGCTCGACGGAGTCAGCGGTCCGGCGCTCCTGGTCGCCGGCGGGGTGGGCGCGCCGCCCGTGCTCGCCGCCGCACGCGAGCTCTCGAAGCGCGGGGTCCCCTTCGACGTGGTGCTGGGCGCCCAGACCGCGGGCAAGCTCTGGGGCGTGGGGCTCGCGGAGTCCCTTGGCGCCAGGGAGGTTGCGGTCACGACCGACGACGGGACCGCTGGTACCAAGGGGTTCACCACGGTGGCCATGGAGGGGCTGCAGCGCGAGTGCGACTACGAGGCCGTCCTGACCTGCGGCCCCCAGCCCATGATGGCGGGCGTCGCGAGGCTGGCGCTCGAAGCCGGCTCCGCCTGCCAGGTCTCGATGGAGCGGATGATGACCTGCGGCTTCGGGGCGTGCAACACGTGCAACGTCGCGATGGCGGCCGGCGGCTACAAGGCGTGCTGCACCGACGGCCCCGTGTTCGATGCCCGGGAGGTGGCATGGTGAGCGAGCCGAGCATGGCCGTCGACCTCGGCGGCATCAAGATGAGGAACCCCATCAACACGGCATCGGGGACCTTTGGGTACGGGTGGCAGTTCGAGGGGTTCTTCGACGTCTCGTGTCTGGGGGCGATCACCACCAAGGGGTGCTCCGCCGAGCCCTGGGACGGCAACCCTGCGCCTAGGATGGCAGAGGTGGCGTCGGGCATCATGAACTCGGTGGGGCTCCAGAACCCGGGGATCAGGGGCTTCGTGGAGCAGGACGGGGAGTACCTCTCCGGGCTCCGCGAGCGCGGGTGCCAGGTCATCTGCCAGGTGGCGGGGCACTCCATCGACGAGTACGTGCGCGCCGTGGAGCTGTACGGGGAGCTGGCGCCGTTTGCCTCCGGGCTCGAGCTCAACATCAGCTGCCCCAACGTGAGCCAGGGCGGGGCGGCTATGGGCGCCACCCCCGAGGCCGCGGCGGAGGTCATGCGCGCCGTCCGCGGTCGCACCAAGCTGCCCGTGGTGGTCAAGATGGCGCCCCACGACGTCCCTGAGATCGCCCGGGCCCTCGAGGCGGAGGGGGCGGACGCCCTCTCGCTCATCAACACGATCCCCGCCATGGCGATTGACGTTCACACCAGGAGGAGCCGTCTCTCCCGCCTGACCGCGGGACTCTCCGGCCCTGCCGTGCATCCCATCGCGGTGAGGATGGTCTGGGAGGCGCATCGGGCCGTCTCGCTCCCCATCTGTGGGATCGGTGGCGTCACCAGCGGCGAGGACGCAGCGGAGCTCATCCTCGCGGGCGCGACGAGCGTCTCGGTGGGAACTGCCAACCTCGTGGACCCCACGAGCGCCCCGAGGATCCTGGGCGAGCTCACGGACTGGGTGCGCGAGCAGGGGGCGACCGACGTCAACGAACTGATTGGAGCTGTGGAATGCTAAGCGAGGAGCAGGCACGCGAGTCCATCATCGTCGCCTTCGACTGCGACGGGGCGCAGGCCATCGGGCTTGCGGAGAGGCTTGGCGGCGCGGCCCGCTGGGCGAAGGTCGGGATGACCCTCTTCTACGCCGAGGGCCCGCGCATCGTCCGGGAGCTGCGCGACCGTGGCCTCAAGGTCTTCCTCGACCTCAAGCTGCATGACATTCCCTTCCAGGTGGGAGGAGCCGCGGAGTCCGCGTCGCTCACGGGTGCGGACATCCTCTCCATCCACGGTATGGGTGGCGCGGAGATGGTCGCGAAGGCCCGCGAGGGCGTCGAGCGTGCGGCGGAGAGTCGCGGGGGAGACAGGACCAGGCTCGTCGCCATCAGCGTCCTCACCAGCATGGACCAGGCCGCCCTCCAGTCCATCGGGGTCGGCTCCCCGGTCGAGGAGGAGGTCTCCCGTCTCGCCTCCCTGGCGGTGGGCGCCGGGTCTGACGGCATCGTCTGCTCCCCGCGAGAGGCGCGGGAGATGCGGGCGCTGCTCGGCCCCGACGCGCTCATCGTGACGCCCGGCGTCCGCCCGGCGGGTTCGGAGGTCGGCGACCAGCGGCGCGTGGCCACCCCGCGCGAGGCGATCGAGGCCGGCGCCTCGAAGCTGGTCATCGGTCGCCCCATCACACGGGCGGCCGACCCCCTCGCCGCCCTCGAGGGCGTGGTGGGCGAGCTCACCGACTAAAGTTGGCGGCGACGGTGGCCTATACGTGCGCTTTTGTGAAGATGAGACCATCAGGCGCACAAAAACGCAGGTCATGCTTGTAAAATGAGGGCGTAATTGGCAAACTATCGCTTTGCATGCCTGCTACCAGCGCGTCTGGTGCCTGGGCGTGCGACCTAAGTAGCATCCTATGTTTGGAGGACGACAATGGCTCTACCCCAGCTTTCGGACGAGCAGCGCAAGGCAGCACTCGAGAAGGCCGCCGCGGCTCGCCACGAGCGCGCCGAGCTTCGCGAGAAGATCAAGAAGGGCGAGATCAGCCTTGAGGAGGTCCTCGATTCCGACGACCCCATCGCCAACCGTCTGAAGGTCTCCGCGCTCATCGAGTCCCTCCCCGGGTACGGCAAGGCCAAGGCAGCCAAGATCATGGACGAGCTCGGCATCTCCGCCACCCGCCGCGTCAAGGGCCTCGGCGCGCGCCAGCGCGAGCAGCTCATCGAGGTGCTGTCCAAGTAGTGGCCAGGACTCCTCGTCTCTTCGTGGTATCCGGACCGTCCGGCGCGGGCAAGGGCACGCTCCTCTCCATGGTGAGGAAGCGTCGTCCCGACCTGGGCCTGACGGTCTCTGCCACAACGAGGCCCCCTCGACCCGGCGAGGTCGACGGCGTCTCGTACCACTTCCTCTCGGAGGATGATTTTGCGCGTCGCGTCGCCAGCGGCGAGTTCCTGGAGTGGGCGCACGTGCACGGGCACTGCTACGGCACGCTCCGCAGCGAGGTCGACAAGAGGATCTCGTCCGGGCAGTCCGTGGTTCTCGAGATCGACGTGCAGGGCGCCCTCAACGTCAGGCGCATCTATCCCGACGCCGTCCTCGTCTTCGTCGAGCCCCCGTCCATGGCCGTCCTGGAGCAGCGGCTCCGCGCCAGGGGGACGGAGGACGAGGCCTCGCTCGAGCTCCGTCTCTCCAATGCACGGCGCGAGATGGAGTTTGCCCCCCACTACGACGCACGCGTAGTCAACGACGACGCCGAGGTTGCCTCGAGGGAGCTCGAGGCAACATTTGAGCGTTACGAAAGCGAATAGGAGTCTCCCAAGATGGCAGTCACCAAGCCAGAGATCGACGATCTGCTCGCCAAGACCGAGCACAACCCGTTCCTGCTCTGCAGCGTCGCGTACAAGCGCGCCTGCGACATCAACAACATGGTCAGGGGCCAGCACCTGCGCGTCACCGCCATCCAGGAGTTTGACGACATCACCACGGTCGTCTCGGGCGAGGACCCCGTCTCCATCGCCATGCAGGAGATCGAGGACGGCACCCTGAGCTACGTGAAGGACGACTTCGACAGAGAGATCAAGGGCTCCAACGCCCGCGTCGAGCACAACCTGTAGGCCATGGCAAAGAGGGTCTGCTTCGTCCACTACCACGAGATCGGGCTCAAGGGGAAGAACCGCTCGTCCTTCGAGAACCAACTCGTGACCAACCTCCATCGTGCCCTTCGCGAGTGGCCCGTCGATGCGATCAAGCGCATCAGCGGGCACATCCTCGTGTCGACCGAGGATGGGGAGGCGACCGACGAGATGGCACATGCCATCTCGAGGGTCCCCGGCGTGGCGCGCGTCTCGCTCGCCTACGTCTGCGGGCTCGACCAGGAGGAGTACTGCCAGGCGGCGGTCCGCGCACTGGGGGAGGCGGGCGACTTCGAGTCCTTCAAGGTCCACGCCCGCCGCTCGTCCACGGGATATGAGCTCCACACGCTCGACATCAACCGCCTGGTGGGCGGGGTGCTCTGCAAGGAGTTCCCCACCAAGAAGGTCGAGATGCACCATCCCGACGTGACCGTGTGCGTCTACGTGGTGCAGGGCAACGTCTACGTGTACGCCGACTCCATGCCCGGCGTCGGCGGGCTCCCCGTGGGTACCGCCGGCAAGGTCGTGACGCTCCTCTCAAGCGGGTTCGACTCGCCCGTGGCCACCTGGATGGTGGGCCGTCGCGGCGCGACCTGCGTGCCCGTTCACTTCTCGGGCCGTCCCATGACGGCCGACACGAGCGAGTGGCTGTGCCAGGACATCGTGCGCGCGCTCGCGCCGTCCGGGATGGTCGGGAGGCTCTACGTCATCCCCTTCGGCCAGCGCCAGCGAGAGATCTCCCTCGCCGTGCCGCAGAGCCTCAGGATCATCACCTACCGGCGCGTCATGTTCTCCGTCGCCGAGAGGATCGCGGGCATCGAGGGCGCCAAGGCGCTCGTCACCGGTGAGTCGCTGGGGCAGGTCGCCTCGCAGACCCTGGACAACATCGCCGCGGTCAACGAGATGGTCTCGATGCCCGTGCTCCGGCCCCTCATCGGCTCGGACAAGCAGGAGATCATGCGTCGCGCCGAGGAGATTGGCACCTACGACATCAGCTGCCAGACGGCTGACGACTGCTGCACGCTCTTCATGCCCCGTCGGCCCGAGACGCACGCTCGCCTCGACCAGGTGCACGAGGCCTGGGACTCGTTTGACCACGACGCGATGATCGACGACCTGGTGGACCACCTCGAGTACGTGGACTTTGACCAGTGCCCCTCGTACCACGCCCCCAGGAGCCTCAAGCGGAGGCACCGCGAGTTGGGGCCGCGTGACGAGTCCTCGGAGGGGCAGACGGAGGAGCAGTAGCTGGCCCCTCGCTCCCATATGGCTTGCGAATGCGGCGGCGTCCCTTGGATGGGGACGCCGCCGCTGCAGTCTGGCGACACTTTCGTGCAACCCCGCTGCGGAGAGATTTTACCTGCGTCCCTCTCGCCCCCTTTTCGCTGGGAGGATGGTGGGAGGGGGTGGTGCCATGGCACAGCGCATGAGGAACAGGCGGGCTGGTGGTTCGAGGTTAGGGGGAGGGCTCTCGGTGCGCCTGGGCATCGCGTGCCTTGCCCTGGCCGCCGTGGCGTTTGGGGTTGGTGTCCTGAGGGCGCATTCGGACGGGGGCGTCGAGCTCGTTCGTGGCGACGGACAGGTGCAGGGGGCGAGGGACGCCGCGAGGGGGGAGGACGCCGAGGAGGCGGACTCCAGGCCGCGCGTGGAATCCCTTCCCAGCCCCGTCGTCGTCCACGTCGACGGCGCCGTGGCAAACCCGGGCGTCTACGAGCTGCGAGCCGTCACACCACGCGCGCGGGAAGCCATCGAGGCCGCGGGCGGGCTCACGGAGGACGCCGACACGACCGGGCTCAACCTGGCGCAGGCCGTTGCCGACGGGACCAAGGTCCACGTCCCCCACGCGGGGGAGGCGGCCGTGCAGGCTACACAGCCCTCGACCGGCGGGGGAGGCACCGCCGGGCCCGTCAACATCAACACGGCCGGCGCGGACGAGCTCAAGGCGTTGCCCGGTGTGGGGGACGCGACGGCCGCCTCCATCATCCGGGAGCGGGAGGAGCATGGCCCCTTCACGTCTCCCGAGGACATCATGCGGGTCTCGGGGATCGGCGAGAAGAAGTTCGAGAAGATTCGCGACGGCATCTGTGTCTAGCCTTCACGGTGCGCCTGGGGAGCGCTTCCCCGACCGCCCCCACCTTCCCGTCACGATCCCTCCCCTGGTCTGCGCCATCCTCGCGGAGAGGGTCGTCCTCACGGGCAGGCTTCCGTCCGAGCCGGGGACCACGACCCTCCTCGGCCTGCTCCTTGCGCTGTCCGCGGGCGCGTTGCTGCTGCGGAGGGGGAGGGGGCTGGGGCGCGCTCCCGTCTGGGCCTGCGTTCTTGTTGCGGTTGCCTCCCTTGGAGGCCTTTCCGCCTGTGCCGCCGTGGCGGAGGGGAGGCGGGCGCTCGACGTCCTGTCGTCGGTCCCCGTCTCGTCGCTCGAGCTTCGCACAAACGAGGACTCCCACCCCACCCGCCGCGGGTACCTCACTAGGGCGGGGGCGAGCCTCAACGGCAGGCGCGTCGCAGACGTGTACCTCAGCACTCAGGGGGAGCTGCGGCTGGGCCATGCCGTCTCGTGCGTGGGACGCCTTCGGGAGCTGGGTGACGACGACTTCGACGCCTCGTGCCGGGCACGGGGAATCGTCGCGTCCGTGAGCGTCTCGCACGTACGGGGCTCCTCGGGTCCCGATGGCGTGCTCGGCCCCGTCCTCAGGCTCCGGGAGGCCCTCGTCGGGGCGCTGGACCCCTGCGCCTCCCCGGAGCGCGCACTTGCCGCGGGCGTGTGCTGCGGGTACCGCACGGCGCTGATGGGCGACCCCTCCTACGAGCTCATCAAGCTGTGTGGGGTTGCCCACCTGGTCGCCGTGTCGGGAAGCCACCTCTCCATCGTCACGGGGATCATCGCTGGCGTGCTCGGGCGCTCGAGGCTCCGGCCGGGGTGTCGGATTGCCCTGCTCGTCATCGCGTCCGGCGCCTTCGTGCTGCTGTGCGGGTCTCCCGTGTCGGCGGTCCGCTCCTGGCTCATGTCCCTCGTGGCGGTGGGCTCGCAGCTCGCGGGAAGGCGCTCGCACTCGGCGAGCTCCGCGGGCGTCGTGGCGCTCTGCATGACGCTGTTCGACCCGCACCTTGCCTGCGACCTTGGGTTCCTCCTCTCCGTGAGCTCCGTCCTCGGACTGTGCGCCCTGAGCCGGTACCTCTCGTGGGCGTTGGGGACGGCGCTCGGCACGCTCCGCCTCGAGCGCGCGCTCGTGCGGAGTGCGGCGGGCAGGCGGATGCTCCGCTGCCGCGGTGCGGTCGTGGACGCGCTCGCCGCCTCGCTCGCCGCGCAGGCGGCGACGCTTCCCATCTCCTCCGTCGCGTTTGGGAGGCTGCCCCTCCTTGGGCCGCTCGCGAGCATGCTCCTGTCTCCCGTCGCCTACGCCATGATTCCCGTCGGGCTTGCCCACGCCGCCCTCTCGGCCGCCGGGCTTGGGGTACGGCCCCTCGGCTTCGCCCTCGACCTCCTGGGAGGCGCGTTCGGGTTGGTCCTCTCGGCGCTTGCGGGCCTTCCCTGGGCGTCGCGCCCCCTGCCCGGTGGGCAATGGGGATTCCTCGTCGCGCTGGTCCCTTCCGCCCTCGTCTTGGTTGCCTGGCCGCGGCCCAGACGGCGCACCCTCCGCTTACTGCTCGCGCTCGCGCTCGGCATCCCGCTCGTCCTCACCCTCTGCGCCGGCGTGCTCCAGGGCCCGCGCCTGTGCGTCCTCGACGTCGGGCAGGGGGACGCCATCCTGGTGCAGGACGGCAGGTCCGCCATCCTGGTGGACGCCGGTCCCGCGGACGACTCCTGTGCCCGGGAGCTCGCCAGGCTCAACGTGAGGAGGCTCGACGCGGTGGTGGTCACGCACCTGCACGACGACCACTACGGTGGCCTCCAGTCGCTGGTGGGTGGCGTCTCGGTGGGCTCCGTGCTCGTGGGGGAGGGCGCGTCGGCCAACGTACCGAGCGAGTTGGGCGATGCCGCCAGGCTGCTGACGGGAGGCGGCTGTTGCGAGATCCGCAGGGGAGACACCCTGCGCGTCGGGAGGTTCGAGCTCGGGGCGATCTGGCCGGACGGGCCTCGCGACGGGAGCGAGAACGAGGACTCCGTGGTGCTGCGCCTCGCGTACTCCGATCGCGGTCGCAGCCTCTCGGCGCTTCTCACGGGCGATGCGGAGCGCGAGGAGGTCGCGCGCGCTGCCGAGGCCGCGGGCGTCGGCCCGGTCGACGTCCTCAAGCTGGGGCACCATGGCTCCAAGGAGTCGCTCGACGAGCCCCTTGCCCGACGCCTGCGACCCACCGCCTGCGTCGCCAGCGCGGGGGAGGGCAACGAGTACGGGCACCCATCGCCCGAGTGCGTCTCCGTCTGCCGGGCCACCGGGGCGACGTTCCTCTGCACCAAGGACGTCGGCACGGTCACGGTTGTGCCGGGGGCGCTCGGCCCAAGGGTGTCCGTCTCGCGGCGCGGTGGTTCCCTCGGAGGCACCGGGCTGCGAGAGGCTTGCGCTACGATGGGTGGGGACGACAGAGGGGAGACGCATGACTCAGGCGAGAGGACAGGGGGCCTCCGGGCTGCTGCCCGCCTATCTGGCGGTGGGTGGGGACGAGCTCAAGCGCGAGACGGCCGTGTCGCGCATGAAGGCACACCTCTCGCCCGGGCTTGCCGCCTTCAACCTGGACGAGCGCGAGGCGAACGCGGACATGCAGCCGGGCGACCTCGTGACCTCCCTCAACACCATACCGGTGGGGGACGGCTTCCGCCTGGTGTTGATCCACGGTGCGGAGCGCCTGCCCAAGCCGGTCTCGGAGGCGATCATCGCCTACCTGGGCAACCCCAACCCCGGTTGCGTCCTCCTCCTGGACGCGGCGTCCCTCGCCAAGTCGACCAGGCTCTACAAGGCGGTGGCAAAGGTCGGGCCGCACTCGGTCATCGACTGCGCCCCCAAGAAGCGCTGGGAGCTCCCCAAGACCGTCGCGCGCATGGCGGCGCACTACGGGGCGGGTATGACGGAGGCGGCGGCCACGGAGCTCATCTCGCGGGTGGGAGAGTCAACGACCATGCTCGACCGCCAGGTGAGGACGCTGGCAGACCTCTGCAGGGGCTCCGGGCAGATCGGGCTCGCGGACGTCGAGGCAAACGTCGCACGCACCGCAGAGGTCAAGCCCTGGGACTTCCTCGACAGCGTCTGCGCGCGGGACTGTGGCAAGGCGCTCTCGCTGTACCAGCTCATGACCGGTGCCTCCGAGATCGCGCTCCTCTCGCTCCTCACGGGGAGGCTCCGAGAGCTCGTGTGCGCCGGCAGCCTCGACGCGCGTGGGGAGGGCTCCCAGGTCGCCTCTGAGCTTCACAAGCAGTCGTGGCAGGTCAAGAACCACGTGCGCTGGGCCCGCGGGTTTGCGCCGGGGGAGCTCGAGGACGCCATCAGGCGCTGCGCGGCGTGTGAGCGGGCGCTCAAGGGGGGCTCCGACCCGCGCATCGCGTTCACGTCCCTCGTGGTGGACGTCTGCGGTGGTGGACGGCGCTAGGGGTTTCGCCCCGGGGTACCGTCTGCGTGGGTGGCCTCCCCACCTCGCGCGAGGAACAAAAAAAGGGGCACCCCGTGGGGTGCCCCTGCAAAGTCGCTCGTGAGTGCGGGCTACTTGATGGTGTTGACCAGCTTCTGTACGCCGCTCTTGCGCTGAGCCGCCTGGTTCTTGTGGATGATGCCCTTGGCGGCAGCCTTGTCGAGCAGACGGCCAGCCTTGTTGGCCTCGGCCTGAGCGAGCTCGGCATCGCCGTTGGCCACGGCAACGCGGACCTTCTTGACGGCGGTCTTGAGCTCGGAGCGGACTGCCCTGTTGCGGACGCGGGCCTTCTCCGCGGTGATGATGCGCTTCTTCTGAGACTTGATGTTAGCCACTTACGGTTCCTTTCGGTTCTGATCCATGAGGCCTCTGAAGGATTTTAGGCGGGGGAGTGGGGTCCCGAGCCCGACACGGCGAGGTCCATTGGCGAAGTATAACAGAGCGTGCGCCCACGCACATGACCTTTGTGTGATTTTCCAGGTCTCTCCCACGGTTGGGACGCATCGTGCCCGCACGGATGGGGGCAACGCCATCCAAACGTCGCGGCTGCGGTATTATGACGCCTATGAAAACGACAGACACCTCACACATACGCAACTTCTCCATCGTTGCGCACATCGACCACGGCAAGTCCACCATCTCGGACCGCATCCTCGAGCTGACCCACACGGTCGAGGAGCGCGACCTCGAGAGCCAGATGCTAGACTCCATGGACATCGAGCGCGAGAGGGGAATCACCATCAAGTCCAACGCGGTCCGCGTGACCTACACGGCGGACGACGGGCAGGACTACGACTTCAACCTCATCGACACACCGGGCCACGTGGACTTCACCTACGAGGTCTCGCGCTCGCTCGCGGCCTGCGAGGGCGCGGTCCTCGTGGTGGACGCCACCCAGGGGGTCGAGGCCCAGACGGTCAGCAACGCCAACCTCGCCATGAACGCAGGCCTGGACATCGTCCCGGCGATCAACAAGATCGATCTCCCCTCGGCGCATCCCGAGGAGGTCAAGCACGAGATCGAGGAGGAGCTCGCCATTCCCGCGGAGGACAGCGTGCTCGTGTCCGGCAAGACGGGGGAGGGGATCCACGACCTCCTGGAGGCCATCGTCTACCTCGTCTCTCCTCCCAGCGGCGACGCCGACGCGCCGCTCAAGGCCCTTATCCTCGATTCGTACTTTGACGAGTACCGCGGGATCATAGCCACCGTGCGCGTGTTCGACGGTCAGATACGCCCCGGCGCCCGCCTTCGCATGATGGCGCTGGGCGACACCTTCCTGTGCGACGGCGTGGGAGTCAAGCGCCCGCTCGAGACCCCCGTCGACGTCCTGGGCGTGGGCGAGGTGGGCTACGTGGTCACGGGGCTCAAGGAGCCCGGCCTCGTCAAGACGGGCGACACCATCACCGAGGACGAGCGGCCCTGCGCCGAGGCCTGCCCCGGGTACCACGAGGCAAAGCCGATGGTGTTCACGGGCCTCTTCCCCATCGACAACAAGCAGTACGAGAACCTCCGCGACGCCCTCGAGAAGCTCCACGTCAACGACCCGTCGCTCACGTGGGAGCCCGAGACGTCCGTCGCCCTGGGGTTTGGCTTCCGAGTGGGCTTCCTCGGGCTTCTCCACATGGAGGTCGTGAAGGAGCGCCTGGAGCGCGAGTTCTCGCTCGACCTCATCGCCACGTCGCCCTCGGTCAACTATCACGTGTACTGCACCGATGGCACGATGCTGCAGATCACCAGCCCCCAGGACCTCCCGGACGTCACGAGGATCGACCACATCGAGGAGCCCTACCTCAAGGCCAAGGTCATCGTGCCGCCTGACTTCATGGGTGCCGTCATGCAGCTTGTGGTGGACCACAGGGGAGAGACCAAGGACATGGTCTACCTCAGCGAGCGGTCGGTCGAGATGCACTTTGACATCCCCCTCGCCGAGCTGATCCTGGACTTCTTCGACCAGCTCAAGAGCCGCACGAAGGGGTACGCCTCGCTCGACTACGAGTTCTCGGACTACAGGGCCTCCGACCTCGTTCGTCTGGACATCCTCCTCGCGGGCGAGGAGGTGGACGCCCTGTCGTTCATCGTCCACAGGGACAAGGCCTACGACATGGCCCGAGGCCTCTGCGACAAGCTGAAGGAGATCATCCCCCAACAACTCTTCGAGGTGCCCATCCAGGGAGCGATCGGCAACAAGATCATCTCGCGCTCCACCGTGCGCGCCCGCCGCAAGGACGTCCTGGCAAAGTGCTATGGCGGTGACATCAGCCGAAAGAGGAAGCTCCTCGAGAAGCAGAAGGAGGGCAAGAAGCGCATGAAGTCGATCGGGCGCGTCGAGGTCCCCCAGGAGGCGTTCCTCGCGGTCCTCAAGGTGGACGACGACTAGGGCGCGAAACATCACAGGCAGGAAGCGGGAACACGGGTGCGTCGCGAAGGCGGCGCGCCCTCGAAGTTTGAGGTGAGCATGCTGCAAGACGACGAGAGGCACGACCTGTCCCAGGAGGGGGCGCGCCCGGAGGGACTGGGGGAGACGGACGACCCCTCCGAGAAGTGCGGACCCGAGGACCGGGTCGGGGCGCACTTCCCCCCACAGGAGGGCCCTTCGCCTGACGAGGGTGACGACCAGGCGGAGTCCCCGCAGGACAGGACTGGCGAGGCGGGCGATGCCGCCGCCGCGGAGGATGCCGCCGGGGACGAGGCGACGACCCTCTCCCCCCGGGACGCCTTCGACGACGAGGACTGGGACAACGACCTGCCTCCCCTGGACGTCGCCGAGCTGCCGGTGGGCCTGCCCCCCGAGCCGGAGAGGCGCCCGTCTCCCCTGGCAAGGTTTCGCACGGCACTCCACAATGCCGCGGGCGGGTACCTCACGACCATCATCACCTACGGGTTCCCCGTCGTCCTGATCGCCCTCGCGCAGCGCGTCTCGCACGACCCGCGCTACGCCTGGATGTCGCTCGTCGAGCTCCTCCTGCTGTGGGCGGCCACCAACCTCCTGGTCAAGCGCCTGCCCCGGGCCGCGGGGGTGATCAAGGGCATTCTGCTCGCCCTCTTCAACATCCAGCAGCTCGTGCTTCTCTTTGGCGGCACGTACGTGAGTGCCATCATGCTGTCAAACCTGGGCAGCATCGAGGACATCCAGGGGGGTGCGTCGCTCTACGCCATCGGCATCGTCGCCCTCGTGCTCCTGACCTTCCTCCGCACGAGGGGCGTGGGCAGGCGGGGCGTCGCCGACTACGCCGTGCTCGGAGCCGCCGTGGTGGCATGGTGCTTTGCGGGCGCCTCCGTTGGGTGGGACTACTCGCCGCTCGTGTCGTACCCCCTCGTGCTCCAGGAGACCCAGCGCAACGCCGCCTTCGCGGAGAACGTGAAGAGCGGTCACGGCGACGCCGGCAAGTTCTATCACGACGGGGTCCAGAGCGGCATCGACAAGCCCGCCGAGGCCCAGGCGCTGGGGCAGACCCCCAACGTCGTGCTGATCTTCACCGAGGGCCTCTCGCAGAGCGTGGTCGAAGACCCCCGCTCCCTCATGCCCAACGTCGCCGCGTACGAGCAGAGGTCCCTCGACTTCACCAACTACTACAACCACACCTTCGCGACCTACCGTGGGCTGCAGGGACAGCTCTTCTCGGGCGAGCAGCTGGGCAACCTGGACACGAGCAACTACGTCTCGCTCCAGGGGATTCTCGGGCTCAGCGGGTACCAGACCACGTTCATCAACGTGGAGCCCAACAACTCCGACTTCACCGGCTACCTCAACGACCTTGGGTTCGACCAGGTCATCTCGGAGGAGGGCGTGAGCCCGGAGGGGGGCGCCCAGTCGCTTTCCGACCGCCAGGCCTACGAGTACCTCCTCAAGACCATGGAGGAGCAGGGAGGGTCGGGCAAGCCCTTCTTCATCGCGATGTACACGGTGGGGACGCACGCCACGTTCGACTCGCCGGACAAGAAGTTCGGCGACGGCTCCGACCCGGAGCTCAACAAGTTCTACAACGCCGACTACTGGTTTGGCCAGTTCATGAGCGAGTTCGAGAACTCCGACCTGGCGGACAACACCATCATCGTCTTCACGGCCGACCACGCCAGCTACGTCGACATGGGGTGGAACCAGGCGTTCCCCGACTACCAGAGGGCATTCGGGAGCCTCGACAGGGTCCCGTTCTTCATCTACTACAAGGGCGTCACTGCCCAGCAGGTCGACGCCCAGGGGCGCAACTCGCTCGACCTGGCCCCGACGCTTCTCGACTACCTGGACGTCTCGGCCCCCAACTACTTCCTGGGGAGCTCGCTCTTCCTCCAGAAGGACTCCTCCAAGTTCCTCGAGACCACGTTCTGGCAGGAGGGCACCATGCGCTCCACCGCAACGGGCCAGATCGAGCCCCTGAGCCAGGCGGACCAGGACAAGGTCACCGCCACGCTCCAGGAGTACTTCGCCGCCAAGGGGACGACGTCCGGAGGGGGCGGGAACAATGGCGACTGACGAGCGCGTCGTCACCGGGAGCGAGTCGGAGCTGCTGGCGAGGTATGCAAAAGCCGCGCACCTCTCGCCCAGGACCGAGCCCTTCCCCAGGGCGGGGAGCCTGAGGGAGAGGCTCTCGGCGAACCCGTTCCTCATGGCCCCCATGGCGGGCGTCACTGACTCCGCGTATCGCGTCATGGCGAGGGCGGGGGGAGCCGCGCTCGCCTACACCGAGATGGTCTCGGTCGCGGGGATCCACTACGCGGGCGAGAAGACCTGGGACCTGGTGCTTCCGGGAGACGCGGAGCCGGACATCGCGGTGCAGCTGTTTGGCTCCAGGCCGGAGCAGTTTCGCGAGGCGTCCGCGCAGGTCAGCGAGCGCCTGGGAGACAGGCTCGCGCTCATCGACGTCAACATGGCCTGTCCCGTGCCCAAGGTGACCCGGAAGGGCGAGGGCTCCGCGCTCCTGGACGACCCCGCCCTCGCCGCGGACATCGTCCGGTCGGTGCTGGCAGAGACCGACGTGCCCGTCACCTGCAAGATCCGCAGGGGGAGGCGCGCCGGGGAGGAGGTCGCCCCGGAGTTCGCCCGCGCCCTGGAGCAGGCGGGCGTCAGCGCGGTCGCCGTCCACGGCAGGACCGCCGCCCAGCTGTACCGGGGCGAGGCGGACTGGGGCGTCGTCTCGCGCGTGGCACGGGCGGTCGATGTCCCCGTCATCGGCTCGGGTGACGTCCGAGGGCCGCGGGAGGCCGCCCGCATGCTGGAGCAGACGGGCGCCGCGGCGGTCATGGTCGCGCGCGGGAGCTACGGCGACCCCTGGGCGTTCCGGGGCGCCCGGACGCTGCTCGGCGGGGGAGAGTGGCACACGCCCGGGATCGCCACCAGGATCCATGCCTTCGAGCTGCACGTGCGCCTGCTCGCCGCCACCGGGGCGCACCTTGCGCGCGCGCGGAGCCTCGCCGGGTGGTACCTCAGGGGCGCCCCCCACGCCTCCGCCTGGCGCGACCGGGCCATGCACTGCGTGACGCTCGACGACTACGTCGCCCTAGCGCGCGAGGCGCTCGCGCTGGTGGAGGGAGACGAGCGTGCCTGACGAGGCCACGGGGGCATTCGCCCCCGCCTGGGACCGGGCTAGGTACCACCTGAGGGGCGTCAGCTCCCTCTACGTCCACGTCCCGTTCTGTCGGAGCAAGTGCGCCTACTGCGACTTCGCCTCAAGCGCCACGAGGGACGACGACCCGCTGCCCGCGGCGTACGCGCGCGCCATCGCCAGGCAGGTCCGCGAGGTGGGGGAGACGGGCCTCCTCAATCCCTGCGGCACCGGCTACCTGGGGGGCGGGACTCCGTCGCTCCTGGGGGCCGCTCTCCCGCCCCTCGTGCGGGCGGTCGCCCCCCACGCGCAGGCGGAGCTGACCTTCGAGGCCAACCCGGACTCCCTCTCGCCCGACCTCCTGGGGCGGGTGCGGGAGGCGGGGGCGACGCGCGTCTCGGTGGGCGTGCAGAGCACCTCCGCCCCCGAGCTCGCGGCGCTGGGGCGCATCCATGGGCCCGAGCGCGCGCTCGGGGCGCTCCGCGAGGCGGTCGCCGCGGGGCTCAGGGTCTCGTGCGACCTCATGTGCGCGACGCCTCGGCAGAGTCCCGAGTCGTGGGAGGGGAGCCTGCGCGACGTGCTCTCGTGCGGGGTGTCGCACGTGAGCGTGTATCCCCTCTCCATCGAGGAGGGGACGGCGTTCTGGCGGAGGTACGGGGACGCTGCCCCCAAGTTCAACGCGCCAGACGTACAGGCGGACCGCATGGAGGCCGCAGAGGCCGCTCTCACACGCAGCGGCCTTCGCCGCTACGAGGTCGCGAGCTATGCCGCGCCCGGCCAGGAGTGCATCCACAACGTCTCGTACTGGACGGGGGCTCCCTACCTGGGGCTGGGCACGGGCGCCGCGGGCATGCTCAGCCGCGAGGGGTACCTCGCCCTCGGAAGGGTGGCCCCGCAGCTTCCCGCCCCAGGGGACGACGTCGCGCGGGCGCGCGTCACCGTCCTGAGCACGGCGCGGCAGATCGTCGCGGACCCCTCCCTCGCCTCGCTTCGGCTTTCCGTGGAGTTCCTGGACCTCAGGCAGGCGGTAGCCGAGGACCTCATGCTTTCCGCGCGCCTCGCCTCGGGGATTCCCGACGGCCTCCTGGGGCTCGCGAGGGAGGTGGCACCCGCCCCTCAGGTAGACGCAGCCGTCTCCCGCGTGTGCGAGGAGGGTCTCGCCTCCCTCGAGGGCGGCAGGCTCGTCCCCACGCATCGCGGATGGCTTATGGGCAACGAGCTTTACGGTGAATTGTGGGGACTCGCCGAGGGTACAATCGACACTCGAACGTGCTAGGGCATACCGACCCGTCCGCGGCGCCATGGGACGCCGTCCCAACCGGCCTCCGTGCCCCCACGCCGCACGGATGCCCCCCACGGCATCAAACCACGAACCTCGGGAGACCCCGCCTATGGCCTCGATGAACGAGAAGGACTACTACGCCATCCTCGGCGTGGACAAGGACGCCTCGACGGACGAGATCCGCAAGGCGTTTCAGTCGAAGGCTCGCAAGCTCCACCCCGACGTCAACAAGGCGCCGGATGCGGAGGAGCAGTTCAAGGCGGTGTCGGAGGCGTACGCCGTTCTCTCCGACCCCGACAAGCGGCGCAGGTACGATGCCATGAGGTCCGGCTCGGCCTTCTCCGCCCCAGGCTCGTACCAGGGGGGTGCCGCCCAGGGCTACCCGTTCTCGTCATCGCCCTTTGGCTGGGGGTTCCCGTTCTCCGACATGGGGTACGGCAGGCGCTCGGGGCGCAAGTCGAGGAGCTACAACCCGCGCGCGGGTGCCGACGTCAGCTTTCAGGTGGACATAGACGACGAGACCGCGCGCAAGGGCACCCGCAGGGGCGTCACCTACCAGCGCTACGCCCCCTGCGAGGCCTGCGAGGGGCGCGGGTCAGTCCGCGTCGAGCACGCCGAGACATGCCCCACGTGCCACGGCACGGGGCGGATCGGCGTGGACCTCTCCGGCATCTTCGGGCTCGGCGTCATGGAGATGGAGTGCCCCGAGTGCGAGGGGACGGGCAAGGTCGTCTCGGACCCCTGCGACGTGTGCGGCGGCTCCGGGCGCGTCCTCACGGCGACGGAGCTCGTGGTTGACATCCCCGCGGGCTCGCACGACGGCGACGTGGTCAGGGTCAAGGGCATGGGCAACGCGGGCACCAACGGGCGCGAGGCGGGCGACTTCGTCTGCCGCGTCGGCGTCCCCTCGGAGCGGCTGACCAGGCAGCAGGCCTCCGGCTTCCGCCTCGTGGGCTTTGGCCTCCCGTTTGCCGTCCTCGGAGCGGTCACGGGAACTCTCGCGTCGATGGCGGTCTTCCTCGTCATCGTCCTTGGCCTGGGCCTCTACTTCGCCCTTGCCGGTGGGGTCAGGCACTCAGGCAGGTGGTGGAGGAACGCGCTCGCCTCGCTGAGCAACGGCGCCGTCGAGGGACTCATCCTCGCGCTGTTCATGGCGATGATGTTCTCGTGCACCGCCGGGCGGGCATCGTTCGGGGGCCCGGGGTACGGGTATGTCTCAGGCTGATTGCAACGGTAGGAAACTAGGCTGAAAGCGGGAGACTGGTTAGGTTGGCTTCGTTGGACTATTACGAGATCCTCGGCGTCGAGCACGACGCCGACGCCAAGACCATCAAGAGGGCGTTCCTCAAGAAGGCACGCACCCTTCACCCCGACGTCAACAAGGCGCCGGACGCAGAGGAGCGCTTCAAGGAGGTCAACGAGGCCTACACCGTCCTCTCGGACGAGCGCAAGCGCGCCAACTACGACCGGTACGGGACGCCTGACGGCCCCGGCGGCATGGGGTCCGACTTCGTGGACATGTCGGACATCTTCGGCGGCGGCTTCGGGATCAACGACATCTTCGACTCGTTCTTCGGCGGCGGGCGCGGCGGCTCCAGGACGGCCACGCAGACGCGCGGCCGCGACATGGCCGCCAGGCTCCAGATCTCGCTCGCCGAGGCCGCCGCGGGATGCACCAAGAAGATCTCGTACGAGCGTCTCGCCCCGTGCGACGACTGCAACGGCACGGGCGTGGCCGAGGGCGGGAGCGAGAAGACCTGCCCCCGCTGCCACGGCAAGGGCGTCGTTGTCCAGGTGCAGCAGACGATCTTCGGCCAGATGCAGTCGCAGGGCGTGTGTCCCCAGTGCGGCGGCTCCGGCAAGGTCGTTGACAAGCCGTGCGAGACCTGCGAGGGCCAGGGTCGCACCCCCTCCAGGGAGACGGTCGAGGTCAAGATCCCGGCGGGCGTCCACTCGGGCCAGACGGTCACCGTTCGCGGCAAGGGCGAGGCGGGCATCCGCGGCGACCACACCGGCGACCTCGTCGTGCGCGTGGACGTGGAGGAGGACGAGCGGTTCGAGCGGCAGGGCGACGACCTCTTCTGCAAGGTCGAGGTCGACTCCCTCGAGGCCATCGTGGGCAAGGACGTCACGGTTGACGGGATCCTGGAGGGCGAGAGGGTCAGGGTGACCGTTCCCGCAGGCTGCCAGTTTGGCCAGCAGGTCCGAGTCGCCGGACACGGCATGCCCCGCATGAACTCCTCCGCGCGAGGCAGCCTCATCGCGGTCGTGCAGGTCAAGACCCCCGAGAATCTCACCGAGCCCCAGCTCGAGCAGGTCCGCTCCATCGTGGAGGGTCGCTCCGCCGAGGGCGAGCCCCATGCGGGGGAGAGGCGCGCGCAGGGCTTCCCCCATCACGGCCGCAAGGGCCGCGGGCGGGCCAAGTGAGTACGCCCCGCGTCGCCCTGGTCAACCTGGGGTGCCGCGTCAACCGCGTCGAGACCGACCTCATCGCCCAGGACCTCCTGGCGGCGGGCTGCGAGCTCGTGCCGCAGGAGGACGCGTCCGCCGTCGTCGTCAACACCTGCGCGGTGACGGGCGAGGCGGAGGCGAAGGCGCGCAAGGCCGTCCGTCACGCCGCCGCCCTCCCGCAGCGCCCCGACGTCGTCGCGACGGGCTGCGTCGCGAGCCTCGCCGCAAGCGAGCTCGAGGCGCTCGGGCCCAACGTGCGCGTCGTCTCGGCCAAAGCGCGGGTGGCGGCGGAGGTCCTCTCGTCCCTGGGCCTTGCTCCGGTGTCGGACGGGGGCCACGGAGACTACGCCAACCCCACGCCCACCGGCCGCATGCGGCCCGGCATCAAGGTGCAGGATGGCTGCGACAACCGCTGCACCTACTGCATCGTGTGGAAGGCGCGCGGCGCCGGGGTCTCCACGAGCCCCGAGGAGGTCGTCAGGCGCGTGCGGGAGTCCGTGTCCCAGGGCGCTCACGAGGTCGTCCTCACGGGCATCAACCTGGGTCGGTACTCGTGCGAGGGCGAGGACGGCAAGTCCGTCGACCTCGCCGGTCTCCTCCAGTCCATCCTCGCCAAGACGGACGTCGAGCGCATTCGCCTCTCGTCCATCGAGCCTCCCGACGTCACGCCCCGCCTCGTCTCGGCGATGCGGGCGGGAGGGGTGCGTGTCGCCCCGTTCCTGCACGTGTGCCTCCAGTCGGGCTGCGACCGAACGCTCTCTCGCATGGGCCGCGTGTACGGCACCGCCGCCTACGCCCGCGCGATCGAGGTGGCGCGGGAGGGCATTCCCGACCTGGCCCTGGGGACCGACCTCATCGTGGGGTTTCCGGGCGAGACGGACGCGGACTTCGAGGAATCCCTGGCATTCTGCCGTCGGATGGCGTTTGCAAAGATGCACGTCTTCAGGTACTCGCGGCGTCCCGGCACGCCCGCGGCGACCTATCCCGACCAGGTCCCCCCGCAGGTGATGGCCGAGCGGGGCAGGCGCATGCGCGACGCCGCGCGCGAGATGAGGCTCGACGCCGCGCGCTCCCTCGTGGGGACGGTCCAGCCCGCCATCGTGCAGTACCCGGGGAGGGCCGTGACCGGGGGGCTGTTCGAGGCGCTCGTCGACCGGTCCCTCCCGCTCGACTCCATGGTGAGGGTGCGGGTCGAGTCCGTGGACGCCCAGGGGAGGCTCGTGGGGTCTCCCGCGTAGGTCGCGCCTCTCGCCCGGCCGCCCGTTCATCTATCCTAGGTTCGCACGACATTCGACCACACGTCCGCACTGGAGGAACATGGAGCCCACCCGCGTTCGCCTGACCATTCCCGATTCCGTGGACCCCACCGTGCTGATGGGGCCCGCCGACTCGCTGCTGCGGCAGGTCGAGGACTCGTTCGTGGACTCCATGGTCACCGTCAGGGGCACGCAGGTCACGATCATCGGCCCAACACGGGAGGTCGAGCGCGTGACCTCGGTCTTCTCCCGCCTGATCTCGATGGTCGAGGCGGGCGAGGTGCCCACCACCGACGACGTCAGCCTGCTGGTGGGCCAGGCGCAGCACGGGGCCGAGGGCCCGGGCTCCGAACCCGGCGAGATCCTCCTCACCTATCGCGGGCGACCCGTGCGGCCCAAGACCGAGGGCCAGGCGAGGTACGTCGCCTCGATGAGGGACAACCTCATGACCTTTGGGCTGGGCCCCGCCGGAACGGGCAAGACCTACCTCGCCATGGCCATGGCGGTCGCCGCCCTGCGCCGGCACGAGGTGGGCAGGATCGTGCTCACGCGCCCGGTGGTGGAGGCGGGGGAGTCGCTGGGATACCTCCCGGGCACGCTCCAGGAGAAGGTCGACCCCTACGTGCGGCCCCTCTACGACGCCCTCTTCGACATCACCGACCCCGAGCGCGGGACCTCGCTCATAGAGCAGGGGGTCATCGAGGTGGCGCCGCTCGCATTCATGCGCGGGCGGACGCTCAACGACGCCTTCGTCATCCTCGACGAGGCGCAGAACACCACCCCGGAGCAGATGAAGATGTTCCTCACCAGGTTTGGCCACTCGTCGCGCTTCGTGATCACGGGAGACACGACGCAGCGCGACCTGGTGGGCGCGAGCGGGCTGGACTCGGCCAGGCGCGTCCTCGAGGGCATCGAGGGGATCCGGTTCGTCGAGCTCGACAGGAACGACATCGTCAGGCACTCCCTCGTCGCGCGCATCGTCGACGCGTACGCGCGGGCGGAGGCCGGCGCAGGTGCGGGAAGGAAGGGCGGGAGCTCACATGAGTAACCAGTACGACGTCTCGTGCGACGAGGGGGCCGAGGCTCCCATCACCCTCCAGGAGGTCAGGGACGACTGCGACCTCGTGCTGAGGGAGGAGGGCGTCCAGAGGGACTGCATGGTCTCCATCTCCGTGGTGGGCGACGGGCGCATGCGCGAGCTTAACGGGGAGTGGAGGGGCCAGGACCGCTGCACGGACGTCCTGAGCCTGGAGTGCGAGAGGCCCGACGACCCCGACCTGGCGCCGGGCGAGCCCTGCGAGCTCGGCGACATCGTGCTCGCACCGGCGTACATCGCGCGCCAGGCGGAGGGGTTTGGGACCACGGCCGCCGACGAGTTCAGGCTCCTCCTGGTCCACGCGATGCTCCACCTGCTGGGGTACGACCACCTGGACGACGACGAGGCCCAGGCGATGGAGGCGCGCGAGGACGAGCTGGTCTCGCTCCTGCGCACCGACGCGCCCCTCTCGCACGTGACCCTGACCCGGCATCGCGGGGATGACGCGTCATGATCCCCGGGAAGCACCCGAGCCACCCCACCTTCAGGCGGAGCTTCCTCTTCGCCATCCAGGGCTTCCGCACGGCGGTGCGGCAGGAGCGCAACATCAAGGTCATGCTTGCGGGCGGCTGCCTCGCGATCACGCTCGGCCTCGCCATCGGGCTCGATGCCGAGAGCTGGGCCATCATCCTGCTGTGCTGCGGGGTCGTGATCTCGGCCGAGCTCCTCAACACCTCCATCGAGGCCGTCGTCGACCTGGTCTCGCCGGAGTTCCATCCCCTCGCGGGCAAGGCGAAGGACATCTCCGCCGCCGCCGTGTGGGTCCTCTGCGTGCTGGTGGCAGTGGTCGGCATCATCGTCTTTGCAAACGCGATCGTGCGCTGACCGTGTGGCCAGCGGGGAGTGGGGGAGTCATGGCAGAGGTCGCCGGAGGAGAGGAAAGGCCCTTCAGGAGCGGGTTCGTCGCGCTGGTCGGGCGGCCGAGCGTCGGCAAGTCGACGCTCCTCAACGCGTGCTACGGCGGCAAGATCGCCATCACCAGCCCCGTGGCGCAGACCACGCGCCGCAGGATGCGCGCCGTGGTCAACCGCGAGGGCGCCCAGATCGTGATCGTCGACACCCCGGGGCTCCACAAGCCCAAGGACGCCCTGGGCAAGGAGCTCAACAAGGTCGCGCTGGGCGAGCTCGCCGACGTGGACGTGGTCGCCCTCCTCATCGACGCCACCAAGGAGGTCGGCCGCGGCGACGAGTGGGTCGCGCGGCACGTGGACGCCTCGCACGCGCCCTACAAGATCCTCGTCGTCACCAAGGCCGACGTCGCCGACCCCAAGACGGTGAGCGCGCAGCTCGAGGCCGCCTCCCGCCTCGCCCGCTTTGACGACTCGCTCGTGGTCTCGGCCCGCAAGGGCTTCAACGTGGACTCGTTCATATCGCTCGTCTCGAGCCACCTCCCCGAGGGACCCCGCTGGTTCCCGGACGACATGGACGTGGACATGACCGACGAGGAGTTGGTGGCCGAGTTCATCCGCGAGAAGGTCCTGCTCAACATGAGGCAGGAGGTGCCGCACTCCGTTGCCGTCACCTGCGACCAGATCGAGTGGATGGAGGACGGGCACGCCTCCGTCTCGGCGACCATCCTCGTGGAGCGCGAGGGGCAGAAGGCCATGGTCATCGGGAAGGGCGGCCGCATGGTCAAGCGCATCGGCTCCGAGGCCCGCCGCGACGTCGAGAAGCTCCTGGGGGCGCGCTGCTACCTGGACCTGCAGGTGCGGGTGCAGCCCCAGTGGAGGCGCGACGCCAACGAGATCCGGCGCCTGGGGTACGAGGCGGACGAGTAGCCCCATGGCCCGCAGGACCCTGAGGGAGCGCGCGATCGTCCTCGACCGCACCAAGCTGGGCGAGCAGGACCTCATCCTCACCCTGCTCGGGCTGGGTGGGGAGCAGCTGAGGGCGGTCGCGAAGGGTGCCCGGAAGCCCGGGGGCAGGCTCGCGCCGAGGAGCGACCTCTTCTGCGAGACGGACTTCCTCCTGGCCCGGGGCAGGAGCCTGGACATCGTCACCGAGGCCGAGCTCGTGAACGCCCACGTGGGGCTTCGCGGCGATGTGTCGCGGGTCGCTGCCGCCTCGGCACTCTGCGAGGCGGCCCACCTCACCTCCTTCGAGGACAGCCCCGACCCGTTCCTGTACCCCATCTGCTCGCGCGCGCTGACCGCCTGCGAGCAGGCGGGCTCGGAGGAGTCCCTCGACCTCGTGGTCGCGGCGTACGTCCTCAAGGTGCTCGCCCACGAGGGGTGGATGCCCGAACTGCATGCGTGCGTTGCCTGCGGCGACCCCGACGTGTCGCGCTTCTCCGCCACCGCCGGAGGGGCCCTCTGCGCGAGCTGTGCCAAGGACGTCGCGGGCGCGGTGCGGGTGAGCCCCGCCGAGCTGCGGGACCTTGACGCCCTCGTGCACGGCACCTTCGACCAGATCCTGGGGATGGGCGTGGGGCCGGGCGAGGCGGGTCGGCTGCTCTCGCTCGCGCACCTGTGGGCGGTGACCCAGCTCGACGCCCGCATGCGGGCGCTCGAGTTCATGCTCGCCCTCTGAGGGGGCTGCGGCGGACCGCAATCGGCGGCTCGTCATGTGCGTTAGCGGATGACCTTGCCACGCGCCGCATCGTGAGGCTTCATTTGGGCTACATTCAACCATGCTGAACCATCTCCAAGGGCAGGGGTGTCGCATGGGACTTGACAGGATGCATGTTGCTGCGTGGGTCACGGGGGCCTCCGTGATCGCGACGCTGGGGGCTGCGCCGGCTGCGGCGCTCGCCGAGGAGGCCGTCGCCGCGGACGCACCGGAGGCCGTCGTCGCCTCCCAGGCGGAGGGCCAGGCGGCCCCTGCCGCGGAGCCATGCGAACCGGCGGGGGAGAAGTCCGCCCCTTCGGAGGAGGGGCCCGGGGTCGGGACGCAGGGGGCGCCAGCGGAGGGGGCCGGCGAGCCCGGCATCGCGCGCGTCTCGCCCGGCGAATCGGGCACCCAGACCGACGAGGGCACGGGACAGCAGGCCGTCTCGTCTGGTGATGTCGCATCCGCAGACGGCAGTGCCTCGGGACAGCAGCCAGGCTCTGCCGGCGAGACGGACCAACCCTCCGCCCAAGGGGCAGGCGACGCCACGCCCGGCGATGAGGCTGCCGAGGGCAGCGCCCAGACGTCCGCGTCACAGCGGGACGTGGCACCCGCCCCTGGCACGCAGGCGGACGTCGCCCCGTCCCAGGGGGCGGCAGACGGACAGGCGGCTCGCGCGGCGCAGCCCAAGGCGCCCGACGCCAACATGTACCGCATGTACAACCCCAACAGCGGCGAGCACTTCTACACCGCGCAGCTGGGAGAGGCCCGCATGCTCTTTGGCGTGGGCTGGCGCTGGGAGGGCATCGCGTGGATGGCGCCCGCCAGCTCCGACGCGCCGGTGTACCGCCTGTACAACCCCAACGCGGGCGACCACCACTACACCACCAGCGCCGCGGAGCGCGACATGCTGGTGGGGGCGGGGTGGAGGTACGAGGGCATCGGCTGGTACTCGGCCGACGCCAGCGAGGTCCCCCTCTACCGGCAGTACAACCCCAACGCCAAGGCGGGCGCCCACAACTTCACCGCGAGCAAGGGCGAGAACGACCACCTCGTTGGCCTGGGGTGGCGTGCCGAGGGGGTCTCGTGGTTTGGGACCCGCTCCGCGCACCAGGCGATCCAGGGGTTCTGGACGGTCACCTGCGCCTACGGGTCGCTCCAGCGCTACTGGGTCGGCGCGGACGCCGCACTCGCGACCTCCCGCGTGATTACCCCCGACGAGGGTGCCGGCTACTATGCGCTGGCGGCCGCCGACGGTGCCGTCTACCACGCCGTGACGGACCTGGGCAACGGAACGACCCTGCTCGCCGAGTCAAACGGCAGGCTCTGCACCAGCCCGGCGGGGTGGATGGTCACCACCACGTACACGGGGGACTACCGCCGCTACTGGGTCGTGGACACCGGGAGGGGGTACGGGGTCGCGCAAAACGGCCTCTTCACCCAGGACGGCAGCCAGTACTACGGCGTGCCGTCGACCGGCTACGTCGTGACCAACGGTTGCGTCAAGCTCGCGGGCGCCTGGTACTACGGCGACGCCGGCGGGCACCTCTCCAAGCTCTCGACCGGCAAGATCGGATGGCAGAACCCCAGCCAGTACTACCAGGTCTCCGCCTACGACGTGCGGAAGGTGGGGAGCGGGCCCTTCTCGTACATCCGCCACTCGGTCATCTCGCCCGACGCCACCCGCGACCAGGTGGTGCAGGCGTTCCTCCAGACGGCCAGGCTCTACCTGGGGACGCCCTACAAGTGGGACTACGCCCTCGCCCCGGGCGTGGGGACCGACTGCGCCGGGCTCGTCCAGTCGTGCATGGAGTCGGTGGGGATGCAGACCCCGTACAACTCCTACGCCCATCGCTACGACTCGTGGCAGGACCACAACGCCAACAACATGTTCGCGGACCCCAAGATCAAGAAGGTCGCCATCTCGGACCGTCGCGCGGGCGACATCGTGTTCTACAAGGGGCACGTGGGGATCTACGTGGGCAACGACACCATCATCAACGCCTACCCGCCCCAGGTGGAGTACGACAGCATGTGGCGCTGGACCGTCCGCGGCATCGGCCGCCTGTTTGTGTGAGCCGGCCCGCGAAAAAATGGGCGAATCCTGTGGAGGGCGGGCTTTGCGGGCCAGCCTGCCACCCAGCGGGCCGTGGCGTGGTACCCTAACTCCGTTCGTACCCCGTACTTGGAGGCCCGCCCAATGCCAGACGGCCATCCCAGTTCGGGGCGTATCTATGTCGAAAGGTGGTTTCACATGGCAGTCTCCAAGGAGCGCAAGGCCGAGCTCATCGCTCAGTACGGCAAGGACGCAAACGACTCCGGCTCCGCTGCGGTCCAGGTCGCCCTCCTCACTGAGCGCATCAAGGGCCTGACCGAGCACATGAAGTCCCACAAGAAGGACTTCCACACCCGTCGCGGCCTCCTCATGCTGGTCGGCCAGCGTCGCCGTCTCCTGTCCTACATCAAGAAGCAGGACATCGAGGCCTACCGAGCGCTGATCAAGAGCCTGGGTATCCGCGACAACATCCAGTAGCTTCGTGGTAGAGAGGGGGCGCCCGCGGGCGCTCCCTTGCATTAGCGGCCCGCCTGCAATGGGGCAGGCGGAGATAAGAGGAAAAGAAATGGCAAAGGTTTCGCACGAGTTCGACCTCTATGGCAAGCACTACAAGCTGGAGTCGGGCGAGCTCGCAAAGCAGGCGACGGGGGAGTGTCTCGTCTCCTGCGGTGACTCCACGGTCAACGTCACCGTGGTGGTCTCCAAGGAGCGCAAGAACTACGACTTCTTCCCGCTCACGGTCGACTACATCGAGCGCATGTACGCCGTGGGCCGCATCCCGGGCGGCTACCTCAAGCGAGAGGCGCGTCCCTCCGAGAAGGCGACCCTCACGGCCCGCATGATCGACAGGCCCATCCGCCCCTCGTTCCCCGACGGCTTCCGCAACGAGGTCCAGATCGTGGCCATGCCGCTCGTCGCCGACCAGGTCAACTCCGTCGACACCATCTGCGTCATGGGTGCGAGCGTCGCCCTCACCGTGGGCGGCGTGCCCTTCGAGGGGCCGCTCGCCTGCGTGAGGATCGGCCGCAACCCCGAGACCGGCGAGTTCCTCGTCAACCCCACCTACGAGGAGCGTGACGCCTCCGACCTCGACCTCGAGCTCGCGGGCTCGTCCACCTTCATCAGCATGCTCGAGGCGGGCGCCAAGGAGATCTCCGAGGAGGACATGCTCGCCGCCATGGCCTTTGGCCAGGAGGCGATCGGCGCCTTCTGCGAGGAGGAGATGAAGTTCTTCGCCAAGTGGGAGGAGGCCAACGGCCCCATCGTCAAGAGGGAGTACGAGCTCGACCAGCCCATCCCCGAGGTCCACGACCGCATCTGGGCTCACTACGACGAGATGTCCGCCGCCCTCAAGGATGCCGACAAGCAGTCCCGCATCTCCAAGGTCGAGGCGCTGAAGGAGGCCATCACCGCCGAGTTCAGCGAGGACGAGCAGGCCGAGTGGGACCGCGCCATCCCCGTGGAGCTGAAGAGCCTGGAGAAGCACGCCATGCGCCGCATGGTGGTCGAGACGGGCGAGCGCGTTGACGGGCGCACCGCCACCGAGGTCCGCCCCCTCATGATCAAGCCCAACTACCTCCCGCTCGTCCACGGCTCCGGCCTGTTCCAGCGCGGCCAGACCCAGGTCCTCTCGGTCTGCACCCTGGGCATGCTCAACGAGTGGCAGCGCCTCGACACCATCGTGCCCGTCGACGGCAAGCGCTACATCCACCACTACAACTTCCCGCCCTACTGCACCGGCGAGACCGGCAGGATGGGCTCCCCCAAGCGCAGGGAGATCGGCCACGGCAACCTCGCCGAGCGCGCCCTGCTCCCGGTGATTCCCTCCGAGGAGGACTTCCCCTACACCATCCGCGTGGTCTCCGACGTCATGGAGTCCAACGGGTCCTCGTCCATGGCCTCCACCTGCGGCTCCACGCTGGCGCTGATGGACGCCGGCGTGCCCCTCAAGCGTCCCGTCTCTGGCGTGGCCATGGGCCTCATCCAGGAGGAGGGCAAGACCGTCATCCTCACTGACATCCAGGGCCTCGAGGACTTCCTGGGCGACATGGACTTCAAGGTGACGGGCACCACCAAGGGCATCACCGCCATGCAGATGGACAACAAGGCCACCGGCCTCACGCCCGAGATCCTTCGCAAGGCGCTCATGCAGGCTCACGAGGGCCGCATGTTCATCCTCGACGCCATGCTCGAGGCCATCCCCGCGCCGCGCGAGCACACCAAGGACACCGCGCCCCAGATCGTCAGCCTGCAGATCCCCACGGATAAGATCCGCGACGTCATCGGCAGCGGCGGCAAGGTCATCCGCGGCATCCAGGACGACACCGGCGCCACGATCGACATACAGGAGGACGGCAACGTCTTCATCGCCGGCACCAACGGTGCCGCGGAGGAGGCCGCCGAGCGCATCAAGGCCATCGTCAAGGTCCCCGAGGTCGGCGAGGAGTACACCGGTCGCGTCGTGGGCATCCAGCCCTTTGGCGCCTTCGTGGAGCTGCTTCCCGGCAAGGACGGCCTGCTGCACATCTCCCGCGTCGCCAAGGGCCGCGTTGAGAAGGTCGAGGACGTGCTCAACATCGGCGACGAGGTCAAGGTCAAGGTCCTCGAGGTCGACGAGAAGGGCAAGATCAGCCTCGACAGGATCGACAAGCCCGAGGCCCCCTCTGGCAGCGGCAAGGGCCGCGAGCACGAGGGCAAGTCTCGTGAGAGGCGCGTCGGCCGTCATCCCGGCGACCACGGCAACGCGGGTGGCGACAAGCCCCGTCCCCGCCGTCACCACGACGCGTAGCAAGTAGGGCGAGATAGTTCGAGGCGGACCCGGCGCGATCGCACCGGGTCCGCCTCTTCTGTTTGGGCGCTTTCTGCCCATGCGTGGGTTTTCTTCGGGGATGCTCACAGGCGAATGAGAGCGGTGCATTGCGGTTAAAATGTATCGGATGAAACGTTTTTGCCCGCACCGTGCGAGCGACGGGCGATGAGATAGCAAGTCCTGCCTAGGGCATAGGCACCATTCGAAAGGAATCACGAAAGCATGGTAAAGAAGCAAAGCCCCCTGAGGATCATTCCCCTGGGTGGCCTGGACGGAATTGGCAAAAACATGACCGCGTTCGAGTACCAGGACGACATGGTCCTGGTGGACGCCGGCCTCATGTTCCCCGATGACGAGCAGCCCGGCGTCGACCTGATCCTGCCGGACTACACCTATGTGCTCGAGAACGAGGAGAAGCTCCGCGGCATCATCATCACGCACGGCCACGAGGACCACACCGGCGCCCTGCCGTACCTCCTCATGGACCTGGGGCGCAAGGTCCCCGTGTACTCCAGCAAGCTCACCCTGGGGATCATCGAGGGCAAGCTCGCCGAGCACAAGATCAACTCCCCCAAGTTCCGCGAGGTCAAGAACGGGAGTCACCTCAACCTGGGCGCGTTCAGCATCGACTTCTTCTCGATGACGCACTCCATCCCTGCGGCCCTGGGTGTCTACATGCGTACCCCGGCGGGCTCGGTCCTGCACACGGGCGACTTCAAGCTCGACCAGACGCCCATCGATGGCGTGCTGCCCAACTACCAGGCCATCAACCGCTTCGCCACGCAGGGGATCGACCTTCTCCTCTCCGATTCCACCAACGCCACTAGGCCCGGGTTCACGCCCTCCGAGTCGGCCGTCGGCCCCCAGCTGCGCCACATCATCAAGAACGCCCCCGGTCGCGTCATCGTGGCCTCGTTCTCGAGCCACATCCACCGGCTGCAGCAGGTGTGCGACGCCAGCGTCGCGGTGGGGCGCAAGGTCGTGGTGACGGGCCGCTCCATGGTCACCAACACCAAGATCGCCCGCGAGCTGGGGTACCTCAAGATCTCGGACAACGATATCGTCGACGCCTACGACATCGGGGACATCCCGGACGACAAGATCGTGGTCCTCTGCACAGGCAGCCAGGGGGAGCCCATGAGCGCCCTCGCCCGCATGGCGAACGGCGACCACAAGTCGCTCACCATCACCGCGGACGACACCGTGATCATCTCGGCGACGCCCGTCCCGGGCAACGAGAAGAGCGTGCAGTCCATCATCAACGCGCTCAGCAAGATCGGGTGCCAGATCTTCGACAAGTCGAACACCCTGGTGCACGTCTCGGGTCACGGCAGCCAGGAGGAGCTCAAGCTCATGCTGGCCATGACCAAGCCACGCTACTTCATGCCCGTCCACGGCGAGGCCGTGCACCTTCGCGCCCACGCCAAGCTCGCCGAGTCCATGGGGATGAAGCCGAGCCACATCTTCGTGGCCGACAACGGCGACACGCTCGAGATGCGCGGGGGCAAGGTCGGCTGGGGCAAGCCCGTCGACTCCGGCGTGGTCTACGTCGACGGCCTCTCGGTCACCGACGCCAACCCCGTGGTGTTCCGCGACCGCCAGAAGCTCGCGAGCGACGGAATCGTGACCTGCGTGGTCACCGTTCAGCTCAGGAGCAAGCGCGTGGGCGACGTCGAGGTCGCCTGCAGGGGCGTCTCGTTCGCCGATGACGAGCAGCTCCTCTCCGAGGCCCAGGCGTCCGTCAAGGACAAGATCGCCTCCGGCGTCAAGCAGGAGGGCGCCAACCTGGACCAGCTCAGGAAGACGGCTCGCAACAGCCTCTCCAACTTCCTCTGGAACAAGACTCACACCAGGCCGATGGTCATCCCGGTGGTGATGGAGGTTTAAATGGCTGCCGATCGCAGCAAGAAGTCGCAGCGCAACAAGGGTGGCAACGGCAAGGCGCGCGGGTCGAGGGCTTCCTCGGCCCGCGCCATCGCGCCGGAGCGCGGCAGTGCCGGGGGAGACATCCTGGGCGTAACGCTCATCGTGGTCGCGGTGGCCATGGGCGCGTCTCTGCTCGACACCTCGCAGGCACCCGTGACCAGGGCGATGGGGGAGCTCCTCACGCTCTGCTTCGGCGTGGGTGCGTTCCTCGTGCCCGTCGCCATCGCCCTCTTCGGCGTCACCTTCTTCATCAGGGAGAGGGAGCTCATCGCGGGCAGGGTCGCCGCAGGGCTGGCCCTGATCGTCGTCTCGATCCTGGGGCTCATCTCCATGGGGACGCCGCTTGCCAGCTCCGACCCGTCGCTCGCGCTCGCCTCGGCAAACGTCGTGACCCGTGGGGGCTACCTGGGTGGGTTCATCGCCTGGATGCTGCTCAACCTCACCGGCCAGGTGGTGGGCGACGTCGTGCTCGTGGGCCTGATGGTCGTGGGCGTGATCGTGTCCGGCTTCTCCGTCTCAAACGCCGTCCAGCGTGCGGGGAGCGCCCTCGAGGCGCGTCGCGAGTCCAAGGCCGCCGACATCCCGGATGAGGAGCCCTACGACGAGGGGCTCGCGGGCCTCTCGCCCTCGGTGGAGCCGGGTGAGACGGCCGTAGCCTCCGCCGAGGCGCCGACCACCTTCCTGGGGGCGCGGAAGACCTCCGTCCTGAAGCGCGGGCGCCGCATGGCGGACGCCCCGCTGGCCCAGGCAGGCGGCGAGGCTGACGACGCCGAGGGCGAGGGGAGCCAGAAGACGCGCCTCCTGAGCAGGAGGCGCCACCCCGACATCGACGTGGAGACGGCACGCCCCGCATCCGACGGCACCGCCCCCGAGCAGGCGACCATTCCGCTGGGAGAGGCCACCGTCAGCGAGGCGCAGGGAGAGGACCTCGCTGTGCCGGAGTTCCTGCGCGCAGCCGCCGAGTCCCCCGAAAAGTCGGGGTCCCGCAAATCCCGCAGGGGGACGGCGAGGGGCTTCATACCCTCTCAGGTTGCCGCGACGGCAGCCGCCAAGGACTCGTCCCCGGTGACCAGGGCCAAGGCCGCGCCCGGCGCACACCGCCCGGGGGAGGGAGACGAGACCTACGAGCTCCCGCCCCTCTCCATGCTCAGCTCCAACCCCAAGAGCGCAAAGGCGGCGAGCTCGGCCGCCGAGTTGCAGGAGACCATGCAGAGGCTCCAGGCGACGCTCCAGGAGTTCGGGCTCAAGAGTCGGGTCGTGGACTACGTCTCGGGGCCGCTCGTCACCACCTTCCGCATCGAGATGGGCGAAGGCGAGCGCGTCAACAAGATCACGAACCTCGAGGACGACATCGCGCTCACGCTCGCGACCCCCTCGGTGCGCATATTCGCCCCCATCCCGGGGACCTCGCTCGTGGGGATCGAGATCCCCAACAAGAAGAGGGAGAACGTGCACCTGGGAGACGTGCTGCCCTACGCCAAGGGAGGCCCGCTCGAGCTGGCCATCGGGCGCGACTCTGAGGGCGAGCCGGTCGTCGCCGACCTCGCAAAGATGCCCCACCTCCTCATCGCTGGCGCGACGGGCTCCGGCAAGTCGGTGATGATCAACTCGATCATCATGTCGCTTCTCATGCGCTGCACGCCCAAGCAGGTCAGGCTCATCATGATCGACCCCAAGCGCGTCGAGCTGGGCGGATACAACGGACTTCCCCACCTTTACGTCCCCGTGGTCACCGAGCCCCGGCAGGCGGCGAGCGCCCTCCAGTGGGCCGTCTCCGAGATGGAGCGCAGGCTCAAGGTGTTCGAGCGCGCCGGCGCCCGCGAGATCAAGGCGTACAACCAGATGTGCGTATCGGGCAAGCTCTCCGAGATGGACAACCCCCCGGAGCCAATGCCCTACCTCGTCGTCATCATCGACGAGCTCTCGGACCTCATGATGGTCGCGGGCAAGGACGTCGAGGCGTCCATCGTGCGTATTGCCCAGCTTGCCCGTGCCGCAGGCATCCACCTCATCGTGGCGACTCAGCGACCCTCCGCCGACGTCGTGACCGGCCTCATCAAGTCCAACATCGAGAACAGGATCGCCTTCTCCGTGGCGTCGGGCACCGACTCGCGCGTGATCATCGACCAGACGGGTGCGGAGCGCCTCCTGGGCAGTGGCGACATGCTGTTCAAGTTCAGGGGGAGGAAGACGCGGCGCATCCTCGGCTGCTACGTCTCCGACCCCGAGATCGAGTCGGTCGTCGACTTCATCCGCGACCAGGCGGAGCCGGACTACCACGAGGAGATCCTCTCGCAGGTGGTCCCCGGGCAGACCGGCGGCTCCGGCTCCTCGGACGACGGGGACGAGTACGACCCCCTGGTGTGGGAGGCCGCGCAGATTGTTGTGGACTCTCAACTCGGTTCCACCTCCGGCCTGCAACGCAGGCTCAAGGTGGGATACGCTAGGGCGGGCAGGATCATGGACATGCTCGAGGCAAAGGGCGTCGTCGGTCCGCCCGAGGGATCCAAGCCGCGCGAGGTGCTCCTGGACAAGGACGGCCTCGAGGAGCTTAGGGTCCAGGACGAGAAGTATCGGGAGGTGTAGCACATGCCGCGTCCGCGGTTCAGCGAGATGCTGGTGTCGAGGCGGCGCCAGCTGGGCCTCTCCGTCACACAGGCCTCCAAGGTGCTGCGCCTCAAGGAGCAGGTGCTCATCGCCTTCGAGGAGGGCGACTTCCAGCACATGCCCAAGAGCGGCTACGCACAGGGGATGCTCTCGTCCTATGCCCGTTACCTGGGGCTCAACTCCCGGCAGGTCGTGAACCAGTTCACCTCCGACCTGTACGACTACGAGCACGGCGGGAGGCGCGGGCGCAGCGTCCCCGGGGCCCCCGCCCCGCGCGAGGCGGACTCGTACGAGGTTCCCGGCAGGTCTCGCCCCGTCACGCCGTACCGCGGGCCGCGCGGGCTGCTCCCGACCTCCGGGGGCTATGCGGGCGACGTCTCGTCCTTCGCGACCACGTCGTCCCCTCGACCCAAGGGACAGGCGAGCCCGCTCGTCGACTACCGAAGGAGCTACTCTGGCAGGGACGTCCCGCCCGAGGAGCGTCGCTACACCAGCCGCGAGGTCCCGAGCTCTGGCTCCGCCGGCGCGGCGCGCCAACGGTATCGCGGCCAGTCGCCGCGTGGCGGCTCTCCGCGGAGGTCGGGCGAGGAGCTTCCGCGCAGGGGCTCGGACCGGGTCACCACCCGGCGCGTGAGGCCGAGCGACTACCAGGACGACATGAGGTACGGCGAGGCCAGCCCCTACGAGGCGGCCTCGACCGCGACGGGGCGCGTCTCGTCGCGCAACATCGCGAGTACCGAGCGGCCCAACGTTCGTCGCAGGGGCCAGCAGTCCGGCAGGGAGCAGCTGCGCGAGCGGGGGAGGCGTCGCCGCCCGCGCCACGGGGGCGTCCTCGGCGCCCTGGAGTCGTTCTTCTCCGACCCGGCACGCGCCATGGTAACGCTCGCGCTTGCCGCCGTCCTCATCATCACGCTTGTCATCATCGGCTCTGTCAGGTCGTGCATGTCATCCGGCGAGACGTCCACCAAGACCGTCTCGGTGGCGTCGGCGTCCTCGAGCGACTCGTCCGACAGCGCCTCCAACGACTCCAAGATCGCCGCGGCCAAGGAGGCGGCTGCCGCCGCTGCCGCAGCCAAGGCACAGCAGGACGCCGAGGCGGCCAACACCGAGACGGACGTCAAGGTGAGCGTCTCTGACGGCGGCGTGTCGTGGGTCGAGATCGTCTGTGACGGGACGAGCGAGGTCGCCGAGCAGGTGACGGGCCCATGGGAGAAGACCTACGTGGTGACCGACTCGATCACCATCCAGGTGAGCGACCCCTCCGTCGTCACGGTCACCAAGAACGGGACGCAGCAGAAGTTCGACTCCAAGACCTCGGGCATCGGTTCCATCACCATCCAGGGCACCCAGGTGACCTCGACCGACGCGTCCTCCACAGACTCCTCCAATGGCGCCACCGCCACGACCACCTCCACGACGGATGGGACCACCGACGCGACGACGGCCGACGGGGCGGCCCAGACGACGGCTGGCACCAGCACCAGCACCGACGCGTCCTCCTCGACGGACGCCAGCTCCTCCAACTAGCCCGGCGGCATCCCCGCAACGCGAAAGGAACCCACATGGCAAAGGAATCAAGCTTCGACGTGGTCTCCACTGTCGACATCCAGGAGGCGGACAACGCCTACCAGCAGGCGAGCCGCGAGCTCTCGCAGCGCTACGACCTCAAGCAGACGGGCGCCACCCTCTCGTTCTCCAAGGGGGAGGGCACCTTCACCCTCACCGCGCCGTCCGAGTTCGTGGCAGGGCAGGTGAGGGACGTCCTTGCCGCGAAGCTCGCAAAGCGCGGCATCGACCTCGCGAGCCTGAGGTGGGCCGACACGCAGCCGTCGAGCGGCGGCGGGGTCAGGCAGGCCGCAACGCTCGTCCAGGGAATCGACAAGGAGACCGCCAAGCGCATCTCCAAGGACATACGCGACCTCAAGCTCAAGTGCAAGGCGACCGTCGAGGGAGACAAGCTCAGGGTATCGTCCGCGTCGCGCGACACCCTGCAGCAGGTCATCGCCGCGCTCCGCGCAAACGACTACGGTCAGCCCCTCCAGTTCGAGAACTACAGGTAGGATCATGTTAAATTGCCTTTACGTCACCCTCGGGTGCGCCAAGAACGAAGTCGACACGGATCGCATGAGGGCGCTCCTTAACGAGGCGGGCTACGGCGAGAGCGAGGACGTTGAGGGCGCCGACGTGGTGCTCGTCAACACGTGCTCGTTCCTCGCTTCGGCCACGTCCGAGTCTATCGACGCCACGCTCGACCTCGCCGACGAGGTCAAGTCGGGGGTCAGGGAGAAGCCCATCGTCATGTGCGGCTGCGTGCCCTCGCGCTACGGCGACCAGCTCCTCGAGGAGCTCCCCGAGGTCTCCGCGCTCGTGCGGACCGACGAGGAGGACGACATCGTCAGGATCGTGGACGCCGTCCTGGGCGTCGACTCCCGGCCCGTCGCCCCTGCGGGCGCGATGCGCACCATCGAGGGCGCGAGCGCCTACGTCAAGATCTCGGACGGCTGCGACCGCTTCTGCGCCTTCTGCGCAATTCCCTACATCCGGGGCAGGTACTTCTCTCGCCCCGAGGGTCAGATCCTCCAGGAGGTGCACACGCTCATGGAGGGCGGCGTCAAGGAGGTCGTCCTCATCGGCCAGGACACGGGCATCTGGGGCTCCGACCTTGGCGGCGGCAGGACGCTCGCGTGGCTGCTCCGCCGCGTCGCCGAGGAGGTGCGTCCCTATGGCGGCTGGGTGCGCGTGCTGTACCTCCAGCCCGAGGGGATGACCGACGAGCTGGTCTCGGTGCTGCGCGACGTCCCCGAGGTTCTCCCCTACATTGACATCCCCATCCAGCACTGCTGCGAGCGCGTGCTGAGGAGCATGGGGCGCAGCGGGTCGGAGGGGGAGCTGCGCGAGCTCTTCGCTCGACTCCGCGAGCAGATCCCCGGCATGGTCCTCAGGACGACGGGGCTCGTGGGCTTCCCGGGCGAGACCGAGGAGGAGTTCCAGCGCCTGCTCGACTTCGTCCAGGAGGAGGAGTTCGACTACACCTCGGTGTTCTCGTACTCCCGCGAGGATGGCACCAAGGCGGCGAACCTCCCCGACCAGGTGAGCGAGGAGGACAAGCTCGACCGCGCCCAGCGCCTGCTCGACGTCGCCGAGCAGCTGGGGTTTGCCGCCACCGCCAAGCACGTGGGCGAGGAGGCCGACGTGATCATCGACGGCGTTGAGGAGTCGGATGACGGCGTGGAGCTGGTGGGGCACACCTGGTTCCAGGCGCCCGACTGCGACGGCGCCGTCCACATCAGGACCGGCGAGGCGGGCGTCGGCGACGTCGTCCGCGTGCGGCTGGTCGATTCGTTCTGCTATGAGCTCGAGGGAGAGCTCGTCTAGGGAATGGTTCCGAGAGGGGTATGAAAGTGGCAAGGAAGTCAATCTGGACGCCGGCAAACGTGGTCACGTGCATTCGCATCTGCCTCGTTCCCATCTGGCTCGTGGTGGCTGAGGTCTGCGGCGTGGGTGACGGCAGCTCGTTCAGCATGCCCGCACTCGCCGTCGCGCTCTTCTTCATGGTGCTCTCCCTCACGGACAAACTTGACGGGTATCTCGCCCGCAGCAGGAACGAGGTGACCACGTTCGGCAAGTTCCTCGACCCCATCGCCGACAAGCTCGTGGTCGTCGTCTCGCTCTGCTACCTCCTGGAGCAGGGCGAGGCGTCCGCCTGGGTGCTCCTCATCGTCGTTGCGCGCGAGTTCCTGGTGAGCGGCCTCAGGATGAACATCGCAACCAAGGGCGTCGTTGTCGCGGCGAGCAACCTGGGCAAGTGGAAGACCGCGACCACCATGGTCTCGATCGCGGGCATACTCCTTGCCGGGGCGTTCCCCGCAGGCGCGCTCCGCTCGGGCATGTTCATGCTGTTCGACGCCCTCCTCGTCGTCGCGGTCATCCTCACGGCCTGGTCGGGCATCGACTACTTCGCAAAGGGCTGGAAGTACATCGTGGAGGACGAGTGATGCTTGCCTTTGAGGACGCGGGGGACGTGGAGGACCTTGGCCCGGAGGGACTGGGGGAGCTTGCGGCCCGCGTGGTGCGGGCGCTGGGGGAGAGGAGCCTCACCGTCGGGACCGCTGAGTCCTGCACCGGCGGCCTCGTGAGCGCCGCCCTGACATCGGTCCCCGGCTCGTCCGCCGTGGTCCGCGGGGGCGTGGTGAGCTATGCCATCCCCGTGAAGCACGAGGTGCTGGGGGTCAGCTCGCAGGTCCTCGACGATCCGTCTCTCGGGGCGGTCAGCGGCGAGTGCGCGTCGCAGATGGCAGCCGGCGCCCGGCGCGTCCTCGGGAGCGACGTCGCCGTCTCCACCACCGGCATCGCGGGACCGACCGGCGCCGAGCCCGGCAAGCCCGTCGGGACCGTGTGGTTTGGGGCCTGCGCCGGTGACAGGGCAGTCGCCGAGTGCCACCTCCTCTCCGGGGACCGGCGCACGGTCCGGGCCAAGGCGGTCCGCATCGCCCTCGAGCTCGTTCTTGCGGTAATCGAGGACTCGTAGGTCTCCCCTGGCTTTTGCCTGGGTCGCGTCGTGCGCGGCTCAGGGGGAGGTGCGAGATGGTGGAGGGTGGCTGCCTTGCGGTCCCCCTCCGGCGTCAGCCATGTGCGAGCCGGGCGAGAGGGGCGTGCGAGTCAGCTCTTGTAGCATGGCGTCCTGGTCTTGACCACGAACGCATGTTCGTATAGGATTCGCTTGGCATTCGAGGCAAGGAGCGAAGATGGCTAGGAGCAAGGGTCCCGTACGACAGGTCCACGAGAAGACCTACGGCGAGGAACGCGACAAGATGATCGAGGCCACGACCTCGGAGATCGAGAAGAAGTTTGGCAAGGGCTCGATCATGAGGTTTGGGGACAACGGTCCCGACCTAGAGATCGAGGCGATACCCACCGGGTCCATCGCACTTGACGCGGCACTCGGCATCGGCGGCGTCCCCCGTGGGCGCATCGTCGAGATCTACGGCCCCGAGTCCTCGGGAAAGACGACCCTCTCGCTCGAGATTCTCGCGGAGGCCCAGGCTAAGGGAGGCGTCGTCGCGTTCATCGACGCCGAGCACGCGCTCGACCCCGGATACGCCGCGCGCATTGGCGTGGACATCGACGAGGTACTGATTTCGCAGCCGGACACCGGCGAGCAGGCTCTCGAGATCTGCGACATGCTCGTGAGGTCCGGCGCCATCGACGTCGTGGTCGTCGACTCCGTCGCTGCGCTCGTGCCCCGTGCCGAGATCGAGGGCGAGATCGGGGACACCACCGTCGGCCTCCAGGCCAGGCTCATGAGCCAGGCGCTCCGCAAGCTCGCCGGCTCCCTCTCAAAGTCAAACACCACCTGCATCTTCATCAACCAGCTGCGTGAGAAGATCGGCGTCATGTTTGGCAACCCCGAGACCACGCCTGGTGGCCGCGCGCTCAAGTTCTTCGCCTCGGTTAGGATGGACATCCGGCGCATCGACTCGATCAAGCGCAACGGCGAGATCGTCGGCAACCGCGTGAGGGTCAAGGTCGTCAAGAACAAGGTGGCGCCCCCGTTCAAGCAGGCGGAGTTCGACATCATGTACGGAACGGGCATCTCCAAGGAGGGCTCCATCCTGGACATGGCGGTTGACTACGGCGTGGTCGACAAGTCCGGGTCCTGGTTTACCTACGGCGACGAGCGGCTCGGCCAGGGCAGGGAGGCCGCCAAGGAGTTCCTTGCCTCAAACCCCGACCTCATGGACGAGATCGACCACAAGGTCCGCATCGCCTGCGGCCTCGAGCTGGGCGACGAGCGCGTGGGCGAGCCCGTTGGCATTGCGAGCGGGGACGCGCAGAACGGCTCCCCTGACAACGCGTAGGGCAGGCTGCGCATGGAATTCGAGGAAGACCTGTACGGGTGCCCCTGGGAGGTCAGCGCCTTCGGGGGCACCTCCGGATACGGTCGACGACGTCGCGCCGTGCTCTCCATCGCGGACGGGGACTCGACCGTCACTCGCGAGCTTCCGATTGCCGTTGGCAGGGCACTCGAGCGTGACAGGAAGGCGGGGCGTGTCGGCGAATCGGTCGACGCCCGGCTGACCGAGAGGCTCTCCACCCTCCTCTCAATGTGCTCGCTCGAGAGGGTCAAGGCCCTCGTGAACAGGCGCGACTACACATCGCTCGAGGTCAGGCGCAAGCTCCTGGAGGCGGGGTATCCCAGGGACGTGGCCGAGGTGACGCTCGGACGCTCCATGGAGCTGGGGCTCGTGGACGACGCGCGATACGGGCGCGTGTTCGCGCGGTCCAAGGTGCTCTCTGGATGGGGGCAGCGGCGCATAGAGCTGGAGCTGGAGCGACGAGGGGTGGACCCCGAGGGCGTCAGAGGGTGGCCGGAGGAGTTCGTGGACGAGGCGGGCTCGGAGCTCGAGCGCGCGACCGAGGTTGCGGCGAGGAGGTCCTTCCGGGGAAAGGACCCCTACGCCCAGTGCATGAGGTTCCTCCTTGGGAGGGGGTTCTCGTATGGCGTCTCGAGCGCCGCGACCCGAGCGGTCGTCTGCGGCGAGTCCGAAGGCTGACGTTGTGCAGGGTCCAAAGAATCCTTCTGCCGCTCGTCCCGGCGCAATTGACTCTTCCTTCAATCAATCATACGATTTAGAGGCCGTTTGAGTTGCTTCTCGTCTGCTGGCATGCCAGCCGACGTTATTTGTTTCTTGTTCTGCAGACATGCTTCACCATGAGTCGAGACATACCTCGGATGGCGGGTTCCGTCGCGCTTGGCGCGGTGGTCTCCTGAACCTCTACCAAAACGCTCATCTGAGGAGTTGAAATGCAGATCATAATCGGGCTCGTCTGCCTGATCGTTGGAGCCGCGATCGCCTACGCCTACGCCACCAGCAAGAACAACAGCAAGGTGCGCGAGGCCAACATGGCGGTCGAGGACGCCAAGAGCCAGGCGGACCGCATCACGAGCGACGCAAAGCGCGACGCCGAGACCACCAAGAAGGCTGCCATGGTCGAGGCCAGGGAGCAGATCCTCCAGCTCAAGCAGCGCAGCGAGAACGAGGAGAAGAAGCGCAAGGGCGAGCTGCAGCAGATGGAGAACCGCATCATGCAGCGCGAGGAGTCCCTCGACCGCAGGAGCGACTCGCTCGACCGCAAGGAGCACCAGCTCTCCAGCCTGCAGGGCCAGATCGACAAGAGGAAGGGCGAGGTGGACGAGCTCATGCGCCAGCAGAGCGCCGAGCTCGAGCGCATTGCCGACCTCTCCCGCGAAGACGCGCACCAGGAGCTCCTCGATCGCGTCCGCTCCGAGTCGGTGCGCGAGGAGGCCCAGATTCTCCGCGAGTCCGAGCAGCGCGTGCGCGCGCAGGCCGACAAGACGGCGCGCGAGATCGTCTCGACGGCTATCCAGCGCTGCGCCGCCGACCAGGCGGGCGAGATAACCGTCACCTCCGTCCACATCCCCTCCGACGACCTCAAGGGCAGGATCATCGGCCGCGAGGGCAGGAACATCAGAACCTTCGAGCAGGTTTCCGGCGTCTCCCTCGTCATCGACGACACGCCCGAGACCGTCGTCCTCTCCAGCTTTGACCCCGTCCGCCGCGAGACCGCGCGCGTGGCACTCGAGAACCTCATCGCCGACGGGCGCATTCACCCCGCCCGCATCGAGGAGATGTACAAGAAGGCCGAGACGCTCGTGGGGGAGCGCGTTCGCGAGGCCGGCGAGCAGGCGGCCTTCGACGCCGGCATCCACGACCTGCACCCCGAGCTCGTCAAGACGCTGGGCGCGCTGAGGTACCGCACGTCCTTTGGGCAGAACGTGCTCCAGCACTCCATCCAGGTGTCCGAGCTCTGCGGCATCATGGCCTCCGAGCTTGGGCTGGACCCCACGCCCGCAAAGCGCGCCGGACTCCTGCACGACCTCGGCAAGGCCATCGACCACGAGGTCGAGGGTCCGCACGCCGTGATCGGCGCCGACCTGTGCCGCCGCTACGGCGAGCGTCCCGAGATCGTGCACGCGGTCGAGGCGCACCACGCCGACGTGGAGCCCAGCACGGTCCTGGACGTCCTGGTTCAGGCTGCCGACGCAATCAGCGCCGCCCGCCCCGGGGCGCGCCGCGAGTCCGCCGAGACCTACATCAAGCGCCTCGAGAAGCTGGAAGAGATCTCAAACGCGCACGAGGGCGTCGAGCGCACCTACGCCATGCAGGCCGGTCGCGAGCTCCACGTGATGGTCGAGCCCGAGAAGGTCTCAGATGCCGAGGCGACCGTCCTCGCCCACGACATCGCCAAGCAAATCGAGGACGAGATGGAGTACCCGGGCCAGGTGCGCGTCGTGGTGATCAGGGAGTCGCGCGCCGTCGACATCGCGAAGTAGGGGCATGACCTCCCCGTCGTCAGACCTCGCCGACTTCGTTGCCGCCATGGGGGGCGAGCGTTCGCTCAGGGTCGAGGAGAACCTGGGCGAGGGCTTCGTTCGCCTCCGCGTGGCGGAGGCGGAGCGGCGCCAGGCCAAGCACGACATCCAGTGCATCGAGGATGCGGTGGTCGAGATGCTGCGCAACTCGCGCGACGCCGGCGCCCGGCGCATCTTCGTCGCCACGGCACGTGAGGGGGAGCGCAGGGTCGTCACCATCCTGGACGACGGCTCGGGCATCCCCGCCGACATGCAGGAGCGCGTGTTCGACGCGCGCGTGACCTCAAAGCTCGAGTCGATGCACATGGACCGCTGGGGCGTGCACGGGCGCGGCATGGCACTCTACTCCGTGCGCGAGAACTGCGAGTCGGCGCGCGTCGTCGACTCCGCCCCCGGAAGGGGGACGGTCATCCAGGTCGTCTCGGACACCTCGTCCCTACCCGAGAAGACCGACCAGTCCACCTGGCCGTCGCTGGGGAAGGACGACGAAGGCGAGCAGGTCGTCTCTCGCGGTCCCCACAACATCGTCAGGGCGTGCTGCGAGTTCGCGCTCGAGGAGCGGGGCGTCTGCGAGGTCTACGTTGGGTCCCCGTCCGAGATCGTCGCCACCATCCGCCGTCGCGTGAGGCCGTCGGTGGACGGGTCCAACCTCCTGTTCGTCGACGACCTCACGGAGCTGCCGGCGCTCGAGCGCTTCTCGGTTGCCGCTGACGCGCGGGAGCTCCTTGGGGTGTGCAGCGGCGTCGGGATCGACCTCTCCGAGCGCACGGCACACAGGATCATCGGCGGGCAGATCCGTCCCGTCCGGAGCGCCCTCTCGCACCTCACGCACAAGTCGTCTGGCGACTCGCCCCGAGAGGTCGACCTTCAGCGCGACAGGAGGGGGCTGCGCATCTCCCGCGACGACGCCGACGAGTTCTCGCGCATCATGGAGCGCGACTTCTCGTTCCTCGCGGACCGCTACTACCTCTCGCTAGCGCAAGATCCCAAGGTTCGGGTCTCGCGGGGGCGCGTCACCGTCACCTTCGAGGTGAGCGAGGGCGACTGAGGTGCGTCTCTCGCTTCAAAAGGCAAGGTAAACGAAGTAGAATTTCCCAAGGCTCAAAAATGGCACCAACACACCACCAAGACAGCAGCTTGCGCTTTGGAGTCACCATGGAGTTTCTGAAGGTCTCGAGTAAATCGTCCCCCGCGTCAGTCGCGGGGGCCATCGCGGGGATGGTCAAGGACGGCGTCCCCGTCAACATGCAGGCGGTCGGCGCCGGCGCGGTGAACCAGGCGATCAAGGCCATCGCCATCGCGCGCGGCTTCCTCATCCCCACGGGGGTCGACATCTCCTGTGCCCCCGCGTTCTCGGACATCGAGATCAACGGGGAGAACCGCACCGCCATACGCATTGCCGTATACGTACACAGACTCGTCCCGCAGTCGGGGACGAGGCAGACAGACAGCCCGGAGTTGATGTAGGAGTGCCCACCCACCCCAAGCTCGTAGGAAGAACCTATTGTGTCCGCACCTTTGGGTGCCAGATGAACCTCCACGACTCGGAACGCGTGAGCGGCCTCCTCGACAGCATGGGCTGCAACGAGGTCAAGACCGCGGCCGAGGCGGACATCGTCGTGTTCATGACCTGCTGCGTGCGCGAGAAGGCTGACACCCATCTGTATGGGGAGGTCTCCAACCTGGTCAGGCTCCCCAAGGCGCCGGGCGGCCGTCGCATCGTCGCCGTGGGCGGCTGCATCGGGCAGCGCGACGGGGCGGCGCTCAAGGAGCGCATCCCCAACGTGGACGTCGTGTTTGGCACCAGTGCCATCGCGTCTCTCCCCGACCTCCTGGAGGAGGCCCTGGACGACGGCGCGGGAAGGGTAGAGGTCGACACCGTGGAGGAGGGCCGCGGCTTCTCCACCGAACTCCCCAGCCACCGCGCCCAGCGCTTCCACGCCTGGGTCCCCATCATGACGGGGTGCAACAACTTCTGCACCTACTGCATCGTCCCGTACGTGCGCGGGCGCGAGAAGAGCCGCGTGTTCGAACGCGTGGTGGAGGAGTGCGAGGGGCTCGTCTCGGACGGCGTGAGGGAGATCACGCTCCTGGGGCAGAACGTCAACTCGTACGGCCGTGACCTCTATGGGAGCCCTCGTTTCCCCGAGCTCCTGCGCGCCGTCGGCAAGACGGGGGTGGAGAGGATCCGCTTCACGTCCTCCAACCCCAAGGACCTGGGTGACGACGTCATCTCCGCCATGGCCCAGACGCCCAACGTGATGCCCCAGCTGCACCTGGCGGTCCAGAGCGGCTCCGACCGTGTGCTCAGGGCCATGAATCGGAGCTACACCCGCGAGCGCTACCTGCAGGTCGTCGATCACCTTCGCGCCGCTATGCCCGACATCGCCCTCTCCACGGACATCATCGTGGGCTTCCCGGGCGAGACGGAGGAGGACTTTGAGCAGACCCTCTCCCTCGTGCGTGAGGTCGGCTTCTCGTCCGCCTACACCTTCATCTACTCTCGCCGGCCCGGGACTCCCGCCGCAAAGATCGAGGACGAGACACCCCGTGAGGTCATCCAGGAGCGCTTCGACCGCCTCGCCAAGCTCGTCGAGGACTGCGCGCACCAGGCAAACCAGGCGGAGCTTCACACGACCGTCACCTCCCTCGTGGAGGGAACCTCCAAGAAGGACGCCAGCGTGATGGTCGGGCACTCCGAGAAGGGTCAGACCGTCTTGTTCGACCTTCCCGAGGGCGCTCGTCCCGATGACCTCGTGGGGAAGATGTGCGACGTCAGAGTCGACGAGGCCAGGACGTGGTACCTCAGGGGTCCTCTCGTTGGGCAGGCGCATTGAGCGTGAGGCCGCTTGTGCTGGCCATCGTCGGCCCCACCGCCTCGGGCAAGAGCTCGCTCGCCGAGGAGGTGGCCAAGAGGCTCTCTACGAGCATCGTCTCGACGGACGCCATGCAGGTCTATAGCGGGATGGACATAGGGACCGCCAAGACCCCGATGGGGGAGAGGCGCCGACCGCTCCTCATGGTGGACGTGTGCCCCGTGGGGGAGGACTACTCCGTCCGCCTGTTCCAGCGTGACGCCCGGGCGGAGGTGGACTCCCTCCTTGCGCAGGGCAGGGTGCCCGTGCTGTGCGGGGGGACGGGGCTGTACCTCGATGCCGTGATCGACCAGATGGACTTCCCCTCCGGGGAGCGCGGCAGCGAGGCGAGGGAGCGGTACGAGCGGCTTGCCGAGAGCGAGGGCGGCGACGCCGTGTGGCGCGAGCTCGAGCGTCGCGATCCCGAGTCCGCGAGCCTCATACACCCGCACAACGTTCGCCGGGTGATACGCGCCCTCGAGCTTCTCGACCAGGGCGGCTCGTATGCCAGGACGCACGACGGGCTCCACAGAAGGGCCAGCCACTACGACGCGCTGATATTTGGGCTTCGGATGGACCGGCAGCGGCTCTACCGTCGCATCGACGAGCGCGTGGACGGCATGTTCGATGCGGGCCTTGTTGACGAGGTCAGGGGGCTTCGCAGGGAGGGCCTGGAGCGCTCGACCACCGCGTCCCAGGCAATCGGGTACAAGGAGGTCCTGGAGCTCCTCGACGGAAGGTCAACCGAGGACGAGGCGCGCGATCTTGTCAAGGCGCGCACGCGCCGATACGCCAAGCGGCAGATCTCGTGGTTCAAGCGGGACGGCCGCGTCCGCTGGCTCGACATGGACGCCCTCGACAACCAGGGGGCGACGGACATCGTGCTCAAGGGGCTCTCGGTTGCGCTGGATGAGAGGAGAGGTCGCATTGGCTAGGTTCGAGCCCATATCGACGAAGCCAGTCCCGGAGCGTGCGATCCTCGTTGGCATCGACCTTGGCCGCGAGGACTGGCCGCTCGAGGAATCCATGGCCGAGTTGGGGCGCCTGGCCGAGACGGACGGGGCCGTCGTGGTGGGGGAGCTCACCCAACGGCTCGACAAGCCCATACCGCGCACCTTCATGGGAAGCGGCAAGGTGCAGGAGCTGGTCCATCTCGTCCACGCCCTCGACGCCGACGTCGTGATCTTCGACGACGAGCTTAGCCCCTCCCAGCAGTCCAACCTTGAGAAGGCGGTCGGCGAGCCCGTGAAGGTCATCGACCGCACCGCACTCATCCTCGACATCTTTGGCACCCATGCCAAGACGCACGAGGGACGGCTCCAGGTACAGCTCGCACAGCTGCAGTACGTCCTGCCCAGGCTCCGTGGCATGTGGAGCCATCTGGTGGGCGAGCAGACCAGGGGCGGCATCGGAAGCAGGTTTGGCCAGGGCGAGAGCCAGCTCGAGGTCGACCGCCGCCTGGTGCGCAAGCGCATCTCCTGGCTGCGCAAAGAGCTCGACCAGGTCGAGACCAGGCGGGAGGTCAGGAGCAAAGCTCGGTGGGAGTCCGGCGTGTTCCGCGTCTCGCTCGTGGGGTATACCAATGCGGGCAAGTCTACGCTGCTCAACAGGCTTACGGGGGCCGGGGTCTACGTTCAGGACGAGCTGTTTGCCACCCTTGACCCAACCACCCGCGTGGTGGACCTGGAGGAGGGGCGTCGCATCACGCTCACGGACACGGTCGGTTTCATCCAGAAGCTCCCCACGACCCTCGTGGAATCGTTTAAGTCGACCCTTGCAGAGGTTCGTGCCGCCGACCTCATCCTAAACGTGGTCGACGCATCGGACCCCAACTCCGAGCGTGAGGTCGCCGCCGTCAGGGAGGTTCTCGCACAGATCAGCGCAGACCAGATACCATCCGTGGTCGTCTACAACAAGTGCGACCTTATCTCCCCGGAGGAGAAGGTGCGACTCCAGGCGCTCCGGCCGGACGCGGTGATGATCAGCGCGCTCGAGGGAAGCGGCGTTCGCGGACTCCTCCTCAGGGTCTCCCAGGAGGCGGCCTCGGGCGACCAGACCATCACGGTCTGCGTGCCGTACGAGAAGGGGCTTCTCCTCAAGATGGTTCACGAGCGCTGCCAGGTCGTGCGGGAGCAATACACTCAGGACGGGCTGCAGGCGACCGTGAGGGCATCCAAGCGCATGGCTCAGACGCTTGCCCCGTACCTCTGCGAAGAGCGGGGCGAATAGGCGTCCGAGCAGGCAGGGCGAGGACCGTGCAATGCCTGTCTTCAGCGGAAAAGAAGCACCTACAGCAGGTCCCCCAAGGCAAGAAGGATGATCGGCTGGTGGAGCAGGTACACCACGATCGTATGCCTGCCGAGAAACTCGAGCCATCGTGGCCCCCTCGCGTACGCCCAGGCCGGATAGCCGCCCGTCTCCCTTAGGCGCATTCCGAGCGTCGCCCCGGAGAGGTACATGAGAAGGTAGGGGAGAAGCGGGTAGTAGTCTCCCGACTCAAACGTGGGGGAGGGAAGCCCGAGCCAAGTGAGGCCTCCCCAGGAGTACAGCTCGCCGGGGAGTCTGATGACCCAATTGCCTACGCCCACATACCCCGAGTTGACTCCGAGGACGAGGAGGAAGGCTCCGATCAGGGCGAGACAGGCGGAGACCGAGCGGGGGAGCAGCCGGCACCGGTCGAGCAGAAGGCAGGCGAGGGTGCAGATCCCCATGCAGAAGAAGATGCCAAACCTTACGGGAACGTCAACATTCGCAACCGTGGTGGCGATTCGAACCGCAAGGCCCACCAGCAGGTACTTGGCGCCCCTCCTGGCGTTGTCGTGCGACTGCGCGAACATGAGCCCTGCCACAAAGAGGAAGGTCCAGCTTATCGAGTTCCTCCACACGTCCATGAACGGCGGTTGGAAGAAGGGCACCTGCAGTCCATTGATGAAGCGCAGGTCGTAGCAGAGGTGAAACAACACCATCGAGAGGATGGTGAAGCCTCGCGCCGAGTCAATAAAGTGTATGCGGCCCGCTCTCGTCGAACGGGCCGCAGTCCCTGCGCCGCTCACGCCCGCTACGAGATGGAGCGGATGAGCGCTGTGACCCTGCCAAGAATCTTGGGGTTCTTGACGTAGATGGGATCCATCGTGTCGTTCTCGGGCTGGAGACGCACCCGGCCCTCCTCGCGGTAGAAGGTCTTGACGGTGGCGGAGTCGTCTATGAGGGCAACCACGATCTCGCCATCATGCGCGTCGCTCTGCTCCTTCACGACGATCAGGTCTCCATCGAGGATGCCCGCGTTGATCATCGAGCATCCCCTCACCCTCAGGATGAAGGAGCTGGAGTCCCCCACGATGCTCGTGGGGAGTGAGAGGCACTCCTCCACGTTCTGCTCCGCAAGGATGGGTTGGCCCGCGGCGACCCTCCCGACAAGCGGCAGCGTGATCACGTTATGGTCAAGATCCTGCGAGACCCTGGCTAGCGGCTGGGACGGTGCGTCCCCCTCGGCAACGACCTCGATGGTGCGCGGCTTCTTGGAGTCCCTCTTGATGAGGCCGTGCTCCTGGAGGACCTTCAGGTGCATGTGGACCGTGGACGGGGAGGCGAGGCCCACGGCGGAACCAATTTCCCTCACCGAGGGCGGATAGCCGTGCTCGGTGGTGTAGGAGCAGATGAAGTCATAGATCTGCTGCTGCCGCTTGCTCAGGTGGTCTCTTGCCATGGTTCCCCCTTCTTCGACCCAAGTGTACCTCGCGGTCGTGCGAAGCACAAACAAATGTTCGTTTTTGCATTGACGCACACATGTTCGGTACCTATCATAGTACACGTGTTCCAGATACAGAACGTCGTTCGAATTTGTGTCCGGGGTGGTTGGTATACCTACGGCAACACGTTCGAAGGAGACATTAGATATGAACAGCTCATATGCAGGCGCATCGCAGAATCAGGGCTACCAGTGCTACGGATCCCTCGCCCTTCAGGCAAGCGAAGAGAGGCCCCGGCTTCGCGTCGTCGAGGGAGGGCGCACGGATGACGCTCCTTTCCGTAAGCAGGAGGGCGAGTTCCGCTCGCGTGTGAGGGGCCTCGTCCTCGTGGCAATGATGGTGTGTGCCGTCTCGCTCGTCGGGGTTGGCGCCTTCGAGGCGGTACAGTCCTCCCAGCGCGACAACGCCTTGGGCCAGGCGCGGGTTGTCACCGTCAGCGTAGCAGGCGGTGACACCGTCTGGTCGATCGCGGAAAGCCATCCGGTCCCGGGCGTCTCGACCACCGAGCTCGTCCAGTGGATCTCCCAGCGCAACGGGCTTGGCACCAGCCCGCTCAGGGCCGGCCAGCAGCTTCAGATTCCCGTCGCTCACAACTAGAGGTAAGCCGCAAGGCCCAATTATGGGAAAGGCCTGGAAAAGGGGGCCAGCGTTTAAACGCTTGGTTTCCTTTCTAGGTCTTTTGTCTTTTGGTGCTGCTTGTGTGATACCTTTATGTGCGTCGCCTACCGTGGGAGGAAGATGCGCTGCCCAAAGTGTGGTTGTGAGGAGTCAAAGGTCGTAGATTCCCGTCCGTCCGAGAGCCACGACGCCATCAGGAGAAGGCGTGAGTGCGTTCGCTGCGGCACTCGCTTCACCACGTACGAGCGCAGGGAGGAGATGCCCCTGCTCGTCGTGAAGAAGGATGGGCGAAAGGAGACCTTCAACAGGCAGAAGGTCATGCGTGGCCTCGTTGCAGCCACCGTCAAGCGCGACATACCCATCGAGAAGCTCGATGCCCTCATCGACAGCATCGAGAACGAGCTGAGGGACAAGGGTCAGACCGAGGTCCCCTCCCAGGAGATCGGCAAGATGGTCCTCCAGAGGCTCGTTGACATCGACAAGGTCGCCTACGTCCGATTCGCGTCGGTCTATCGCGACTTCAAGGACGTCGACGAGTTCAGCGAGGAGCTCAAGAGCATCATGAAAGAGCAGTCCTAGCAAATTGGAGGCCAGATGGGCAGGGACGAGCAGGCTCACATCCAGGTAGCGGTCAAGCGAATCGACGAGGGGGTCGAGCTGCCATCCTACGCGTATGCCGGCGACGCCGGGCTTGACCTCAGGTCCAGCGAAGACGTTACCCTCAAGCCATTCGAGCGCAGGCTTGTCTCCACTGGGTTGGCAGTCGCCATACCGGAGGGCTATGCGGGTTACGTGCAGCCACGTAGCGGCCTTGCCCTGCGCGAGGGCCTCTCCATGGCCAACACTCCTGGCCTCATCGACTCCCACTATCGCGGCGAGCTCAAGGTCTGCGCAATCAATCTTGACCCCAAGACAGACATCCACATCGAGCGCGGCGAGCGCATCGCCCAGCTCGTCATTCTCCAGGTGCCCTTCGTCGACCTCGTGGAGAGGGACGAGCTGGACTCCACCGACCGCGGAGCTGGCGGGTTCGGCTCCTCGGGGGTCTAGGCACTTTCCAAGATTGGGTTTCCCGGCCGCAGGAGCGGCCGTGAGATTGGCTGGTGGGGGCACGCTGCCAGGTGCCCGCCGGTTTCTGTTGTTCTCTGGTGGAATGGGAGAGAGGTTTCAACATGGACAAGTTCTTCAAGACGGGCGAGAGGGGCTCGTCGGTCGGCCAGGAGGTGCGAGCGGGACTCACCACGTTCCTGGCCATGGCGTACATCATCGCCGTCAACCCCGCCCTTCTCCAGGAGGCGGGCGTTCCCGCGATGGCCGCTGTCACCGCTACCTGCCTTGGCGCCGGCATCATGACAATTTGCATGGGTCTGTTTGCGAACCGTCCCCTTGCCTGCGCCTCGGGCATGGGCATCAACGCCGTCGTCGCCTACACTCTCACTGGTATGACCAACGGTGACTGGCACGCCGCCATGGCCGTCGTCTTCATCGAGGGCGTCGCGATCACGGTCCTGGTCCTCTGCGGCCTGCGCGAGGCCGTCATGGACGCTATCCCCGTCTCGCTCCGCCACGCCATCTCGGTCGGCCTCGGCCTCTTCATCGCGATGATCGGCCTCAAGGACGGCGGCGTCATCGTCGCGAACGAGAGCACGATGGTTGCGCTTGGCAACGTCACCGACCCTGCCTTCATCGTCGGCATGATCTCGATCATCGCCTCGGTCATCCTTTTCGTCATGAACGTCAAGGGTGCCCTGCTCTGGGGCATCATCATCGCTATGGTCGCAGGCATCCCCCTGGGCGTCACGCAGGCCCCCAGCGGCATCGTCTCCGGCCTTGACTTCTCGACCTTCGCGGCGCCGTTCCAGACCGACGCCAACGGCGTCATGGGCATCGCCAAGGTGTTCGCCACCCCCGCACTCCTCGTGTTCGCCTTCTCGCTCATGATGTCCGACTTCTTCGACACCATGGGCACCGCCATGGCGGTCGCCAAGCAGGGTGACTTCCTCACCGAGGACGGCAACGTTGAGGACATCCGTCAGATCCTGACCGTCGACTCCATCGCCGCCGCGGTCGGTGGCTTCGTCGGCGCCTCCTCCATCACCACGTTCGTCGAGTCGTCCTCCGGCGCCGCAGACGGCGGCCGAACCGGCCTGACCTCGGTGACCACCGGCGTCCTCTTCATCCTCGCCGCGTTCTTCGCCCCCGTCATCACCATTGTCAACTCCGCCGCCACCTGCGGTGCCCTCGTTATCGTCGGCTTCCTCATGATGGGCGACGTCGTTGACATCGACTGGTCCGACGTGCTCCAGGGCTTCCCCGCGTTCATGGTCATCGCCGGCATCCCCTTCACGTACTCCATCTCCGACGGCATCGGCCTCGGCTTCATCGCCTACGTGATCGTCGCCGCCGTCACCGGCAAGATCAAGGAGATCAAGCCCCTCATGTGGGTGGCTACGATCGCCTTCATCGTCTACTTCCTGCTCGTCTAGGCTTTCCCAGTCAGAGTCGGGTTTGGGACCTGCCCTCAAGGGTGGGTCCCTTTTTCATGCAGACGCCCCATGAAAGATATGTGAGCCGCAGCCTAACAAAGAGGCCGATGCCCATGTGGGGTATACGTGCAACAGTCGACGAAAGGGGAGTGCACCATGAGCACCCAACCTATAAGAGATTTGGTCATTGTCGGTGGCGGGCCTGCGGGCCTCTCAGCCTCTCTGTATGCGGCGCGTGCCCTGCTCGACGCCGTCACGCTCGAGCAGGAGGCCGTGGGCGGGCAGGCCATCCTCACGAGCGAGATAGACAACTACCCGGGCCTTCCGCATACCGACGGCTTCAGCCTCTCGGATGCCATGAAGGGGCAGGCGGAGGAGTTTGGCGCCGACATCCGCATGGAAGACGTTACCACCATCAAGAGGGATGATTCGACGGGTGTCTTCACCGTTTCCACCTCGTCCCAGAGCTATGACTCCAAGACGGTCATCCTCGCAGGAGGGGCCTCGCCCCGCGAGGCGGGCTTTGAGGGCGAGAGGGAGTTTCGCGGCCACGGAGTCTCGTACTGCGCCACGTGCGATGGCATGTTCTATCGCGGCAAGCAGGTGTTCGTTGTGGGCGGAGGCAACTCCGCGTGCGAGGAGGCGCTCTTCCTGTCCAAGTTCGCCAGCAAGGTCACGCTGCTGGTGAGGAAGGACCACCTGCGGGCCACGGCGCTCGTCGCGCGCGAGGTGAGCCAGAACCCCAAGCTGGAGGTCAGGTTCAATACCTCGCTCGTCTCCGTGACGGGCGGGACGCTCCTGAGCGGCCTCACGCTCCGTGACAACCTCACCGGCCGCGAGACCTCCGAGCAGTATGACGAGGGCTCCTTTGGCGTCTTCGTCTTCGTCGGTCGCGTTCCGGGCTCCAGGCTCGTCGAGGGGCTCGCGGAACTTGATCCCCGAGGCTACGTCGTCACAGACGACCATATGGCCACGCGGACTCCCGGGCTGTACGCCGCGGGAGACGTCAGGCGCACGCCGCTCAGGCAGGTCATCACGGCTGCGTCAGACGGTGCCATCGCGGCAACCAGCGTGGCCACGTTCCTCGGCCAACCGCTCGAGGGGTAGCGTCGGCTGAAACGCGGGATGCCAGAGGGTGTCGTCCCCAGCTGGGAGGCACCCTCTTTTCTCTCTCTCAAAACCCGCGATAATATATGTTATGTAAAGTGTGAGAGATTAACGAGAATGGGGAGGGCGACCGAGAGACCTGGTCGCCCTCCCCCGTGCGTCACCTACTAGTGAACGCTACATGCGGTCGTGGCAGGTACGTGCGATGACGTCGAGCTGCTGCTCGCGCGTGAGGTCGATGAACTTGACGGCGTAGCCAGAGACGCGAATGGTGAAGTTGGCGTACTCGGGCTTCTCGGGGTGCTCCATGGCGTCCTTGAGCTTGTCGACGCCAAACACGTTCACGTTGAGGTGATGCGCACCCTCGCTGAAGTAGCCGTCCAGGACGTGGACCAGGTTGCCGATGCGCTGCCCCTCGTCGTTGCCCAGGGCGCCCGGGTTGATGGTCTGGGTGTTGGAGATGCCGTCGAGCGCGTACTCGTACGGGAGCTTGGCGACGGAGTTGAGCGAGGCGAGAAGCCCGTTCTTCTCGGCTCCGTAGGAGGGGTTAGCGCCGGGCGAGAACGGCGTGTAGGCAGGACGGCCGTCGGGAAGCGCTCCTGTCGCCTTGCCGTACACCACGTTGGACGTGATGGTCAGGATAGAGGTCGTGGGCTCCGAGTTGCGGTACGTGTGGTGCTTGCGGATCTTGGTCATGAAGGTCTTGAGCAGCCACACGGCGATGTCGTCGGCCCTGTCGTCGTCGTTGCCATAGCGCGGGAAGTCGCCCTCGACCTTGTAGTCCACCACGATGCCGCTCTCGTCGCGGACGGTCTTGACCTTGGCGTACTTGATGGCGCTGAGGGAGTCGACCACGTGGGAGAAGCCCGCAATGCCCGTGGCGAAGGTGCGACGCACGTTGGTGTCGATGAGCGCCATCTCGGCGGCCTCGTAGTAGTACTTGTCGTGCATGTACTGGATGAGGTCGAGGATGTTGACGTAGAGGCCGGCGAGCCAGTCCATCATGAGGTCGAACTTGTGCATGACCTCGTCGTAGTCAAGGTACTCGGACGTGATGGGCGCCAGCTCGGGGCCAACCTGCATGTGGTTGCCCTGCTTGTCGTTGAACTTTGCGTCCTTGCCGCCGTTGATGGCGTAGTTGAGGCACTTGGCCAGGTTGGCGCGGGCACCGAAGAACTGCATCTCCTTGCCCGTCTCGGTCGCGGAGACGCAGCAGCAGATGCTGTAGTCGTCACCCCAGACCGGGCGCATGACGTCGTCGTTCTCGTACTGGATGGACGAGGTGTCGATGGAGATCTTGGCGGCGTAGCGGCGGAAGGCCTCGGGCAGGCGCTTGGAGTACAGCACCGTGAGGTTGGGCTCGGGCGCCGGCCCCATGTTCTCGAGCGTGTGGAGGAAGCGGAAGTCGTTCTTGGTCACCATGGAACGGCCGTCCTGCCCCATGCCCGCGACCTCGAGCGTGGCCCACACGGGGTCGCCAGAGAAGAGCTCGTTGTACGAGGGGATGCGGGCGAACTTGACCATGCGGAACTTGAGGACCAGGTGGTCGATGAGTTCCTGCGCCTCGGTCTCGGTGATCTTGCCTGAGGCAAGGTCGCGCTGCAGGTAGATGTCCAGGAACGTGGAGATGCGGCCCACGGACATGGCGGCGCCGTTCTGGGTCTTGATGGCGGCAAGGTAGCCAAAGTAGAGCCACTGCACCGCCTCGTGGGCATCGCGGGCGGGCTGGCTGATGTCGTACCCGTAGGCGGTGGCCATCTCCTTCATGCCCTTGAGGGCGCGAATCTGCTCGGCGATCTCCTCGCGGAGCCTGATCACGTCGTCGGTCATGGTGCCGTCACCGCAGTTGAGGAGGTCCTCCTGCTTCTTGGCGATCAGGAAGTCGATGCCGTAGAGCGCGACGCGCCTGTAGTCGCCCACGATGCGGCCGCGGCCGTAGGTGTCGGGCAGGCCGGTGATCACGTGGCTGTGACGCGCCGCGCGCATCTCGGGCGTGTACGCGTCAAAGACCGCCTGGTTGTGGGTCTTGTGGTACTCGTTGAAGATCTTGTGGTACTTGGGGTTGATCTTGTAGCCGTAGCTCTCGGCAGCCTGCTCGGCCATCTTGATGCCGCCGTAGGGCATGAAGGCACGCTTGAGCGGCTTGTCGGTCTGCAGGCCCACGACCTTCTCCAGGTCCTTGAGCTCGGGGTCGATGTACCCAGGGCCATAGGAGGTCAGGCCCGAGACGACCTCGGTCTCGCAGTCGAGGACGCCGCCGTTGGCGCGCTCCTGCGCCTGCAGCTCCTGGACCTTGCCCCATAGGGTGTCGGTCGCCTTGGTGGGTCCCTCCAGGAACGACTCGTCCCCGTCGTAGGGCGTGTAGTTGCGCTGGACAAAGTCGCGGACGTTGACGTCGTCCGTCCAATGCCCGGCAGCAAAGCCGTCCCACTCTTCCCTCATGTGCATCGGTGCTCCTTCCATCGTGACTGGCGATTATCTGAGAGGCCCTACTCCCCCTTGCAGAGGATGCGCCTCGCGTGCTCTATGCTCTCCTGGCTCGGAGGCTCCACGCCCTCGAGCGGATACGGGATTCCCAGCCCGTCCCACTTGAACTTGCCGAGCGTGTGGTACGGGAGGACCTCGACGCGCTCGACGTTGGGAAGGCCGTCGACAAACTCCCTGGTCGCCTGCAGCTGCGCATCGTCGTCCGTGACGCCGGGAACCAGCACCTGGCGAATCCACACGGGCTCCCCCACCTCGGCCAGGAACCTGAGCCCGTCCAGGATGTTCTCGTTGCCGTGCCCCGTCAGCCACCTGTGGCGCTCGGGGTCGATGTGCTTGATGTCTGCCAGCACGAGGTCGCAGGACTTGATGAGGCGACGGAACGTGGGGAAGAACGGCTCGTCGCGCGTGAAGGGCTGGAGCGAGGTGTCAAGGCAGGTGCCAATCCCCCGCCTGTGCGCCTCCTCAAAGAGCTCCGCCACGAAGCCCGCCTGGAGGAGCGCCTCTCCCCCGCTGACCGTGATGCCGCCCTCCGGTCCCCAGTACGACCGGTAGCGCTCGGCCCTGTCCAGGATCTGCGTGGCTGAGAGGAGCTGGCCGCCGTCCCTGTCCCAGGTGTCCGCGTTGTGGCAGTAGCGGCACCTCATGTCGCAGCCCTGGAGGAAGACGACGAAGCGCACGCCGGGGCCGTCTGCGGAGCCAAACGACTCTGTTGAGTGAACCCTACCCAGCACGGCAGCCCCCTCGGATTGTTTCGTCTTGGTGACAGGGACAATCTATCCGAGGGGACCGCATGCGTTCCATGATTCTGGTCAAGTAACGAGAAGGTCAGGGAATTTCATACCTCATATTGTGGGGAATCGGCAGAGCCACCCGAAATCTTGCGGAGCGCCTCGGGGTCCATCACCTTGAGGCGCCCGCGTCCGAGCCGCTTCACCACGCCCTCGCGCTCCAGGGAGGCAAGGTTGCGCGAGACGGTCTCGGGCCTCAGGCCAACCGAGGCGGCGATGTCCTCGAGCTTGAGCGAGATCTCGCCCCCCAGGCAGCGGTGGTCCCTCAGCAGGAGGAAGCCCGCAAGCCGACGGCGCGGCTCGCGGATCCCGAGCATCATGACCTTCTCCTCCGCGTCGTCGAGCTCGGTGCAGACCATCCTGATCAGTCCCATGGCCACCTCGGGCCGCTGGGAGATCAGCCTCTCGAAGCTCTTGCTGTGGATCCGGCACACCTCGACGCGAGAGAGGCACCCCACCGAGTAGTGGTAGACGTTGTCCTCCAGGAACATCCCGTGCCAGATGGCCTGGCCGTCGTGCAGGATGTCGAGGACCGTCTCCTCGCCGCTGGGGTCCACGCGAAAGGTCTTGATGCGGCCCGAGCGCACGATGAGGATGGAGTCGATGGGGTCGCCCTCGGCGACGATGATGTCGCCGCGCTGGTAGGTGGTCTGCGTGGCATGCGAGAGGAGCTCGCGCCTTGCCTCCAGGTCGAGCCCCGCAAAGAGGCGTATCTGGCTCATGCAGACGGCGCCCCTCCTGTGGAAGGCGCACCGCGTCCCAAACGGGCACTCGCTCGGTGCCATGGGCTCAACGTCCCCCTGGCTCTTATCGCTTGGCACTCTGTCCCTCCCTCGTGCAAGAGGTCCCTCCCCGGGGCCCACCCTTCGAGGGTACCCCGTGCGGGCGCCTCACGCACGCGAGACGGGGGACGGACGGCTTCTGCACCCCAAGCCGCTAGTGCGAGCGGGGCGTGCGCTCCGTGGTCACCGAGCCGCGCGCGAGGTCCCAGACCGCACGGTCGCTCTCTCCCCCGGCGGTCATGATCACCAGGACCTCGTCAAGGGCCAGCAGCTTAGTCGAGCCCGTGGGCACGATCTCGGTGGAGCCGCGGTTGATGGTCACCACGCGGGCACCTTCCGGCCAGGGAATCTCGGCGAGCGTGCGGCCCTCCATCTTGCTCCCCGCACCGACGGTGTAGCTGTGCAGCTCCCTCTGGCCACCCGTGCTGTCGCCGCGCGTGGGCCTGGTGGAGCCCAGGAGCCTTGAGAGCAGATGCTCGTAGAACGGGTCGACCCCCAGAAGGCTTGCGGTGACGTACGAGACGATGGAGACGATCGAGGCGCTGAGCATGGCATCGAGGCTTCCAGTGAGCTCGAAGGCCAGTACCACGGCCGTGACGGGCGCCTGCACCACGGAGGCGAACAGCCCCGCGATGCCCAGCACCACGAAGTTGGTGACGTAGGAGGAGGGGAGCCCCAGGAACTGGTTGGCGAAGGTGCCAAACAGGAGGCCGCAGAGCACGCCCATGACGCAGAGGGGGAACAGCGTGCCACCAGGGGCGCCCGAGGCAAAGCTCACGGTCGTGTACAGGTACTTCCCCACCAGGAGCAGCACGATGGCGCCGAGCGCCAGGTTCCCGGGCGCGGCGATCTGCTCCAGGATGGCGTCGCCGCCGCACATGAGCTGGGGCGCCAGGAAGGCGATGGGGAACGCCAGGGCGAAGGGGATGGCGATCCTGGAATACGGCACGCCCCGGGTGATGCGCGAGTACAGGCGCTCCGTGCAGGCGAACATCCCCCTGTTGTGGAGCGCCCCCGCAACGCCGCAGAAGAGGGCGAGCAGCACCACGTAGGCGTACAGGGGATGCGGGAGGTCGCGCGAGAATACGAACTGGAGGACGGGTTTGACGCCCAGCACCTGCGACACCAGGAAGTCGGAGGCGATGGAGGATGCCATCACCGAGATGATGAGGGGGGCCGAGAACTCCTTGTGTATCTCCTCCAGGGCAAACAGCACGCCCGTGAGCGGTGCGTTGAAGGCGGCGGACATCCCGGCGGCGGCGCCACAGGTAACGAGGAGGCGCTCCTCTCCCCTGCCGCGGCCCAGGGCTCGCGAGACGGCCTTGCCGCCCATGGCCCCCAGCTGCACGCTGGGGCCCTCCCTTCCCAGGGACAGGCCCGAGAAGGCGCACAGGGTGCCCTCCGCGAACTTGGCGAGCATGACGCGGTGCCATGGCATGTCGAGCCTGCCTATGACCTCCGCGTCCGTCTGGGGGATGCCCGACCCCTGCGTGAACGGCTCCCAGGTCATGAGCCTCCCGACGGCGAGGCAGGCGGCGACGAGGAACAGGGCGAAGAGCGCCGCCACGAGGAGGCTGGTCCTTGCGAGGGCGACAGTGCCCCTGAGGACGCGTTCGGCGAGGGAGAGGGACAGCCGGTACAGGGTGACGACTCCCCCGCCTGCCAGGCCAACGAGGACGCCCTCCCACACCATGTCGACCTCGAACCTTCGCGAGAGCCTCCAGCTGACGCCCCTGTGCCCAGAGTCAAGCACCATGCCCTGCGACCTTCCCTTCCCGTTGCCTGGAACCACCGCTCCATGGTAGGGCACGATTGCCACGCGAGGTGTCGGAATACAAAAAGCGAGACGGGCGCGGCAGCACTGCCGCCGTCCCGTCTCGCTGGTGATGCGATGACCTGCGCCTAGTAGGTTCCGCCGCCGATGAAGGCATACACGGATGCGATGCAGACCGTCCTGCCCGGGTAGGGGGCGTGGATCATCTGCCCGTTGCCGATGTAGATGCCCACGTGGCCGGTACTAGGGAAGACGAGGTCGCCAACCTTGAGGTCGCTCATGCTGGTCTTCCAGTCGCCGGAGGCCTTGAGCGAGGCGATCATGTCGTAGGTGGTGCGGCCGCGCTTGTAGCCATAGGAGTAGCAGACCAGACCGGAGCAGTCGACGCCGCTCGCGGAGGTGCCGCCCCACACGTACGGGACGCCGATCATGGAGTAGGCGGTGCTGAGGCCGCCGCCGGAGGCGCCACCGGTCGTGGAGGAGCTGCTGCTGCCGGACGAGCTGGAGCTGGAGCTCGAGGAGCTGCCCGAGTTGGAGCTCGAGGAGCCGCTGGACGAGTTGCCCTTGCTGGAGCTGGACGAGCCCGAGCTCGAGGAACCGGAGTTTGCCTTGCCGCCGCTCGAGCTGGAACCGCCCGAGGTGGAGCTGTTCGAGGGGCTGCTAGTGTTGGAGGAGGACGTGGTCGCTCCCGTGGACGAGGTGGAGGAGGAGCTTCCCTGCGTGACCTGCTGGAGCACCGCCGCGGTCGCGGACGAGTCGCCGCTGCCGTCGGACTGGGACGCCTCGGCCGCCGCCTGGGCCTGGGCCTGGATCTGGGCCTGCTGCTCCGCGCTCAGGCTGTTGTAGTAGCTCTGGGCCTCGGAGATCTTGCTGTTGTAGTCGGCGAGCTGGCTGTTGAGCGTGTCGACCGCGGACTGCTGCTCGGACTGACGCTCCTTCAGGCTCGCCTGCTCCGCCTGCAGCTGCTCCTGCATCTGCTTGACGGACTCGATCTTCTGGGAGCGCGACTCGTTCACCTTGGTTGCGTAGTACAGGCGAGAGACGAGGTCGCTGATGTTGGAGGAACCCAGGACGACCGAGGTGAGGTCGATGCCGCCCGACTTGTAGTCGTCGCGAAGGCTCTGCTCGAGCTCCTGCTGCGCCTGCGCGACCTTCTGCTGGTCCTCGTCGATCTGGGACTGCTTCTCGTCAATCTGGTACTGGGTGTCCTCGAGCTTCTGCGTCGTCTCGGAGAGCGAGGACTGGAGCGACTCGGCCTCCTTGCTCAGCGTCTCGATCTTCTGGGACGCCGCATCGAGGTCCGACTGGTCGACCGCCAGGGCGGCGGTTGGCACGCTCCCGAGGGCGAGGGTCGCGGCGAGACCAGCGCAAACTGCCCTACGCGCGATTGACTCCCTGTGGGAAGAGAACTTCATGAGACCATCCTTCCGTAATCTGGACCCATACATTCTAGCGCCCACGGCGGTGAGGGCCCCAAAAGCCTCCCCCAAGCAACCCAAAGAGCGGCCTCGCCAAGAGAATGACGGGGCCGCTACCTGCGCGTTTCAGCAAAGATAGTGCTTGTGTGCTTCTAATGCACCTTGATGAGCGTGAACACGTCCTGGTCAAACTCCTCGCCAATCACCTTGCGGGGGTTCAGGAACTCGAGCTCGAGGACGAAGGAGAAGCCAACAACGGTGGCGCCGCCCTGAAGGGCGAGCTTGGCGGTGGCGACGGCGGTGCCACCCGTGGCGACGAGGTCGTCCACGATGAGCACGCGGTCGTCGGCGGTGACGGCGTCCTTGTGCATCTGGAGCTCGTCCGTGCCGTACTCCAGGGCGTAGTCCTGGGTGTAGACCTCGCGCGGGAGCTTGCCGGGCTTGCGGGCGGGGACGAAGCCGGCGCCCAGGCGGTATGCGACGGGGGCGCCGATGAGGAAGCCCCTGGCCTCCGCGCCCATGACCTTGGTGACGCCGGCATCCTTGAAGTGGTCGGCGATCTGGTCCACTGCCTCGTGCAGGCCCTCGGGGGACGCCATGAGGGGGGTGATGTCCTTGAAGATCACGCCGGGCTCGGGGTAGTCGGGAATGTCGATGATGTACTTCTCAAGGTCGACGCTAGACACGGAGGTTCCTTTCTCGCTGCGGGTCACACACCGCAGACGATGTTACTCCCTCTACTGTTCCATCTGGCTGAACGTCTTGGAAATCTGCCTTCTGATGAGCGTGTCGCGCACCTGGTCGGTGAGCACGAGCATCTGCTGAAAGGCCATGCCAAACTGCTTGCGGTTCTCGTCGGTCAGCTCCATCTCGACCCCGCCGCCCTTGCGGGCGAACACCACGAGCGCCTGCTCGAACATGGCGCTCTCCCTGTTGGCCGCCGTGACGTACTGGCGCAGGTTCTTGGGCCCGATCCCAAAGTGGCGCAGCTCGTCGCACGCCCGGATGAGGGGGAAGTCCCTCCCGTCCACCAGGTCCCTGCCGTGGGGTGACTTCTTTAGGGGGATCACGCCCGCCTCGGAGAGCTGGCGAACAAAACTTACCGGCACGCCCAGGAGCTCGGGCATGCGGTCGATGGGGTGGAGCTTCTCCGCCGCCTCCTCGTCCTGCGGGAGCAGGGCGGGAGACGTGACGGCATCCAGGGCCGAGCCGCCCTCCCCCGGCTTGCCGTCCAGCTGCTCCTTGATGACCGAGAGCGGCAGGAACCTGTTCTTCTGCAGGTAGAGGATGGTCTCGAGCCTGTGGACGTCGTGCTGCGAGTACAGGCGGTACCCCGAGGGAGTCCTCGAGGGGTTGAGAAGCCCCTCGTCCTCGAGGTAGCGGACCTTTGAGATGGAGAGGTCGGGATACTGGGCCTGGAGCTTCTTCACGACCTTGCCGATTGTGAGGTACCCGGCGTCAGGCATCCTTAGTTCCCAGTCTCGATCCTGGTTGCGCGACGGTTGGCGTGGAACACCATGCGGAAGGTGCCGATCTGGATGGTGGAGCCATCCTTGAGCATGGCGCGGTTGACGATGGCGCCGTCGACCCAGGTGCCGTTGAGGGACCCGAGGTCCTCGATGGTCGCGAAGCCCGAGCCCAGGCCCGAGAGGTCCAGGCGCGCGTGGTGGCGCGACACCGTCATGTCGTTGAGGAACACGCTGTTGCTGGGATCCCTGCCGATGCTCACGACCTTGTCGGTGAGCTCGAACACGGATCCGGTCTGCGGCCCCTTGACGATGGTGAGGGTGGGATTGCTGGGCTGCGCCTGCCCCATGATGTCGGGCGAGGTGGCCTCGGTGGAGGGCATGCGAAAGATCTCGGTTGCGCCCATCTCTGCATTTGTGTCCTTGGACTGCATGCTTCTCCCATCAGATCGATTGCATTTCAGAACATGATACCGCTACCTGCAGGCGATGCAGTCCATCTCCACCACCGCGCCCAGCGGCAGGGCTGCCACCTGCACGACGGAACGCGCCGGGGCTGGGGTGGGGAACCTCCTGGCATAGACCTCGTCCACGGCGGGGAGCAGGCTCAGGTTGGTGAGGTAGAGCGTGGTCTGCGCCACGTCCGAGAGGGAGCACCCGCATTCGCCGAGGAGCGTCTGGAAGATCTGGATGATTCGGTCGGTCTGCTCGCGCACGCCCCCGTCAACGAGCCGCTGCGGGTCGTGGGGATCCACGGCGACCTGACCCGAGGCGAAGATGAGCCTTCCGGCGGTCGTTCCCTGGGAATAGGCGCCCAGGGGCTCGGGTGCGCCGGGGGCGTTGATGGAGTACTTCATGCTACCTCCCTGCTGGCTGGCGCTCGCGGGCCGCCCCGCGGGAGCCATGTGCCCTCGGGGCATGCCTCGCCAATGGTTGGCGGTTGCGTTAGCTACATACCCCAAAGGGCATGCGCCTATCAAACGTCAGCCAAAGATGCCGCGGGCACCGATGAAGCCGCCCTCCTCGCGTACGAGGCCGTGGGAGAGGAGCTCCGCGGCCTCGAGCCTGAGGGTATCCGTGGCGCCGAGGGAGGGCATCCAGGGCAGCGCCTGGTCGACCCTTGCCGCAAGGCCCGTGGTCCCAAGAGGGGACACCGAGGGGAACGAGAGGAGGCTCCTCCACATGACCCGGGCGAAGGCGGGCGGCACCAGGAGGAGGTACGCGGGCTCGTCCCCCAGCCTCGGGGAGGCGACGAGGGACTCGATCCTGCCGTCGAGCATGAGGTTCCCCACACCGCCGGGGGCGGGGACGTCCTCCCCGCCACGGCCGTAGTCCGAGAGCACGGCCGTGGCGGTGCTCCCCCACAGGAGGAGGGGCACGAGCCTCTCGCCCACCTCCTCGACGCTGACGCCCCCGTAGGGACGGAAGCCCCCGCTCTCGATGCCCTGCACGAAGCCGAGCCAGGCAAAGAGGGTCTCGCCCCGGGGCGTGAGGTCCCAGAGCACGTACTCCTGCTGCCCGGTCCTTGAGGCAAGGGGGACGGAGGCCATGGAGCCGTCGCCCAGGAGGGACGCCTCGAACTCGGCCTCGCCCACCCCGAGGCGCCTCCCTGCAAGGGTCGCCTCGGCAAACTGCTGCGCCCCGTCGCCCGAGAGGAGGATGGTGGGGGTGCCGCTGAGGTCCACGAGCGCGCTGCCGTCCACCACGTCCGGCTCGCCCGAGGGATAGGAGCTGGGGCCCAGGAGACGGCGTCCCTCTCCCCCGTCAAAGGTGCCACCAAGGAGCAGGTGCTCCTCGTACAGCGGGGAACGTTCCATTGCGAGTCCTCCCCTACGCCGCGTCGCCCTGCGGGATCGTGTAGAACAGCGGCAGCTCGAAGATGTTGAACGCGGGAATCCGGTAGAGCTGCGTGCCTGCCACGTAGGTGGTGCTGCAGACCCTCCTGCCGTCTTGCGTCCACTCCGCCATGCCGTAGGCCCCGCCGGGGTCCACGAGGTTGTTGGTGTTGAACAGGTTTGTGGTGTACGAGATGTCCGCCTTGGGGTACGCGCGACCGTTCGCGTTGGCCGTGCTGCTCACGAGCAGCTTGCCATAGAAGCTGGTGGAGCAGTTGGCCACGCGGATGACCTGCCCCTTGCGGGCGAAGCTCACGTGGTTGAGGTAGGTGTCGAAGGCCCAGTCCATGAGGGTCTCGGTGTCCTTGAACCTGCCGTCGTTGGTTGAGCACCCCAGGACGCAGGTGAAGAGCTGGACGCCCCAGCGCTTGGCCGAGCCCAGGAAGCTGGTGCCAAACTCGACCTTGCCGGTCTTGATGCCGCACAGCCCCACGTAGGTGTCCATGAGGTCGTCGGTGGAGTGCAGGGTCACGGACGCGCCGCCCGCCGTGACGGTGTAGCTGCGCGTCATGACCGCCTGCGCGATGAAGGGGTAGTTCTCGAGCGCGTAGCGCCCCAGGACGGCGAGGTCATGCGCACAGGAGTAGTGCCCGTCCGCCTCGAGGCCGGAGGGGTTGGCAAAGTGCGTGTGCGTGAGCCCCAGCTCCTGCGCCTTCTTGTTCATCAGCTCCACGAAGGCGTCGACGCTCCCCGCGACGTTGATGGCGACGTTGTCTGCCGCGTCGTTTCCGGAGTAGACGAGCATCGACATCATCAGGTCGTAGAAGCTGGGGGTGTCGGTGCTGTTGTAGCCCACCAGCTGGGCTCCCGCCTCGAAGTCCTCCTCGGTGATGGCGCAGGTGTCGTCCATCGACTTGCCCGAGTCGAGCGCGACTATGGCTGTCATGATCTTGGTGATGGATGCCATGGGCATCTCGGCGTAGGCGTTGCTCTCGCTCAGCACGTTCCCGTCCTGGTCCATGACGCAGTAGGCCTGGGCCTCGGAGAGCGTGGGCACGCTGTCGTCCGTGGCTGCGAGCGCACGGGACGGGGAGCAGACGAGCGCCAGTGCGGCAAGGGAGAGGGTCGCGAGGGCGACGGCGAGGCGACGCATGGGGGCACGCACGCTACCTCACGCTCCCAGAATCCTCCGAACCGTCCTCCCGGGCTGCCTTGGCGCGCTCCGCGAGAACCTCGTGCTTGATGGCGAAGCCGATCTGGAAGTACCGCACGGCCGTGATGAACGAGCACACGACGCCCGCGTACACGAAATAGATGCCCAGCGCCGCCCCCACGTCGTTGAACCCCGGGAGCCACGCCACGTGAACCAGGTGGAGCGCGGGAATCTGGGGAACGGACAGGAGCAGGTCGCAGAAGCCCGTCATGAGCAGGGCCGTGGCGACCTTGCCGATGTAGATTACGTCGACGGGGCGGGTACGGTACCGCTGGAGCCTGAGCTCGCCCAGGAACAGGACCAAGTCGCGACCGATCACGAACACAGCCACCCAGATGGGGAGCTCCCCCGTGATCATCAGGCCAAGCACGCCCGTGAAGAGCAGCACGCGGTCCATGATCGGGTCCATGATCTTGCCGACCCAGCTCACGGTCTGGGTTCGCCTGGCCACCTGGCCGTCGAGGAAGTCGGTGACGGCGGCGATGGCGTAGCAGCTGAGGGCGACCGCCCTGTTCCCGTCGTTCACGAACAGGACGAGGAAGGCGACGGTGAGCACGAACCGGCAGAGCGTGATGCAGTTGGCGACGGTGAGCACCTGGTTGGACGGGTTGTTGGGGGTCCCGACGGGATCCGTGGTCGTTCCCGCGGCCTGGGCCACCGCAGCATCATGGTCGGCGAGGTTCTTGCCCTGCCTCTTGATCTTTTCCTTGGTCTCGGCCAATGGAACTCCCATATCACCGCAAGTGCCAGTAGTGAAAGCCATCTGATAGTACCGCAATAGCGAGACGGCACACAAAGCCTTCGAACGCAGGGGAGAACCCCTGGCCCCGGGGCCCGTCCCCCGGGGCCAGGGGGGCTATTCCACCTTCTGGGCGAAGTTGTAGTACTGGATCGAGCTCATCTCGTCGAGGTCGTCCACGAGCGTCGACCCATCGTCCTGGTAGAGCGAGTGCCAGGTCCCACTGGAGTCGCGGTACCCGTAGATGTTGACCGCGGGGAAGGTGGTGCGAAGCTGGAGGCTCGCCTTCTGGTACGTGGTGAGGGGCGCGCCGATGACGCTCGAGAGCTTGGCGGCAAGGTAGTTGGGCGAGATGTCGTCCGTCTCGGCCGTCTGCGAGTTGCCCGCCACGTCGTAGTTGGCCCACAGCACGTAGGAGGTCTGGTGCGTGCGCTCCATCGCGGACAGGTCGTCCTCGTCGGGATAGAGGGCCTTCTGGAGCGTGGGGGTGAACTCGGGCTGGTGATCGCCAAAGAACAGCAACACCACGGGCTTGTTGAGCTTGCGCAGCTCTGTCACGAAGTACTGCAGCGCCTCGTCGCTCTTCTGGATGCAGGCCAGGTACTCGGAGAGCTTGGAGTTGGTCTCGGAGTCTACCCCGGGAACCTCGTAGTCCACGAGGTCGCTCGCGGGGATGTTGCCAGTCTCGTAGCCGCTGTGGTTCTGCATGGTGACGTCGAGGATGTACTGCGGGTTGTCGTCGGTCTGCAGGAGCTCCAGGATCTTCTTGTAGGTCTCCTCGTCCGAGACGCCGTTGTGGTAGACCTCGGCACCCTGGAAGTCGTCGATCGTGAGGAAGTTGTCAAAGCCGAGCTCGGGATACACGCGGTTGCGCTTCCAGTTGGCCCCGTTGTTGGGGTGGATCGCGGTCGTGTCGTATCCCAGCGCCTTGAACTTCTTGGCGAGCGAGTCCACGTTCGTGAGGTCGTAGAGCATGTAGGGGTACTTGCCGTCGCCGATGAAGGCCATGGAGTTGCCGGTGTTTGCCTCGAACTCGGTGTTGCAGGTGCCGCCGCCGATGACCGAGACGGCAAGGCTACCCTGCGACAGCGCATCGGTCATGCCGGTCTGCAGGAACTGGGGGCCGGCGTAGCCGATGCCCAGCCCGTCGTAGTCGGTGGCGAGGTCGGAGAAGCTCTCGTTCATGACCACGATGACGGTGGGCTTGGTCGAGCTGAACTGGGCGGCCGCCTGGGCGTAGGTCTTGGCGGCATCGCTCGCGTCGTACTCGGCCGCGAGCTGCTCCTCGGCCTTCTCGACGGCGGAGTCCGAGTAGCCCTCGGGCTTCTTGATGGGCAGGTCGCGCGCGGCGGTGATGAAGCCGGGGAGGAAGCCATGCTGGTCATAGTAGTCCATAGCAAACCAGTAGTTGCCGAAGGTCACGCCCAGATCGTCCCTCCATGAGGGGACCAGGACCAGAAGCGCGATCGCTCCGACGGAGGCCGCGGCGACGACCAGGTTGAGAAGGACGCGGCGTGCGCGCCCCGGGGCTGCCTTGGGCTTGGCGTCGCCGTCCTCGCCGGAGGGCTCGGCGTCACTCGCGGGCTGGTCCTCCCGTCTCGGCGAGGGAACGATGAGGGAGAGGAGCAAGGCCGCTCCAGCCACGCAGAGCAGGCCCCACAGGCACATGTCCGTGACCGTGTAGGTGTAGCCGCCCGCGACCTCGGCGGCAGTCCCGGCGGCAAGGACGTCGGAGGGAAGGAGGGCGGTCCCCTTGAACTCCCTCACGAAGAACTGCGCCATGCCGATAAGGAACAGCGCGAGGACGCCGCCCACCGCGGCGCCCCCACGGCGCTGGGCGATGAAGACGAGGGCGAGGAGTGCCAGGCAGATCAGGCCGAGCTCGATGGCGAAGGTATTGGGCGGGAAGAACGGGAAGTATCGGTTCCAGGGGAGCTCGAGGGCGCACATGCCCAGAAAGGCGGCGCCCAGGAAGGCGATGATGTTCTTGGCGACCGTCCCCGCCTTCCCGAACCTGGCGCCAAGGCCGGCGAGGAAGCCGTCCCTCAGCAGCTCGAGGTAGGAGAAGAGGACGAGCAGCACCGCCACGATGGCGACCTCCCAGATGGGCGCAAGGTCAAGCCGGAGGAAGCCGATGACCGCGACCACCACGGCCACGAACACGTTGAAGCCGACGTAGGCGAGCGTGCCGCCGGATGGCCTCTCCTCTCCCTCTGCGGCGAAGGGCCACACGCCCTTGGCTCGGGCGAAGACGAGGAGCACGCACAGGGCGGCGGACGCCAGGCCCAGCAGGCCGGACGCGATGGCGGTAGTCATGTCGGACATCTTTGGAAGTTCCCCCATTTGTCACTCGGACAGGCAAAACAACTGAGCATTCTACAGGGAAACGAAAGGCAGGTGCCTGAATTGCTGGTCAGGTACCTGCCTTTCACACATAAGAGTCCAAAATGGTTGGGCCTTGCGACCGATGGCGGGGCAGGAATGGCGCGCCTGCGGGGGGCGCCCTCGATCACCGTGGCGTTTCCACGCTCAGGCACGTTGACGGGCATGCGAAGGGGAGACAAGGAGTGGGGTAATGGGGGCGCTACGCCGGGGAATGCCCGGATGGCGTGGCTTGGCCGCTTAAATTTCCCGAGGCGTGGTCGAATTCCGAGGATGAATGCTTAAGCCGGTCGGCGGCAGTGCGACTGCAGGAAATGAAAATCCGTGCATCCCTCGCGAACATTAAGCGCTCGCCAAGTCCGACGGATACGGGCACCGGGAAATCTAAGCTCAATGGCCGCAGAGCGGGGATGGGTAGCCATTTCGCCCCATGGAAGGGAGTTCAATCTTCTGACGAGAAGCCACCCTCCTCCGTTCATTGACCACCGAGGCCCAATCACGAGGGTCGAAACTTCGAGCCCGCATCCATAGAGGAGGACGCCCACAGTTCGAGCGCCCCCAAACGAACCAGGCCAGCGCCTCTCTCACTGGTAGGGGCGCTGGCCTGGAGAACATGCCGTCTCGCACGACACCGTCCCCTACTGCTCGGGCGGCACCTGCGCGTTGGGGTCGGAGTCTCCCTTCGCGGGCCTGCGGGCAAAGCCGGCGGCGCGGAGGACGTCCGCCACCGTCTGCTCCTTCTGCGCGGGGGCAGGCGCCTCGCGGTACTGTCGCATCATCTGGGAGAAGAGCTCCGCCGTCGAGGGCGGCGTGAAGGTAACGGCGTTCGCGCCCGCCTCGACCGTCGCGGCGCAGGACTCCTCGGTCCTGCCGGCGGATGCGATGATGGGCACGTTGGGGAAGCTCTCGCGGATGTGCCTCACGATCGAGGCGGTGCTCGCCCCTCCCGCCACGTTGATGATCGCGGCGCCCGCCTGCAGGCGCGCCTCGATGTCGGTGTCCTCGCTCACCACCGTGATGACCGTGGGGATGTCCACGGCGCGCGACACGGCGGCGAGGTTGACGTTGGAGATGGGCGAGTTGAGGACCACGCCCATGGCTCCCTGGCACTCCACGTCGTGGGCCAGGGTCACGGTCCTGACGCCGCGCGTGGTGCCGCCGCCCACGCCGCAGAACACGGGGATGCTCGACGCGCTGATGATCGCGTCGCTGATGGACTGCTGCGGGGTGAACGGGTACACGGCGAAGACCGCGTCCGCGTTGCAGTTCTTGATCACGGCGAGGTCGGTGGTGTACACGAGGGTGCGGATCTTGCGCCCAAAGATGACGATGCCGCTGGCATCCCATGCGGCCTGGGGCATCCTCAGGATCTTGTGCCTGAGGCGCGCCTCGAAGATGGGTGCCTGCTTGTTCACGACCGGTGCGACGGCGATTTCGTCCGCCATGTGGTGCCTCCCCTCAACCGTCGCCCGAGACCACGGGCGACCAACCGTGCGCATTGTTCCCCAGCGCGGGCAACATCTTTCACGGGCGGGGCTAGGTCGCGTTCCTTGTGGCGACCACGTCGACGCCGGTGCCGCACACGTTCGCCAGGACCACGTCGCCAATGCGCACGGGAGCCTTGGCCCGCACGTTCGCAAGCTCCGAGACGACGGACCGCACCAGTGCCTTGGGTACGTCTCCTGCTGTCTTCACCGAGACCACGGCCCACCCATCCGAACCATCCACGGGCACGGTCGTGGTCACGACGCGGGCGGGGGCGGTGACCTCCTTGCGGGCGTAGGCCTCGCCGCGCGGGCAGCCGTTGCCCGCAACCGCCAAGACCTCCCCGTCGTCCAGGGTGACGGTGACCTGGCAGCCCCTCGGGCAGCGTATGCAGGTGAGAGTTTGGCGTTCCATCCTAGGCCCCCTCCACGACGACGGTGAGCGGTTTGTCTCCCCCGGCGCTTGCGAGCGAGTCCGCCCGGACCTTGAGCTCCTGCATCTCGCCGGGCACGACGATGTCGCGCCGCCTGGTCGAGATGCACTCGTTGCCCAGGTAGGCGCTCAGGCGGCAGTGCTCGCGCACGCCGGTGACGCGAAAGCGCAGCGTGACCGCCTCGGGCATCGTCTTGGGGTGGAGGGAGCTGGGCACCGTGTACCGCACGCCATCGCCTGCGACCACGCTCACGGCAGCCCCGGGGTCGGCTGCCCCCTCCCCCATCGCGTAGCGGGCCGCGCACCCCCCGGCTCGAGCCGCCTCCTCGCTCACGAAGTCCACGAGGTCGTGGACGTGCAGCACGTTGCCGCAGGAGAACACCCCGGGGACGCTCGTCATGAGCGAGTCGTCCACGTACGCTCCGCGGGTCGCCGGGTTGATCCTGACGCCCGCCTCGCGCGAGAGCTCGTTCTCCGGGAGTAGCCCCACCGAGAGGAGGAGTGTGTCGCAGGGGATGCGCTCCTCGGTGCCCGGGATGGGACGGAGCCTGTCGTCGACCTTGGCAAGGGTGACGGCGGAGACGCGCCTCTGACCCTCCACGCCCACGACGGTGTGCGAGAGGAGCAGGGGGATGCCAAAGTCGTCGAGGCACTGCACGATGTTCCTCTTGAGTCCCCCGGAGTAGGGCATGAGCTCGGCGACGCAGCGCACGCGTGCCCCCTCGAGCGTGAGGCGGCGGGCCATGATCAGGCCGATGTCACCCGACCCCAGGATAACGACCTCCCTTCCGGGAAGGACGCCCTCAACGTTGACCAGGTGCTGCGCGGTTCCCGCCGTGAACACGCCCGCGGGTCGCGTGCCCGGGATGTCCAGCGCCCCACGCGGTCGCTCGCGGCAGCCCATGGCCAGGACGGTCGCCCTACAGCCAACGCGGAACACGCCGTGCTCGGGGCTCACCGCCACGACGCCCTGGCCCGGGACCACCCTGAGGACCGTCGCCTGGGTCATCACGTCGATGGGCCTCTCCCCCAGCGCGCGCTCGTAGCGTGCGGCGTACTCGGGACCGGTCAGCTCCTCGCCAAAGCGGTGCAGCCCAAACCCGTTGTGGATGCACTGGTTGAGGATTCCGCCCAAGCGCACGTCGCGCTCCAGGACCAGGACCCTGGCCGCACCCGCGTCGTAGGCGGCGATGGCCGCGGAGAGACCCGCGGAGCCCCCGCCGACGACCACCACGTCGTAGTCTGCCAGCTTGGCCACCTCCTCAGTCCTCATCTGCCCCGCCTCCCCGCACGTCCTTGTCCCTTGCCACCGCGAGCTCAGAGCCTGGGCCCGACTTGCAGACGCCGAGCAGGTCGAGGCCCGGCACCTCCTCGCAGAGGATCTGCATGATGCGGGGCGTGCAGAAGCCGCCCTGGCACCTCCCCATGGTCGCCCCCACGCGCCGCTTGACGCCGTCGACGCTCGTGGCGCCCGGGACCCTGCGGCATGCGTCCCGAATCTGGGCCTCGCTCACCCGGCAGCAGCGGCACACCACGCGGCCGTAGGCCGGGTCCTCGCGCACGAGCGCGTCCCACTCCCCGAGCGAGAGCCGGTCGAGTCGGGGGAATCCCCTCCTGGTTGCGACGAAGCCCTCCCGCTCCGGGAGGCCCAGGATGTCGCGGACGATCCCCGCGACCATGCGGCCGATGGCAGGGCTGGCGCTGAGGCCGGGGCTCTCGATGCCTGCGCAGTCCACGAACCCGGGCGCGTCGGGCGCCTCCCCGATGGCGAACTCGTGCTCGGGGCGGTGCGCCCTGAGGCCGGAGAACGACGTGATCGTCTCCCTGAAGGGGATGTCGCGCACCGTGAGCGCGCTCGCCTCCCGGACCCTGGTAAGGCCCTCCCCGGTGGTTTGGGTTCCGTCCTTGTCTTCGATGTCCTCGGCGGTCGGCCCCACCAGCAGGTTGCCGTGGACCGTGGGCGTCACCAGCACGCCTTTGCCCATCTTGGTGGGGAGCGCGAACACCGTGTGACGCACGTGGTCGCCCGCCGTGGTGTCGAGAAGCTCGTACTGCCCCCGTCTGGGGACGATCCTCATGGGCCGGGACGACGCCATGCCGTGCACTTCGTCGGCATGGATTCCAGCGGCGTTGACAACAACCCGAGCGGCCCTTTTGCCCCGCGTGGTCGAGACCTCCCAGGTGCCGTCGGGAAGCCGGCGGAGGCCCGTAACGCGCTCGTTGAGGGAGAAGGACACGCCGTTTGCCGCCGCGTTCTCCGCAAGGGCGCAGGTGAGGTCAAAGGGGTCGCAGATGCCGCCGGTGGGCGCCCACAGCGCGGCCACCGCGGCGTCGGACACGTTGGGCTCCATCCGCACCAGCTCGTCCCTCCCCACGATGGAGAGGTCGGGGACGCCGTTTGCCCTGCCCCGCTCGAGCAGCGCCCGGAGCGCGGGGAGGTCCTCCTCGCGAGTGCATACCACGAGCGACCCAATGCGCTCGTAGGCAAAGCCGAGGTCGCGCGACAGCTGGGGGAAGAGCGAGGCGCCCTCCACGTTGAGCCTGGCCATGAGCGAGCCGGTCGGCGCGTCAAACCCGGCGTGCACGATGGCGGAGTTTGCCTTGGAGGTCCCGCAGCACACGTCCTCCCGAGCCTCCACCACGAGGACGCTCGCCTGGAGCCGGGATAGCTCGCGCGCTATGGCGCAGCCGCACACCCCCGCCCCGACCACGATGACATCCCATTCTGGATCGCCCATGCCTGGCACCCCCTCCTGTTCGCATGGACCCCGATTGAGCGACGGAACCGATGATACGGTCGTTGATGTGCGGGGCTGCGTTGCGATTGGCGGACGGTAGGAAGGCGAGGGGCGTCTGGAGCGCTACGCCCCCGCGGGGGACTGGGTAAACTGGCTCTGGTACAGCCGCGCGTAGAAGCCGCCGCGGGCGAGCAGCTCGTCGTGCGTGCCGCGCTCGACGATCCTGCCGTCCCGCATGACCAGGATGCAGTCGGCGTTGCGGATGGTCGAGAGCCTGTGCGCCACCACGAGCGAGGTGCGGTTCTCCATCATGGCGTCGAAGGCGCCCTGGACCTGCAGCTCCGTCCTGGTGTCGATGGAGCTCGTGGCCTCGTCCAGAAGCAGGATGGGAGGGTCGGCGAGCATGACGCGGGCGATGCAGAGGAGCTGCATCTGGCCCTGCGAGAGCGTCTGCCCCGAGCCGCCCACCACCGTGTCGTAGCCCTTGGGGAGCTGCATCACGAACTTGTGGGCGTGCGCCCGCTTGGCCGCCTCCACGACCTCGTCCATGGTGGCGCCCGGCCTGCCGTAGGCGATGTTGTCCCTCACCGTGCCCTCGAAGAGCCAGGTGTCCTGCAGCACCATGCCAAACGCGGCGCGCAGGCTGCCCCTCGTGAGGCCCTGGATGTCATGGCCGTCCACGAGGATGCTGCCGGAGTCCACGTCGTAGAACCTCAGCAGGAGGTTGATCAGCGTGGTCTTGCCGCACCCCGTGGGACCGACCAGGGCGAACCTGCTCCCGGCGGGAATCGCGACGTCCACGTCCCTCAGGAGCGGGCGGCCCTTGACGTAGGAGAAGCACACGTGGCTCAGCTGGAGGCTGCCCCTGGGGTTGCTAAGCTCCTCGGCGTCCGGTGCGTCCGGCACCTGCTCCGGGGCGTCGAGGAGCGCGAGGAGCCTCCTGCCCGAGGCGAAGGCGCCCTGCACCTGCGTGACCACCGCCGAGACCGCGTTGAAGGGCTTCATGTACTGGTTGGCGTAGGCCAGGAAGCTCTGGACCTGGCCCACGGTCAGGGGGGAGGGGCTGCCGGTGATGACGCAGAGGCATCCCACGACGGCGACCGCCGCGTAGGTGATGTTGTTGACGAGCCTGGTGGAGGGGTTGGAGAGGGAGCTCACGAACTGTGCCCGCTCCCCCGCCCCATAGAGCCTGGAGTTGATCTCCTCGAAGCGCTCGGCGAAGGCGTGGCCCTGGGCGAAGGCCTCCACGAGCTTCTGGTTTGAGACGACCTCCTCAACGAGGCCACCGAGCTCGCCCTGGATGCGCTGCTGGGAGGCGAAGCTCTTGGTCGAGAAGCGAGCAACGGCCCAGGCCACGAGGATCGAGAGGGGCGTGAGCACGATTACCACGAGCGCCACGGGGACCGAGAGGGACAGCATGAAGCCGATGGTCGCGACGATGGTGACGATGCCCGAGAAGAGCTGCGTCAGCCCCTGGAGCACGCCGTCGCCCACGGCGTCCACGTCGTTGACCACGCGGGTGAGCAGGTCGCCGTGGCTGTGCGAGTCCACGAACGACAGCGGGAGCCGGTCGAGCTTGTCGTAGGCGTCGTTGCGAAGGTCGCGCACGGTCTCGTAGGCAAGGCGCGTGGTCACGAACGAGGCGAGCCACTGCGTCGCCGCCGCCGCGACCACCACGGCCACCAGCCCTGCCAGCAGCGGGGAGAGCGAGGCGAAGTCAACGCGTCCCTCCCCCACCATCGTGTCGATAGCCCTGCCCACGAGGATCGGCACGTACAGCTGGAGGATCGAGGTCGCCACGGTGCAGGCGAAGGACAGCAGGAGGAGCCATGCGTGGGGCCCGGCGTACCTCAGGACCCTGCCGACCACCTGGCCCGAGGAGTAGGAAAGGGCGGCCTCGTCCAGGGACGCGTCTCCCCCCTCGCCGGGGTCGAACCCCCGCACGTTGGAGAGCGTTCCCTGTGCCGTCGCGGACGAGGTGTAGGGGTTTGCCATCAGCGCATCGCCTCTTCCCTGGAGAGCTGGGACTCCACGATCTCGCGGTAGAGCCCGCACGAGGACAGGAGCTCGTGGTGCGTGCCCAGGCCGGCCTGCCTCCCGTGGTCCAGCACGAGGATCTGGTCTGCCCCCATCACGGCCGAGACGCGCTGCGAGACGATCACGGTAGTGGTCCCGGGGAGCGTGGCGAGGGCGCCGCGCAGACGCGCGTCCGTGGCGAAGTCGAGCGCGGAGGCGGAGTCGTCCAGCACGAGGACCCGGGGGTGGCCAACGAGTGCCCTCGCGATGGTGAGGCGCTGGCGCTGCCCGCCGGAGAAGTTCATCCCCCGCGCCTCGACCGGCTCGTCCAGGCCGCGCTGCTTCTGGCTCACGAAGTCTTCCGCCTGGGCGATGCGGAGCGCCTCCCAGAGCTCGTCGTCGGTTGCCTGGGGCCTCCTCCAGAGCAGGTTGCTCCGGATGGTCCCGCTCACGAGCGAGGCGCGCTGGGGTACCAGCGAGACCACGTCGCGAAGCTGGGCCAGGGGATACCCGCGCACGTCGGTCCCCAGGACCAGGACGGAGCCCTCGGTCGCGTCGTAGAGCCTGGGGAGGAGGTTGGCGAGGCTCGACTTGCCCGAGCCCGTGCCGCCTATGATGCCGAGCGTGCCCCCCTCGGCGACCCTGAGCGTCACCCCGTCCAGTGCTGGACGTGCGCTGCCTTCGTAGGAGAAGCCCACGCCCCTCAGCTCGAGGGCGGCCGCCTGGCCCGCGGGGGGCAGCGCGAGCGGCGTGGCCGAGCCGTCCGTGACGGAGGGCTCGCGGTGCAGGACCTGCATGACCCTCTCGCCCGAGGCGGCGCCCCTGGTGAAGGTGACCACCAGGTTGGCGACGTAGGCGACGGCGAGCAGGGTCTGCGTCATGTAGTTGACGAAGGCCACGATCTCGCCCTGGGTGAGCGTGCCGGCCTGGATCCTGAACGAGCCGGACCACAGGATCGCTACGATGCCCAGGTCGAGGGCGATGAGCGTCGCCGGGTTGAGGACGGCGCCAAGGGTCCCCGCACGCACTGCGGAGCGCGTCTGCTCGTCTGACGCCTGGTGAAACCTCCCCGACTCGAAGGACTCGCGCCTGAAGGCGCGGATCACCCTGACGCCCGAGAGGGCCTCCCTCACGATGAGGGTGATCCTCTCCAGACCCTCCTGCATGCGCTGGAAGAGCGGGACCGAGCGCGACATGACCAGCCAGAAGACCAGGCACACGACCGCCATGCACCCCAGCAGAATCGACCCGAGAGAGGCGTCGATCAGGCAGGCAGCGACGATGGAGCCGATGGCCAGGAGCGGCCAGCGCACGAGCTGGCGAATGCCTAGGGCCACGGCGACCTGCACCTGGTTGACGTCGTTGGTCACGCGGGTCACAAGCGAGTCTCCGCCCAGCGCGTCGACATCTGCCGCCGAGAGGGAGCAGATGCGGCGGAAGACCGCGTTTCTCATGTCGGTGCCGGAGCCCTGCGAGACCAGGGCCGCCATCTTCTGGCAGACCAGGGTGAAGCAGTAGCCCAGCGCGGCGAACAGCACAAGCAGGAGGGCGTACCTCTCCACCAGGCCAACGTCGCCATTTGCGATGCCACGGTCGATCATGCGGGCGACTATGACGGGGGTGAGGAGGTCAAAGAGCACCTCGACGAACTTCGTCGTGACGGCCAGGACCACCTTCCCCCGGTAGGGCCCGAGGAACCTAGAGAGCAGCTCCGTCACGCGATTCCGCCTTCCTAGTCTATTCCCAGTCGTTCGGCGAGCTCGAGCCACTCGCCCTCGAGCGAGTCGACCTCGTCCTGCGCGTCCTGCGCCTGCTGCTGGAGCCTCATGAGGCCCTCGTAGTCGGATGGGTCGCTCTGCGCCATGAGGGCGCGTATGCGGTCCGGCTCGCCAGAGACCTTGTCGAGCTTCCTCGCGACGGCGTCAAACCGCTTCTTGAGCTCCCTGCGCTCCGCGTTGGAGAGGGCCTTCTCCCCCTCCGCGGCCGCCTTGGGTGCCTCCACTAGGCTAGGGCCGGAGGTGGCAGAAGTCACATCCCTCTTTTGTTGGGACGCATTCAAGAGGCCAAGGTACTCGTCCACCCCGCCCGGGACGTGGCGGAGGTGGCCGTCCAGGATGGCGTACTGGTCGTCGGTGACGCGCTCCATGAGGTAGCGGTCGTGCGAGACCAGGATGAGGGTGCCGGGCCACGTGTCCAGCAGGTCCTCGAACACGGCGAGCATGTCGGTGTCGAGGTCGTTGCCGGGCTCGTCGAGCACGAGGACGTTGGGCTCCTCCAGCAGCACGCACATGATGGCGAGCCGTCTGCGCTGCCCCCCGGAGAGGTCGCGGATGAAGGTGGGGAACTCCCTGCGCGAGAAGCCCAGGCGCTCTAGCAGCTGCTCGGGCGTCTGCTCCTTGCCGTCGATGTAGTAGTGGCTCTTGTACGTGGCCATGAGCTCGGAGACGCGCAGGTCCTCGCTCTTGGCAAGGCGCGCGAGGTTCTGCGACAGGAAGCCGAACTTGACCGACTTGCCGATCTTGACGTAGCCCTTGCTGGGGAGGAGCCTCCCCGTCATGACCTTGAGCAGCGACGACTTGCCAGCGCCGTTCTCGCCCAGGATCCCCACGCGGTCGCCCGGGCCGATGAGCCAGTTGATGCCGGACAGCACCACGTGGTCCCCGTACGAGACGGTCACGTCCTTCATCTCGATGACGCGCTTGCCCAGCCTGCTCACCGCGAGCCGCTTGAGCTCGACCTCGTTCCTCACGGGAGGGTCGTCCGCGAGCAGCGCCATGGCGGCGTCGATGCGGAACTTGGGCTTGCTCGAACGCGCCTTGGCGCCGTGGGCGAGCCAGTTGAGCTCCTTGCGCAGGATGTTCTGGCGCCTGGCCTCGCTCGCGGCCGCCTGGCGCTGGCGCTCCACGCGCTGCTGGATGTAGGCGGAGTAGCCGCCCTCGAAGGGGTCGATGACCCCGTCGTGGACCTCCCACATGTGCTCGCAGACCACGTCCAAGAACCAGCGGTCGTGCGTCACCACGAGGAGGGCGCCCGTGCCCTGCGGCCAGCGGCGCTTGAGGTGTTCAGCGAGCCAGGTGATGGCCCCCATGTCCAGGTGGTTGGTGGGCTCGTCCATCAGCAGCACGTCCCAGTCGCCGGCAAGCACGCGCGCGAGGTCCGCGCGCCTGCGCTGCCCGCCGGAGAGCTCGCCGACGCGCGCGTCCCAGGGGACGTCGCCCAGCAGCTCGTCCACGATGGAGCGGACCTTGGGGTCCGAGGCCCACACGTACTCCGGGACGTCGCCCACCACGGCGTGACCGACCGTCTCTTCGTCGTCCAGCGAGTCGGACTGCCCCAGCATCCCCACGGTGATGTTGCTGCGGTAGGTGACCTCGCCGGAGTCGGGGGTCACGCGGCGCGCGACGAGGTCGAGGAGCGTCGACTTGCCGTCGCCGTTCCTGCCCACGATGCCGATCCTCTCACCCTCGTTGATGCCGATGGTCTGGTCCTCGAGGACCGTCTTGCCCGGCCACTCCATCGAGAGGTGCTCGCAGCCAATCAGGATTCCCACGTCAGTGTTCCCTTCCCTCCCGGGCCAGCGTCCTGAGGAGACGAATCTCGTCCCCATAGCCCTCGAGGTCGTTTGGCGTCTCGAGGATCATGGGGAGGTCCCTGGTGCGGGGGTCGTTCACGATGCGCTCGAAGGTGGCGACCCCCAGGGTGCCCTTGCCGATGCGCTCGTGCCTGTCCTTGTGCGAACCGCAGGGGTTCTTGGAGTCGTTGAGGTGGAGGGCGCGCAGCCGGTCGAGCCCGATCACGCGGTCGAACTCGGCGAGCACCCCGTTCAGGTCACCGGCGACGTCGTAACCCGCGTCGCTCACGTGGCAGGTGTCCAGGCACACGCCCACGAGCTCGTCGTGCTCAATGCCGTCGATGATGCGCGCCAGCTCCTCAAAGCGGGAGCCCACTTCGGTGCCCTTGCCCGCCATGGTCTCGAGCAGCACGGTGGTGCGCTGCCCCGGGACCAGGCACTGGTTGAGGCCCTCGACGATCAGGCGGATGCCCTCGTCCACGCCCTGGCCCACATGACTTCCCGGGTGCAGGTTGTACAGGTTGCCGGGGAGCGACTCCATGCGCCCCAGGTCGTCGGCGAGGGTGCGCCGCGCAAACTCCACGGTGCGCTCCTTGCCGGAGCACAGGTTCATGGTGTAGGGCGCGTGCGCCACCAGGGGCCCGATGCCCGCATCGTCCATGACCCGCCTCAGGCCCTCGACGTCGTCGGGATCCAGGGGACGCACGTTCCCGCCCCGCGGGTTCCTGGTGAAGAAGGCGAAGGTCGTGGCACCAAGTGACCGGGCGGTCCTGCCCATGGCCGCGTATCCGCCGGCGGTGGAGAGGTGGCAGCCCAGGCAGAGCGCCTCTCCCCTCACCTTTGCGCCACCCGGATCATGGGGGCGAGGCGGTCGAGGATTCGGCCGGCGACCTCGGCCTTGGGCAGGCAGGGGAGCTGCTCCACGCCATTGGCGGAGACGAGCGCCACGCGGTCGGTGTCGGAGCCAAACGTGGAGTCGTCGCGCGACACGTCGTTGGCCACGATCATGCTGGCGCCCTTGGTCCGGAGCTTGCGCTCCGCGTTCTGGAGCAGGTCGGTGGTCTCGGCGGCAAATCCCACCACGGGACGGCCTCCTCGCACAGAGCAGAGCTCCGCCAGGATGTCGGCCGTCTCGACGAGCCGTATGGACGAGAGGGGCTCGCTCGCCTTTTTGAGCTTGTGATCGGCGGGGTCGGCCGGGGTGTAGTCCGAGACGGCGGCCGCGCAGACGGCGGCGTCGCAGTCGCGGAAGGCGGCGACGGCAGCCTCCCGCATCTGGTTGGCCGATACGACCGGCACCACGCGCACGCCCGCGGGGGCGGCAAGCGAGACGGGACCCGACACGAGCGTGACGTCCGCCCCGCGGGAGGCGGCGGCAGCGGCGATGGCGTACCCCATCTTCCCGCTCGAGGAGTTTGCGATGTAGCGCACCGGGTCGATGACCTCGTGCGTGGGACCCGCCGTCACCAGAAGGCGGACCCCATCGAGGTCGCGGGGCACCTCGTCCCCCTCGAGCACCCCGAGCGCCGCGGAGGCGATGGCGTCGACGGGGGCGAGCTTGCCCTCCCCCACCTCGCCGCATGCCAGCATCCCTGAGTCGGGCATCACAAAGCGCACGCCCCTCTCCCCCAGCGTCGCCACGTTTGCCTGGGTGGCGGGGTTCCTCCACATGTGCACGTTCATGGCGGGCGCCACCAGGACGGGGCAGGTCGTGGCGAGCAGCGTGGACGTGAGCGCGTCGTCGGCGATGCCCGCCGCCATCTTCGCCATCACGTTGGCGGTGGCGGGAACCACGAGCGCGAGGTCCGCCCCCTCCGCCAGGCTGATGTGCGGGATGGGGTCACCGGGATTGCCGTAGAGCGAGGTGACCACGGGGTGCTTGGACAGCGCCTCGAAGGTGACGGTGCCCACGAAGCGCGTTGCGTCCTCGGTCATGACCACGCGCACGTCGCGACCCGCCCTCTGCAGGGCACGCAGCACCTCGCACGCCTTGTACGCGGCGATCCCCCCGCACACGGCGAGGAGGACGTAGCCGCCGCTTTCCTGGCTACTCGGCATCGAGGGCACCCTCCACCACGAGCATGCGGTGGCAGTACGGGCACTCGGCGATGGGCTCTCCCGCGCTCCTCAGGTCACCGTACTGGCTGGGCTGCAGCTTGACGCGGCAGACGGAGGGCACGTTGCCCTGGAGCCGCTCGACCGCCAGGCCGCCAAACCGCTTTGACTTCTCGTCGTAGGTCCGTGCGGTCTGTGGCGAGAGCTGCGCCAGGACCGCCTTGCGCTCGCGGGCCAGCTCCCTCACGCGCGCCATGATGTCCGCGCTGTCGCGCTTGTACGAGGCCTCGAGCTCCTCGCCCTCGCCGTCCAGGCGGTCGCCGAGGGCGCGCGCGTTGGCCTCCGCCTTCTCGAGCTTGCCGAGCGTCGCCTGGAGCTCGCCGTGGGCAAACTCCAGCTTCTCGACCTTCTTGGCGAGCGAGGTCAGCTGGGACTCGATGTCCCCCACCTCGCGGTAGCCCGACTCCTGGGCCTTCTCCCTCACCTCGTCCATGATCTGCAGCAGCCTGATGTGGCGCTCCTCGTTGTCGTCCAGCTCCATCTGGGCGTCCTTGCGCTGGCCCACGATCTTCTGCAGCTCGGACTTGAGCTTCTTCTTGGCCTGGGCGAGAGCCGCGAGCCTCTTCTGCTGGGGCATCTGCCTCAGGGCGTGGCTGTCGCGCATGAGCTGCAGGTCGATCTCTTGGAGCCGCAGCAGTGCCTGTGATTCGGACATGTTCATCTCTCCTTTGCCGGGTGGCACGGGGCGTTATCTGGTGGTGCCGCGCTCGGCGGCGACGATCCCGAGGAGCGCGCTTGCGAAGGCGTCCAGGTCGTCCTGGGGAACCCTCTGGTCAAACGAGACCCTGAGCGAGCCCAGGGCCTGCTCGCGCGGGATGCCCATCGCGGTGAGCACGTGGCTCGCGTCGAGCGAGCCCGACGAGCATGCGGAGCCGGCCGAGACCTCAAAGCCCTCCTGGTCCAGCTTGAGGATCAGGGTCTCTGAGTCCAGCCCCGGTGCCATGACCGACACGATGCCGGGGAGCCTGGCGGGGCCGACGGGAACGCTTGAGGTGGCGACGATGCCGGTGCCCTCCGCGCACAGCCTGTCGGTGAGGGCTGCAGCCCTGTCGCGGACGGTCCGCGCCGTCACCTCGAGGTCGGCAAAGCACGCACGCGCGGAGGCGGCAAAGGCGAGGGCGTCCCTCACGCTCTGGGTCCCCGGGCGTCTCCCCTGCTCCTGCCCGCCGCCAAAGGTCTGGGGCCTGAGCGGGCAGCGCCCGCGGATGGCAAGGGCGCCGATGCCAACGGGGCCACCGATCTTGTGCGCCCCCAGGCTCACCGCGTCCACGTCCGCGAGGTCGAACGGCACCTTGCCAAAGGCCTGCGCCGCGTCGGTGTGGAACAGCGCCCCCGCATCGTGGGCGGCCTTGGCAATCTGCCCCACGGGCTGCACGATGCCCGTCTCGTTGTTTGCCGCCATCACGGAGACGAGTGCGACGTCGTTTCCCATCAGCTCCCGTACCGCCTCAACGGTCACCACGCCGTCGCGGTCGGGCGAGACGAGCGAAACCTCGAACCCGCGGTCGCGCAGCGCGGGGATCACGTCGAGCTCGGAGTCGTGCTCGATGGCCGAGACCACCACGCGGGTGCGACGGCGGTCGCGGTCCCGCGCCCCCGTCGCCATGCCAAACAGGGCGAGGTTGTTGGACTCGGTGCCGCCCGAGGTGAAGGTGACGTCAGCCGGGCGGAACGAGCCGCCCAGGCACCGTGCCAGGTCCCTCCTGGCCCCGTCCAGCGCCCGGTCCGCCTCGCGGCCCAGGGTGTGGAGCGAGTTGGGGTTAGCCCCCGCGATGCGGGACGACGCGTAGTCCGCCTCCGCGCGCAGGGCCTCCTCGCACATGGGTGCCGAGGCGGCGTAGTCCAGGTACACGTAGCGCTGCGGCATTCGCTAGACCCTCCCAACCAAGCCGCGGGTGCCGGCCTCGCGGATCGTCTCTATCGCTACCCCGCGGTCTGGGGTGCCGAACACGGCGCTGCCCGCAACCAGCACGTCCGCGCCGGCCGCGCACACGCGCTCGGCGTTGGCGGCCCCGATTCCGCCGTCGACCTCCACGAGCGGCGACACGCCCAGCGAGGAGCAGAGCGAGCGGAGCTCGGCGAGCTTCTCGCACGACCCCTCGATGAAGCTCTGGCCGCCGTAGCCGGGGTCCACGGTCATCACCAGGACCATGTCCACATAGGGGAGGATGGCGGACAGCGCCGCGACGGGCGTTCCGGGGTTGATCGCGACCGACGCCAGGGCGCCGTGCTCGCGGATGAGCGTGGCGAGCCTGTGCGCGTGGCGCTGCGCCTCGTAGTGAAAGGTCACGATGTCGGCACCTGCCTCAAGGTACCAGCCCACGCTCTGCTCGGGGTCGTCGACCATCAGGTGCACGTCGACCGGCATCTGCGTGCGCCGCTTGACCTGCCTCAGGATGCCCGGGCCAAACGAGAGGTTGGGCACAAAGTGCCCGTCCATGACGTCGTAGTGGACGTAGTCCGCCCCCGCTATGGAGTCGACCTCCTCCCCCAGCTTGGTGAAGTCGGCAGAGAGAATAGAGGGTGCGATGCGCGCAGCCCTGTGCGTCATGGGTCCTACCTCCGTATTCCGTTGTCCCGGCCCGTCAGAGGCCGTAGAACTCCTCGTTTGGGTCCCTGTCCAAAAGCGAGTGGCGCGCCTCGTCCATGGGCATGCCCTCATACAGGATAGCGTGAACGGCCCTCGTGATAGGGGTCTCGATGCCACGTTCACACGCGAGCTCCCAGGTGCCCCTCACGGCCTTGGCGCCCTCCACGACCATCCCCGTGCGGACCTCGTACTCCTCGAGCGAGGTGCCACGGGCAAAGGCCTCGCCAAACGTGCGGTTGCGCGAGTGCGACGACGTGCAGGTGGCCACCAGGTCGCCCATGCCCGCAAGTCCCATGCACGTCATGGGGTCGCCCCCGACGGCGCTCACGATGCGGCCGATCTCTGCCAGCCCGCGCGTCATCAGCACGGCGAGCGTGTTGTCTCCCATGCCCAGACCCCAGCAGATGCCACAGGCGATGGCGATCACGTTCTTCACGGCCCCACACACCTCCACCCCGCGGAGGTCGTGCGAGCAGTACACCCTGAAGTCGGGCGAGACGAACATGTCCCTCGCGGTTCGCGTGATTCCCTCGTCGGGCGAGGCGACCACGGCTGCGGACACCATGGCGCGACAGATCTCCTCCGCGTGGTTGGGTCCGCTCAGGGCTGCGATGCGTTGAGGTTCGCCCACCTCGTCGCCCACGACCTCGCTCATCAGCTCGAAGGTGCCCTCCTCCATGCCCTTGGTCAGGACCACGACAGGGACGCCCGCCGGTACGTGGGGCGCGACGGAGTGCATGGTCGAGCGTAGGAAGGCCGACGGCGTCGCGACCACGACGGCATCTGCGCCATCGAGCGCCTCCTCGGCCTGGGTGGTGGCCCCCACGTTGTCGGGAAGCACGTAACCCCGCAGGTGACGGGGGTTCCTGTGCGCCTTGTTGATGGAGTCGGCAACGGCACCGGAGCGCGCGAGCAACGTGACGTCGGTGCAGTTCTTGGCGAGAAGGCCCGAAGCGGCCGTGCCCCACGAGCCCGTCCCTATTACGGCGACCCGCCGGATGCCCATCACCTCTCGCCCCCCTTGCGGACGGTGAACCGACGCTCCTCGTGAAGTGCGAGCTTCCTGATGTTCTGACGGTGAGACCAAATGACCACCACCGCCACGATTGCCATGGGCAGCGTGTTGAGCGGCCCAAAGCCCAGGGCAAGGCAGATCACCGGCAGCGAGGCCGCCGCGCAGATGGAGCCGAGCGAGACGTAGCGCGAGGGCACCGCGAACAGAAGGAACACAACGAGTAGGCCCACGCCGACGGGCCAGTACATGCCAATGCCGGCGCCAAACCCCACCGAGATACCCTTGCCGCCGTGGAAGTGGAGGTAGGGAGAGAAGACGTGGCCCAGCACGCAGGAGGCGTACACCAGCGTGGACGTGAGTCCAAACGGCGTGACGGGCGCCAGCATGGAGGCGTCGCCGCCAAACGCGACAGCGGCTAGCACCAGGCGCGCGACGACCGTGCACAGGACGCCCTTGCCTGCGTCGCATAAAAACGTGAGGATGGCGGCGCGCGCCCCCACGGAGCGCGCGACGTTGGTCATCCCGATGTTGCCCGAACCCACCTTGCGCACGTCCACGTGCCCCTCCGAGCCCCTGGCGATCAGGAGCCCAAAGGGGATGCCGCAGACGAGGAACGACGCGATGCAGCAGGCGAGCGTCGCCACGACAAGGGATGTCATTTTCTGCTGTCATCCTTCCGCTTGAACTTGAGGCGGATGGGGGTCCCGCCAAAGTCGAAGGTGGAGCGCATGCGGTTCTCGAGGAAGCGCTCGTAGTTGTCGTCGATAAGATCGGGCGCGTTGCACCAGAAGGTGAACGAGGGTGGCCTGGTGCCCGTCTGGGTGCCGTAGTGGATCTTGAGGCGCCGGTTCTTGTCGGTGACGGTGTGGCCACCCTCCCTCAGCTGGGCAAGCAGCTTGTTGATGTCGGAGGTCTTGACCTCGCGCTGGTGCGCCTCCGCCGCGGCGAGCGTTGCGGCGAGGATCTTGTCGACGGCGCGCCCCGTCAGGGCCGAGATGTTGACGAAGGGCACCCAGGGCGCGTAGCCCATCCTCATGTCGAGCGACTCCATCACGCGGTCGCGCTTCTCCTGGGTGTCGATCAGGTCCCACTTGTTGAGGGCCATCACCACGGCGCAGCCGCGGTCCACGGCCATGCCCAGCAGCTTCTGGTCCTGCTCGGTCACGCCCACCGAGGCATCCACCACGAGGATGCACACCTCCGCGCGGTCCATCGCCTGGAGCCCGCGCACCAGGCTGTAGTACTCCACGTCCTCGTGCACCTGGGACTTCTTGCGCATGCCCGCGGTGTCGACGAGCCTGATGCGGTTGCCCTTCCACTCGATGAGGGTGTCCACGGCGTCGCGCGTGGTGCCCGCCACGTCCGAGACGATCGAGCGGTTGCGCTTGGCAAGGCGGTTGGCGAGCGAGGACTTGCCCACGTTGGGACGCCCGATGATCGCCACGCCCAGGTAGCCGTCGTCCTCCTCGGGCTCCTCGCCCTCGGGCGGGAAGTTGGCCACAACCTCGTCAAGCAGGTCGCCCGTTCCGTAGCCGTGGTTTGCCGAGATGGTGTGCGGCTCTCCCACGCCAAGGGAGTAGAACGGCCACGCCTCGTCCTCGCTCGATGGGTTGTCGATCTTGTTGACCACCAGGATCACGGGCTTGTCGGAGCGCCTGACCACGCGGGCGACCTCCTCGTCCTCGTCCGTGACGCCCACCGAGCCGTCCACGACGAAGACGATGACGTCCGCCTCCTCGCAGGCGGCGAGCGCCTGCTCGCGGATCCTGGGGGCAAAGACGTCCTTGCTCTTGACGGACTCGATGCCACCGGTGTCGATCAGCACGAAGTCGCGGCCGTTCCAGTCGGCCTCGTGGTACGAGCGGTCCCTGGTGACGCCGCGCGACTCGTGGACGATGGCATCCCTGCTCACGGCGATGCGGTTGACCAGGGTGGACTTTCCTACGTTGGGGCGGCCTACGACCGCCACGATTGGCTTGGGCATGTCTCTCCTTGCTCTGGTTCCATCCCGTGAAGTCTAGCATGCGACCGTATCGCGACCACGGGCCGAGCAATTCCTACCCTTCTATAACCATATATTTTCTTGTGGTCTGTTTTGCCCCCGCTCCAACCAAAGGTTGGACACCCCGTGCCAGCGGCGCAGGAGAAGGTCGTGACGCACTTGGGCGAGACGGGCGTGGAGAGGGCAGCGACTTGTCTCAGGGTTGAAAGAGATGGGGGTCAGCCATGCAGACTCGTGCATTAACTCATCTGTTGATCCTCAATGGGCAAGAGAGAGGATGGTTATGCGTGCGACACCCGGCGGGAAATGGCGTTGCGGAGAGGGGAAATCCGTGGCTGCTTAACGTATCCCGGCCTCTTGTGGATTCCGCCCCTGGATGCTTAGCGATGCTAGGCCTCATGCTGTTTCTCTCTCCCCCAACTCACATGAGGGCTAGGGCGATTAAGCACGATGCGTCGCAGTCAATGTTGGAGCAGCCTCTCAATCGCAGTTGGCAATCCCACCCCACAACGATCTCCGCCATTTCTCAGATTTTGCTCTTGTCGTCGAGAAGGAGTGCCCTGCGTTCAAAGACGAAGCGCCGACCCCATTCAATAATGAGGCCCGCGGCGCTACGAGGCCGTCTGTCAGCGCTCTCTTGCTCACTCGGACATCCGGTAATGCCCCACGATGTCGTCCCGGCTCTGGAGGATGTCCTGCTCGTAGGACGTCTGAAGCGGGTCGTTGTGGTGGATCACATACGGCACGCCGTGGCGATTGCGAGCGGTACCGTTCTCTTGCGGGCACATGTCCCAGCTCCCCGAGATCAGCGCAAGCCCAGATGGGCGCGGAGTGCCTCGACCATGGCGGAGGGGGTGGTCTGGCACACGACCGCCCTGCCGCCGCGGCGGTCGATCTCGTCGAGGATCTGCCCCTGCGAGCCCCCGTCGAGCGTGACCTTGTCAAAGTTGAACATGACCTCGGGGAGAAGCACGATCGTCCCGGAGAGGTCCTGCGGGAGCTGCGCCAGCAGGTCCACCGACACGATGAGGCCCGTCACGTTGACGTCGCCGCCGTAGTAGTCGTTGTGGATGGCGAAGGCGGAGACCAACCCCTGCGACCACGCCGCGCAGAAGCCCCGGATCACGCCCTCGGCCGCCTCGCCGCACACCGCGAGCGCACGCAGCCCACGCGAGCGGAGCCCGCCCACGATGCCGTCGAGCTCCTCCGCGTGGTCCTGACAGATGTCACGGGCCTCGTCCAGAAAGCTCCTGAGCATCCCGATGCCGTCGTAGAACTGCGGGTAGCCGTCGTAGGTCTCGGACTCCGGCACGGGCAGCTGGGCGTCGAGGTAAAACTCGTCCGAGAGCTGGAACCTCGTGCGCCCCAGCCGCTCCCGGGCACGGCGCTGGTAGGGCTCGATGAGCCGGACGACCTCGCGGGACGCCTCCACGTCCTCCGAGAACGAGTGGGAGAAGTTCCGCGAGTACTTGGTGTAACCCATGGGGACGAGCGCCAAAGACGTGATGTTGTCCCTCTCCTCCACCCAGTCGAGCGTGCGGTGGAGCTCCTCGCCGTCGTTGATCCCGGCGCAGAGCACGATCTGCCCGTGGACCTCGAGCCCGGCGTCGCAGAGCGCCTGCAGCACGTCGAGGCCACGCTGGGCATGCGGGCCGATGAGCGACCGCCTGACGTCGGGCGACACGGCATGGAGCGAGACGTTCATGGGCTCCAGCCGGCACTCGATGATGCGGGCCAGGTCGTCGTCCGTCACGTTGGTGAGGGTCACGAAGTTGCCCTGGAGGAACGAGAGCCGGTAGTCGTCGTCGCGCAGGCTGAGGGAGGCGCGGGCGTCGTCGGGCAGCATGCGCATGAAGCAGAACTGGCAGGCGTTGACGCAGGTTCGGATGCCGTCGAACAGCACGTCCTCGAACTCGATGCCCCAGTCCTGCCCCGCCTCGCGCTCCAGCGTGCAGGGATAGGTGAGGCCGTCGTCGGGCGTGAACACGCTCAGCTGGCAGGTGGCGTCGGAGGCCTCCCACCGCCAGTCGATGATGTCGCGGAGCGGCTTGCCGTTGACCGTCTCCACGCGCATGCCGGACTCGATGCCCGCCTCCCAGGCGGGACTGCCCTCCTCGACGCTCGCCACCACGGCGCCCGTGGCCTGGGGGCGCGTGGAGGCGTAGTCGGCCCTGCCCTGCTGGCTGGCCCTCATCGCGCGCCGCCCATGCCCTCGACGGCGGAGCGGACCGCGTCGATCTGCTCCTGCGGCGTGGACGCGCCGGCGGTGATGCCCACCAGGTTGGCCCCGTCGAACCACCCCGCCTGCAGCTCGGAGGCTGACTCGATGTGGTGCGTGCGCGGGCACCGGGCCGAGCAGATCTTTGCCAGGCGCGTGGTGTTGGCCGAGTTCCTGCCACCGATCACGACCATCACGTCGGCGCGGGACGAGAGCTCCGCCGCCGCGCCCTGCCTGCTGGAGGTGGCCTCGCAGATGGTGTCGCACAGCCTGAGCTCCTCGCACCTGCCGATCAGGGCCGAGACGATCGCCCTCAGGTTGTCCCTGGCCTGCGTGGTCTGGACCACGATGCCCACCCGCCTGCCGACCTTGATGCCGTCGAGCTCGGAGGCGCCCTGGACCACCACGGCGCCGGGGGCGTTGCCCAGGGTCCCCATGACCTCGGGGTGGCCCTTCTCGCCCACGATGATGACCTGGTAGCCCTGGTCGTACAGGGCGCGGGCGCTCTGGTGGGCTCGCAGCACGAACGGGCAGGTGGCGTTGATCACGCGGTCGGCGTGCTCGCTGGCGCTGCGCTCCTCTTGCGGGGTGACGCCATGCGTCCGCAGCACCAGGGTGCCGCCATCGACGTCCTCGGGCGACGACACGGGGGAGACGCCCGCCTCCGCCAGCTCCTCGACCACCTGGGGGTTGTGGATGAGCGGCCCGAGCGTGTGCACCTGGCCCCGCTCCGTCTGGACGGAGTCCCTGACCAGCCGCAGCGCGCGCTCCACGCCGTAGCAGGCCCCCGCCTGGCTTGCGACCTCGACCCTCATGGCAGCCTCCTACATCTTTCCGGGATGCTCGCGGCGGAGCTCGTCGCGAAGCTGGTACACGCGCCCCATGGCGACCTCCTCCATCTTTGCGTTGCGCGCCTTCTTGCCCTTCACGCCCAGCTCGTCGAAGGTGATGCAGTCGCCGACCTTGAGGTACACCCTGCCAAACCGCTTGGCGTGCGACCCCCTGGGCGTGATGTCCCGCGCGCCCACGATGGCCATGGGCTGCACGGGCGCCTTGGCGAGCTGCGCCATCAGGGCGAACCCGCCGTGGATGGTGACCTCCTGGTCGTCCGACTTCACGCGCGTGCCCTCGGGGAACACCAGCACCATCTCGCCGCGCTTGAGGGCGCGCTCGGCCCTGCGCACGGCCTTGACGTCGGCGGTGCCCCTGACCACGGGGATGGCGCCGGCGCGGCTGAACAGCCAGGTCACGATCCTTGCGGAGTCGAACTCGCTCTTGTACACGCACCTCACGCGCTGCCCGTGGAACAGGGTGCTCACGATCACGCAGACGGGGTCGAGCATGGAGGTGTGGTTCATAACGATCACGCGCCCGCGATGGTCCCCCCAGAGCTTGTCGGCGTCCTCGATGGTCCACGGCCACAGCACCTTGGTCACGCCGCCCACCACGGCGGCGACAAAGCGGAGCATCGCGCGGCCGGGGGCGGGGAAGTCCCTCATGTCGTGGTCGAAGTAGTCGTCAAACGAGTTGCCGGCAAAGGCGCGCATGCGGTCGCGCTTGCGGGCGGGGGGCTCGGGCGCGGCGGCTGGCTTGGGGGAGACGCGCGTTGCGCCCTCGACGGTTGCCCCACCCTCTGGCGCCCCGGGCTTCCCGGCCCTGGCGTCAGCCTTCGCCTCGGCAGCGCCTTCCTTGGGAGTTGCCCCATCAGTGACGTCCGCCACGGGCTCGGGACCTGCCGTCCCGTTGGAGACACCCGTGGCGCCGGCGGGATCCGCCGCGACCTCGTGGCCAGGCCCCTCTCCCCCGTCCGCCGCGTCGGCGCCCTTGCCACGCCACCCTGCGGCGACCATGAGCGAGACGATCCTCTGGACCTCCTCCTCGACGGTCATGGAGGACGAGTCCATCTTCACGCTGCCCTCGGCGGGCCTGAGCGGGGAGTCCTCCCTGGTGGAGTCGATGCGGTCGCGCCTCACCAGGTCGTCGAGGATCCTCTGCTCCTCGGCGCTGTCGGCGCCCGCGGCCTCGCCTCCCCGCTGCACGGCACGGCGGTGCGCACGCGCCTTGGGGTCGGCGGTGAGGAACACCTTGACCTCCGCGTTGGGGAACACGACCGTGCCGATGTCGCGCCCCTCTGCCACCACGTTGCCGGCGCTGCCGAGCTCGCGCTGGCGGGCGACCATGGCCTCGCGCACGGCGGGCACGGCCGCGGCGGCCGAGACGTTGTGGTCGACCTCGGCGGTCCTGATGGCGGAGGTGACGTCCTCCCCCGCCTCGCTCACCGTCTGGGAGCCGTCCTCGGCAAGGCCGAACGAGATGTCGCAGCCCCGCGCGACCGCTGCGACCGCCTCGGCGTCGGAGAGGTCGACCGAGCGCTGCAGGCACCTCAGCGCCACGGTGCGGTACATCGCGCCCGTGTCCAGGTACGTGAGGCCGCACCTCTTGGCGACCGCGCGCGCAACCGTGGACTTGCCCGAGCCCGCCGGCCCGTCGATGGCTACTATCACTCGTCATCACTCCCAGAAAGCCTCTCGGTGGTGTCCCTGCCCAGCAGGGCGGGGTTCTCGGACCTGCGGACGACCTCCTCGGGGGCGAGCCCCAGCGAGGCCAGCCGAAACGTACCGTCGTCGCAGGTGACGACCTGCGAGCTCACGTTGGGGATGCGCACGTTCCAGAAGGTGTCGAGGGGGACGTTGAGCATCCTGCCCAGGAGAGCCCTGGTGAAGCCGCCGTGCGTGACGCACGAGGTGCGGCCCTCGAGCGGCCTCAGCTGGTCCAGCAGGGCTCCCGCCCGCGCGTACAGGTGCTCGAAGCTCTCGCCCCCCTGGATGGGGTGCGACCTGCCCTCGTCGTCCAACTGCCAGGGGAAGTCGTAGCCCAGCTCCCTCACCTGGGCCAGCGTGAGCCCCTGCGCCCGGCCAAACTCGATCTCGGCCAGGTTGGGGTTGACCTCGCAGGGGATGCCCAGGGCGTTGGCCGCCTCGCGTGCGATGGACTGGCACCGCGAGAGGGGCGACGTCCAGATGCGGTCGGGCCGCCACGCCACGATGGCGCGGATGGCGCGGTACATCTGGTCCTCGCCCTCAGCCGACAGGTCCACGTCGCTGCGCCCCGAGAGCGTGCCTGCGATGTTTGCCCTGGTCTCCGGATGCCGGGTGACCAGGATCCTCTGCCTACGCACGGTCGTCTCCCCTCTCCCCCGTCGCGAGCGTCTCCACGGAGCGGACCTCCGCGGGGGTGAGCGGCCTCCACTGCCCGGGCAGGAGCCCCGTCAGCTCCAGCGGGCCAAACTCGTCGCGGTGCAGGCGCACGACCTCGTGGCCCACGGCCTTGAGCATGCGCTTGACCTGGTGCTTGCGGCCCTCGTGGATGCGCAGGCCCACGACCGACATCCCCATGGGGAGCCCCTCGGGGATCACGGGTACGGCGGCGGGGTCACGGGGCGAGAGGACCTTGGCCTTGGCGGGCTGCGCGCTGCCGCCGCGCAGGTAGATGCCACTCCGCAGCCGCCCCAGCTCCTGCTGCGTGGGGACGCCCCTGACCAGGGCCACGTAGTGCTTCCACACGTGACGCGAGGGATGGAGCATGCCGTTTGCCACGTCCCCGTTGGTGGTGAACAGCAGCAGGCCTGTCGTGTCGCCGTCGAGCCTGCCCACGGGGAACAGTCCTGGGTAGCGGTCGGTGGGCACGAGCGAGGCCACGCAGGGCCGGCCCTCCGGGTCGCTCATGGTGGTGAGGTAACCCGCCGGCTTGTAGAGCATGATGTAGGCGTGCCCGTCCTCAAGGCGGACCCTCCTGCCGTCGACCTCCACCACGTCGAGGTCGGGGGTGACCTTGCTCCCCAGCTCGGTCACCACTTCGCCGTTGACCCTCACGCGACCGGCGGTCATCAGGTCCTCTGACTTGCGGCGGCTCGCGACGCCCGCGCGCGCGAGGAACCGCTGCAGCCGCATGGTGTAGTGGATGCCGTCCGCGTCGCTCACTCGCCGTCACCCCCGCTCGTCTCGCCCGCGTCCACCGGCTGTGCCGGCCCGTCCTGCGCGGCCTCGGCAGCCTGCTGGCCGCCTTCGTCGCCCTCGTCCCCGCCGAAGTCGTCGCCCAGCAGCTCGCGCTCGTCCTCCATGTCCTCGGAGGCCTCCTCCAGGGTGGACGAGACGGCACGGCCCGAGAGGCGCTCGCGTATGAACTGGCGCGACTCCTCGTCGGGCGCGAAGTCCTCCAGGGGCGGCAGGTCGCGGAGCGACTTGAGGCCGAACTCCTCCAAAAAGCGGCGCGTGGTGCCGTAGAGGGCGGCGCGGCTCCTGTCGCCCTCGCGCCCGACCTCGCGCACCAGGCCCTTCTCGCGGAGGGACGAGATCACGCCGTCGGAGTTGACGCCACGCACGGCCTTCACGCCCTCGCGCGTGACCGGCTGGTGGTAGGCGATGACCGCAAGGGTCTCCAGCGCCGCCTGCGAGAGGTGCCGGGTGTCCCAGGACAGCACGTACCTCTCCACCGCATCATGGTGGGCGGGGTGCGTGAACAGCCTCCAGCCTCCGGCGACCTCCCTCAGCTGAAAGCCGCGGTTGGCGTCCGCGTACTCGGCGGAGAGCTCCGCCAAAAGCGACGCCGCCTCGCCCGGGGCTATGCCCAGGATGCCCGCCAGGTCCGTGGCGGGGACGGGGTCGGACGAGACCAGGAGGAGGGCCTCCAGGGCCCCCTTGGTGGAGTCGGGGCCAAGGTTCTCTAGATCCTGCATCAGGAGTCCTCCTCAATGCTCGTGAGGTCGGAGTTGTCCAGCTCGAACGGCGGGGCGCCCTCCACGCGGGCGACCTCGATCTCGCCGAACACCCTCGCCTGCGAGAGCGTGACCATCCCGCGCTTGCACAGCTCCAGTATGGCGAGGAAGGTCGCCACGAGGGTCTCGGCCCGCTCGTCCCCGTCCAGCAGCTCGCTGAACGTGGTCAGGGGATGCGCGCGCGTGACGCGGTCCACCGAGGCCACGGTGAGGGCGATCGGGAGCCGTTTGGGCGCCACGTGCTCGGCCTCCAGCAGGAACCCCTGGCGCCTGCTGTCCAGGTCCGCGCAGATCACCGCAAGCGAGCGCAGCGTGATCCCCTTGAGGTAGTCGGGCATCAGGCCCAGGAACTCCGGGTCGGGCCCCGCCGTGCGCGGGACCATGCGGCCCTCGGCCTCGAGCCTGCTGCCCAGGGCAGCGGCGGCGTTCCTGAACTGCTTGTACGCCACCAGCCTGGCCACCAGCACCTCGCGCGCCTCGTCGGGCGAGAGGCCCGAGAGGTCGTCGTCCTCGTCCTCCTCGTCGTCGCGGGCCCTCGAAACGGGGTGCTCGGGGACGAGGGAGGCCGCCTTGATCTCGAGCAGCGTCGATGCCACCAGGAGGAAGTCGCTGGCCACGTCCAGGTCCAGCTCCCCCATGGCATCGACCTCGTCGATGTACTGGTCGGCCACCTCGGCTATGGAGATGGAGCCGATGTCGACCTTCTGCCGGCTTACCAGCTGCAGCAGGAGGTCGAAGGGGCCGCTGTACGCCTGCGTCCTGACCTTGTATGAGCCGCTACGCGCCAAGGAGAAGACCACCCAACCCATATGCGGTCGCGTCCAGGTACCAGCTCACGGGGTCGATGCTCGCGAGCGAGGGAAGCACGTACAGCAGGATGATCAGCACGGGCATGGAGTAGGCCTGCATCATGCGGTAGCGCTCGCGCCCCTGGGCGGAGAGGAGCGGGGAGATGACCTTGGAGCCGTCGAGCGGCGGCAGCGGGATCAGGTTGAAGAACGCCAGCCCGCAGTTGAGGTAGGTGAACTGCGACAGCGCCACGAGCACCCAGTACAGGGCGTCCTGCGCGCCATTCCACTGCGTGAAGAGGGCGCGGAACAGGATGGCGGAGACGAGCGCCTCCAGCAGGTTGCAGGCCGGGCCCGCAAGGGCGACCAGGACCTCGTCCCGGCGCTCGTCGCGCAGGCGGTACGGGTTGTACGGCACCGGCTTGGCGTAGGCGAAGACCGGCCCGCCCAGGAGCGACATCAGCAGCGGCAGCACGACGGAGCCAAACGGGTCCAGGTGCTTGAGCGGGTTGAGCGACAGGCGCCCGGCCTCCTTGGCGGTGGGGTCCCCGAGCTTCCAGGCCACCCAGCCATGCGCCACCTCGTGGGGGATCACGGCGACCATGACCAGGGCGACCGAGGCGAGCGACCCCAGGATGCGCGACAGCGAGAGGGAGAGCATCCCTACCTCCTCAGGGAGTGCGCGGCCTTGGCCAGCGCCCAGTCGATCACGAACAGCACCACGGCGGCGACCATGAAGTCGCCGCGCAGGACGCCGCCAAAGGGCGTCTCGAACACGAAGGCACCCGAGAGCGCCGGGGGGAGCCACGATGACACCATGGCCGTGATGGCCACGAGCCTGATGCGCAGCGACCCCAGCACGAAGGCGTTGGCAACGGAGAGGAGCGCGAGCGCTATCGCCGCTATCCTGCACAGGACGGACAGCACGGAGAGGAGCACGGGGACCGCCCCTCCGCCATGGCCCGTGGACGGCTTGCGGGAGCGGCGCTCGTTCCTCTCACCAAGGTACGGGTCTGCCTGGGGCGGGCTGGGAACGGCCTGGCGCTGCTGGTACTGCGGCCGTGACGTGGCGCCGTACGGCTGGTACGGGTCCTGGCCATACGCAGGGCTTGCCTGCGGGCGGTAGTACGGGTCCTGCCCGTAGGTCTGGTTGGCCTGAGGCAGGTACGGGTCCTGGCCGTAGGCGGCGCCCGCCTGCTGGCGAGGCCGCTGCTGCATGCGCCTGGTGGCGGGGTCTGCGACGTGCGCCCCCGCCCCACTCGCAAGTACCGTCTTGTCCAGGTCGCCGTCGGTGTCGTCCTGCCTGAACCTAGGCATCGGCACCCTCCTCGATCCGGGTGCTGAGCTCGAGCCACTCCTCCTCCAGAGAGGGGATCTTCTTCGCCAGGGCGTTGTACTCCCTCATGCACTTGTCGAACCTGTCGGCGTCGTTGTACAGCTCCTCGTCCGCCATCATGCCCACCAGCTCGTCGTAGCGCTTCTGCGCGGGCTTCAGGGCCGCCTCCACCTGGCGGAGCCTCTTGCGCTCCTCCTTCAGGGCCCGGTTGGCGGCGTTGCGCGCCTGGGCCTCGGCACGGCGCTGCTCCTTGGTCTTGACGTTGCGGCCCTGGGAGCGGGAGTCGTCCGCCTGCGGTGCGCTGGACTTGGCGGCGGCAGCGGCGTCACCGCCCTGCTCCCTCGCCTCGAGCTCGGCGCGCTTATACAGGTAGTAGTCGTAGTCGCCGTCGTACACGGTGACCTTGTGGTCGCGCACGTCGATGACCTTGTTGGCCACGGCCCTCACCAGGTGCTCGTCGTGCGAGATCAGGATGATCGTGCCCGGGAACGTCACCAGGGCCTGCTCCAGCACGTCGACCGAGTCGATGTCCAGGTGGTTGGTCGGCTCGTCCAGGCACAGCAGCGGGTCGGGCGCAACGAGCATGCGGGCCAGGGCCAAGCGGGCCTTCTCGCCGCCGGAGAGCACGCCCACGCGCTTGTCCACGTCGTCCCCGTGGAACAGGAAGGCGCCCAGGAGCCTGCGCTCCTCGGAGGTGGTCCAGCCGGGGGCGGCTGCGTCCATCTCCTGCAGCACGGTGTTGCCCTCGTGCAGGGTCTCGAGCTGGTGCTGGGCGTAGTAGGCCTGTGTCACGTTCTGCCCCAGCTCGATGCGGCCGCTCGTGGGGCGCTCGTGCCCGTTGATCAGCTTCATCAGCGTGGACTTGCCGGCGCCGTTGGGGCCCACGAGCACGGCGTGGTCGCCGCGGTAGAGCTTGAGGCTCACGTGGTCGTACACGTCGTTGTCCTCGTAGTGCTTGGACACGTCGTCCACGCTCACGACCATGTCGCCCGTGCGGGGCGGCTCGGGGAACTTGAAGTGCACTTTCTTGGACGACTCGGGCAGCACCACCAGCTCGGACTTGACCTTCTCGAGCATCTTGATGCGCTCCTGCACCTGGCGCGCCTTGGTCGGCTTGTACCTAAAGCGCTCGATGAAAACCTCCAGGTGCTGGATGTCGCGCTCCTGGGCCTCGCGCTTGGCGCGGAGCTGCTCCAGGTTGTCCTCGCGCTGGTGCAGGTAGCTGGAGTAGTTGCCCACGTAGGTGACCAGGCGCTTGTTCTCCAGCGCGGCGATGTGGCTCACGCAGGAGTCCATGAACGAGCGGTCGTGCGAGACCAGCAGCACCGCCCCGTCGTACGACGAGAGGAACTGCTCCAGCCACTTCACGCTCTCGAGGTCCAGGTGGTTGGTCGGCTCGTCCAGGAGCAGCAGGTCGGGGTGGCGCAGCAGGAGCTTGGAGAGGGAGATGCGCATCTGCCAGCCGCCCGAGAACTCCTCCGCTGGCTTGTCGAAGTCCTCCACGGGAAAGCCCAGGCCCGAGAGGATCTGCCGCGCGCGGGCCTCCAGCTCGTAGCCGCCCAGGCGCTCGAAGCGGTCCTGCGCGCTGCCGTAGCTGGCGAGGAGGGCGTCCTGCTCGGGACCTGGCTGAGACGAGCTTATGCGCTGCTCCATCTCCTTTATGCGTGCCTCGAGGTCCTTGATCTCGTGCGCGGAGTCAACGACCTCCTGCAGCGCGGACTTGCCGCCCTCGAGCTTGGTCTCCTGCTCAAGGTATCCGACGGTCGTGTCCTTGGCAAAGCTCACGGTTCCCTCGTCGGGGGACTCCTGCCCCATGATGATCTTGAGCAGGGTCGTCTTGCCGGCACCGTTGGGCCCCACCAGGCCCCAGCGCTCGCCGGCGTTCAGCTGCAGAGTTGCGGCCGCGTACAGGACACGGCCGCCAAAGGACTTGCTGATCTTGTCCGCAAGAGCAATCAAGCGTACCCCTTCGACGTTCAGGCATAATCCCTAGGATTATACGTGACGCCCAAGGCCACCGAGCCCGATACCCCCAACACCATGCATCTTGCACTCGCGCCTTGATTGCCAAAGCTAGTGCAGGAGGGGCTGCAGTAGGTCTGTCGTAGGG
>CAJMNO010000001.1 GCA_905214865.1 uncultured bacterium | reverse complement strand
GAGCGGGTGGTTCTCTGTGTCGCGCGTGGCGCGACACAGGCTAAAGCCATGAAAAAGCGGCGCCGGCCCAGGGCCGACGCCGCGACGGCATCGTCGCCTAGCCTCACACGGTTTCCGCGAGCTTCTCGGCCCTGTCGGCCGCGGCAAGGGCCTCGATGACGGAGCCCAGCTGGTCTCCCAGCAGGACGCCGTTGTACGTGGAGTTGAAGCCGATGCGGTGGTCGGTCACGCGGTCCTGGGGCTGGTTGTAGGTGCGAATCTTCTCGGAGCGGTTGCCGTGGCCAATCTGGCTCATGCGCTCGGCTCCCTGCTCCGCCTGCTGCCTCTCCAGCTCCATCTGGTAGAGCCTCGCGCGCAGCATCTCCATGCAGACCGCGCGGTTCTGTATCTGGGAGCGCTGGTCCTGCGACTGGACCACCGTGTTGGTGGGCAGGTGAGTGATGCGCACCGCCGAGTAGGTGGTGTTGACGCCCTGGCCTCCGGGGCCCGAGGAGCAGTAGGTGTCGATCCGCAGGTCCTCTGGGTTGATCTTGATGTCGATGTCCTCCGCCTCGGGAAGCACCGCCACCGTCGCCGTGGAGGTCTGGATGCGACCCTGGCTCTCGGTCTTGGGGATGCGCTGCACGCGGTGCACGCCGCTCTCGTACTTCATGACCGAGTAGACCTTGTCACCCGTGACCTTGAACTCGATCGTCTTGAAGCCACCCGCCTCGCCGGGGCTGCTGGAGAGGACCTCGGTCTTCCAGCCGCGCGTCTGGGCAAAGCGCTCGTACATGGCATAGAGGTCGCCCGCGAAGATGGCCGCCTCGTCGCCGCCGACGCCGGCACGGATCTCGACGATGGTGTTCTTCTCGTCGTTGGGGTCGCCAGGAATGAGCATAATCTTGATCTCGTCCTCGAGCGAGGGGAGCTTCTCCTCGTTGGAGGAGATGTCCTCCTGGAGCATCTCCTTCTCCTCGGGATCGGAGGTCTCGTGCATCATCTCCTTGGCGGCATCGATGTCGTCGAGCGCCTGGACGTACTCCCGCGCCTTGGCGACGAGGTCGGCCTGGTTGGCATGCTCCTTTGCGATCCTGGCGTATTCCTTGGGATCCGACACGACGGACGGGTCCAGCATCTTCTTCTCAAGCTCCTCGTACGCCGCGATGAGCTTCTCGAGCTTGTCTCGCATGTGGGTCTCCTTGATGCGGCCGCGGCGCTGTGCGGTGACGCGGCATAGGTGTTCAGCATGGGAAAGTCTACCACCAAGGGGGTATTCGTAGTCAGGCGGCGGGGTTGCGGCCGCGCACGGCACGGGCGGCACACGGAAGCAACACCGCATGCCGCCCGCACGACGCCCGCCTGGGCCCGACTAGCTCGCCTCGCTTGCCTTGATGAACGAGACCTGGCAGTGCTGCTTGAGCCACTCGACGGTCTTGGGCGTGTACCTCTCGCTCAGGGTGAAGGTGAGGACCTGGTAGTCGTTGGACCCGGGTGCCACCGCCCCCACCGAGAGGGACGCCGCGAGCGCCGTGTCGTACGTCCCCTGCATGTACGAGGCGGCATACGCCCCATGCGCCCTGACGTCCTGCTCGAGAACCGCCTCGAGTGCCTTGTAGTCCGTTCCGGCGATGGACTCGCTGTGCCAGGTGGTCGCGTCTGGCGATGGGCAGTAGTCAAGGCTCACGTCCGTGGCGCTCGTATCCTTGACCAGGGAGCGCTGGAGCATGGAGCACGTGGCATCGGTTGCCGCCTCGCTCTGGAGGAACGCCTTGAAGGCACTTCCCGTGGAGCCCGTGTCCGACAGGCTCTTGGACGAGAGGTCGATCGTGTACTCCCGGCTGATGAGGGTGCCGTCCTTGAGGGTGTACGTGATGTCCACCGTGTTGTACTCGGCTGAATCGTCCGTGGCCGAGCCGTTCGCCAGGTTGGTGGCACCACCCGCGACAAGGGACTTGTGAAGGCCCACCACCTGGCTGATGCCCTCACGTGACTCGAACGTGAGGTTGGGGTTGGAAACCGACACGCTCTTGACGTCGTCCACCGAGGGAACGTACCTCACCACACCCATCGCGTCGGTGGCACAGCACACGGCAAACGCCACGCTGATTGCAACCGTAACGACGAGGCCGGCCTTCCTGCGCCGGAGCGCCGAGACACCGCCGCCCACGCCAGCCTCTGCGACGCAGAACACCAGCGCGCAGCTCGCGACCACCACCGCCCCCACCGCGAGTGGATTCCCCGAGACGGAGTCGGCGAACAGCGCGAGGACGGTCAGAGACACGCCCAGGCCGGCCGCAAGGGCAAACAGGACGCTCGCCACCTCGTGGACGGGACGGAACGCGAAGGCGTCCCCCGCCCTCTCGAGGTCGCGTCGCGCGGACAGCTCCGCGGCAACCACCATACAGGCAACGCCCACGAGGGCGTACGCCACAAGCGCCAGCCATGGGACCCTGCCGTTCTGGAAGGCGCTCAGGCTCTTGACGAGGTAGACCGCCGGGGAGGCCCAGGCGAGCGACGGGGACGACCCGTTGTGGACGCTCGGCGCCAAGAGTGAGACGACCTGCTGGACGCCCCATTGGACCACCACAACGTATCCATTGACCATGCAGAACAGGATCGTCGCGACCGACGCCCGTCCAGACACCACCATGCAAAGCGACGCGATGCCACAGAACGTGATGCACATGAGCCCCTGCTCGGCAAACCACACCAGCACATCCATGGGACCGATGCCCGCCATTCCGCCCAGCACCAGGAGGAGCAGGGCGAGGACGAGGTTTGCCAGGATGAGTGGCACGAGCGAGGCCAGGAACAGCGAGTGGAAGAGCGGCCTGCGCCTGACGGGAAGCGAGCCGTAGAAGGGAGCGGCAACGCGGTCGAAGGCGAAGTTGAGGTTGCGCAGGACCGCCGCGTAGGAGGCGACGAGGGTGAGGAGCACGCCGAGAACGGACGAGAGCGCAAGGAGCTGCTGACCTCCCGCCTCCATGCCGCCGTCTGCCATCGCCCTGCCGCGATACAGCAGCGAGAGGAGCGGAACCAGCCAGATGACCAGGTATGCCAATGCAACATGGGCGCGCCTCAGGCAGGCGTCCCTGAAGATGCCGATGCTAGAGGACGAGGTCCTTGAGCTCATCGTCCGCACCTCCCAACTCGTAGAGGAAGAGCTCCTCGAGGGACAGGGGAACGGTCTCCATGTAGACGGGATGCACCGTCGAGAGGACCTCGCGCACATGCCCCACGTCGCCGTGAACTATCAGGGTCTGCATGCGACCGCTGGCAACCCGGTTGGCAACCCAGAGGCCACGCGGAAGCTCCGCGCCCTCGGGCAGCACGACCTGGACCTTAACCAGGCCGTCGCTCGCGCGGGTGAGGTCGTACTCCCTGAGCATGGTCCCCTGGCGCAGGATGCCCATATGGTCGCAGATCCCCTCGAGCTCGCGCAGGTTGTGGCTGCTCACGAGCACGGTCGTGTTGCGCTCCGCCACGTCGTCCAGCACGAGGCGCCACATGCGCTTGCGCACCAGCGGGTCGAGGCCGTCCATGGGTTCGTCGAGGAGCAGGACGTCGGGCTTGAGCGAGAGCGTGAGCCAGAACGCCGCCTGCTTCCTCATCCCCTTGCTGAACTTGCGGAGAGGGCGCTTGCGGTCGAGGTCGAAGCTCTTGCCCACGGCCTCGAAGCGCGCGAGGTCGAAGCCGGGGAAGACGTCGTAGTAGAACTGCGCCATCCCGCGAATGCTCTCCGTCGAGAAGAAGAACGGGTCGCTGGGGACGCTGCCGATGCGCGCCTTGATGGCGGGGTTCTCCCACACCGGCTCGCCCAGGACGCTCACCGTCCCCTCGGTTGGACGCAGGGCCCCAGTGAGGTGACCCATGAGCGTCGACTTCCCCGCACCGTTTGGTCCGACCAGGCCGTAGACCGCCCCCTCGGGAACCGTGAGGTTGACGCAGTCGAGCGCCGCCACGTCATCGAACTCCTTGCGGAGCTTCCGTACCTCAATCGCCGCTCGCACGGTCGGCACCTCCCCCGATCCTCTCCCGCAGCTCCTCTTCCGTGCAGCCAAGGGCCATCAGCTCGCCCGCCACCTCGTCGAGCCTTTGGAGGAGCTCCTTCCGGCGCACGTCCGCCGCATGGGCGGTGTTTGCCACGAAGCTGCCCTTCCCCCGCACGGAGCAGATGTATCCGCCCTGCTCCAGCTCTCGGTACGCCCTCTGGATGGTGTTTGGGTTGATGGCAAGCGCGGAGGAGAGCTCCCTCACGCTGGGAAGCTTGTCCCCGGGAGAGAGGACCCCCGCCAGAATCTGCTGCTGATACGAGTCCCTGACCTGCTCGTAGATGGGACGTGCGTCTCGGTAGCTTATCTGGATCATGCACTCCTCCCCCACTTATCCGTTCTAACTGTACTAATTAGTTTAATACAGTCGTACGGACGCGGAGTCGCGAGCGCGAACTTTTGTAAGGCTCGTGTGAGCGAGTCGCGAGAGACGGCCGACCTACCGTGACGCCAACCCCTCCCCCATGAGGAGGCCCATGACGCTGGACATCATGAGGCCGCGCGTCCAGCCGCTCGAGTCGCCCAGGCAGTGGAGTCCCGCAACGTTGGTGTCGAGGTTCTCGTCCATGCTGACCTTGTTGCTGTAGAACTTGAGCTCGGGCGCGTAGAGGAGCGTCTCCTCGGCGGCGAAGCCCGGGACCACCTGATCGACGGCCTTGATGAAGTTGACGATCTCGATCATCGCCCGGTACGGGATGGCCGCGGTGATGTCGCCCGCCTCCGCGTCGGGGAGGGTGGGCACGAGGTTGGAGCGCGAGAGCTCGCGCGGCCAGGTTCGCTTGCCGTCCAGGATGTCGCCAAAGCGCTGGACCAGGATGTGGCCCGCGCCGAGCATGTTGCACAGGCGCCCTACCATCTGCGCGTAGAGGATGGGCTGGTCAAAGGGCTCGCGGAAGTTGAACGTGCACAAGACCGCGAGGTTGGTGTTGTCGCTCTTGCGCTCCTTGTAGCTGTGTCCGTTCACGACGGCCAGGCCGCCGTCGTAGTTCTCCTGGCTCACGAAGCCGCCGGGGTTCTGGCAGAAGGTGCGCACCTTGTTGCGGAAGGGGTTGGGGTATCCCACGAGCTTGCTCTCGTAGAGGACGTTGTTGACGTTCTCCATGACCTCGTTGCGGACCTCGACGCGAACGCCCAGGTCGCATGGGCCGGCAGAGTGACTGATCCCGTGGCGCTCGCACATGTCGTCAAACCAGCTCGCCCCACGGCGGCCGGTGGCGACCACGGTCTGCGCCGCGCGAATGGCGACGGCGTCACCCCCTGCCGTCGGGCGCACCATGGCCCCGCGGCACACGCCGCCCTCGACGAGCACCTCCACGCACTCGTGCTCGAAGAGGATGTTGACGCCCGCGTCCAGGAGGGCGCGCTCGATGGTGGCGTAGATCTCCTGGGCCCGCTCGGTCCCAAGGTGGCGGATGGGGCAGTCCACGAGCTTGAGGCCCGCCTGGATGGCCCGGCGGCGGATGTCCGCGACCTCCCTTGGATGCCCCAGCCCCTCCACGTGCGGGTCGGCCCCAAAGTCGAGGTACATCTGGTCGACGCGCTCGATGGTGGACTGTGCGAGCCCCTCCCCTATGAGCTCGGGCAGGTCTCCCCCAACATGGCACGACAGCGAGAGCTTTCCGTCCGAGAACGCGCCGGCGCCCGAGAAGCCCGTGGTGATGCGGCATGGCTTGCAGTCCGCGCAATGGCCCAGGCGCTCCTTGGGACAGCTCCGGCGCTCGATGGGAAGGCCCTTCTCCACCATGGTGATGGAGCCCGCGAAGTGGGATCGGATGAGCCCGAGGGCGGTGAAGATTCCCGCCGGTCCGGCACCTATGACGAGGACGTCCGTGGAGGAGGGTATGCGCTGGGCAGTCATGGCTGTTCCTTTCGTGCGACCACGTGATTGTATCAGTCGCACGCCGAGGCGCGGTAGGGGTGACGGCGGAGTGGGGGTGGGTTGGCGCTACCCTAGGGAAGACCAAACGTCGGGCGGATGCGCCCGTGGGAACGGAGAGGAGCGGCCATGGCCGCAGGAAAGCACTTTGCAGGCAGCAGGCTCACCCTTTCTGAGGAGGAGGTCGACGCCGTCGTCCGCTCTGCGATGGAGCGGGCGCGCAGGGCGGTGGAGGAGCCCCTGTACACGCTCTCGAGCTACGAGCCCGTGAAGGTGAAGGTACGCGTCCCCTGCGTCACGGACGCCCAGGTTGACCTGGCACTCTCCTCCATGGCGCAGCAGGCGGGGGCGGACGAGTCCCGGCTCTCGGACACCGACTGGGTGCGTCATGCCTTTGGCGTGCGAGGCCTCGACGAGCTGCGCGCGGATGTGAGGAACGACATCCTGGCGTCCAACATGCGCGACGCAGATCGCCAGAAGGGGGCGCTCTGCCTTGCCGAGCTTGCCTCCCGACTTCAGCAGGAGGTCCCCGAGCAGGTGGTTGACGAGATGCGCCAGGGCATGCGCGCAGGGCTCGAACAGGACCTGGCGCAGAGCGGACTCACGGTGAAGGGGTTCTGCGAGCAGACCGGGACCTCACGGGAGGACTTGGAGAGGAGCCTGGCCAGCCAGGCGCGCGAGGCGGCGACCCAGGGGGCCGCCCTAGACGCCTACGCACGGGAGAGGGGACTCTCCGCGAGCGAGGGGGAGTGGCCGCGGCTGCTCGGGGTCCCGCCGGCGCAGCTGTCGGAGGTCGCGCGCCGGGCGCGGGCTGACGGTAGCTACGACGCGCTCGCCAGGACCGCGCTCCGCAACAAGGCGGCGGACATCGTCGTAACGGAATGCGACTGCACCTACAGCTACGAGACGCCGCAGGAGGCGGAGGGACGCCTGCAGGAGATGCTTCGCAACGGCCAGGGAACGGTCACGCCCGGCCCCATGGGAACGAGCGGGCTCGACGCGAGCCTGCCCCTGGTGTAGCTCACTGCCGAGAGGCCACGTGCATCTCCCCCAGGCATCTGCCATGGAACAGGAAGAGGGCCGCCCGGACGAATCCGGACGGCCCTCGCCATTGCGCGCGTTGCAATCGCCGCGACGCTACCCCGCGGGGGTCTCCTCGGCGGGAGCGGCCTCGGCAACGGTGGCCTCGGCGGTCTCGGCCTCAGCGGCCTCCTCGGCTGCCTTCTTTGCAGCCTCGGCCTCGGCCTTCTTGGCGTACTCGGCGGCACGCTTTGCCTTGGCGGCAGCCTTTGCCTCGGCGGCAGCCTTGCGGGCGGCCTCCTCCTCGGCGGCCTTCTTGGCCTTGGCCTCCTTGGCAGCCTTGGCCTTGGCGAGCTGGGCCTGGGCGGCGCCACCAAACTTGTCGGAGAAGCGCTGGACGCGTCCGCCGGTGTCGACGAGCTTCTGCTGGCCGGTGTAGAACGGGTGGCACTTGTCGCAGAGGTCGATGGTCATCTCGCTCTTGGTGGAACGGGTGACCCAGGTGTTGCCGCAGGTGCAGCGGACGGTGCACATCACGTAGTCTGGATGGATGCCTTGCTTCATATGGGACTCCTTCGATCGGCCTGGTTTCCGACCAGGCGAGGGGTTGTCTCGACCCATGCCGAGACAGTCAAGCTTTGCGAGTATAGCAAATCGACCGCTGGGCGATGTGAAGAGAACGTGCACTCGAATGCGGCCGTCCGCTCTCCTGCCCCACGGCAGCACGCGGTAGACTGTGGTTTCCTGCCCTGCCGTCCCGGAGGGGGTCGGCTCGTACCCGGAGGTCACGCGATGCTGCTTGCCATTGACGTCGGAAACACCCAGACCACCCTGGGGCTGTTTGACGGCGGGGGCCAGGTTGCGCGCCAGTGGCGCATGGCCACCGACAAGACCGACACGGCCGACGAGCTGCACGAGCGCCTGTTTGGCTACTTCATGATGTTTGGCCTCAGGCTCTCGGACGTCACCGACGTTGCCATAGCCAGCGTGGTGCCCATCCTCACCCAGGAGTGGCTGTACATGATGCGGCACATCCTCAACGCGGACGATGTCCTTCTCGTCGACGCCAGCAGGGACTGCGGCATCAGGGTGAGCATGCCCGACCCGACCCAGGTGGGGGCGGACCGCATAGCCAACGCGGTGGCGGCGCGGGAGACGTACGGGGCGCCGGTCATCGTGGTCGACTTTGGCACGGCGACGAACATCGACGTCGTGGATGCCGACGGCTCCTTTAGGGGAGGCGCAATCATGCCGGGCCTGCTCCTCTCCGCGTCGGCGCTCTTCTCCCGTGCGTCCCGCCTTGCGAGCGTGCCCCTCGTCGCCCCCGCGCATGCGTTGGGCGACACGACCGAGTCCGCCGTCCAGTCGGGAATCGTGATTGGCGCGGCGGCGCAGGCGGAGGGGCTCGTGAGGAGGATCCGAGACGAGCTTGGGGAGCCGGACTGCACCGTCGTGGGCACGGGCGGCCTCTCGCACGAGATCACCAAGGCGACGGACCTCTTTGACGCCCTGGACCCAGACCTCACCATCCGTGGCGTCTACCTCATCTGGAGGCACCGCGCGGAGAAGCGCGCCGCCCGCGCGTAGACGGGGAGGCTACAGGCTGCAGACGTTGCGCGGCTCGCCCTCGAGCCACGACGTCACGTTGTCAAACTCAATCCTCGCCCGGCGCCGCATCGCCTCCTGGGTGAGAAATCCCACGTGAGGCGTGAGGACAACGTTTCTCGCATGGGCGAGCGGGTAGTCCGCGGGCAGGGGCGGCTCCATGTCGAAGACGTCCACGCCGGCCCCGGCAAGGTGTCCCTGGTCGAGCGCCCTCGCAAGGGCCTCGTTGTCCACCACCGCGCCACGGGCGCAGTTGATGAGGACGGACCCCCGGGGCATGAGCGCGAGCCCCCTGGCATCGATCATCCCACGCGTGCTCGCGTCGCTGGGCACGTGGAGCGTCACGATATCGCTCCGTGCAAGGAGGTCGTCCAGATTTGGCACGAACTCGATGCCCGCCCTGGTGGCCTCGGGGTTCTCGTGGCGGGCATAGCCCAGCACGCGGGCGCCAAATGCCCCGAAGAGGCGCCCGACCTGGGTGCCGATGTGGCCGGTCCCCACCACGCCCACGGTCTTGCCGCTGATCTCGCTGCCCATCAGCCCCGCAGAGGTGCCGCCGGTGCGCGCCGCGACGTCCCCGGGGACGACCTTGCGGAGGACGTCGATGGCAAGCCCCAGCGTCAGTTCGGCAACGCTGGTGTCGGAGTAGCCAGCGCAGTTGCATACGGTGATGCCGCGCTCCCTGCAGGCGTCGAGCCCAACGTGGTCGATGCCGGTGAAGGCGACGGCGATCATCCTGAGCGACTCGGTCGAGCGAATCACGTCGGCGGGATACGGTGTGTTGGCGATCATCACCACGTCCGCGCCGGAGCTGCGTCGGGTGAGCTCGGTGACGTCGGTCGTCCTCTGGTCATACGAGACAAACTCGTGCCCGGCCTCGGCAATCGGCCTGGCAAGCTCCTCCACCATCTGGCTGGGAATCCCCAGCGGCTCAAGCAGGGCAATCCTCATCGCACGCCTCCCACCCAAAACGCCGCCCGCCCCTGACAAGGAGGGCGAGACGGACGGCTCATGCCAGTCGAATCCCCGCCTGCTCGGGGGAGAACTCCAGCTGCCTGCCGGAGTCCAGGGTGACCGTCGCCCGACCCCACACGTCCAAGCCGGCGAACGTGCCCGTTGCCGCCACGCGCCCGTTTGGGTAGACGACCTCGACCCTCTTCCCCAGGCGTGGCTCGCGGTCAAAGTAGTCCGAGAGGAACGACGCCCATGCACCCCCCGCCGACCGGCCGCTGGAGACGTCCCTCTCCCACCGGTCAAAGCGGGCCCTGACGGCCTCCTCGAGGTCGGCATCCGCGGGCAGGGCCGATGCGCCGTCACCCGGCGTGAGGTCGATCCGCACGAAGACCCCCTGGTCGTCGTAGCCGCCACGAGCGGACACCGCGCAGACGGGCGTGCCCTCGGCAGCCACCACGACGTCGTGGGGCCAGTAGATTCCCAGCTCGTCCGAACCAGATGCCGTCGCGGCGTCGACCACGCCCATCGCGGCGATGGCGGGTGCCGCCACGAGGAAGCCCATGGGCACCGCGGGCCGCACCGTCAGCTGCACGTCTCCCATCACGACCGCCTACTGCCAGTCGAGGACGCCGAGCTCGGACACCACGTGACCAACGCGCTCCTCGGGCGCGTAGACGGGCACCCCGGCGTGCATGAGGAACCTGACCGGGTCGTGCATGAGGTCCTCCATGGGGACCAGGACGTAGTCCCTCTCGCCCAGATGCGGGTGGGGCAGGGTGAGCTTGCGACCGGCGTGCTCCTCGTCCTCGACGTAGACCAGGTCGCAGTCTATGGTCCGCGGGCCATGCCCCGCCTGCTCCGGATCGCGCTCGCGACCGAGCTGGCGCTCCACGTCCATGAGGTCGTCCAGGAGGACCATGGGATGAAGCTCGCTGCGGATCTCGACCACGGCATTGGCGACCGACGTCTTGATGCCGTAGGCGGGCTCGGTCTCGTACGCGTGGCTCACCTGCACCACGCAGGTGAGGGGAATCTGGTTGATCAGGCGGACCGCCTGGGTGAGGTTCTCGAGCCGATCCCCCACGTTGGAGCCGATGGAGACGAAGCCCTGGCGCGGGTCCGCCTTCGCAACCGACCAGTACGAGTCGATTGCCTGGCAGGCGGTGGCCACGTCGTGAACGCGCAGGATGCGGGCGCCCGACTCAATCGCCGACAGGCAGATTCCCATCGTTGCGGGGTCACGGTCTGCAGCGACCGCGATGCCCGAGACCGCGCCGACGAACCGCTTGCGCGACACGGCGGTGAGCACGGGATATCCCATCGAGACGAGCTTGCGGGTGGCACGCTGGATGACCACGTCCTGGTCCGCGGTCTTGTCAAAGCCGGGGCCGGGGTCGATGCAGATGCGGTCATGGCTGACGCCGGCACGCATGAGGATGCGGGCCTGGTCACCGAGAAAGCCCATCACGTCGCGCATGATGGGCGCCTCCTCCGGCAGCGTGAAGCGGCGGGTGCTGGTAGGGATGCTGCGCTGGGGCGCACGGGCGGGCCGCGCGCTGTCCAGCTGCACGAACTTCCTGGTCGCCTGCCCCTCTCCCCTGTTCCAGTGCATGACCACGCAGCCGCAGTTGGACTCGGCGGCAACGCGGACCATCTCCGGGTCCGTGAAGCCCGAGACGTCGTTGATGATCGAGACCCCCATGCGAGCGCACATGTGGGCCACCGCAGGGTGGCGCGTGTCTATGGAGACGATCGCGGAGGGCGCCGCCTGGAGGATTCCCCTGATGACCGGGACCACGCGCTTTGCCTCCTCCTCGGGGGAGACGGGCGTGTGGCCGGGACGGGTCGACTCGCCACCCACGTCGATGATGTCCGCGCCCTGGTCGAGCATCTGCAGGGCGTAGTCCACCGCGACCTTGGGGTCATCGTGCTCTCCCCCGTCCGAGAAGGAGTCAGGCGTCACGTTGAGGATGCCCATCACGCGCGGGCGGGCAAGCGAGATCTCGTGCCGTCCGCAGCGCCAGATGGAGTAGTCCTGTCGAAGCATGGGTCGTGCCTCCCCCAAAGTGAGCGGGGCGCTCGCGGCGCCCCGAGATAGTCTTCACAATTGTAGTCGCTTTGGGAGCCGGCGCACCCACGCGGCGCCCCGGGCGTGTGGCAGCCCCGGGCAACGACTCCGCCGAAGGGGGCGCGGGCGGTACCACTGCGCACCGCGCTTTGTGGCTCCGGTTCCCGCTCTGATCGCGCGGAGAACAGGGACTAGGAGGAAAGATGCCCGTGAAGGGGAGAGGCACGACGCTTCGCTTCCCCCGACCGCACGATCGGGCGAAGCGGCGCCCGCCCCGTCGCCACGGCATTCTCCCCCGCCGAAAGCGACTCCTGACGCATCGGTTTTACAACCATGGCGGCGGAAGCCCGATGTGAGCACTTTCGCGGCCCACCCATCTGGCGAAGGGAGGGGTGCCGCCCCACATCGGTGCAGGCGGGAGGGCCGGGGCCTGCCCCAGGCGCCCCAACGCTGGCGGCAGACGCCACTAATGAGCACTCACGTCGGGAGCTTGCTGCCATCCGGGGCCCGGGACGGGGTCCAATGGCAAGGGATTCCCGATGTGAGTGCTCACGCCAGGGGTTTGCCGCCACGGTCCAGGGGTTGGCTGGAGCCCACCTGGGATGACGCCCGGGCGAGCGACCACCCTGGCGGCGGGAGCCCGACATGAGCGCTCGCCTGGGGAGTTCCCTGCCAATCGGACTGCCGGAGAGGGGCTCGGCCGGCGTCCCGAGGGGACGTCAGAACTCGAACGCCCTCGCGATGTCGCACGCGCACACGAGGTCGGCCATGCCATCCTGCGGCGTGGGCTCAAGGTTGCAGATGACGAGGTCGTTGCCGCGGAAGTACTGGACGAGACCAGCGGCGGGGTACACAACGAGCGACGTCCCGCCGATGATGAGCATGTCGCACCGCTCGATGGCGCGGACGGCCCGGCTGATGTTGCCCTGGTCCAGCGCCTCCTCGTACAGCACCACGTCGGGCTTCACCACGCCCCCGCACTTCTCGCAGTGGGGGATCCCGTCGGTCGCAAGGATCCACTCCTGCGAGTACACCTCGCCGCAACGGCGGCATATGTTGCGATGCGTGGAGCCGTGCAGCTCGATGACGTTCTTGGAGCCCGCCGCCTGGTGCAGCCCGTCGATGTTCTGCGTGATGACCGCCGTGAGCCTTCCCTCGGCCTCGAGCTCGGCGAGCTTGCGATGCGCCTGGTTGGGCCGCGCGTTGGGGACGCACATGACGTGGCGGTAGAAGTCGTAGAACTCCTCCATGTGCGACTCGTAGAAGCTGTGGCTCAGCATGGTCTCGGGCGGATATTTGTAGCCACGCTGGTGATAGAGCCCGTTAGGACTCCGGAAATCGGGAATACCACTGGCAGTGGAAACGCCAGCGCCTCCAAAGAACACGACGCTCTTGGCGCGCTCGACATGACTCTTGAGCTCCTGGGCCGCCTCGCTGGGGTCTGTGATCGTCTTCGCCATGATGGCCTCCCGTTCCACTGGCTTGCCTGGACCAACTCTATCACCGGGAGGTGCGGCGCACATGACCCAGCAACCCAAGGCCCAGCCCCTTGCGAGCAACGTCACCGACTGCGCCCTCGTCTTCGAGGGCGGCGGCTATCGTGCCGCCTACACGGCGGGGTTCGCCCGCGTCCTCCTGGAGCAGGGCATCTACTTCGACTTTGTCTGCGGCATCAGCGCCGGAGCCAGCCACACCGTGGATTACCTCTCGCGCGACCTCTGGCGCACTCGGTTCGCCTTCCTGGGGGAGAGGCCCAAGGGCATCCAGATCAACGGCCTGGGATCGATGCTGCGGGGCGACCGCTACTTCAACGCCGATTACCTGTACGAGGGATGCGTGGAGGACGGCTTCATGCCCTTTGACTGGGAGACCTTCCACGCCAACCCGGCGCAGGCTGCGGTCCAGTCGTTTGAGAGCGACACGGGGCGCTCGGTCACGTTCACCAAGGACGACATGCCCGACATGGAGTCCATGATGCACGCGGTCCGCGCCAGCTCGACCCTCCCCGGCATGATGAAGCCCATACAGATCGACGGGCACGTGATGTACGACGGCGGCCTGGGACAGGGCGCGGGAATCCCCCTCCACCTTGCGGAGGACGCGGGATACAGGCGGTTCTTCTTTGTGGCGACCAGGCCGCGAGGCTACCGCAAGCTCCCACCCACGGGCGCCGAGAGGCGCATGCTGCTGGCAGTCTCGAAGGGCAACCCCTATGTGAGAAACGCCCTCCTGACCCGCTGGGAGCGCTACAACGTGGAGCTGACCCGCCTGGAGGAGCTCGCGCGCGAGGGCAGGGCCTACATCGTCTATCCGGACGAGATGCCACTCACGAGCGGGACCACCGACACCCGCAAGCTGCACGAGGCGTACGACCATGGCCACGCACAGGGCATGCGCGAGCTGCCGCGGTGGAGGGAGTTCCTCTTTGGGGCGCCCGACGCGGGGCCCAAGCCCGACCCCAAGGTCCTTCGCGAGGTCGAGGCGGAGGACGAGGGCTACATCACGATCTCGCAGTGAGGCCCGACCACTGCCGCGGCGTATGCGACAATCCCCTCGGACTGCGCCGAGCGAAAGGACCGACATGGCAGAGGAACGCGAGCTGCGCCTCGTCTCGTGGAACGTGAACGGCCTCAGGGCCGTGCTCAAGAAGGAGCCGAGCTTCACCGAGATCTTTGGACAGTGTGACGCGGACGTCTTCGCGATACAAGAGACCAAGCTGCAGGAGGGCCAGGTGAGCCTGGACCTCCCCGGCTACGTGCAGACGTGGAGCTACGCCGAGCGAAAGGGCTATTCGGGAACCGCCGTCTTCAGCCGCGAGGAGCCGCTGCAGGTGATTCGCCAGATTGGCTCCCCGGTCGCGGACGACGAGGGCCGCGTCTGCGCGCTGGAGTTCCCCTCCATGTGGTTTGTGGACGTGTACACGCCCAACTCCAAGCAGGGACTGCTGCGCCTGGACGAGCGCATGGTGTGGGACGAGCGCTTCCGCGACTTCCTGTCGGAGCTCTCGCAGGACAAGCCCGTGGTGACCTGCGGCGACTTCAACGTCGCCCACGAGGAGATCGACCTCAAGAACCCCGACACCAACCACGAGAACGCCGGCTTCAGCGACCAGGAGCGCGAGAGCTTCACCAAGCTGCTCGACTCCGGCCTCACAGACACCTTCCGCGCCCTGCACCCCACCCTCGAGGGGGCCTACAGCTGGTGGAGCTACCGCATGCGCTCTCGCGAGCGGAACACGGGCTGGCGCATCGACTACTTCCTGGTGAGCGACCGCATCGCGGACAGGGTCAGGGACGCCCGCATCCTGAGCGACGTCTACGGAAGCGACCACTGCCCCGTGGAGCTCACGCTCGCGATCTAGGGGAGAGGCTCGGCGCCCCGGTGTCGGGGCGTCTCTCCCCTGGCATCACGGCATCCGCCCCGAGGCGACCAGGCTACTCGATCGTGGTGCCAACACCCTCGCGCATCGCCCGCAGGAAGCTCTCGGCATCACGCGTGGCGATAAGCGCCTGGGGGAAGTGGATGCGCTCGAGCATCCTGAGGGCGGGGTCGAACCCACCCACGCCGCAGCTGATGTGGGCGTCGCTGCTCACCACGATCTTGCAGCCCTCCTCGGCGCACAGCTCGGCGAGCGCCTGGCAGCCGTCGATGGTGTCCTTGCGCCCGATGACGGCGTCGAGGCTGTGCGCGTTGATCCCGATGAGCTTGTGGAGGTCCCTGGCCGCCCTCACGACCTCCCTGTGCTCGAAGGGGACCCTGCCGCGCACCGGGTGGCCCAGCACCAGCACCTTGGGGTCCTGGAGCGCGGAGAGGTACATCTTGGTGGTGGCGGACAGGTCCGCCCCGCGCGCGAAGTCCCTGCCGTGCACGCTGGCGATGACGTAGTCGCAGCGCGAGAACACCCGGTCCTTGAGCGTTGCGGGCGACTCGGCATCTCCCGTGATGCCCTCGTCGACCACGACGTCGTGGCCAAAGAGGTTGCCCTCGAGGTCGACGATGTCCGCCTCGCAGCCATGGAGCAGCCTCACGCCGTGCCACACCCTCGGCCAGCAGCCAAAGTTGTAGAAGTACTGGTAGTCTCGCGTGTCACACGCAAGTCGGCCGTCCTCGGTGGCGACGGGGGGATGGAGCATCGACGAGAAGTGCTCCGTGCATCCCAGCAGCTCGAGCCTCAGCTCGGCGGCGGCGCGCACGTTCTCCTCGATCGTGGAGTAGGCGTGGCGGGAGTAGATGGTGTGGGTGTGGATGTCGCAGGCGTTGCGGAGCACGTTCGCTCTCCCTCCAAAGGTCAGACGGTAGGCCAGAAGCCATTGTCGCACCTTGCCGGCACGGCACGCCTAGCGCGCGTACTCCCCCGCAAGGCGCTCCCACGCGGGCATGGAGCCCACGATGGTCTCGTGGCTCACGCAGTACCCCACGCGGACCCATCCCGTGCAGCCAAAGCTGTCGGAGGGCACGGGGAGAAGCTCCTGCTCGCGTGCCTTGAGGAAGAACGCGTTGGCATCGGGCTCGAGCGCCTTGACCCACAGGTAGAAGGCGCCCTGCGGCTCGATGTACTCGTAGCCCAGCCTCGAGAGGCCGCTCGTGAGCGCCTCCCGGTTGCTGGCGTAGGCCCCCACGTTGCTCGGCACGTCCACGCAGTCCGCGACCACGCGCTGGAACAGCGAGGGCGCACACACAAAGCCGAGCTTGCGACCCGAGCCGGCGACGGCGGGGAGAAGCTCGTCGTGGTCCGGGTTGGTGGTGGGCACCAGGACCCAGCCAATGCGCTCGCCGGGGAGGCTGAGCGACTTTGAGTAGCTGTAGCACACCAGCGTGCGGTCGTACACGTCGGGGACCCAGGGCACCTCCGCGCCATAGGTGATCTCGCGGTAGGGCTCGTCCGCGATCAGGTACACGCTCGTGCCCAGGGCCGCCTCGCGGTCGCGCAGGACGGCGGCGAGGTCGTTGAGGTTCTGCCGCGAGTAGACCGAGCCCACCGGGTTGTTGGGCGAGTTGACGATCAGGGCCTTGGTCTTCTCGCCCACCGCCCTTCCGATCGCGTCGGGATCGATCTGAAAGGTCGTGGGGTCGGCGGGCACCTCGACGCAGGTCGCCCCCGCGCTCTCGATCCACACCCGGTACTCGGGAAAGTACGGGGAGATCACGATGACCTCGTCCCCGGGGTTGACCACCGCGTTGAGGACGATGTTGATGGACGCCGCGGCGCCGCAGGTCATGTAGAGCTCGTCGGGCCCGTACGACGTGCTAAAGCGACGGTTGAGGGAGTCCGCGACCGCCTTGCGCGTTGCCGGGTAGCCCGCCGCGGGGGTGTACCCATGGAGCTCGGTCGGGGGGAGGGAGAGGTTCCGCTGGATGGACTCGCGGACCTCCTCCGGTGCGGGGACGGAGGGGTTGCCCAGCGAGAAGTCAAACACGTTCTGGGCGCCGATCTGCGCCTTGCGCCGCGCCCCGTACGCCGCGATCTCGCGGATGCTCGACTTCTGCGCGCCATAGGCGTAGCTCTGCTGGTTTATGGACATGAAGGGTCTCCCCTCTCCCCCGGTTGGTCGTTGCGGTCAGACTGCCGTGGGGCAATTGTAGGTTCGCGCGCCACGTGCCGTCACGCGCGTGCGCAAAACGAAACCGGGGACGGACCCAGCGGCCCATCCCCGGCAGGCGGAAGCTACCATCACCCAGGCTTCGGGCGAGAGGAACGTGGCTACGCCCCCTCCACCGCCGCCTCGGGGTGGCTCTGGACGTACTCGTCCCACTTGTCGTCGAGCAGGGCGTCCACGACCTCGCCCTCGACCGTCTCGCGGGCGAGGAGCACCTTCGCCATGGTCGCCATCTGCCCCGCACGGTCTCCCAGCACCTGGCGGGCGCGTGCATGGGCCTCACGCATGATGCGCTCGACCTCGTCGTCGATCCTCTTGGCCGTCTCGCCCGAGTAGTTCTGGTGCGTGGTGTAGTCGCGGCCCAGGAAGGGCTGGTGATCTTGGTCGCCAAACACCTGTGTGCCCAGCTCGTCGCTCATGCCGTAGCGGGTGACCATCTCGTGCGCCATCTTGGTGGCACGCTCCAGGTCGTTGCTCGCGCCGGTGGTGATGTCCTCGCAGAACAGCTCCTCGGCGGTGCGACCGCCCAGCAGCACGGCGATCTGGTCGAGCATGGAGTCTCGCGTCTCCAGGAAGTGGTCCTCCTCGGGGAGCTGCAGGGTGTACCCCAGCGCGCGGCCACGGCTGATGATGCTGATCTTGTGCACCGGGTCGCTGTTCTCCAGCACGTGGCCGACAAGGGCGTGGCCGCTCTCGTGGAAGGCGATGACGCGACGCTCCTTCTCGCTCATGACGCGGCCCTTCTTCTCGGGACCGGCGATGACGCGCTCCATGGACTCCTCGATCTCGCCCATGCCAATGGTGTCCTTGTGCCTACGGGCGGCGAGCAGCGCCGACTCGTTCATGAGGTTGGCCAGGTCGGCACCGGTGAAGCCGGGGGTGAGCTTGGCGAGCGAGCCAAACTCGATGTCGGGCTCCAGGGGCTTGTTGGCGGCGTGGACCCTCAGGATCTTCTCGCGACCCTTCACGTCGGGGGCGTCGACCGTGATTTGGCGGTCAAAGCGACCGGGACGCAGGAGCGCGGGGTCCAGGATGTCGGGGCGGTTGGTCGCGGCGATGAGGATGACGGAGCTGTTGTCGTCAAACCCGTCCATCTCGACGAGCAGCTGGTTGAGGGTCTGCTCCCTCTCGTCATGACCGCCGCCCAGGCCCGCGCCGCGCTGGCGACCGACCGCGTCGATCTCGTCGATGAAGATGATGGAGGGGGCAGCCTCCTTGGCCTGCTTGAACAGGTCGCGCACGCGGCTCGCGCCCACGCCGACGAACATCTCCACGAAGTCGGATCCGGAGATAGAGAAGAACGGGACGCCCGCCTCGCCGGCAACCGCCTTGGCCATGAGGGTCTTGCCGGTGCCCGGGGGGCCAACCAGCAGGACGCCGCGGGGGATCTTGGCACCCATCTTGTGGTAGCGCTCGGGCTCGCGCAGGAAGTCGCGTATCTCCTTGAGCTCCTCGACCGCCTCGTCCACGCCGGCGACATCGTCAAACTTGACCTTGGGACGGGTCTGCTCGGTGGTGCGCGCCTTGTTGGCCCTGCCAAAGTTCATGGCACGGCCGTTCTGGTTCTGCATCTGCCCCATGAAGTAGAGCATCGCGATGACCACGATGGCGGTGGGGACGATGGAGATGAGCACGTTCTCCCACACGTCGGGTGACGAGGTGTCCACGTTGAACTTGACCTTGGGATGGCTTGCCATGAGCTCCTGCAGGCTGTCGGACCCAACGTAGTAGCTCACGAAGCTCGTGGACGTACCGTCGGACGACATCTTGCCGCGCAGGCTGCCGTCGGAGGTCTTGTAGGTGACCTCGCTCACCTCGTCCGACTTGACGGCAGCCACGAAGTCGCTCGTGGCAAGCGTCTTGGTGCTCTCGGACCCCATGACGCCCTGGGCGGCGGAGTAGACGCCGTAGGCGATGAGGGCAACCAGGATGAGCGTGACGATGGCCGCCTGGCGCCTCCTTCCGGGGTCGCCCTTGGGGCTGCCGAGAAGGTCGTTGCGATTTGGGTTGTTGTTGTCTGCCACGAAACAGCTCCTTGCGTGACGGGCCCGTGCGAGGTCGCTACCTCGAATAGACCTCGGGCTTGAGGATGCCCACGTAGGGCAGGTTGCGATAGTGCTCGGCGTAGTCGAGGCCGTAGCCCACGATGAACTCGTCGGGCACGTGGGTCCCCAGGTAGTCCGGCTTGATGGCGGGGGTGTGGTTGGGGATGTCCTTGAGCGAGAAGGCGCACACCTTGACGGAGCGGGGACCGCGACCGCGCAGCATGTCGACCAGGTAGCTCAGCGTGAGGCCGGAGTCGAGGATGTCCTCCGCGATGATGACGTCACGTCCCTCGATCTTGGTGCTGAGGTCCTTGAGGATGCGCACCACGCCCGAGCTCTTGACGCCGTCGCCGTAGCTCGACACGGCCATGAAGTCCACCTCGCAGGGCACCGTGATGGCGCGCAGGAGGTCCGCCGTGAAGACGAAGGCGCCGCGCAGCACCGCCACGATGAGCGGGTTCTTGCCGGCGTAGTCCCTCGAGATCTCTGCGCCAAGCCGCGACACGATTCCCTTGATGTCGTCCTCGGACAGAATGACCTCGGAAACGTCCTCGTTGATCTCCTGAGCCATGAGCGTTGCCCCTTCTCCTCTGCGTTGCCGTCGCGCGCCCCGCGGCTGCCTCTGGACGCGAGCTCGGGGCGACATGCTATGCCATGGTACTACGCCCCAAGTGCGCAAACCCCCAGGGGCGGCAACCTTCACCCGCAGTGTTCACCGGCGCTACGGACGTGGGTCCTGCCGCTCCAGCAGCGTGAGCTCCACGACGGTGCGGGTGTCCGGGGTGCAGCGCGCCCCCTCGTCCGGGCGGACCCCCGCAACCCATACCACCCTGCCGGTGGGAGAGGTGCGGAGCACGGGAACGGCGCCCCTCTCCGCCGCGGGGATGCGCGCCTCGTTGAGGAGGTCCGAGAGCTTCTTGGACTGACCGTGCATCCCGAGGGGACGCAGGACGTCGCCGGGGGCGGGGGCGTCGACCCACAGGTGCCCGCCGTGGACCGGGTCCACGCCGCAGGAGGCGGCGTCGAGCATCACCGAGGCCCGGCCCCACTCGCGGGAGTGGGCACGGGCGACGTCCGGGGCCTTGGAGCCGGCGGGAACCTGGGCGAGGCGGGCGACGACGGCACGGCCATCCCCCAGCTCCAGGCGACCGGGGATCTCGAGCCACGCGGGGCCGACCGAGCCGGCGGGAGCGGCCGTGCGGAGGAACAGGAGGCCGTACTCGACCCGAGCGTCGCAGCCCATGGGTGTGCTCGCCGAGCCGCTGCCCCTCGCCACCAGCGAGAGGACCTGCGCCACGTGCCGGGCCTCGAGGCGCGCGCCCGGGCAGATCCCCAGTATCGCCATGCGCACCACGCGCCGGGCGATTGCCACGTCGCAGGCACCAAGCCGTGCCGCGTCGAGCGCCACCATGCCGTCGGAGGAGCGCCTCACCAGGTCGCGGAACGTCCGCGTGGCCACCTGGGTCATGTACGAGTCCTCGTCGCCCAGGATGTCGCAGGTTGCCGTGAGGCTCGCCACGACGCGCGGGTTGCGCCTCTCCACCACGGGCATGACCTCGTGGCGCACGTAGGCGCGCAGGTAGCGCGTGTCACCGTTGGTGTCGTCCTCGCGCCACACGATTCCGCGCATGCGCAGGAGGTCGCACAACTCCTCGTGCGTGCGATCGAGCAGGGGCCGCACGATGCGGTTGCGGCGGCGCGGTATGGACGAGAGGCCCGAGGGCCCGCTGCCCCTGATGGCGTTCATGAAGAAGGTCTCGGCGCGGTCGTTGGCCGTGTGCGCCGTGAGGATGCGGGCGGCGGAGCGGGGCGTGCCAAACTCCTCCGAGAGCTTGTTCGCCAGCCGGTTGGCGGCCCTGTACCGCACCTCGCGGCCGGCGTTCTCGACGTTTCCGTCCGCCTCGCCCGCCAGCGCGCGCACGTCCACGCTCACCACGTCGCACGGGATGCCAAAGCGACCGGAGAGGTCGCGCACGAACTCCTCGTCCTCCCGGGCGTCCAGCCCCCTCAGCTGGTGGTTCACGTGCAGCACGTGGAGGCGCTCCCGGGCGATTCGGGCGACGCCGCGCCCGTCGTCGATGTCCAGCTCGGACGTGGCGGCGAGCACGAGGAGCGCCGTGGAGTCTGCACCACCCGAGACCATCAGGACCACGGGGGCGCGCATTGCGTCGTCGCGGCGGGAGGACGGTCGCTCAAACGGGCCGTCGGGAGTCGCATACCTGCGCATCACGCTCGTCACCTCTGCTACGCCCCCTTCGTGTACCCTACTGCGTTGCCGCCGCCCCTGGCGGGCGGCTGTGGAAGAGTGTACGTCTATGCCGGGCCAACGCCCGAGGAGGGGACCATGACTCCACTCATGCATCTCTACGTGCTCGCGAGCGGATCGGCGGGCAACGCCGCCGTGATTGACGGGCCGGACGGGGCGATCCTTATCGACTGCGGCATCTCGCGTAGGGAGCTCGGACGGCGGGCCGACGATGCGGGCGTGGACCTGGGGCGGGTGCAGGCGGTCTTCGTGACCCACGAGCACGGCGACCACGTGCGCGGCATCCCCGTCCTCGCCTCCCACATGGAGTGCCCGCTCTATGCCACCGCGGGGACGGCGGGCGGCGGAAAGGCCCTTCTCGACGTCCCCTTCACGCTCGTCTCGCACGACGACGTGGTAGACGTGGCCGGCATGCACGTGACCCTCTTCCCCACCAGCCATGACGTGGCCGACCCCTTTGGGATGAGGGTCGAGGTGCGAGGCGACGGGGACGTGGCCCTCGACGTCATCGGCTGGTGCACGGACACGGGCTTCCTCACCGCGGAGGCGCTTGGCTCGCTGCGCGACGTGCGCATCCTTGGGATCGAGTCCAACCACGACATCGAGATGCTCCGCACCGGCCCGTACCCCGCCTTCCTGCGGCGGAGGGTCGGCGGCGAGACCGGCCACCTGTCCAACGAGCAGTGCGCCGACGCGCTGCCCCTGTTGGTGGGAGACGACACCGAGACCGTCGTCGCCCTCCATCTGAGCGAGAGGAACAACCGCCCCTCCGTCTGCATGAGGACCCTGGCGGGGGCGCTGGGCGCCACCCTCCTGGACGGCGAGGACGGGCCCGAGGCCAGAACGGATGACGGCGCCGTGAGCCTGTGCTGCGCCCACCAGGATCGGCCCCTCGTCATCTGGTAGGTCTTCTCCCTCTCGCCCAGTCCCACGCACAAAAAGGCGGGGGCGACGCTCCTCGCGCCGTCCCCGCCCGTCGCATCGCGGCCTGCCAGTGCTAGTCGATGGCGACCTTGGTGACGCTGTCCTTCTCCTGGATCTTGGGCACGTTCACCGTGAGCACGCCGTTCTCCAGCTTTGCGGTCAGCCCCTGCGTGGAGGCATCCTTGAGGTACACGCCACGGGTGGCCTGCCACTCGCCGCTCTCCTTGTGCAGGTAGTTCTTGCCCTTCTCCTCGTCGGACTCCTTCTTGTCCACCGAGATCGAGAGGCGGCCCTCGTTGAGCTCGACGTCGATCTGGTCACGCTTGACGTTGGGGAGCTCGGCCGAGACCACGTACCTGTCACCGGCATCCTCGACATCCATCTTGAAGACGTTGCCCTCTGCCGCCGAGACGAGCGGGCCGCCAAAGAAGTCGTCGAACGCATCCCACGGGAAGGCCCTGCGAAGTGCCCTGTCATAGCTGCTATAAGGAATCATGCTCGTCATGTTCATCACTCCCTGATGATGCCTTGTGGACGCCCCGTTACCGTGCGTCCCTGTGTTCACTCGTACTTGTTCCCATGCGAGGGTGCTTCATACCTCACGACAAGATTTTCTTAGCTTTTGTGACTAAGCAAATCTAAGTCCAATTTGTTAGATGTTGAGAGATGCCGCAACGGTTTGGGCAACTGCGAGAGACATGGCAGATGCGCGGATGTGGCGTTCAAACGGTCGCTAGCCCAGCCCCCGTGTTCTATCATGGTGCCCGTTATCTGCTTGAAAAATGCCGCTCCCGCGGAGGCACCCTCATGAACGACAACTTGAACACTGGCAGGCATGCAACGGGGTCCCATCCCCGCAGGGAGCATCCCGTCGACGCCGCGAGGGTTCCCGATCCCCTGTCGGCGACGCCGCTCGAGGAGGGGCAGGACCCGGCCCAGGGCAGCCCCGCCCCCGCGGAGCCCTCGGCTGATGCGCGCGCGGACGCCCCCTCTTGGCTCCAGCAGGACGAGCGGCAGGTGACCGAGCGGGCACAGGCCCCCATGGAACCCCAGATGCCCACCCCAGACCAGGGCACGCAACTGGCGCAGCAGGGCCAGCCACAGCACAGGCCCGCCGCGGAGTACCGCCAGCGTTACGTCCGCCAGCGCGCCCCACACCGCACCCAGGCGGCCATCAACGACCTCGAGCAGGACGTGAGCTATCCGGACGGATACACCCACAACTCAAACATCACGGTGGGCGGAGGCGCCTTCTCGGGCGGTGCCAAGTACCGTCGCGGCCGGGGGAGCATGGACCGCATCCAGAAGGGGCAATACGGGCGCTACCTCGAGATTCCCAAGGGCCGCAGGTCAATCTTCGCCTCGCGGGAGCGCGCTCGGCGCCGGAGGTCTATCCTCTCCCTCATCGTGGTCGTGGTCCTTCTCGTCATCGTCGCCGTCATCATCTGGCGCCTGATGGGGGCCGCAGGCTAGCGACGGACGAGCGCTAGCCCCAGGGGTCGCGCTCAAAGAGCGGTTCGCGCCGTGCCGGGCGGTCGGAGTACGGGTCGTACCCGTCGTCGTCCTCGTTGGGTGCGCGCAGGAACTCGCTCCTCGGCCCCCTCGCACAAGCGCCCTTGCCGGAGTTGGAACCCAGCCTCGCTCCGTCTTGGCCCTCGCCGTCCCCCGCGTCGCCCTCCTCGTCGTCGAGCAGGTCGTCGTCCTCCAGGGGCTCCTCGTCAGCGTCCACTGCCCCTCTCCCTTCGCCTGGCGCGTCCTTGGTGCGCGCTCACTTGTACACGTCGATGTAGGCTGCCATGTCACAGTAGCTCCCGCCAAAGGGCGAGAGGTCGTAGTTCGCGTACAGCGACTTGGGGGCACAGGTCACCGAGACGCGCGTGTTGCTCCCCTCGTTCGCGATGAGCACGGTCCACACGAGGTCGCCCATCTCGCCATACGCGCACACGAACGCAGCCGACGTCTCCTTGGTCCCAGAGGGGAGCTTGATCGTGGAGTTGTTGCAGCTCCCCCTCATGCCCGTGAGGCCGCAGAGCGTCATGACCCCCTGGATGGAGTCCTTTGACAGGTCGCTGACCGAGCTGGGCCACTCCGAGCTGGGCACGTCAAAGCGCACGCCCTCGTAGTCGGCGCCCTTCGCCATCACGTTGTCGCTCGAGTTGTTGCCGGTCTCGAAGGTGTGCGACCAAGGGATGGAGCTGAAGGTGATGGTGCCCTTGTCGCCTCCCGAGTAGAGGGCCTGGGCCATTCCGTCCGAGTTGGTGTGCGAGTACTTGAGGGTGAACCCCTTGCCGGCCAGGTAGGCGTCGAGCGCCTTGGAGGAGTACCCCAGGTAGTCTGCCAGGTGATGGTAGTCGGAGGGCCCCTTCCTCGACACCGAGAGCGTGACCTTGGTACCGTCGAGCCTGGTCCCCTGGGCGGGACTGGACGAGACGACCGTGCCGCCCTCCTGATCGGAGTCCACGTAGGCGACGCTTGCGGTGAGGCCGGCGTCCTCAAGGAGCTTGGTCGCCTCCTCCTCGCTCTTGCCGACCACATAGGGGACGGTGACGGGCTGCGACACCGTGAGCGTGACCTTGTCGCGCGAGGTGAAGGTGCTTCCCTCGGCAGGCGAGACGGACAGCACCACGCCGCTGTCGCCGTCAGACGACTGGTATTGGAGCGCGACGTCGCCCGCACCCTCGTCCTCGAGGGCGCTGCGGGCCTCGTCGAGGCTCTTGCCCACCACCGTGGGGATGGTCCGCGCCTTCCCGATGCTCAGGGTGACCGTGCTGCCGGAGTCGATCCTGCTACCGGCTGCGGGGTCGGTGGAGACGGCCTTTCCCACGCCGTCGTCCACGGCGACCTCCTGGACCTTGACGGAGAAGCCCTTCTCCTGGAGCGCCGCCGTGGCCACGGCCTGCGACTTGCCGGCGACCTTGGGGACCGTACGTCCGCCCCAGAGCTCCAGCCCATACGAGACGAACGCGCCGCCGCCAATGAGGAGCGCGACCACCAGGACCACCGCCGCGACGGTGCGGCCGCGGCCATGCCTCTCGTCGTCGTCCGTGTCGACGGGCATCGGGACGTCCTCCCTGGGCTCGCTCATCTCGCACGCCTCCCGTCCTGGCAGATGGGTTTCCGTTAACGGGATTCTCCCACTTCGCGGCGGCTCGGCAACGCACGCCGACACGGGAGCGGCGGCCGCGGGCACTCGATCTGCCCACGGCCGCCGCCGCAATCTCCTTCGCCCGGAAGGCCTCGCCGCCTACTCGATGGTGTCGGGCTCCACGGGACCCTCGTCCGTGCCGGATGCCTCGCGCTCGACCGCGGCACGGGCCTCCTCCTGACTCCTCCGGCTGGCCTCCTCGTCGCGCGTGGCGACCAGGTTGTCATCCGGGCCGACGTCGATGCGCACGGTGTCGCCCTCGTGGAGCTTGCCGTCGATGATGAGCGTGGCCACGTTGTCCACCACCTGGCGCTGGATGAGGCGCTTGAGGGGACGCGCGCCGTAGACCGGGTCGAGCCCGTCGAGCGCAAGCGACTGGATGGCGCCGTCGCTCAGCTCGAGCTTGATCCTCTCGCGGTCAAGGCGCTCGCGGACGTCACGCAGCTGGATGTCGACGATCTTCTCGATGTCGTCGAGGCCAAGCGCGTGGAAGACCACGACGTCGTCGATGCGGTTGAGGAACTCGGGCTTGAAGGTCTGCCTCAGGGCGTCGTTGACCTGCTTCTGGACCACGTCGGGATCGGTGGAGGCGTTGGCGCCCGCGATGAACTGGCTGCCCACGTTGCTCGTCATGATGATGATCGTGTTCTTGAAGCTGACCACGCGGCCCTGGCCGTCGGTGAGCCTGCCGTCGTCCAGCACCTGGAGCAGGACGTTGAAGACGTCGGGGTGCGCCTTCTCCATCTCGTCCAGCAGGATGACGCTGTACGGACGCCTGCGGACGGCCTCGGTGAGCTGACCGCCCTCGTCGTAGCCCACGTATCCCGGGGGCGCTCCGATGAGGCGCTGGACGCTGAACTTCTCCATGTACTCGGACATGTCGATGCGCACGAGCGCGCGCTCGTCGTCGAACAGGCACTCTGCCAGCGCCTTTGCCAGCTCCGTCTTGCCCACGCCGGTGGGGCCGAGGAAGAAGAAGCTGCCAATGGGACGGTTGGGGTCGGACAGCCCGGCGCGGCTGCGGCGAACCGCGGCGGCGACGGCCTTCACGGCCTCGTCCTGCCCCACGACGCGCTTGTGGAGCTCCGACTCCAGGTTCTTGAGCTTGTCTATCTCGCCCTGCATCATCTTGGACACGGGCACACCGGTCCAGGCGCTCACGACCTCGGCGATCTCCTCGCTGGTGACCTCCTCCTTCAGGATGCCACCCGCCTCCTGCTTCTGGTTCAGGGCCTTCTCGGCCTCGTCGTACTCCTTCTGCAGGCTGGGGATGGTCGAGTAGCGGAGCTCGGAGGCGCGTGCGAGGTCGCCGGCGCGCGTGACGCGCTCCATCTCGGTCTTGGCCTCCTCGATCTTCGCCTTGAGGTCCTGGACGTGGTCGATGGCGCCCTTCTCGTTCTGCCAGTTGGCCTTCATGCCGTCGAGCTTCTCGCGCGTGGTGGCTATCTCCTTGCGAAGGGCCTCCAGGCGCTCGCGGCTCGCGGCGTCCTCCTCCTTCATGAGGGCCTGCTCCTCGATCTGCATCTGGGTGAGCTGGCGGTCGACCGCATCGATGTCGGCGGGCATGGAGTCGAGCTCCATGCGCAGGCGAGACGCGGCCTCGTCCACCAGGTCGATGGCCTTGTCCGGCAGGAAGCGGTCGCTGATGTAGCGGTTGCTGAGGTCGGCGGCGGAGACGAGCGCGGCATCCGTGATGCGAACGCGGTGATGCTGCTCGTACTTCTCCTTCAGGCCGCGAAGGATGCTGATGGTCTCCTCCACGGAGGGCTCGCTCACCATGACCGTCTGGAACCTGCGGGCGAGCGCCTGGTCCTTCTCGATGTACTTGCGGTACTCGTCCAGCGTGGTGGCGCCGATGGCATGGAGCTCGCCGCGTGCGAGGGCGGGCTTAAGGATGTTGCCGGCGTCCATGGAGCCCTCGGTCGCACCGGCGCCCACGATGGTATGGAGCTCGTCGATGAACAGGATGATCCTGCCGTTGGACTTCTCCACCTCCTTGAGGACGCTCTTGAGACGGTCCTCAAACTCGCCGCGGTACTTGGCGCCCGCGACCAGCGCGCTCATGTCGAGCTCGATGATCTCCTTGTCGCGGATGGTCGAGGGCACGTCGCCGGCGACGATGCGCTCCGCAAGGCCCTCGACGATTGCCGTCTTGCCAACGCCGGGCTCGCCGATGAGGACGGGGTTGTTCTTGGTGCGGCGCGACAGCACCTGGATGGTGCGGCGAATCTCCTCCACACGACCGATGACGGGGTCGAGCTTGCCCTGGCGCGCCATGTTGGTCACGTTGCGGCCATAGTGCTCCAGCGCCTCGAACTCGGTCTTGGCGTCCTGCGAGGTCACCCTGTCGTCGCCACGAAGGTCGTTGAACGCCTCCTGCACGCGCTTGGACGTGACGCCCATGCTCTTGAGCGCGCTGCCGGCGGACGTCTTGTCGTCGGCAAGGGCGCACAGCAGGTGCTCGCTCGTCACGTACGAGTCTCCCATCTTGCTGGCGAGCTTCTCGGCGGCGTCGCCCACCCTCACGAGCTCGTTGGAGAGTCCCATCTGCGAGGCATCGCCCGACACCTGCGGCTCGCGCGCCATGGCATCGTCCACCTGCGCCTCGAGCTGTGCCGGGTCTGCGCCCACGCGCTCGATGATCGCACTGATGTTCCTCTCGCCCGAGGAGAGGAGGGCCTTGAGGAGGTGTATCGGCTGGACCTGGCCAGCCGAGTGGTCCGCCGCTATGGAGAGCGCGGACTGCAGGGCCTCCTGGGCCGTCACTGCCCACTTGTCAAATCTCATACACACATCACCTCTCCGTCCCTGCAAGGCAGAGCCTGCGGGATCGCTGCTTATCGCAGGATATTGTTCCCGCATCAACTGGTTTGTATACATTATCTAAGTCTATGTATGTTAGATTTTCTGACTCCGCAAGCAAGAAAAGCGACCGGGGGCATCTCTCCCCCGGTCGCCCTTGCACACCCGTCGTGCCGTCCGGCCCTACTCGTCGTTTTGTTCGCGCTTGCGGTCCGCGTCAGCCCTGTCCCTCCCCGGAAGGCGACCCGCGCGCCTCAGGGCGTCCCGCAAGATCCACTCGACCTGCGCGTTGGCGCTCCTCATGTCGTCCGCCGCCCAGCGTTCGACAGCGGCCCAGACCTCTGGGTCAATGCGGAGCGGATACTGCTTTCGTGCCGACATGGGCGACTCCCCCGACGGACTCGACGTGCCTTCCTGCAGCCTACTGATAGAGCGAGCCGGCGTTGAGGACGGGCTGGGCGTCGGACTCGCCGCACAGCACGACCATCAGGTTTGACGCCATGACCGCCTTGCGGTCCTCGTCAAACTCCACCACGCCGTCGTCGGACAGCTGCGTCAGCGCCATGTCCACCATCGAGACGGCGCCCTCCACGATCTTCTTGCGGGCCGCGATGACTGCCTCCGCCTGCTGGCGGCGCAGCATTGCCTGCGCGATCTCCGGTGCATAGGCAAGGTGGGTGAGACGGGCGTCGTCCACCGTGACGCCCGCCGGGGCGAGCCTACGGTCGAGCTCCGCCTTGAGGGTCTCGCCCACCTCCTCGATGTTGGAGCGCAGGGTGATGGAGGAGGAGTCCGCCTCGTCGTCCTCCATGTGGTCGTAGGCGTAGACGCTCGCAACGTGCCTGAGCGCGGTCTCGGTCTGCATCGAGACGAAGCTCTCGTAGTCATCCACGTCAAAGACCGCCTTGGCCGTGTCCTCCACGTGCCACACCACCACGGTCGCGATCTCGATGGGGTTGCCCATCTTGTCGTTCACCTTCAGGCGGTCACCGTTGAGCGTGCGCGCACGTGTCGAGATGATCGAGCCATGCTTGCGCCCGCCCAGGGAACGCAGACCCGAGCTCGAACCATCATCCAGGGCATCCGAGCTCCTGCCAAGGCTCCGCGCATAGAGCGGGTTCGCCCAGCGGAGGCCATCGTCGCGGACGGTTCCCACGTACTTGCCAAAGAGCACGCAGATCCGCGCCTGACCGGGCTGAAGGCTGAAGAAGCCCTTGCTCAGGAAGGTTGCCGCGATGAAGACGACGATGCTCGCCACCATCATCGCGACGAGGGACCCGGGGGCATCCAGGCCCATCTCGTCGTACGAGTCAATCCCCATGGCGGCAGTCACAAACGCGTAGACGGACCAGACGTACGCCAGCACCGTCACGCACAGCATGAGCCAGCCACTTGCGGCGTGTGCCTTCTTCTCGGTGGTCATCAGGGTTCCTTTCGCTCGCGGAGAACGCGTCCCCCGGTTGGTGACGCCATTCTCGTTGAGGGAATTCTGATATCACATCGATTTCTCTTGAACACCGTTCACCGACATATTTTGGCAAGTGTGTCCAACAAAAAGCGGAGGCCGAGAGGTCCCTCCCCCTCGGCCGCCGCAGCACACCCGGCTACCCACATACATCAAGCCGCAACGTTCTCCTGCGCACCCCTATTCCAGCGTGCGCATGAACGCGGAGATTGCCGCAAGGCCCTTGCGCAGGTCGTCAGGGTTGTCCGAGTACGCGTAGCCAATGCGCATGCTGTGAGGCTCCTCGAAGGCGTCGCCCGGAGTGACCAGCGCCCCGGTGGTCTGGACCATGTCCACGCAGAAGTCGTAGGAGTCGATGTCGTAGTCGTAGTACACGAGGGCGGTCGTTCCTGCCTCCGGCCTCACGAACGAGAGGTGCGGCTCGGAATCGACCCACTCCTGCAGAACGTTCAGGTTCTGGCGGACGATGCGGTGGCTGCGCTCGAGGACGGCATCGCGATGGGCGAGTGCGTACGCGGCAACCTCCTCGTCAAAGAGCCCGCAGCTGATGAGGTTGTAGTCGCGGTGGCTCAGCAGGTCGTGGCGCAGCTTCTCGTCCTTCGTGATGCACCAACCCAGGCGGATTCCCGCCATGGACCACACCTTGGACATGGAGCTCACGACCACGGCCTTGTCGTACAGGTCGATTGGCGACGTGGTGAAGGCGTCGCTGTCCTGGACCAGCAGACGGTAGACCTCGTCAAACACGAGCCACGCGTCATGCTTGCGGGCCACCTCCACGATGCCACGAATCTCCTCCTCGGAGAGGAGCGCGCCGGTGGGGTTGTCGGGGTTGTTGATGCAGATGACCTTGACGTCGTTCCCACAAAGCTCGTCGAGACGCTTCGCGTCGACGTGGTAGCGCCGCTCCTTCTCGAGGTGCAGAATGTCGACCTTGGCGCCGCACATCTCCGGAATCGAATAGAGCTGCTGGTAGGTAGGCATAACCGAGACCACATGGTCACCCGGCTCGCAAAGGGTCGTGAGCACCAGGTGGTTTGCCCCGGCGGCGCCGTGCGTGGGAATCACATGACCCGGCTGGACCGTCTGATACAGGCTGCAGATGCCCTCGAGGAACTTGGGGTTGCCCTCGATGTCGCCATAGGTCAGTCGGCGGGCGCAGAATTCGTTCAGGAAGGCGTCGCGCGCGGCGCGTCCCGCGTCGGTCGAGCCCTCGCACAGCTCAAACAGCTCGTCGAGCGAAATCGAGTAGGTACAGGTCTCCGCAACGTTGTACTTGCACTTGGTCTCCCAGGAGTTCATCCACTGCTCGACCTTGAAGTCCTTGATCTTCATGCTGTCCTCCGTCCCGGGCGCTGGTGCCCGTCATCCATGCGTCAGATCCCCTCGGGTGCAACCGGAACCTAGAGCTCCACCGTGGTCCCCAGGCCGCGCTCGACCGCACGGTCATACGCCATGCGGGAGGCAGCCAGGTCCTGCACCGCAATGCCGGAGGTGTCAAACACCGTGATCTGCTCGTCGGACGTACGTCCAACAGCCTTGCCCGCAATGACCTCGCCCAGCTCGGCGACGATGTCATCCGCCGTGATGGCCCCCTGGCTCACGGGAACCTCAAGCTCGCCGGACGCGACCGACTGTGCACGGTCATCCACGTAGAGACGGGCGCTGCTGACCAGCTTGGAGGAGAGCTCCTGCTTGCCCTCCATGTCGGCACCAACGGCGGAGATGTGCGTGCCAGGCTTCACCCACTCCGCCTGGATGATTGGCTCGGTCGCCGGGGTGACCGTGATGATCGCGTCCGCCTTGTGGGCGGCCTCCTCCCCGCTCGCAACCGCAACGATCTGGAAGGAGCGCTCGACGCCTGCCTGGGAGAGAATCTGCGCCACCTGCTCGCGCATGAGCTCCACCCGGGACTCCGGCGCCTCCTCCTTGCGGGGGTCCCAGACCTCGACACGCTCGATCGACTCGCAGGCGGCAAGGGTCGCCGCCACCACGAAGGTGCTCATGTGGCCCGCACCGGCAACCATCAGGTTGCGGGCATCCTTCCGGGCAAGCCACTTGACCCCCAATGCAGCAGCCGCGCCGGTGCGCAGCCCCGTGATGGCGGAGGCGTTGAGCAGGGCGAGGGGTGCGCCCGTGGTGTCATCGCACAGCAACGTGGTGCCATAGATTTCCGGGAGGCCACGGCTCGGGTTGCGGGAGAACCATGCCGTCAGCTTGAGACCAAAGAGCCCACTCGCGGAAAGCTCGCCCGAGCGGATGTCCATGTCGGAGACGCCCGGCTCAAACTGCTCGTACACCATCGGCCACGCGGTACCCTCGCCCTCTGCCTTCTGGCGGTATGCGTCCTCGACCGCCGCAACCGCATCGGTCACGGTGAGGACCTTCGAGATGCCATCCGCCGAGAGAACCCTGATCTGCGCCATGTGCTCATCCGTTCTGTCACGGGCTCCTGTTTCCGGCCTGCCCGTCGCGCGGGCCCCATTGCCCGCGCCTCGTATGCCGATGACTCTACGCGCGCGTAGGTGAACTTTCGAGGGTTCGTTTTTGTAGTGGATTACAATTAGTTTAAACTGTTCCATATCCTATTCATCGATTTGTTACCATTCATCCAATGTTTATTGTGTTTCTGTACAATATTCCTATCTAATTTTGTTAGGTTTTAGTCCCCATGATATACACCGTATCTGACTTCTTGAACTCGTACGCAGAAAGCGTCCGCCTCATCGCTGGCCAGGGCGGACTCTCCCGCGCTATTGGCCAGGTCGGCATCCTGGACTACGAGCTCATGCCCGGTCTCAAGACTCGCTACCAGCGCGTAAACTTCGAGCCCGACCAGCTGGTGCTAAGTACCTTCATCTATGCGAGGGACGACTCATGGCTCATCGGCGAGGCGGTGAAGTACCTGGTCGGCAGGGGCGTCAGCGGACTGGTTATCAAGAACGTCCTCCACCTCGAAATCCCGGATTCCGCCGTGCGCTACGCAAATGCGCGCGATTTCCCCCTATTTGTGACAAGCGGTGACGGCTTCTTCTTCGACACGGTGATCGCCCAGGTCGACCGACGCGTGGCGGAGCTGGCGGACGCCTCGTTCGCGCAGAACGAGCTTGACATCATGACGCGCGACGACACACCAACCCAGCAGGTTCGCGAGCACGCGTTGCGGCTGAACCCCAGCTTTGACGAGGAGCACGTGGTCGTCTACGTCGCGGAGCCCCTGTCGCAGGCGGGGTTTGCCCAAGCCCTCTCACGCTATCACGAGAGCAGGCTCTCCGGCCTGCGCAACCTGTTCGCGCCGTATGGGGAGGGCTTGCTCTACGTGACGAGCGGCGACTCGGACGCGATTGGCGACCGAGGGCAGGTGGACGACATGGTCAGCGTGCTCAGAGCTGAGGTGCTCGACCATGAGGTCTCGGCCTCGGTGGGCATAAGCGAGACGCACTACGACCTGGGCGAGATGAATCATGCCGTGCTGGAGGCGCGCCGTTCGGCGTTGGTGGCACGAGGACGCGGCGGTGGCACCGTGCGCTATGCCGACTTGGGGGTCCTACGGGTCCTCCTGCCCTTTGCGGACCGCCCCGAGATGCGTGACTTCGCAAACGACGTGCTCGAGCCGCTGCGTAGCCACGACGCAGAGACCGGCTCGGACCTCATGGAGACGCTCGCGTCCTACTGCGACGCCGGATGCTCCATCGAGGGGGCAGCGCGGGCCCTGGACCAGCATCCAAACACCGTGCGCTACCGCCTGGACAAGGTCGCCAAGGTGACCGGCCTCAGCTACAAGGTGCGCGAGCAGAGGGAGCAGCTCTCGGTGGCGCACAAGATCGAGCTCGCCCATAAGCTGCTTCACGAGTAGCCAAGCGCCACCGGGAGGTGTCCCGGCCGCCAGCATGCCCTCGACCCAGACACAAAAAGCCCCTCTCCCGCACCATTGGGGAGAGGGGCTTGCCCATGCGGCAACCACCATGGAGAGACGCCAGGGGCCTCAGGCGTCGCGGTCCTTTCCGTTGGAGAGAAGGCCGCGCATGACCTGCTCGGGACTCGACCCGTCGTAGCGCGCGAGGGCCGTGATCTTCTCCCTCATCCTGAACTCGTGGACCTCGTCCTCGAGCTCGCGCACCCTTGCCCTGAGCTCGTCGATCTCGCGGTCGCGCTCTTCCGCCCGCTCCCTCATGTCCAGGATGCGGACGACGCCGGCAAGGTTGATGCCCTCGTCGGTGAGCTTGCTGATGAGGTTGAGCCGCTCAATGTCGTGCTGCGAGTACAGCCTGGTGTTGCCCCGCGACCTGCCGGGGTTCACCAGCCCCTTCTGCTCGTAGACGCGCAGCGTCTGGGGGTGCATCCCCGTGAGCTCCGCGGCCACGCTGATCATGTAGAGGGGCTTGTCCTTGCCCTCGCCCTCCTTATGCGCCATAGCGGTCGACGTCCTTCCTGTATGCGCGCTTGTCTGCATCGCGCAATGCGGTGAGCGCCTCGCGCTCCTTTGCCGAGAGCCTCGTGGGAACCTTCACCCTCACCTTCACGTACAGCGCGCCACGGGTGCCCTTGTGCTTGACGTCGGGGGCACCGAGGTCGCGGAACCGGAAGGTCTTGCCGTCCTGCGTCCCCGCGGGAACCTTGAGGCGGACCTCCGTGCCGTCGGGCGTGGGAACGTCCACGCTGGTGCCCAGCGCCGCCTCGTACGCGCTCACGGGAAGCTCCATGCGCACGTCCGCGCCGTCACGCTTGAACAGCGGGTGCTCCTGGACCTTGGTGGTGATGACCAGGTCGCCGCGCGCCCCGCCGTTCACGCCGTACTCGCCGCGGTTGCGATAGCGGAGCTTGCCGCCGTCGACCGCGCCGGCGGGCACCTTCACCGTGATGGACTGGCGCTCGCCCGTGGACGGGATGGTGTAGCTGACCTTGCGCTGCGCACCCTTGAACGCCTCGTCGGCACCGATCTCGATGCTCATCGTGAGGTCGCCGCCCTTGACGGGACGGTTGGTCGCGCGCGCCCCTCCGGGCTGCCCGCCAAAGATGGACGAGAAGTCAAAGCCGCCAAAGGCGCCATCGCCGCCACGGATGTTGTCGAAGATGTCCGCCCAGTCGGCACCGCCCATGTTGGTGGTGTACGTGTAGCCCGTGCGGTTGCGCCCGCCGGAGCCGCCGAAGTCGGAACCGGGGATGCCGCCAAACATCAGCAGCTGGTCGTACTCCTTGCGCTTCTGGGGGTCCGAGAGGGTCGTGTACGCCTCGCTGACCTCCTTGAACTTCTGCTCGTCCCCGCCCGCGTCGGGATGGTACTTTGCGGCGAGCTTTCGGAACGCCTTCCTTATCTCGTCGGGGGTGGCGTCACGCTTCACACCAAGCACGTCGTAGTAGTTTCGCTTTCCAGCCATGAGAAGCCAACGCCTCCTTTCACATGCACGCGCCCGAACCGTTTGGGCCCGGGCGCGCCGACTGACCGTTACTTCGCGTCTCCGTCGCCACCGGGGGCCTTCTCCGAGTCCCCGCCGTCAGAGGCGTCCTTGCCTTCCTCGGGCTGGGGCCTCTTCGGGCCTCCGTAGGTCACCGTGACCATGGCGTTGCGGATGACCTTGCCACCCATCCGGTAGCCCCGCTGGTACACCTGGGCGACCGTCTCGTCGTAGGCGTCCTTGTTCTCCTCGCGACCCACCGCCTGGTGGACCAGGGGGTCAAAGGGCTCGCCCTTGGGGTCTATGACCTCGACGCCCTCCTTGCCCAGGATCGAGAGCATCTTGTCGTGCACGGCGTCGATGCCCTTCACAAACTGCTCGAGGTTCTCGTCGCCCTCGGCGCCCTTCGCCGCGTGCTCGGTGGCGCGCTCCATGTCGTCGAGCACCGGGAGCAGGTTGGTAACGAGCTTCTCCGCCGCGCGCTCGCGTTCGTCCAGGCGCTCCTGGGCGGTGCGGCGACGGTAGTTGTCCCAGTCTGCCTGGAGACGGACGAGCCTGTCGGCAGACTCGGAGGCCTCCTTCTTGGCGTCGGCTATCTCCTTCTCGACGCCATCCAGCTTCCTCTGCAGGTCGTCCCTCTCGGCACGGACCTTCTCCACGTCGACCTTGAGCTCGTCGGCCGCCGCCTTCTCGCCCGCACGCTTGGCGGCCTCGACCATCGCGGCCTCGTCCTCTTCAGGGGTGGTCGCAGGAGAGACCCCCTCGTCCCCCTTGTCGTCGGGCCTCTTGTCGTCGTTGACCTCGATCGGCACTTTCACGTCACCCTCCTCGGGATAGTCCTGGGGGGACGGCCTTGCGGCCGCCCCCTCTCGCGTTCATTCAACTGCCCGTGACGGGCGCGCGACTGCTACTTGTTGTCCTTGTCGTCGTCCACGACCTCGTAGTCGGCATCCACGACGTCGTCGCCGTTGCTGGCGCTGCCGCTGGGCTGCTGGCTGCCGCCCTGCGCGGTCTGGGCCTGGGCGTCGGAGTACACGACCTCGGCGAGCTTATGGCTGGCCTCCTGCAGCTTCTCGCCAGCGGCCTTGATGGCATCGATGTCGGTGCCGTCGAGCGCCTTCTTGGTCTCGTCGATGGCCGCCTGGACCTCCTTCTTCTGGTCCTCGGAGACCTTGTCGCCAAGGTCCTTCAGCGTCTGCTCGGTGCTGTAGCACAGGGAGTCGGTCTGGTTGCGGACCTCGATGTCCTCCTTGCGCTTCTTGTCCTCCTCGGCATGGGACTCGGCGTCCTTGACCATGCGGTCGACCTCGTCGTCAGACAGCGCGGTGGAGCCGGAGATGGTGATCTGCTGCTGCTTGCCCGTGCCCTTGTCCTTTGCGGTGACCTTGACGATGCCGTTGGCGTCGATGTCAAACGTGACCTCGATCTGGGGCACGCCACGAGGCGCCGCGGGGATGCCGGTGAGGTTGAACTTGCCGAGCGACTTGTTGTCCCTCGCCATCTCGCGCTCGCCCTGCAGAACGTTGATCTCGACGGAGGTCTGGTTGTCGGCCGCCGTGGAGTAGACCTCGGTCTTGGAGGTCGGGATCGTGGTGTTGCGGTCGATCATCTTGGTCATGACGCCGCCCATGGTCTCGACGCCCAGCGACAGCGGGGTGACGTCGAGCAGCAGGATGCCGGACACGTCGCCCGTGAGGACGCCGCCCTGCACGGCCGCGCCGTCGGCAACGACCTCGTCGGGGTTGACGGACATGTTGGGCTGCTTGCCCGTCATCTGCTTGACGAGCTCCTGAACGGCGGGCATACGGCTGGAGCCGCCGACCAGGATGACCTCGTTGACGTCGGACATCTGGAGGTTGGCGTCGCGCAGCGCCTTGGTCACAGGCTCCTTGCAGCGGTCGAGAAGGTCGCGCGTGATGCGCTCGAACTCGGCGCGGGTGAGCGTGTAGTTGAGGTGCTTGGGGCCGCTGGCGTCAGCGGTGATGAAGGGCAGGTTGATGTCGGCCTGCTGGGCGCTGGAGAGCTCCTTCTTGGCGTTCTCCGCCGCCTCCTTCAGGCGCTGGAGCGCCATGGGGTCCTTGCGCAGGTCGATGCCGTTCTCCTGCTGGAACTTGTCCGCCATCCAGTCGATGACGCGCTGGTCCCAGTCGTCGCCGCCCAGGTGGTTGTCGCCGTTGGTGGCAAGGACCTCGACGACGCCGTCAGCGAGGTCGAGCAGCGAGACGTCGAAGGTGCCGCCGCCCAGGTCGAACACCAGGACCTTCTGGTCGATGCCCTTCTTGTCGAGGCCGTAGGCAAGTGCCGCGGCGGTGGGCTCGTTGACGATGCGCTTGACGTTGAGGCCGGCGATCTTGCCGGCGTCCTTGGTGGCCTGGCGCTGGGCGTCGTTGAAGTATGCGGGGACGGTGATGACGGCGTCGGTGACCTTCTCGCCCAGGTACTTCTCGGCGTCCTCCTTCATCTTGGAGAGGATCATGGCGCTGATCTGCTCGGGCGTGAAGTCCTCGCCATCGATCTCGACGACCGCGCGGTTGCCGGTGCCGGCCTTGACCTTGTAGGGGACGGTCTTGAGCTCGCTCGTGACCTCGTCGTAGCGACGGCCCATGAAGCGCTTGATGGAGAAGACGGTGTTCTCGGGGTTGGTGACTGCCTGGTTCTTGGCCGCCTTGCCCACGATGCGGTCGCCGTCGGGACGGAAGCCGACCACGGACGGGGTCGTGCGGTCACCCTCGGCGTTGACGATGATGGTGGGCGAGCCACCCTCCAGAACCGCCATCGCGGAGTTAGTGGTACCAAGGTCGATTCCCAGAATCTTTGCCATGGTGTGAGTCCTTTCTGCCTGCGCGCGATTCCGGCGGCTGCCGGCTGCCAACGGCCCCATGCCGCCTCGCGCCTTTCTTTACGTCTGCTATTTTTCCCATGCGCTCCGATTCTATACATTATCTAAGTCTGACACTAATAGATTTTTTGAGGCTGAGATTATAGGTTCCCTAAGTGCCCGCAATTGGCCCTCCCGCCGAGGTTAGAGGTGCCATGGAGTCGGGGGCGACTCCCCCGTGATCGCGCCACCGCGGGCCTTGGTTGTGGCACCATCGTGTGGCGCGGGCGAGACTGCCTCGCCCCACACACGCAACCACGAAGGGGGAGAGACACATGCGCCTTCTCATCGCATCCGACATCCACGGGGCGGCGGACTGGTGCGAGCGCCTCATGCGGGCGATCGACGAGCAGCAACCCGACAGGGTCGTGCTGCTGGGCGACCTTCTGTATCACGGCCCACGAAACGACCTTCCGGGGGACTACGCCCCCAAGCGCGTGATCTCGATGCTCAACTCGCTGGCAGACGACGTCATCGCCGTGCGTGGCAACTGCGAGGCCGAGGTGGACCAGATGGTCCTCTCGTTCCCCTGCATGGCCACGTACAACGTGCTGTACGACCCCGACAGGGATCGCGAGCTGTTCCTCACCCACGGCCACGTGTACGGGCCCGGGGTCCACAACAGCGTCGACAACTGGCCCCAGATCCCCGAGGGGTCCGCGCTGGTCTACGGCCACACCCACAAGCGGGTGAGCATGGCAAGCTCCGAGCATCCCGGGTGCTGGGTATTCAACCCGGGCAGCGTGGGCATCCCCAAGGATGGCGAGCACAGCTACGGCATGTACGACTCGTCCCTGGACCTGCCGTTCTCCCACCACGCGCTCGCGTAGGGACACCTCCCGAGGGGGGCCACGCGGAGGCGCTCGCCGCCCTGGCGGCCCTCGCGGACACCCCTCACCCAAACGCAGAATAGACGGTCTCCCCTCTCGCCTGTTGGAGCTATGGGTGAAGGGGGGTACTCCCATGCGCCGGGACGCCATGCCGCCCGGTGCCGACGGATTGGCGGTGACGCTATGAACAGGAAGCTCGAGGCCGAGGCGCTGCGCCTCACGCACGAGGCCATCGCCAGCTTCTGGCAGTTGGACATCAAGCCGATTCTCTCGCTCGCGGCAGACGACATCATGTGGGTCATGCCCGAACAGGAGCGCTACATGCGCGGCATTGACGCGATGCGGGCAGACCTCGAGGCCAACCTGCGAGAGCTGGTTCCCTGCCACATGTCCCACGTGGAGTTCACGGTGGTGCAGAACTGCGGCCGCGCCCTCTCGATCATCGGCCGCTACCTGGTCACGACCGACGCCGGCGCGCCCATCTTCCTGCAGGTGCAGCAGAGGACCCAGATCAACTGGGAGCTCGTTGGCGACCGGCTGGTGGTGAGGTCCCTCTACATCTCGCACCCGCGCGGCGAGCTTGCCGTTGCCCGGGGCGAGACGTTCGCGAACGCCATCGGCCGCATGGCAAAGCACTACCTGGACGAGCGCGTGGCGGCCGAGACGGACCTCCGCCGGGTACCCCTGCGCGATGCCGGCGGCACCATGCACCTGGTGTCCTCCTCCGACGTCTTGTTCGTGGAGGCGAGAAGGAAGCGGTGCCTCGTCCGCACCACCTACGAGGACATTGACGCCCGCATGGGAATCACGGAGGCACGGGGGCAGTTCCCCGAGCTTCTGGCGGCACACCGAAGCTACCTCGTGAACCCGCGCTACATCCGCTCGTTCAACGAGGACTCGCTCTCGATGTCCGACGGGACCCAGATCCCGCTGCCTCGTCCCAGACGCGCCGAGGTCATCGCGCGCATCAGGGAGATCACCGACCCCAGGTGACCCGGTCGACGACTGCCTTGCTGGGGTGTCGCGATGCTTAGCTTTTCTGGGGCTCGCACGGATGATTTGACGGCGATGCTTAATCTCACCGGAGCTCGCACGGCTTTTGAGACGAAATGCTTAATCCCACCGGTGCCCGCACGGATGTGACTCATCAGATTCCGTGCGGGCACCGGACTTTCTAAGCAGACCCCTTCAGCGGCTCGTGCGAGCACCGGACTTTCTAAGCACCGCGCGTTGGCGGCCACGGTGACGCCAACAGTAGCCTAGCCAGAGGCTGATAGCACCAGCCCGGCAGGCAGGGCACGCTCCCTGGCTCCAAAACACGACCCCCCCGAGCCGACTCCTTCGGGGGGTCCCGGCTCGGGGGGAGGTCCGCCGCCGGGCGAGAGACGCGGGCGGCCGGTGGGATGAGTCGCCTAGCTGGCGCTGGGGTTTCTCTCCCCCTTCATCTTTGCGAACGCCACGAAGCACAGGATCATCTGCACCAGCACGAAGAGGAAGTAGATGGGGAAGAGCGCCATCGCCACGGCATACATGATGCCGGCGACGAGCGCGAACGGTCGCTTGGACATCGCGAATGCGAGGGCGTTGAACACCACTGCCACCACGACCGCCACCAGGTGGGGCATCACGAGGGCGGTCGCCATGAGCGCGCCGGCGGCCTCCGCCCCCGAGCCCGACGTGGACGCCCCGCTCCAATAGACGAGGCTGTAGACCAGATAGAGCGCCCCCAGCACGAGGGCCACGAGCAGGAGCTTGTTCCTCTTCACGATGTCCTCCCTATGCGAGCGAGAAGGTCTTCTCGGCAAGGGTCGTGTTGTCGAGGTTGACGATGGGATAGACCTTCACGTCGATGTCCGACGTGTCAGAGACGCCGTAGGCCAGCTGGACCTGCGTGGAGTTTCCCGCCTGCACCTTGGTGAGCGCGGAGTTGCCATCCACCGAGTCGCAGATGACGAGGTCGCACTGAACGCCGTTCTGGTAGACCTCGGAATACGCGGCCGTATCGAATGCCTGGGCGTCCTTGTCCGAGACGTTGGTGAAGGTGTAGGTGACCACGACGCAGGGGTTGCCCTGGTAGTCGGTCGCCATCTGGGCGCCATCGACCGTCACGGCGACGGACTGCTGCTCCTTTGGCGCGGCCTGCTCGGCGGCGGAGTCCACCTTTGCCGCAGAATCCGTGCCGCCCGCAGACTCCCCCGAGCCACCGCACCCCGCGAGTCCAAGGGACATCGACGCAGCAAGCGCCACCCCCAGCACGACGCTTCCCGCACTTCTCCTCATGGCGCTCTCCCTTCGCGCTTGCCTTGCCCCTCCGGGCCGTGCACCCGATGGTATTTGGGGAGCTGAGGCAAAACTTCCGCTGGGAGCGGAGTTCTGGCGACTGGCGATGCCGGCAGCTGTCTACGCGATGGCGATGGCGTAGGACAGGGCGGCAGCGAGGGTCAGCAGGCAGAGCGCGACCAGGTGGGCCAGGATGGCGACCACGAGGCTGCGGGCCCGATGGGGGCAACCCTCGTATCGGCCGATTCCCAGCGCACAACCCATGCACTCCAGGGAAATCGCCACGACGTCGGCGCAGATCCCCAGGAGCACCACGAGGGTGGGGGCGGCGAGCGGCGCCGGCATCGCCAGGGACTGGGCCGCGGAGGAGCACGCAAAGGCGACGGCGAGGGCGACGCATGCCAGAAGCGAGACGAGCGAGACCACCTTGCCCGGGCGATTCGGCAGCGCCATGAGCGAGCGGAGCTCGGCGGGATAGGACTGCCAGAGGGTGAGCCATCGACGGAGGGGCGAGCGCCCCTCTCCCCTGCCCGCCGGATGGCGGTGGCGTGGGGTTGTGGGCGAGAGGGACGCAACGGGCTCGGCGGCATCCGCCTCATGGGCGAGAGGGGATGATGCGGGGGCGGCGACGGGCTCCGTCAGCGCCGAGGTGGCCCGCGGCTCCGAGGCGCCTGGCCCCACGTGGTCGGACGGGGTGGACGGCTCGGGCTGCTCGGCAGCTGACGCGCCGGGGCGCGTTGATACCACCGCGGATTCGGCAGGCCCCCGTACGAGCGCGTCGCGCGCCGCCGCGACCAGCTCCCCAACGTCCTGGTACCTGGCACTTGGCTCCAGCGCGCATGCGGTGGCGACGACCTGCCGCAGGGCGGAGGGCGCGCCCGCGTCGCTAAGCCCGGCGAGCGAGCCCGCGTCCCTGGGGTGGCTTCCCGTGAGCATGAACTGGAGGAGACGGCCCATGGAGTACACGTCCGAGCGGGCGTCGGTCTGGGCAAAGCCAAACTGCTCGGGGGCGGCATACCCCACCGTTCCCAGCGTGGTGGTGTCGCGCAGCGTTCCGTCGCTGTGCACCCGCGCGATGCCCAGGTCGATCAGGTGGGCGCCGTCCTGGGCCACGATCACGTTGGACGGCGTCACGTCCCTGTGGACCACGCCGCGGGCGTGGAGCGCGGCGACTGCCTCGCCCACCTGCGCGAGGAGCCCCACCGAACGCCCGGGTGCCAGCGGGCCCTCCCGCTGGACCAGATCGGCGAGCGTCTCTCCCTCCACGTACTCGTAGACCGCCACGAGCTCGTTGGGCATGGCATACAGGCACACCATGCGAGGAAGGCGCGGCTGGTCGATGCCAAGGAGCGCGCCCCACGCCTCCGGGTTTGCCAGGGGCCAGGCGATGCGCTTGCGCACCATGGGCGAGCCGTGCGGAAGGCTCACCAGCTCGGTCCTGCCCGTCTCGCCCAAGCCAAGGACCCGCACCAACCTGAACGAGTCGTCGATCTCGAGCGCGTGCAACAGCCCGGACTCCGAGGCGTCATCGCCCGACATGGGCTAGCCCCTCTCGGGGGTGAGGGTCCTCTCCCCCAGGCGATACAGCTCCGCGTCGGCGCGCGGGAGGTCGTACCCGTGCTCCAGGCAGAAGATCAGGATCGCGTCGCGGCGGCGCTTGGGCCACAGCGCGCCCTCGTCGGCAAGCCGCAGCAGACGCTGCGCCTGGCGCAGGTCGCACCCCAGGCAGAAGGCGATGCGCAGCAGGAACTCGCGCGTGGGGGTGCGCTCCCCGGCAAAGATCTGGTACACGTAGCTCGCCCCCATGCCGCACTCGTCGGCCACGGCGGCGCGGCTCTTGCCGCTCGCGTCCAGAAGCGCGAAGAGGTAACCGGGGAGGTCGCGGTTGGGCAGGTCCACCTGGTCGAGGTACTCCTCGGGAGAGGCGCTCCTTCGCAGGGCCTCGAGGAGCTCCTCGGTCAGGGGCTCGTCGTCAAACCCCTCGTGGGCGGTCGGACGCCTGGTCATGTGGTCACCTCTCGCACCGGGACGGGTCGGACGCTACGACTCGAACTTGTCGACCATGCCGTCGGAGTCCGCCTTGAGCGACGCAATGGCCTGGGGGACCTTCTCCAGCTCGTAGGGCGTCATCTGGTAGACCCAGTTGAGCCAGTTGCGATACAGCAGGTTGGCGTGGGCGCGCCAGGTGAAGATGGGCTGGCTCTCGGGGTTGTCGTCAGGGAAGTAGTTCTCGGGCAGGCGAATGGGCATGCCCTTCTTGAAGTCGCGCCAGTACTCGGATGCCAGCGTGTCTCTCCCATACTCAAAGTGCCCGGTGACGTACACCTCGTGGAAGTCGCGCGTGGCGATGATGGCGGGACCGCTCTCAAACCCCTCCGAGAGGACCTGCAGCTCGGGATGGAGGCGCAGCTCCCCCGCATCGATCGCGGCGTGACGGGAGTGCGGCATGTAGTGGACCTCGTCGAACCCGTTGGTGAGGAAGCTGTACTCGTCGCGCAGACGCTGGGGGAAGACGCCGAAGAGCTTGTGCGGCAGGAGCCTCTTGTGGATGCCGTACAGGTGCCAGAGCCCGGCCATGGCGCCCCAGCAAAGGAACATGGTGCTGAGCACGTGCTCCTGCGACCAGTCTATGATGCGGCACAGCTCGTCCCAGTAGTCGACCTCCGAGAAGTCGAGGTGCTCCACGGGCGCCCCCGTGATGATCATGCCGTCGTAGTTCTTGTCCTCGAAGGCGTCGAACGTGTCGTAGAACTTGACCAGGTGATCCTGGCTCACATGCGTGGACTCGTGCGTAGAGACGCGCATGAAGTCGCAGCTCACCTGCAGGGGCGACTTGCTGATGAGGCGGAGGATCTGGGTCTCGGTCTCTATCTTGGTGGGCATGAGGTTGAGAATGACCACCCGGAGCGGGCGAATCTGCTGCTTGGTGGCCGCCTCCTCCTCGAGGGCGAAGATGCGCTCCTGCCTCAGGATCTTCTTGGCGGGAAGGCCGTCTGGGATGTTGATGGGCATGGAAACTCCTCACGTGCGATCGTGCGCGGGAAACTGACGGGGCAATGGTGTGCACCACGCCGCGCATGGCGGCATGGCGCTAGCGCATTCGCTGCGTAAGGCCTATGCGTGTCCCGTTCCAGCACATGGCGCCGTTGGCTCCCCTCCGCTTTGCGACCCGACCGATGGTCGGCTCGCAGGTTTCAGGGTAGCAGCTTTGCGGGGGACTGGGGGAGAAGGACATGACGGAGGAGCTGCGGGAATCCCCTCGCGCCGGGTTTCCGACCAAAGAATCCGCAGCTACACGCCACTCTCGTTTGGCAGGGACGCCACGTTGACGCATACTTACCAGTATGGATACGACATTTGCCGAGCTCGGGCTAAACGAGCACATATTGGAGGGCGTGCGCGCCCTTGGGTTCCAGAGCCCAACGCCCGTCCAGGCGCAGGCCATCCCCCAGGTGCTGGCGGGGCGTGACGTCATAGCCTCCGCCCAGACGGGAACGGGCAAGACGGCGGCCTTCGCGCTGCCGGTCCTGCAGGTGATCGAGCCGTACTCGCGCGAGGCCCGCGCCAAGGCGGACCAGGCGGGCAGTGCTCCGCAGTCCCAAGTCCAGGCCGACGGTCCCGCAGGGCGCGACGAGGACGACGCCCCCACCAACCCCAACACCCCCGACGTCATAGCCGATGACGTTGCGGAGGGGTCCTCCGTCTCCGCCGACGTGAACCAGAGCGGGGGCGTGTCGCAACCCAAGCGCCGCGCCCGGCGCCGGCACCACAAGGCGAAGGTGTCCGCGGAGACCGACGAGGGTGCCTCCACAGGCGAGAGGGACAGGGCCGTCTCGCCTGCTGCGGCCCCCTCCAGCGGCAGTTCGGGGGAGGCGTCCTCCAGTCCGACGCCCGCCAAGCGCAAGCGTCCCAGGCGCAGGCGCGGTGGCGGCAGGTCATCGAAGCAGGCACGCAGGACCACCTCGGACGACAGCCGCGAGGCAAACCCCAACGCCCACCCCTTTGGGCCATTCGCCCTGGTGGTGACCCCCACACGAGAGCTCGCGCAGCAGATCGAGGACGTGGTGAGCGTGGTCTGCTCCCACACCGGCCAAAAGGCCGTGGTCGTGATGGGGGGCGCCAAGTTCGACCGACAGATCAGTGAGCTGGAGGCGGGATGCGACCTCCTGGTCGCCACGCCCGGCCGACTCATCGACCTCATGGAGCACGGCCACGTCAGGCTCGACGACGTGAAGGTGTTCGTCCTCGACGAGGCGGACCGCATGCTCGATATGGGCTTTTGGCCCAGCGTCAGGCGCATCGTGGCGGCGCTTCCCCGCGAGCGGCAGACCCTGCTCTTCTCGGCCACCATCCCGCCGTCGATCAAGGGCACGGTCGACGCGATGCTCCGTGACCCCGTCCAAATCGAGATCGCGCACATTGGCGAGACGGCCGACACCGTGGAGGAGCACCTGTGCCCCGTCACGCAGGGGCAGAAGACCCAGCTGCTCGAGACCCTGCTCAAGACCGGTGGGGCGGCGGGCGAGGCCCCGGAGCGCGTCCTGGTGTTCTGCCGCACCAAGCACAGGGTGGACGACCTCGAAACGTATCTCAAGGCGGCAGGCATCAAGGTGGACGTGATGCACGCGGACCGCCCTCAGAAGGCACGCGAGCGGGCGCTCGAGCGCTTTAGGGACGGCAAGGTGCAGGTGCTGGTGGCAACGGACGTGATGAGCCGCGGCATCGACGTGAGCGGCATCGACGCCGTGGTCAACTACGACGTGCCCATGGACCCGGAGGACTACGTCCACCGCATCGGCAGAACCGGACGCGCGGGTGCGACGGGCCACGCCTACACCTTCGTGGCACCCGACGAGATAAGCCCGCTGCGCGAGATCGAGTACTTCACCCACAAGCTGATACCCGTGTGGGACCAGCCGGGCTTTGACTACGACTCCTCGCGCATCGTCCCCAACCCCGGAAGGTCCACCACCAAGCCCAAGCGCACCATGTTCAGCGGCTCGCGGTCGCGTGGCAGGGGCATCTCCGCCGGGCGCTACGGCAGGCACTACTAGGAGATAGGCTCGTGGCCACATCCCCCGGACGCCTCCCGCCGGCATTCGGGGCCCCTCGATCCCGTCCCATCTACGGAGGCTGAGCCACCAACACACGAGAGCGCAAGACGCCCCCGCCGGAACCATTCCGGCGGGGGCGTCGTCGTTCTAGGGGAGCGTCGCGGGCGCTACGCGTCGATGGGCGACGCGGTGGCTGCCGCCGCCTCCGCGGCGTCGCGGGCAACGTGCTCGCGGCCCATCTCGGTCCACTCGGGCTCCTCGTCGGGGATGGAGCCTGGCTTCTTGGTGAAGAACTCCTTGAGGCAGTTGTACGAGACGATCAGGCCCAGTGCCACGAGCAGCACGGCAAACACGAGCTGGAGGCCGGACGTCGCGGCGACGGAGACCATGGTGCCCGCCGTGGAGCCTGGCATCATGCCAAACAGGCCGTAGGTCGAGATGGCGGTGACGCAACCGATGATGGACTGCACCAGCGAGGTGAACGTGCAGCACAGCAGGAACGCAACGGGAACGTACAGCATCCAGCCCTTGCGCCCGGTGCACTTGCAGAACACCGCGAGCGTGATCATGGTCATGCCGCCCAGGAGCTGGTTGGAGGCGCCAAAGAGCGGCCAGATGTTAAGGTAGCCGCCAAAGGTGAGCGACAGGCCGCCGATCAGCGTCACGACGGTGGCAAACCAGGGGTTGCCGACGACCCTCATGGCACCGGTCCTCTCCTGCGAGGCGGCGAGGGCATCGTTTGACTTGGCGAAGAACTCGGAGAACGAGGCGCGGGCGATGCGTGCGACGGCGTCGAGCGAGGTGAGGGCCAGGGCCGAGACGCACATGGTCATGAACACCGTGGCGATGGTCTTGTCCATGCCAAACATGGTCATGCCCTTGGCGATGCCCGCGGCGAAGATCTGGAACGGGGTGGACGCGACGCCGGCGTTGAGGGAGCCGGTCCCGGCGGTGTTCATCTCGCCATACATGACCGCCGCGACGACGATGGCGATGACGCCGACAAAGGACTCGAGCACCATGGCGCCAAAGCCCACGGGGAGCGCGTCGGTCTCGCTCTCGACCTGCTTGGAGGAGGTGCCGGACGAAACCAGGCTGTGGAAGCCGGAGAGCGCGCCGCAGGCGACGGAGACGAACAGGACGGGGAACAGGGTGGAGCCAGTCTTGGTGGCAAAGCCGGTGAAGGCGGGGGCCGTCATGGTCGCCTGGCCGCTGAAGCCCATCACGACGATGCCGAGGACGGCGGAGAGGATCATGGTCACCATCATGATGGTGGTGAGGTAGTCACGCGGCTGCTTGAGGGTCTGGATGGGCATCGCCGCGGCAAAGACCAGGTAGACCATGGTCACGGCGATCCAGCCATTGGCGTCGAGGTAGATCGGGAAGCGCATGCCGACCGCGAACATCACGAACATCAGCACAACCGCGACCACGAACTGCTTCCAGCCCTTGAGGTCGAACTTGCGGCAGAACCAGCCAAAGAAGATGGCGACGAGCGTGAAGAGCAGCGAAATGGTTCCCGCCGCGCCGTTGGCGAACGAGCCGGCGATGTCCACGGAGCCGTCCGCCGCGACCTTGGTCGCAAAGGTGCCGGCGACCATGGAGGTGAAGGCGGCGATGACGATGAGGCAGAACAGCCAGCTGAACAGCAGGAACAGACGACGGCCCGCCTTCCCTATGTACTTCTCGATGAGCTGGGCCAGGGACTTGCCGTTGTTCTTCATGGACGCGTAGAGGGCACCAAAGTCGTGGACCGCGCCAAAGAAGACGCCGCCGACGAGGACCCACAGCAGGACGGGCACCCAGCCAAACGCCATCGCGACGATGGTTCCCGTGACGGGGCCAGCACCGCAGATGGACGAGAACTGGTGAGCGAACGCGGTGAATCGCGAGGCGGGCGTGAAATCCTTGCCGTCCTCCATGCGCCTGGCGGGCGTCAGCGCCTCGGCGTCGACCCCCCAGGAGTTTGCGAGCCAGCGGCCATACGCAAGATAGCCAATGGCCAGGACCACCGCAGCAATGACGATGACCACCAATCCGTTCATAGTAGAAACCTCCCTTACTCCATAAAAGGGGACGCGCGACGCATCGCGCTACTCAACGTGGGGAAGCCTCTCTCCCCCGTTCGCGAAGTGAGGAGAATGGTAAGTCTGAAAAACAATTCGGTAGGCGCTTCGAAACATGCGGTTAACGGTTTTTCTGTCGATGACGTGTTAGGGTCAGCTGTTTTGGGAAGAAGGCGCAGCGTTACGGTTGAAATGTTCAGCTATCTGTATACACGTTTGATTCAGATTCACAAATGCATCCCCATCCACTACTTGTCAGCTCGATTGCCGCAAGAGGGCGTGGGCATCGAATGCGTAGGTTCTCGTAGGGTCTGCGGGGAGGCGGCGCAATTCGGCACTTGCTTCGCCAGAATGGTGGGAAGAGGAACGTTGGCAAGCAAGGGGGAGATTCCCGCATGAAGAAGGTCCGGCCGTACCCACAGGCAGTCATCTCTCAAAAGGCGGCGCGCGCACTCAAGGCAGGCCATCCCTGGGTGTTTGAGGGAGAGGTCAAGGCGATTCTCCCCTCCCCCGCCGACGGTCGGGAGGCCGCGAACGGCGACATGGTTGACCTGGTGGAGGAGAACGGCACCTGGCAGGGTTCGGGACTCGTCTCGATGGCATCCAAGATCCGCGTGCGCCTAGTGAGCCGCAACGCCAACGACCGCTTTGACGAGGGCTTCTGGCACCGGAGGCTCCAGTGGGCGTGGCAGCATCGCAAGGTGACCATGGGCGCCAGGGCGCTGCCGGGGTGCGAGCCCGACACCAACTGCTGCCGAGTCGTGTTCAGCGAGGCAGACGGGCTGCCCGGCCTCATCGTCGACCGCTACGAGGACGTCCTCGTCGCCCAGGTGGGGACGGTGGGCATGGAGCGCCTGAAGGGGATGCTCCTGCCCCTCCTCGTGCGCGTGCTGCAGGAGGACGGGCAACGGATCAGGGGCGTGTACGAGCGAAACGACTCGCCCGCACGGACAAAGGACGGCCTGCCGCTGCAGAAGGGCTGGTTCGACTTCTCTGGAACGGACCTCTCGCTCCCCACGCCGGAGTCCGCCCGCGTGATGGTGCGCGAGAACGGCATCGCCTTTGACCTTGACGTCGAGAACAGCCAGAAGACCGGGTTCTTCCTGGACCAGAAGTACAACCGGCGCGCCGTGCGCCAGATCGCAGGCGGCCGCCGCGTCCTGGACTGCTTCTGTCACGTGGGCCCGTTTGGGCTCAACGCCGCGGCGGGAGGGGCCGACTTCGTTCGCTGCGTCGACGTGAGCCAGACCGCCATCGACCTTGCGCGCGAGAACGCCCGGATCAACGGGCTCGATGCCGGCATGGGATTCACCTGCGCCAACGTGCTGGAGTATCTCCCCCAGCTCGCGCACGACCGGCAGTTCCTTCGCGACGAAGGCGGTCCCTTTGACCTGATCGTGCTGGACCCGCCCGCCTTCACCAAGAGCCGCGGGACCGTGCAGCACGCCATCAAGGGCTATCGCGAGATCAACGAGGCGGCGATGCGCCTACTGCCCCGCGGCGGCTACCTCGCCACGTGCAGCTGCAGCCACTTCATGACCAGGGACCTCCTCGCACGCGCGATATCGGAGGCCGCACACGCCGCCAACGTGCAGCTCAAGCAGGTTGAGGAGCGCCAGCAGGCACCCGACCACCCCATTGTGTGGGGCATCCCCGAGACCCATTACCTGGACTTCTTCACCTTCCAGGTGGTGTAGGTAACAGCAGCCGATGCCAAGCCGGCCGCTATTGCCAAACCGCGCCTAGGCGGAGAAGTCCTCGGCGAGCACGGACGAGAGGATTCCCACGTCCAGGTTGCCACCGCTCATGACGAGGGCGACGTTCTTCCCTCCCACGACGTCCGGGTGGTCGCGCACCGCGGCGACCACCATGGCGCTCCCCGCCTCGACGGCGAGCTGCTCCTGCTCGATCATGAACTTGAACGCCGAGCGAATGGACCGCTCGCTCACCACGACCGTCTCGTCCACGTACTTGGGATACATCTCGTAGGCGATCTCGCCGATGCCGCCCACGATCGCCTCGCACACGGTGTCACCGACCGTTGGGTAGGTGTGGTAGCACACACCGTCCTCGAGCGACTGCTTCATGGCGGGGCACGCCTGCGTCTGCACGCCCACCACGCGGACGTCGGGGCGCACGGACTTTGCCGCAACCGCCACGCCCGTGCTGAGCCCGCCCCCGCCAACGGGGACGACAATGGTGTCGATGTCGGGGTTCTGCTCCAGGATCTCGAGCGCCACCGTGCCCGTGCCGCTGTAGACGTTGGGGTCCTGGTCGTAGGGGTCCACGAAGAACATCTCTGCGCGGTCGATGTAGTTGAGCCCCAGGACGACCGCATCGTCGTAGTCTGCGCCCATCATCATCGAGCGGGCTCCGTAGAAGCGGATCCTGTCCGTCTTGGCGCGGGGGGTGCCCAGGGGCACGACCACCACGCAGTCCTTTATCCCCAGGTCACGGGCGGCAATCGCAACCGCCACGCCGTGGTTGCCGGTCGAGATGGTGCCCACGCCGTGCCGGACCTCGTCCGGGAAGAGCTGGAGCATGGAGTTGATGGCGCCCCTGATCTTGAAGCTCTTCCCCAGCTGCTGGCTCTCGAGCTTGAACCAGTACTTGCGATGCTCGCTGTTGAGGTAGATGGATTCCTCGAGGGGCGTCCTTCTCACGTGGCCGCGGATTCGACGATAGGCCTCGCGCACGTCCTCGCCGGAAAACCAGTCTGCCATCTTGGAACGTCCCCCTCGCAACCGCATACCCTTGTGCAATAAAAATAACTCATTTTCAGCAGCTCAGGCGGCCCGGAAGGCGGTTTTCGGGCGGTGGCAGGCGTACCTCAGGTGAGTTGCCGGGCATTGGGGGACGCAGGCACCCGCACGCGATGGGTGCGGGAGACCGGGGCCAACTCCTTCCGGCGCCCATTACAGTCAGAGCTGGCCCCCGAGGGATCCTCCAAGCCGTAGGGTTTTCAACAATGCTATTTCCTTGATTTCCCTAACCTTGCAGATGGCCCCTCTCCGGGGCCGCTGGCCGACCGCCCCCGGACGGCCCTCTGCCCCTGCCTCTCCAGAAGGCCCGGGGGGTGTTGCCGCCGGGGGATGGTGCCCTGCGGGGGAAACGACTGATAGGGATGTGCCGCACGGCGTGCCGCACGGCAGGGTAATGTGGGTGTCGCCCGAACAGGGACGGTGGCCAGCCGACCTATGAGGAGGCTGCCACCATGAAGCGCAGGCAGGAAGACTGGTTCGGCCCCCACGAGCTGTACCTCGGCGTGGATGTCGGGAAGTCCTTCCACTGGGCCGTCGGACTCGACCGGGAGGGCGAGATCCGGATCAGCCGCCGCGTGGAGAACCGCCCGGACGACGTCGACGCGCTGCTCGAGGAGGCGGGTGGCGACGCCCTGGTCGTCGTGGACCAGAAGAACAACATCGGCTCCCTCGTCGTGCGCAGGTGCCGGGCGAAGGGGGTCGACGTCGGCTACCTGCCCGGAAAGTCGATGAAGAGCGCGAGGGACATGCTTCCCGGGACGGCCAAGAACGACCGGATCGACGCGGAGGTCATCGCCCAGGCCGGGATGAGCCTCAGGAGCGCGGTGCTCCCCATCGCGGACACGGACGACCTCGGCGCATCCATGTCGCTGCTCTCCTCGCAGCTCGCATACGCCACGAGGCGGGCCACCATGGCCAGGAACAGGCTGCATGCCGTGCTCCTCGAGTCAGACCCCGCCTTCGAGGCGGCGGCCGACCTCTCCGCCGCATGGACGCTGGGCGTGATGGCCGCCTTCGGAGGCGCCGCCGGCATCGCGGCGGCCGGCAGGAGGAGCTACGGGGCGGCGTGCGCGAGAGGCGGGGCCACGAGGGAGGCCAGGGACGCGCTCTGGAGCTCGGCGTGCGCCTCGGCGGGGTCGTGCCGCCATCCGGGGAGCGAGGACCTGGTGGTGAGGGAGCTCGCGGACGAGATCGCCACGGCCGACGCGGAGCGCTCCGAGCTCTCCGCCGAGCTTGAGGGCATGCTTTCCGAGGACGAGACCTACCGGTGCCTGCTCACGGTGCCGGGCGTCGGCCCCAAGACCGCCGCCGCCCTCGTGACCTCGATAGACATCAGCCTCTTCCCGGGCGACGGGAAGCTTGCGGCATACTGCGGGCTGGCACCGAAGGACAGCGACTCGGGCACCTCGCTGAGTTCGACGACGAGTACCCACGCGGGGAACAAGTCCCTGAAGAACCTGCTCATATTCAGCTGCAACTCGCTCGTGGGCACCAAGAACAGGTTCGGAAGGTACTACGAGAGGTGCGTCGCGAGGGGCATGAGGCACAACAAGGCGCTCAAGGCAGTCGCGAGGAAGAGGCTGAGGGTGATCTATGCCATCATGCGGGACAGGGTGCCCTACGTCGAGCCGTCGGCAGCCGCAGATGTCGAAAAGCCCCCATCTGCTGCTTGACAAAACTATAGGGACACCCCCCTATTGCTCCGTCGATTCGGAGCGCAGCGCCTTCCGCTCCGCACGGCGGGCGCGGAAGAAGTCCCTGAGCGCCTGGGCGCACTCGTCTTCGAGCACGCCGGTGGTCACCTCAAACTCATGGTTGAGGCGGGGGTCGTGACTCACGTCGTAGAGCGTCCCCAGGGCACCGCCCTTGGGGTCGGGGGCACCGTACACGCAGCGGTCAACCCTCGCGTTGACCATGAGGCCAGCGCACATGAGACAGGGCTCCAGCGTCACGTACACGGTGCATCCCGTAAGGCGCCAGCGGCCCAACTCCTGCGAGGCGCGCACCAAGGCGGCGAACTCCGCGTGCGCCGACGGGTCGGCGTCGGTCTCGCGTCGGTTGTGCGCACGGGAGACTACCCGCCCATCGCAGACCACGACCGCCCCTATGGGCACCTCGCCCTCACGGGCGGCGGAGGCGGCCTCCTCGAGCGCGACCCGCATGTATGCCTCGTCCTGGTCCCGCGACAACACATCCTCCCCTCGCCAGCCTGCTGCAACAAGCACGCAACCGAGCATATCATCCGCCGAGACCTTGCCCGCGCGCGGCCTTGCCGTCGCCGTGGCGCGGGTTCAGAACGCATTGGTTATGGGGTACGATGTACTTGCTTGCCCCTGGAGGGGTGGCAGAGTGGTTGATTGCAGCGGTCTTGAAAACCGTCGAGCGGTAACACCGTTCCGAGGGTTCGAATCCCTCCCCCTCCGCCTCGGGCAGTTCCTTTGCGCACGTCCACCTCAAGAACGGCGCATCTTCCCGCGCCTCCGCGCATGGCCTTTCGCGCGGCGAGAAAGGAGCACCAATGGCAGCAATCATCATCGTGGCAATCGTCGTCGTGATAGGCATCTGGTTCGTCACCATCTACAACGGCATCGTCACCAAGGACAACCGCTGCGACAACGCCTGGCAGACCATCGACGCCCAGCTCCAGCGCAGGAACGACCTCATCCCCAACCTGGTGGAGACCGTGAAGGGCTACGCCAAGCACGAGAGCAGCACCCTCGAGGCGGTGACCCAGGCAAGGGCCGCGGTCGCAAACGCCAAGACCCCCGAGGACAAGATGGAGGCGTCCAACGTCCTCTCCGGAACGCTCAAGACGCTCTTCGCGGTGTCCGAGGCATATCCCGACCTCAAGGCCAACACCAACTTCCAGCAGCTTCAGGGCGAGCTCTCCGAGACCGAGAACAAGATCAGCTACGCCCGCCAAAGCTTCAACGACTGCGTGCTGGAGTACAACAACGCCATCGAGACCTTCCCGGGCAACATCGTCGCGGGCCGCAAGTTCAAGACCCGTCAGGGCTTCGAGGTCACCGAGGCGTCCGTTCGCGAGGCGCCGCAGGTCAAGTTCTAGGCGAGAGGCACGGGGCTCATTCGCTTGGGGCGCATCCCACAGGGGTGCGCCCCTTCTCTTTCCAAAGCCTTGGCACGACTCTTGCCGGAGTCTTCCCAAGACTTTGCGAAGCGTTTGCAACCAAAGGCGCAGCTCGAATGTCGGGCGTGTACAATTGCCTGTGGCTTGGACACCATACCTGTCCAGCACCTCTGCAAGCCAAGTAGAAGGGTCATTGATGAAACCTCGACCTCACAGTCGATGACCCCTCGGTGTGCCTCGGTTGGTTGCGCCGGGGGGTAACCCCCGATGATCGCGCTCGCACCGCCCTGCGGCGGGCGCCCGACCAACAAAGGAGCGCACATGATTTACCTCTCCCAGATGCTGGGAAACCCCGTATACGACCTCAAGGGCGAGAAGATCGGCAAGGTCAACGACCTGGGCATTGCCACGGGCGAAGTGTTCCCGCGCGTGACCTCGCTCGCCGTTGAGGGACCGGGCAAGACCCCGTTCATGATCAGCTGGCGCAAGTACGTCGATTCCTACGACGAGCACCAGGTCCAGCTCAAGGTCGTCGCCACCGACATCCGCTTCTCGTACCTCCAGCCCGACGAGGTCCTCATTGCCCGCGACCTCCTCAACAAGCAGATCGTGGACACCCGCGGCATGCGCGTCGTGCGCGTCAACGACCTCAAGCTCTCGGACACCAGCTCGAGCCAGCTCCGCCTCCTGGGCGCCGAGGTGGGCATCAGGGGCATCCTGAGGACCCTCTCGCCCCGCCTGGAGCGCGTGGTCATGCGCATCGCCAAGTCGCTGGGCAGGACCATCCCCGAACGCATCATCGCCTGGAACTACATGGACCTGGTGGAGAGGGACCTCTCCAACGTCAAGCTGTCTGTCTCGCACAAGACGCTCGACGAGCTGCACCCAGCCGACGTCGCGGACATCCTGGAGAAGCTCGACCCGCGCCTGCGTGGCCAGGTCTTTGCGCAGCTCGACGACGAGCAGGCCGCAAACGCGATGGCCGAGTTCGACGACGACGCCATGGCCGCCGAGATCGTCGGCGGCATGGAGGAGACCGACGCCTCGCGAGTGCTGAGCGAGATGGACCCGGACGACGCCGCCGAGCTCGTGAGCGAGCTGGACTACGAGAAGGCCGAGAAGCTCCTGCGCCTCATGGGCGTGAAGGAGCAGAAGGCCATCCGCCAGCTCCTGGGCTACAAGGAGGACACCGCGGGCCGAATCATGACCAGCGAGTTCGTCCAGCTGCCCGAGGACTCCACCGTGGGCGACGCCGTGAAGGCGATTCGCGGCCTGGACGAGGACTTCGAGGCGGTGCACTACGTCTACCTCAGGGACGAGGAGGGCAGGCTCTCCGGCGTCGTGAGCCTGCGCGACCTCATCGACGGCGAGACGGACACGCACCTCTCGGACATCTCGTACGACGACCTGGTGACCTCGAGCCCCGACGACGACCAGGAGGACGTGGCGAAGGACATCGCCAAGTACAACCTCCTCGCCATGCCCGTCGTGGACGACAAGCGCAAGCTCCTGGGCATCGTCACGGTGGACGACGCCCTCGACGTCATGGAGGAGGAGCACGAGGAGGACCTCCAGATTGCCGGCGCCTCCACGGGCGACTCCGACGGGAGCCAGCACACGCACGTGCTCTCGTGGCTGCTGCGCAACGAGCTGTGGTTCTTCATTTGGATGCTCGGCGTGGTAATCATGGGCTCCATCGCAACGGGCGAGCACACCCTGCAGTACACGCTGCTGCTGGCGCTCGCGCTGCCGGTCGCGATCGTGTCCGCCGGCGACGCCGTGACCTACGTGACCAACTTCTACCTCGAGTACGACGAGGACGACGAGGACGCACCGAGCATGCTGGGCTTTGCCCTCCAGGGCCTGGGCCTGGGAATTCTCTTCTCCGCAATCGTCCTGCTCGTGGCCTGGGGCATCAACTCCGTCTTCTTCATGCGGGACGCCACGGGCGGCGCATATGCGGTTAAGGGCTTCGCGGCAGCCAGCGTGAGCATCCTGGTCTCGTTCCTCACCACGCCCATCTACCTCAGGGTGCTGCGCAAGCGCGACGAGAAGAACAAGGAAAGCTCTGGCACCTCACTTGCCTGCATAGCCATGCTGGTGGCACTCGCGGTGTTTGTCGTCGTGGTTCTCCTCCTGACAAACGGGATGGCGATCTAGCATGGCCAGGGAGAAGAGGGCCAAGTCCAGACCCACGGAGCAGGAGAAGGCCCAGGCAAAGCGGATTGCGGGGTCCAAGGCCAAGAAGACCGGCCTGCTCGCGATGCTCAGCGTCATGGGCCCCGGCCTGCTCACCGCACTCGCTGGCAACGACGCGGGCGGCATCGCCACCTACTCGTCAGCCGGTGCGACCTACGGCTTTGGACAGCTGTGGACCGTTCCCCTGATGTGTCTCCTGCTCATCGTGGTGCAGGAGACCGCGGCGCGCATGGGATGCGCCACTGGCAAGGGGTTTGCCTCCCTCATCCGAGAGAAGTTTGGCATCCGCATCTCTGCCATCGCGATGCTCAGCCTGTGCGTGTCCAACTTCGCCGTCAACGTGTCGGAGTTCGCGGGCATCGCCTCGGGCCTCAAGCTCTTCGGCGTGCCCGTGTACGTCTCGGTGCCCGTCTCTGCGCTCGCAACCTGGATGCTCACCATGAGCGGGAGCTATCGAAGGGTGGAGAAGATCCTCCTCGCAATCAGCTGCGTGTTCGTGACGTACATCGTTGCCGGCGTGCTCGCGCAGCCCGACTGGGGCAAGGCGCTCCACGACACCGTGGTGCCGCAGATGTCGTTTGACCCCGCCTACATCTCGCTCCTGGTGGCTAACGTGGGCACCACGATCTCGCCCTACATGCTGTTCATGGTCGCGAGCAACGTGGTCGAGAAGGACCTGGACGAGGACGACATCCCCGGCCAGCGCGCCGACAACGTGGGCGGCGCCCTGGTGGCCGAGACCATCACGTGGTTCATCGTCCTGACCACGGGAACGGTCCTCTACCCCGCCCACATCGTGGTCAACGACGCGGCGGACGCCGCCCAGGCGCTCGTCCCGCTCGCCGGCCAGTACTCCTCCGCGCTGTTCGCCGCCGGCCTGGTGGGCGCGTCCTTCCTCGCCGCCTGCGTCATGCCCGGCGTCACCGCCGGTGCCGTGTGCGAGGCCTTTGGCTGGGAGCGCGGCACCAACCGCTCGTGGCGCGAGGCACCCACGTACTACGGCATCCTCACCGCCATCACCGTCCTCAGCGCCGGCCTGGTCATGCTCCCCGGTGCGGACCTGTTTGGCATCATGATGGCCTCGCAGGTCATCAACGGCGTCCTGCTGCCCATCCTGCTGCTGTGCATGGTCTACATCGCCAGCGACCGCCACGTCATGGGCCGGTGGGCCAACAGCAAGGCCTGGAACGTCCTCACCTGGTTCACCATCGTCGCCGTCGTCATCCTCACGGTGATCATGTTCGTGTTCCAGGCCATGGGGTACTAGGCTCCATAACAGGCGAGAGACACGAGGGGGCTCCCATCCCGACCACCACGCCGGGATGGGAGCCCCCTCGACTGCTGCCGGGATGGGTGGCTACTTGCTCGCCTTGCGAAACTCGTCCGCGAAGTCGCCGAACATCTTGCCCATCTTCCCGATCTGCCTTCCAGCCTCGCGGGCAACGTCCTGGGACGTGGGCTGCTGACTCTTTGCGGGAGCCTGCGCCCTCTGCCTACTGCCGGCGGCCTTCGCGGTGCCGCCCGCCGACCCCTTTGCCGGCGCGTAGGTCTTCACGGGCGCCTTCCCGCGCTCCTCCTCCGAGCGGTGCAACTCACCGGCCACCTTGGGGGCGGAGACCCTCACATCCGCGGCCTCCCTGGCCTCCATCTGAGGTTCCATCTTCTTGGTGCCGGCTTCCTCCTGGTACTCCCGCTTGGCCTCCGCAAAGGCGCGCTTGGTGTCGCCCAGCGCCTTCCCAAGGGCGCGGGACCCCTTGTCGACTGCCTTTGCCGACGCCTCGTCCGCCTTCGCGACGGCCTTCTTGCCCTCGACCTTCGCCCGTGCGGTCGCCTCGCCAGCACGCGCCGCGGCACCGCCCATGGGCTGGAGCGCCCCCGCAGCGTCGTCCACGACCATCTTGCCCTTGCGGTGACCCACGAGCATGCCCACGGGCACCTCTATGCAACCGATCAGGGACTCCTCCACGGACCCGTGACCAACGTAGAAGTCACGCACCCGCCAGCCTTCGGGGTCAATCGCGATGTCGCGGACGTAGCCCAGGTCCTTGCCGCCCTTGGTGGCCACGTCCATCCCCAGCCACATCACGCACGAGTCCCAGTCGTATCCTAGGCGCTTGCGGGCGACCTCGTCCAGGCCGTCCTCCTGGTTGGTCACGTGCAGGCCGTCCTCCTTCGCGGCAAACGCGTCACGGGCGAGAAACGCGTCCTCGCGCTTGACCACGCCCGCCACGTCGGGCCGCTTCACCAGGTAGCCCACCAGCTCGTCGCCCGACGGGGAGAACACGACGAGGTGGACCCTACCCAGCTTCTTGACCTTCTCGGCCCCCTTGCGGCCGGCCTTGGTGTAGTAGACCTTCTTGCCCACGACGTCGTTGGCCCTGATCATGCGAGACGAACCCCCAATCCAATGGAGGGGCGCGACGTCCTGCGCCGCACCCCTCCCGATGCATTCCCGTTGGTGCCGATCACTACTCGGCGCTGGTCTGGCCCTCCTCGGGCTCGCTGCCAACGACCTCCACGTGCACGCCCTCGGCCTCCTTCTCGCCTGCGGCGGCAGCGGCACCGGCAACGCCCGCAGCCTGGCCGGCAACGGTGTTGACCACGTCACGCACCTGGTCGGAGGTGGAGGTCACGGTGTCGGAGAGCGAGCTGCGAAGCTGGTCCATGCGCTCGCGGGCAAGGTCGACCTTGGCGCGGAGCTCGTCGGTCGTGGCGTCGACGCCGGGGCGCACGTTGCCGATCTTCTCGCCCACCACGCGCGAGCCACGCTCGTAGGAGTCAACCGCGGAGTCCCACGCGTCGTTGACGGCGTCGGCCGCCATGGCACGGCTCTCGGCGCCAGAACGCGGTGCCATGAGGATGCCGGCAGCTATGCCCGCAGCCACGCCCACGACCGTGCCAGCCACAAATCCAAGCGTCCCCTTACTGCTCATTGCATCCTCCTTGTGCCGACCCCGCTTCCGCGGGGACATCGTCATCCCTGGCGAGGCGGGACCTCGCCCACAGACCACTTTAGCCACATGTTACCCAGTTTGAAGCGAGTTACCAGCAAGCGCGCCCATGTGGAGAGGATACGGCAGGCGCCGTCAGGCCTACCCCTCCCCCTCCGGGGGATCCCAGGGGAGAGGGACCTTGCCCTCTCCGCTGCCAGCCGCTCCGTCGGGCCCGCCCTGCCCTCCGTCGCCGCCAGGGGCATCGCCCTCGCCGCCCGTCTCGCCCATGTCGACGTGCGGGCGCGTCGCAAACGCGGTGTTGAGCTGCGAGGCGTAGTCGTCGTGCCCATGCGTGAGGACGGGCTCCTCCGGGGGCTCGGGGGCAAACGCGTGGCGCGAGACGGGCTCGTCCTCCCCGCTGGGGACCGGCTCCTCGACGGGCGGCTCCCATGCGACCCCCTCCGCAAGCAGGTCCTGCGACGACTGATACGCCTCGGGAGAGGAAGCGAGGATGCGCTGGGCTTGTGCGGCCGAGGATGCGCTAGCGGTATCCCCCTCGGTCGCCCCTGCTAAAGGGCCGTCGTCCTCCACGGCCCACGATGGACGCCTCTCGCGCTCCTGGGCCTCGCGCGCCTCCTTCTCGGCGCGCAGGCGCTCCCTGGCCTCCGCCGCCTTCTTCGCGGCGATGGCCTCGGCCGCCTCGCGACGGCGGGCGAGCTCCTCCTCGCGCTGGGCGAGGAGCTCCTTGCGGCGCTGCTCGACCTCGTCCTGGATCTGGCGCTCCACCTGCTCCTCGTACTGCCTTGCGGGCTCGTCACCCAGGCTGCTGACCAGGTTGGTGAGGCCGCTCACGATGGCCTCGATGTCGGGCTCCGGCTCTCCGCCGCCACTGAACGCCCAGTTCATGATCCACACGGCGCTGGAGAGGGCCCCCGCCACCAGGACGTCGTCCGGGCACGAGAGCTGGATGTCGTACGTGCGGTTCTCACCCGGCACCGGGGTCGTCTTGCCGCTGGTGATCTCGCCCGAGGCGCTGGACTGCGAGAGGAGCTCGACGGTCACGTGCTCCAGGAGGTGCGCAAGCTCGGTGTTGCCCATGACCTCCTTGAACGTCTCGCTGGAGTCCCCCAGGCACACATGGTCGATGATGTGAGGCATGAGGTTGTAGACGCGCGTGGTCGCTCGAAGGTCGCCACTGGTGAGGAGCGGTGCCTCCTTCGAGACCCGCACGCGGGCGGTGAGGTTCTTGAGCCCCACCTCGACCCTCTGTATCTGTATGATCTCTGCCATGTGGGCCAACCTTCCAGAGCGGCGTTGCGTGCTCCCATTGTAGTTAATAGGGCCGCGACGGACGGGCCGCCTCCGGCGGGGAGGCTACCCCTCCTCCTGGGCGGGCTCCTCCTCCGTCGCCTCCTGCGGCTCGGGTGCCGTGACGCGCAGCATCGCAACGCGCCTGCCGCGCATCGACTGCACGTGGAAGGTGTACCCGTCCACCACGACCTCGTCGCCCGGCTTGGGCAGGCCGTCGAACTTCTCCAGCACAAAGCCCGCGACCGTCTCGTACTCGTCGCTGTCCTCGATGGGCCAGCCCAGCTCTATCGCGTCGTCGATGGAGAAGCGCCCGTCCACGAGCCACTCACGCTCGCTCATCTTGGTGAGGTACTTGTTGTCGGGGTCGAACTCGTCCTCGATCTCGCCCACGACCTCCTCGACGATGTCCTCGATGGTGATGACGCCGGCGGTGCCACCGTACTCGTCCACCACGATGACCATCTGGTCGTGGCTGCTCTGCATCTCGGAGAGCAGCGGGATGATGTCCTTGGTGTCGGGGACGAAGTCGGCGGACCTCAGGAAGCCGCCAATCGGCTCGTCCGCCGCACGCTCGTCGATCATGGGCCCGATGAGGTCCTTGATGTGAGCGATGCCCACGATCCTGTCCACGTCCTCGTGGTACACGGGGATGCGGGAGTAGCCCGTGCGCCGCATGAGCGACAGCACCTCTCCCAGCCTGGTGGTGTCCTCCACGGCGGTCATGTCCACGCGCGGGACCATGACCTCGCGCGCGATGGTGTCACCCAGGTCGATGACGTCGTGGATCATCGACTTCTCCTGGTCACTGAGCTCCTTGGTGTCGGTGACCATGTACTTGATCTCGTCCTCGCTCACGTTCTGGCGGTCCTCGATGCCCTTCACGCCCAAGAGGCGGGAGAGGCCCGTGGCGCTTGCCGCCGTGAGTCGCACCAGGGGCTTGGTGATGGTCGCGAACGTGTGGAGCGGGCCAGCGACGCGCTTGGCGGTACCCTCCGCGTCTGCCATGGCCATGCGCTTGGGAACGAGCTCGCCCACCACGATGGAGACGTACGACACGATGAGGGTGATGAGGACGGTCGCCAGGCCGTGCGCAAGGCTCTCGCCCAGGCCAAAGCCCTGGAGCCAACGCCCAAACGGCGTGGAGAGGCTGGTCGCCGCAAACGCGGACGAGAAGAACCCGAGCAGCGTGATGGCAACCTGGATCGTCGCCAGCGAGTCGCTGGGGTCGTCCACTAGGCTCGCCGCGGAGGCCGCCTTCCTGTCACCCTCCTCGGCATCGTGGTCGAGGACGACCTTCTTTGCGGTAGAGATGGCCATCTCTGCCATGGAGAAGTATCCGTTTGCGACGGTCAGGAGCAGGGTGACGAGAATCGATAGGGCGATGTCCATGCGCTTGGGCGCAACCTCCTCGTAGAAAGCGTTCTGACCACTATATCAGACGGTTGTTTCGGCGATACCAAGGAATGGCATACCCCATTTGGAGACCTTCGGGCAGACGGAGGCTAGACCGCGGTGATCCTGTAGAGAACCATGTCACCCTGGCGCTGCACGACCTCGAACCCGGGCGTGTCGTCCGTGATCCCGTTGATGCCCGCCCACTGGTCCTCCTTGTAGCTCCACTTGAAGGAGTTGAGCGGGTTCTCCTTGCAGTCCTCGAGCTTGATGACGTAGCGGGCGCCGAGCCGTCGGACCGCGTCCTGCACCTCGCGGTCGGTCGCCACCTGGTCGAGCCGCTCGCGGAGTATCGCCGCGTCGGCCGCCTGCGGGCCCTCCCCCGTGGCGAGGTCGCGGAACAGCACGCGCATGCCCGCGTCGCCATATGCGATGAAGCTCCCGTCAAAGGGATTGTTCACCACCAGGGCGTCCTGGCCGCCCTCGTGCTCGATGCGGTCCTGACTCGTCCTCACGAAGGCGCGCTTGCGCGTGTTGATGGTCTCGTAGTCGCTGTAGACGGCCCTCATGGCACTGCGCGTCGACTCCACCTTGGTCTCGACCCTGCCGGTGTCTGCGCTGGGGTCATCGAGGGTGGGCATATTGAAGCTTGGGAAGAAAACGGCGATGGTCACCGCGGAGACAAGCGCCACGGGGGCGACTGTGGTGGGGACGCTGCTCCCCCAACGCCCCTCCGCCCTGAACGCGCGGGCGAGCCCGTGCATGAGCCAGGCAAAGCCCACGGCGGCGAGGGGCACGGCGCAGATGGCGGCGAGCGCGGCGAGGCGGGGCGGGTCAGAGTACCAGAATCCCGCGACGATCTCGCGCGCCATCCCCTTGAGTAGGCCGTTGCCGACGATGGTGAGGCATGCGAGCGCATACGAGGCGCTCACCCAGAGCAGCCTGCGGTTGCGCAGGGTCCACACGATGCCCAGGAACACGATCAGGCCGAGGACGGGCTGTCCGAGGTCGCCCACGAACCGCCCCTCGTACGCGAGGAAGAAGATGTTGACGATGCTCTGCCAGATCGAGCTGTCATAGTTCCACATGGAGAACCGCACCACGCTCGCCATGATCGACGAGCGGTTGATCGCAACCCACACGAGCGCGCAGAACGCGAGCCATGCCACCACGAGGGCATGGGGGCCAATCCTGAGGCGACGAATCCTGACCTCGGCCGAGGTGGTGAGGATGCGCGAGCACACGTACGGCACCAGGATGATCACGTCCACGAAGAGAGCGCTGGTCTGCGTGAGGGCGACCCCGGCCGCGCAGGCGAGGAACGCAATCAAGGCGCGAACGCGGTCACGGCGCGAGAGGTCGGACTCGACCAGCAGCATGAACGCGACGGCGCACGAGGGGATGAGCGAGAAGCCCGCAAGCGTGGGGAAGATGGGGCCAAACTCCAGGAGGTACCAGGGGTAGGGCATGAACATGGTGCAGGCGATCGCTCCCAGGACGGTGACGCGGCGCGACGGGGGCATGATCCAGCGCAGCAGCGCCAGCACGCCGAGCGGCCACACAATGGCCACCACGACGAGGTTGACCGCGTTCATGGCCACGGCCGTCTCGCATACCCCAAGCTGTACGAGCATGGCGCAGGGGATGTACCAGCCGGCGGGATAGAAGCCGGATCCTATGGGGTTGATGGCGAGGTCCGCCGTGGTCTGGTACAGGCTCATCCCCACGGAGGAGAAGTTCCCCGACTGCGCGAAGGCGCAAACCCCGTTGAGGTGGTGGGCAACGTCCTTGCCGACCATAATCTGGTTGGGGCCGGGAAGGGGCTTGAGGTACACGAACGCCGCTACCGCAAGGCCAAGCACCACGTAGAGCGCCACGTACCCCCAGCTCAGACATGGCAGGTTCCTGTCCGGGGCGTCCTTGCGCGGACCACGGCGCGCCAGGAGCGCGGCAGCCGCAAACAGGGCGGACGGCACCACGACCTCGCTCACGACGTTCGCGGGGATGCGCGCCTTGCCGTAGACGACGCCCAGCACCGCCATGACGCCAAATGACGCCGCGGGCGCCAGGCACACGGACCATGCCCGGGGGAGCCTCAGCGCCCTCAGGAGCAGGTAACCGGGAACCAGCAGGAAGAGGGTCGCGACTGCCGCCGCCTCAGAGAACTCAATCCACATAGTCACACACCATCACTCGTGAGCAGATTCGCATCCATGGTAGGCCAGGCGTGGAGCCTCACTCGACCTTGGCAGAGACGAGCTCGCCTATGTGGGCCATCGTCTCCCTCATGACCTCGGGCCTGCCAAACTCCAGGAACACGACCCCCAGGGTCTGGCCGCTGTTGACGAGCCACTGCACCGGCGTCCCCATGGGTTGGTAGTACTGGACCCGCGTGACGTTGTCTCGGATGCAGGGGTCTATGCTCACCCCTTGGAACGCGCCGGCTTTGCCGGTGGGGTGGAGAACATACGAGGCGACGCACCTCCCGCCCCCGTCAAATGCGACGTCCATGGACTCGTCGCCCAACGCGTAGCGCACGCACGCCTCAACGAGGTCGATGCCGGACACCTGCGTGAGCTGAGCGGGGATGAGGTTTCCCCCCGCCCTGCCCCCGAGCTCGACGATGTAGGGCACGCCTCCCCTTGCGACGATGACCTCAAGGTTCATCTCGCCAAAGTTGAGCCCCAGGCTCTGCACCAGTCGGTTGACCTCGTCCTGCAGACGCCTGCGCCACTCGTCACCGATGCCACAGGGGTAGGCCTTTCCCACTGGCACCAGGCCGTTCACGGCCTCGTCACGCAGGCAGTCCATCAGGCCCCAGAACCGTACCCTCCCCTGCGCCACGAAGACGTCCCCGCCTATGACGTGGGGGTACTCTGCCTCGATGAACTCCTCCGCGATGAGCGTCCCGTTTCGGGAGTACTCCCTTGCGTAGTCCAGCGCAGCCCCCAGGCGGTCGCGGTCAAGCTCGCGCAGCACCGTGACCCCCTTGGACCCAGAGGAGTCCGTGGGCTTCAGGAGCAGTGGGGCGTGGACGCCCGCCCCGCCCAAGAGGTCCACGAGCTGCGCTGGGGTGACCGTCGATGGGAACGAGACGTGCGCGGGACAGTTGAACCCATGGTCGCGAAGGTAGTCCCTGAAGAGGTACTTCTCGCTCAGGGTGAGGACCGATTGGTAGGGGTTGGTGGGAAGCCCCAGCTCCTCGCACACCCGGGCGGCGATGGGGGCGGCGGCGTCCGAGCCAAACGAGATGACCCCGTCAACGTGCTCGTCGCGCGCCACCTGGAGCATCTCGTCAAAGTCCGTCGTGCTCTTGAGGTAGAAGCGGTCCGCCACGTGCTGCCCTGGGTTGTCGGGCAGGTAGTCGCACAGCACGGTCCTGACCCCAAGCCGCTTGGCCGTCTCGATGGCGGTTACCTGGTGCTGAGCACCGCCAAGGCAGAGCAGTGTCTTACTCGCCATAGAAGTCCCTCACCGCGTGGATGACCGTGTTGCGGTCATCCTTCGTCAACCCGTAGTACATGGGGAGGCGCACCAGGCGGTCGCTCTCACTCGTGGTGTAGCGGTCCTCTCCGTTGAACCTTCCAAACTTCTTCCCGGCGGGCGAGCTGTGGAGGGGGACGTAGTGGAAGGTCGCCTGAATGTCGTGCCCCTTCAGGAACTGGATGAGCTTGGTGCGCTCGTCCAGGTCGGCGCACTTGAGATAGAACATGTGCGCGTTGTGCCTGCAGCCATGGGGAATGACGGGAAGCGAGACGAGCCCCGCCTCCTCCAGCGGCTCAAGCCCCTGGCGATAGGACTCCCAGCTCGCAAGGCGGTCTTCGTTGATCTGGTCCGCAACCTGGAGCTCTCCCCACAGGTACGCGGCGTTGAGGTCGCTCTGGAGGTACGAGCTCCCGCGATCCACCCAGGTGTACTTGTCCACCTGGCCGCGGAAGAACCGCTGGCGGTTGGTCCCCTTCTCGCGGATGATCTCGGCCCGCTCGATGTACCTGGGGTCGTTGATGACGATGGCGCCGCCCTCGCCCATGGAGTAGTTCTTGGTCTCGTGGAACGAGTAGCAGCCAAAGGTGCCGATGGTCCCCAGGTAGCGGTCGTGGTAGGTGCTCATCACGCCCTGGGCGGCGTCCTCCACCACCAGAAGGCCGTGGTTATGGGCAATGGAGACGATCCGGTCCATGTCGCAGGCGACGCCAGCGTAGTGCACGGCAACGATGACCCTGGTACGGTCCGTGATGGCCGCCTCAATGCAGTCCGGGTCGATGTTCATGGTTGCGGGGTCAATGTCCACGAACACAAGGCTTGCGCCCACGGCCTGGAACGCGGTCGCCGTGGACGAGAATGTGTAGCTGGGAAGGATGACCTCGTCGCCGGGGTTGAGGTCGCAGAGGACCGCCGCCATCTCGAGCGCCGAGGTGCCGCTCGTGGTGAGCATGACCTTCTCCGCGTTGAAGCGGTCCTCCATCCAGGTGTGGCACTTGCGGGAGAAGGGACCGTCACCGCAGATCTTGTGGTTGACCTCGGCCGCCTCGCGAACGTACTCGAGCTCGGTGCCAACGTATGGGGGAACGTTGAAGTTGATCATGACGGCTCCTTGGCCTGGCGACATCAGGTTGAACTCCATATGGAAACGAACACGTACACTGTAAGCCAGCGAGTGACCTAAAACGCTCGGGGTTGAAAGTCCCCTGCAACCCACAAGGCATGAGGAGCCGTTCATGAATTGGTCCCAGTACATGTACCTGGCATGGGTCTGCCTTGCGGGGCTGATTCTTCTCGCCCTGCTCGTGCGCTTGCTCCCCTCCCTTTCCGCCGAGGGAGAAGAGAGGCGCAGGACCGCGCCCGAGGTCGCCCTCCTGCTTGCCGCGATGGTCCTGGGCATCCTCGCAATCTACTGGAACTTCCTCCTCGGGGACGCGCGCTTTGGCTATTGGGACCTTGGGTCGGATACCCTGGAGCAGTACGTCCCCTTCTACCTTGAGCTGGTGAGGGGCGTGGGCTCGGGGTCGTGGGGCCCCTGGAACTTTGACTACGGTCTGGGCGCCTCGCTTCTTGCCTTTGCCACATGGGCGAACGACCCGTTCAACCTGGTCACCGTACCCCTGACCCTGGTGCTGGGAACCTCCAGGCTTGGCATCGTGCTCGCACTGGTGCAGGCGCTGAAGGTCATCCTCTCGGGTCTCCTCTTCGACCACCTGCTCACCTTCTACTGCCGCGCCCCCCTCTCGAGGGTGTTCGGCTCCCTCCTGTACGCCTTTGGCGGATGGCTCATCCTCTGGGGGCAGCACTACTGGCTGGGGACCGTCTACGTGGACGCCGTGCTGCTCGCCCTGTTGGTGGAGCTCCTGATGGAGCGCTGGACTACCCCGCGCTTCGCGGGCCTCATGGTGGCGACGGCAGCGACCGTCCTCATGAGCGTCTACTCCGGCTACATGGTCCTGCTGTTTGCGGCCGCCTACGCCATCATCCGCTCCATCCACGTGTCCGAGGCGCAATCTCCCCTGCAATGGCTCCGCTTCTTCCTCAAGCTCGCCGCCCCCGTGGTGTGCGGGCTGCTGGTGAGCTGCGCGCTCGTCCTCCCCTATGGTGCCCTCATTACGGGCGAGACCTCGCGCGTCACCGCAGCGGGCGGGATGTCGCTCTCGCAGCGTGTCGTCAAGTACCTCACGGGGTTCGTCCCCCTGAGGTGGCTTCCCCTCATCATGAGCAGGATCTTGGGCAACAGCCTCGTCACCACGGGCGACGTGTTCTCGCAGCAGGCGATTCCCTACGACGCCTCCCAGGGTTACCTCATGAACTCGTACGAGTTCATCATGGCCGGCGTCGGCGGCGGGGCGGTCCTGCTCGTGTCGCAGTGCCTCTCGCACGTGCGCAGGGAGTGTGGCACGCGCGACCGCGTGCTCGTCGCCCTCACCGCCACCCTCACGGTGCTGTTCTGCGTCAACAACTTCCTCCCCGCCCTCTCGAGCGTGTTCGACCTCAAGTTCCGCGGCTCCTTCGTCCTGATGTTCCCCATGGTCATCGCCGCCTCCGTGGGCTGGGAGCAAGTTGTCACCCACCACGAGTTGGGACGTCCCTCGCTAGTCGCTGCCTGCGCGGTCGTCTTCGCGTCACTTGCCTGGTCGCTCCTCAACACGCAGAACGGCAGGCTCGTGTGCGTCTTCTTCCTCCTTGCCACGACGGTCGGCCTCGTCTGCCTCCTTCTGGGACGCGCCGGAGAGGGGCTGGGCAGCCGGGTTGCGGTCGCAATCGCATGCGCCGCATTTGTCTCCATGTCGGTTGTGGACGGCTTCTTCGCCACCAACCTCCGCACCTTCGCGACCACGGAGACCTTCCCTGCCGCCAGCCACAAGGATGATGACACGCTCCAGGCGCTCGCGTGGATACGGCAGGGCGACGACGGCTTCTATCGCATCGACAAGACCTACCGCGACTGGACCGCCTACAACGACGCGCTCGTGCAGGGGTATCACAGCGCGAGCGCCTACAACTCCACCACCGACTCCGACGTGGTCACGTTCTACCGCCAGGTCTGGCCGGCCGCAGCCACGGGCGGAAGCGCCGCCCATCGCAGCTTCATCAACGACCCCGACGAGCCCGTGCCCGCCACGCTGGTGGGGATTCGCTACGTGCTCTCCAAGGAGCCGCTCTCGTACTCGTGGCTGAGGCTGGTCCACCAGTCCGGCTCGGTCTACGTGTACCAGAACGTACAGGCGACGTCCCTCCTCACGCTGCGCGGCAGCACGACCGACCGTGAAACCGCGGACGCCCTCGCCAGCGCCGAGGAGAGGCAGGCGCTTCTCTCCACGTCCATACTCGCCGAGAATACGGAAGGCATCGACCTCAGCGAGCAGGGAGACGACCCCGAGTACTCATCGGACATCCGCCAGGTCGGCACGCAGACCCTCAGCGGGACGGTCAAGACCTCGGGGGCGGCGTACGCCTGCCTGCCCGTTCCCTACACCGCCAAGTGGGTGGTCACCGTGGACGGCAAGGAGGTGCCCACCTTCAAGGCCGACTACGGGTTTGTGGGATTCAAGCTCTCCGCGGGGTCGCACACCGTGACCGCGACCTACCAGCTCCCGCTCCTGCCACAAGGCATCGCCTGCTCCTGCGCGGGCATCGTCCTCGGCGCCTTCCTGTGCGCCCGGGGACAGCGCAAGGTGGGCGCCCACATGAGGTAGGCCGCGAGGCCGTCCAAGGGCGGCGTTTCACATGGAACCATGGCTGGCGACGCCCTAACGGCTTGCCATGCCCCTCTCCCCTGCCGCCTTGGTGCGCGTACCGCAGCCAAGCGAAAGACACAGCAGGACCGGCAGCAGCGTGGCCATGGGGAGCGCATAGCGCATTGATGCGTGGAGGGGCGAGGCGCACTCCACGAGGAACACCATCCCCGCCATCACGAACACGGGGAGCGCACGACCCTTCCGGGTGAGAAGCCACACGCCCAGGAGAAGGCACGCCCACGAGTAGAACGCTGGCTGGTCGAGCAGGCCGAGGACGGGGATGCCGGCAAATGCTCGGGTGAGCCCCCCAAGGATGGCGCGAGCCGACTCAAAGCCCGTGTGGACGTTGGCAAGACCGGAGAGCTGTCCCGAGAACGCGTAGCCGATGCCCCTCATCCACTGGTAGTGGTACTCAACGGTGTTCTGGCTGTAGTCGAGGTCCTGGATGCTGTCGTACGGCATGAGCGGACACCAGTAGCCGACGTTGCCGCGGAGGAAGCCGTCAAGGTAGATGCCGGGGTGGCGCAGGCCCTGCGCCCGCCAGGCGCTCAGATAGGCCGAGAGACGCGCGGGGTCGTCCGCGTCCGTCTGCGACTGAATGGGATCCACGGTGGCGGGGTCATAGAGGCTCCCGACCTGGTCATAGTCAACCTTGAGTATGCCCTGGATCGCCTTGCGCTCGGAGTCGGTGACGTCCTCGGGGGCATACCGCTGGTATGCGGCCGTCTGCTGGAGGGGAACCGTGAGGGCAAGGGCCTTGTCGGTCGGGCGCACCCCTAGGGCTGGGAGCAGGAGCGACGTCCACGCGCCGTACGCCACCACCACGGCCGCGAGCGAGAGCGCGAGGCAACGACGCGAGGGACGGCGCGCATACGGAAGGGCGACGACGAGGCCGGCGGCAACGAGGTAGACGCAGTTGGCGCGCGTGAGCGAGCACAGGATGCCGCACAGCGCCAGGGAGGGGGCGGAGGTCGACTTGGTTGGCTCCTCTCCCCTGCCCTCCTGCCACAGGCGCGCGCCCAGAAGCGTGGCAAAGAGCACGACGGTCGCCGCGGAGAGAGTGTCCTTGACCAGCACGCGCGCGAAGAGCGGGTAGATGGGGCAGAGAGCCTCGAACGCCAGGGCCACGATGCGTACCGCACGAGGGACGCCCATCCGGCGGAACCAGAGCTGGGCGTACGCCAGGGAGGCGGCGAGGCAAATGACCTGGACCACGACGGTGAGCACGAGCGCGACGCGAGCCCCTCCCAGCACGTAGCCCAGCTCGTAGAGCCACCCAAAGACCATGGTCGTGAGGACGGGATGGTGGTTGGTGAGCGGACGGTCGCCAAAGAACTGCGAGAGCTGGTTGAAGTAGTCGAAGTTGATCGCCCCGGGAAGGCTGATCACCACGTAGGGCAGCCAGCAGGCCAGGAGCACGGCAAGGGGGCCGAGGAAGTGGCAGGGGGACGCTCCGGCGCACTCGTCGCGGGGGAGGTCCGCAAGGGCGTCGAGACCGACAAGGAGGAGGCCGCACAGGAGCGAGAGAAGCGCCCACGCCACCACGAGGAAGGCGATTGAGAGGAGGACGTGCCTCCCGTCGTGGAGATACCCCGTGCAGCTCCCGGTCACCACGATGGCCCTGCCGACGTAGCACCACAGCGCAAACACGAGGCCCAGGACGATGGAGGATGGGCGCACCATCTTGGTGACGAGAGACTTCGCCCTCCCGGCCCTTGCGTGCGCTGGCCCGGCCATGAGGCCCTCCTTCCTGCCCGCGAAACCGCTAGAGCGTGACGCCCTGGCCACGGAGGCTGCGGAAGCCCAGCGTGGCATACCAGCGGATGAAGCAGAGCCTGTAGCGGAGGCGGTTCCTCTCGCCCCTGAGCTCACCCAGGCAGTCTGCCCGGCTGAACGTCGTGGCGCTGGGAAGACGCCTGGTCCATTTGAGATAGGTGCGGTAGTACTGGAGCTTGGCGGCCTCGATGGCGTCGGGGTTGCCCAGGCTCTGGGCAAACATCACGCACGTGCGGCCAAAGAGGATCTCGTTGCGGGCGTAGTCCTCGTCGATCCTCACGTTTGCCGAGTAGCTGCTGCCGCCCTTCTTGACGTGGCGGTAGGCACCCCAGGTCTGGGGCATGCACTTGATTCTTCCGCAGGTCAAAAGGCAGAAGGCGTTCCGTCGGTCTGCCGCGTAGAAGTCGTACTGCTGCATGCTGGTGAAGGCGTCACGGGCATGGGCAAACTCCTCGCGCCGGTACACCGAGGTCCCCGTCTGGCCAGGGAGGCTGCACAGGAAGAACTCGTTCCAGTCGTACTCCCCCTTGGGGCACTCGGGATACTTCTCGCCGTTGGGCTTGGAGTCTGCCCCCACCACCGTGACGTGGTGGTAGCAGGCAACGTAGTCCGGGTGAGACTCCAGGAAGTCGACCTGGGCCTGGAGCTTGCCGTCATAGGTCCAGAAGTCGTCGGCCTCCAGGATCGCCATGTACTTGCCTCTGCAGCGGTGGAGAAGGTCCTGGCAGTTCTTGTTGCCCCTCTCCCCCATGTTCTGGGGGCGGAGGAGAAACTCGAAGCCTTCGGGGTAGTCGCCCTGGATGGAGCGGAGGAGGTCCTGCGTCCCGTCAGTGGAGCAGTCGTCTCCTATGAGGACCTGCACCTCGAAGTCGGTCTTCTGCATCGCGATGCTGTCGAGGGTCTGCTTCACGGTCGCCTTGGCGTTGAAGCAGGGTACCACGACGCTCACAAGGGGGTTGGTTGCCGGCATGCCCCTACCGCCCGGCGCAGGAGAGGACGATGTCGCACACCCTGTCGACGTCCTCGGTGGTGAGGTACGAGCTGAGGGGAAGCGAGAGGGCGCCGGCCGCCGCCCTCATGGCGACGGGGGTGTCCGCGGGATCGAACCCCGGCTTGCCCCTGTAGCAGTCGAGGTCGTTGGTGAGCGGGTAGAAGTACTTGGCGCACGAGATGTTGTCCTCGAGCAGGGCTTCCTGCACCTGGTCGCGGCTCGCCCCGAAGACGTCCTGGTCGAAGATGGCAGGCATGTAGACGAAGTTGTGCTTGGTGTTGGGCTTGGGTCGGCACAGGTTGATGCCCGCGACGTCGCCCAGCCGCTCCCAGTAGCGCTCCGCGGCGGCACGGCGCCTGTCGATGTACTCGTCCAGATGGCGGAGGTTGCAGATGCCCATGGCCGCCTCGAACTCGTTCATCTTGTTGTTGGGGCCCACGTAGCCATAGACCTGCTTGCCGGTGGTGCCAAAGTTCATCTTCTGGTCGAGCATGACGCGGAAGTCGTGGTTCTGCTCGGGGGTCCAGCCCTTCACGTGGATGCACGCGGCACCGCCCTCGATGGTGTGGAACGCCTTGGTCGCGTGGAACGAGAACATGGAGGCGTCACCCAGGCATGCGGCGGGAACGCCGTCCTTCTCGACGCCAAAGGCGTGGGCGGCGTCGTAGAGGAGCTTGATGCCGTGCCTGTCGGCGATCTCGCGCAGGGCGTCGTCGTCGCACAGGTTGCCATACACGTGAACCGCGAGGATGGCGCTGGTACGAGGCGTGATGGCACGCTCGACGGATGCGGGGTCGATGGTGAAGTCATCCGCCTTCACGTCGGCGAAGACGGGGGTGAGCCCCCGGCGGACGATGGCGTGCGTGGTGGATGCGAAGGTGAAGGGGGTCGTGATGACCTCGCCCGTGAGCTCGAGCGACTCGATCACGGCCTCGATCGCCGAGTGGCCGTGATCGTAGAGCGAGATCTCGGGGCAGTGCAGGTAGTCGTTGAGCTGGGCGATGAAGCGCTTCTCGATGGAGCCCCAGTTGGAGAGCCAGTGCGACTCCCACAGGGGGCGGATCTCGTCCACGTACTCCTCGAAGGGGGGCATGGAAGAGAGGGTTGTGGTGATTCGCTTTGGCTCTGCCATCGTCTGCTCCAACTATCTGATTGCCAGCTTGCTCAACTGCTTCATTCTATGTTCAGGGCGCTCATGGCTGCCAGGAAGCGGCCAACTAGGCAAAAACTTCAGCCATCCGGCCTGGCGTGATGCAACGCCGCGCCGCCCCGCTCCTATGCGATGCGCGGGCGTACCAGTCCGCCGATGCGACCCATCGCGTCCTCGAGCTGCGCGACCGAGTCAAAGCGCAGGAACAGTATCCCCAGCGCCTTGTTAGCACCGTCGAACCGCTCGACCCTGGCGCCCTCGTCCACGTACATGACGGTACGGTAGAGGTGGGGCTGCAGCTCTGGGTCGATGTCCAGTCCCTGGAACACGCCGTCGACCGAGGCGTGGGGAACGTAGGTCGCCACGGCGGCGTCGGCGGAGTCGAACGAGACGTCCATGGAGTAGTCGCCCATGGCGCAACGGACGTTTGCCTCGACCAGGTCGATTCCCGAGATGTCCGACAGCTGGACGGGAATCATGTTCCCACCGGCACGGGCACCCAGCTCGAGGAAGTAGGGCACCCCTCCACGTCCCACGATCATCTCGACGTTGAACTCGCCAAAGCGGATGCCGAGGCTGTCGACGAGACGCTGGATCTGCTCGCGCACCGCACGCATCTGAGCGCCGGAGAGGCCCGAGGGATAGCGCTCCCCCACTGGCACCAGGCCGCCGAGCGACTGGTCGCGCAGGCAGCTCATGAGCCCCCAGAAGCGGACGGTGCCGTCCACGACGAAGACGTCGCCGCCGATGACGCGAGGGAAGGTCGAGGTGATGTACTCCTCCATCAGGAGCGTTCCGTTGCGTGAGAACTCGCGCGCATGCTCCACCGCCGCACGGAAGCGCTCGGAGTCGGGGGCGTCCAGGATGCTGATGCCCTTGGAGCCCGACGAGTCGGTGGGCTTGACCACCACGGGAAACTCGAGGTCGGACGAGAGGCCAAGGAGCCTCTCGGGGTCTACGTCCGAGGGGACGGGGATGGACTTGGGGCAGGGGAAGGCGTTCTGGGCAAGATGGCGCCTGAAGAGGTGCTTCACCGAGAGGGTCTGGACCGCCGCAAGCGGGTTGGTGGGAAGGGAGAGCGCCTCGGCGACGTAGGCCGCGGTGGGGGCCGCCGGGTCGGAGGCGTAGGCAAGGACACCACCCACGTTCTCCTCGCGCGCTATGCGGAGCATGGCCTCGCGGTCCGTCGTGCTCTCGAGGTAGAAGCGGTCGGCATGGTACTGGCCGGGGTTGTCGGGGAGATAGTCACAGACCACGGTGCGGTAGCCCAGCCTCTTGGCCGTCTCGATCGCCACAACCTGCTGGCGCGACCCTCCCAGCATGAGGATCGAGCGCTTGCCCTCGGAGCTCTGTTCGGGCACTAGTAGGCACCTCCGTTGTTGCGTCGCCTCAGCGCGTCCACATCGCCGGAGGCGATGATGGCGTCGATGCGGGCCTCCTTCTCGGCAAAGTACTTCGAGAGGAAGGGGTCCCTCTTGAAGGGGTGGTAGCACTGCAGGTACTTGACCCCCGAGTGCGAGTTGATCTCGATGATCTTGGGCCCCTTGTCGGTGAAGCACACGTCGTAGCCCATCCACTCAAGGCAGCCGAGGTGCAGGCTCAGGGCGTGGAGCCTCTCCCTCAGGCTTGGCCAGCAGTCGATCTTGCCGTTGAACGAGCCGCCCGTCTCGGGATGGACGTCCGTCTTGACCACGCGGTTGGGATAGATGAGCTCGCCCTTGCCGTACTCGCCGGTCACCAGGTCAAAGTCGACGTTGATGTCATAGATGTCAGCCTTGTCCGGGTAGGTGTAGTTGGCCTTGGAGTCGTCGTTGTTGGTACCGCCCGCAAAGCGGAAGTAGGTGCCGGCAAAGCGAACGTCGGTCCCCGTTGGGTTGGCGGTGAGCACCCTCAGCGTGTGGATGACGGGAGAGACCTTCTCAAGCCCCATGCCCGGGTGGAAGAACTCGGTGAAGATGTCGTTGCCGTGGTTGTCGACGAAGCGACGGACGTCCTCCTCGCTCGCCGCCTTGTTGTTGACGAAGTACTTGCCGCCCGAGTAGGCGAGCTTGTTGAAGCCCGCCGCCCTCTGGCCGTTGCAGGGCTTGCAGGCAAACTCGCCCTTCTCGCGGAGCACCTCGAGAAACGCGTCGTATCCGCCCTTGCCGTGGGCGTTCGTGAGCGGGAGAAGGCCCTTTGTGGAGGCGTAGAAGTAGGCCTCGGGCATGAGGTCCTGCCACTCGGTGCCCCAGAGCATGTAGTTCATGGTCATCTTGTCGTCGATCCACGCCTTCTGCCAGCTGTTGATGGGCCAGCAGCGGTGGTACTCGTAGTCGCTCAGGTAGTCGTCGACCGTCTCCTCGGTAAGCCCGAAGGCATAGGCGTCTATGGCATAGAAGCCGTGGCTGTGGGCCCACTCGCGGTAGTCGGGGTCAAAGATGGGGTTCTTGTCCTCCCTCTCCACGACGCCCAGGTAGGCGGCGGCGAGCTTGCGAGAGAAGCCGTTGGCGAGAAGCGCTTCCATCGTGTTGGTGACGATCATGCTGGCTCCAAGCGACTCGTGTTTGTGACGATGCCCGCGTCCCAAGGCACGGGGCGCGGGGTTGCATGCAGGGATAGATGATAGCCCACGGCAATGCTGCGGAAACCTTCTGCCAGACGGATGGACGAATAGCCCTCGTTAACAGCATCCGAGGAGTCATCGAGAGGAGGGCTCGAGACGCTCCGCGAAGGGGAGCGCCAAGGCAAGCGGAGCCCAGAACCAAAGCGGCAGGGCGTAGCGCACGAGGGCACTCACCGGAGACGCGCAGCACGTAAGCGCAAGAAGGATTGCAGCCATGAGAAGCGACCAGGCGGCGGGGCGCAGCCATGCCAGTCTCTCGCCACCCACTTTTCCAGCCACGCTCAGCGCCTGGGCGCAGCACAGCAGCATGACCCAGAGATACGTGGCCGGATGGAAGAGCAGGGAGACGACAGGGGTCTGGGATAGGCTCCAGACCGCGTCATGCAAGCTCACCCGTGCCTCGGGGAAGGGCGCCGAGGTTGGAGAGAGCCCCAGGTCCGCCCACATGGTGGAGTCGGACGAAGCGCCACCCACCATTGCCATATCTGCATAGTCATCATTTGTCTGCGCCCTTACGCCAAAGGGATACCAATACCCTATTGACCCCTCTATCGCAGAGACCGCGTAGGTCCCAGGTTCCGCAAGTCCCTGCTGCACCCACACACGCATGTACGCGATGAGGTTGCGGTACCCGGTGAACCTGAAGCGATCCTTCACCGGGTCCGAGATGGACTCGTCGTACACCTGTCCCAGCGTGTCATAGCCTAAGAAGGTCTGGTTGAGTACGGCACTCTGCTCAGGCGTGACCTCGTCAGGATGGTCACGCGCGAACCTTGCCGTCTGTTGCATAGGGAGCGAGAGGGCTTCGCCAAGCTCGCCCTTGGCAATTCCCATAGCGGGATAGAGGGCGTTATTCACCAGAAGGCAAAGGATAAAGACCGTTAGGGCACAGAGCATCGCAGGGCGCAGTTCCTCTCCACGGCCTTCTACCTTGCCCCCGCGAAGATGGTCTGGACGGCGTGACGGGGCCGCAAGGGCATAGGCGACGAGCGCGACCACAACGATGAAGACGTTGTTATTGCGGAGGAGGCTCGCCAAGACCCCCATCACGCCAATGGCGGGGAAGCCCAAGGCCCACGGAATCGACTCTCCCCCTCCCCGCTTCCAGGACCTCGCGACAAGCTGCACGCAGAACAGGTCGAGGGCACAGGTGGAGTAGACATCCTTCACGATGAACTGTGCATACGTGGGGAAGATGGGCATGAGGGAGAAGAAGCAGAGGGAGATCACCGTGAGCCATTGACGTTGGGCCAATCGGTCGACCAGCCACATCGTCGCCGCAATCGCCGCACCCATGAAGGCCACCTGGGAGAGGGTGAGAGCAAACATCCCTCCGTTTGCTCCCCCGAGGAGGGAACCCACCTTGAAGACGATGCCATACAGGGCAATGACCAAAGGGGGATGGTGCGAGGTCATCGGCTGCAGGCCAAAGAACATCGGGAGCTCTCCAAACAGGTCCGCGCCGGCGGTCGCCGGAAAGCAGACGACGAGGATGGGGACCCAGCAAGCGATTGCTATCCCCGCATAGGCGAGGGGATGCCATCCAAGGCCATTGGAGCCCCCGCCGTGGCTCGAACTCGTGAATTCGCTTGAAAGGGCAGCCACCGCGAACGTCGAGATCAAGAAGGCGATGAGCGCCGACAGGGCAACGCACGCAGGTCGCTCTCCCATGTACTCCATGGAGTCATAGCGATCGGTCCAGAAACCCAGAGTAAAGAGAAGGGCGAAGATGAACGAAAGTATCACATGCCACCCGTGAACGTGCTTCCTCACCCAGTCAGAGGCAACACACATCGTCTGTTCTCCCTGTCTCGCGCTAACCGTTTAAGAAGCAGGGGGGATTCGCGGCGAGGTGCGAACCCCCCAACTTCGCTCAGAAGCCCAAGGAATGTGTCCTAGAACAGATACACCTCGCTCCCAAAGCAGTTATCGTAGATGAACTTGACCTCGTCCAGCCCCAACCTGATGCATCCGCTAGAGACGTGCGTGCCGCGACCGTCCGAGTCGATGACGGTATTGTTGGTTCCGATCTTGTACAGGATGGAGTGGAAGCTTTGCCAGCTTTTTCCGTCGCCGGCGTAGCAGCACAGGTAGTAGTGGACTGACGGCGGGGTCACGTCCTGGTAAATCCGATGGGTAAAGCGGAAGTACCCCTTGAAGGTCCTGTCACCGCGCCCAGTACCACATAGCCATACGCGAGACGTCTCCCACGGGTCATCCGTGCCATGGGGGCGGTCAAACACAAACGTCAGGAAATCGTCGACCGCAACCGAGAGATAGTACCTATCGTTTCCACCGCGGGTGCGGGCCGCGTTATAAGCCCTGTCATATGCTGCAGTGATGTTCTTGTTGCGGTAGAGACAACCTTCGTTGTTGGTTCCCCACAGTTGATTCCCGCGCCCGATGAGCACGTTTCGGGCTACGTAGCCGTCCCTCTTGTAGCCGTAGTAGTCGTAAGAGCCCGTGCCGTCTGCTCCAGGTGCGGAGAAGAACCCTGTGAGCGCGCCGTGCATGCCGTTGGAGAGGGCGGCGATGTAGTAGCGCTGGAGGGATCCGGCATAGGCGCTGGTCACGAGCCAACCGAGATTCCAGGCGAGCGACCCGGAGTTGTCCGCGAGCACGACGCCGTTGGCAACGTGGGAGACGCCCCTGAGGACGTAGCCCTGGTCGGTGAGGCCCCAGTAGTTCTTGCCATCGTTGGTGAAGTGGCCGGTCTTTGCCAACGCATACCCACTCTGGTTCACCAGCCAGTAGCGCTGATTGCCAGCGCCGTACTTGTCGGTAACCAACCACCCGTCTCCGTTTGCGCGCTCGCTTGCAAGCCTACCGTCGATGTCGGCAAGGTAGAAGTAGCCGTTTCCAGCGGAGGTGCGACCACGCAGGATTGCACCCGTACCCGTGGCATAGGCGTAGTAGCCCGCACCTTCGCTCGGCGTGACGAGGCGCGAGACCGCCAGCTTTGCGTCCGAGCCCACCCAGTAGCGCTGGAGGGAGCCATAGGCGTTGGTCACGGTCCAGAACCCGTCGATCTTGCTGGGGTCGGCCTTGGCACCGTACCAGGCGATGCCCTCGGGCCTCCAGCCAAGGTTCACGAGGTTCTTGTTCTCGGCCTCGTTAGAGGTGAAGTTGTGCGCACCTGCCTTGGCGTTGGGGTTGTACTCGCGAAGAATCTTCACGCCGGTGACGGTGTCGGAGTACCAACCCACACCCTCGTAACGCCAACCAAGCGAGACGAGGTGGTCCCTCTCCCCCGCGCTGGTTGTGTAGTGGTGATCTCCCGCATTGGGGTTGTAAAGACGATAGACCGGCGCGGTTGAGGTGTTGGGTGCGACCCAGGCGATGCCCTCCCAGCGCCAGCCGGCATTAAAGAGGAACTTGGCCTCACCCAGACTCGCCGTATAGAAGTGCTCCCCACTGTTGGGGTTGTAGAGGCGATACATGTTGCTGGTGAGAGTGGTAGTGACGACAGCGTTGGCATCTGCGGAAGTGCGCTCCGCTGCCAGAGCAGGGTCGTCCGCGGCGGCAGGCACCTCGGCTGCACCATCGGTTGCCTGCGACCGACCGGGTGTCGCCTCCTGCCCGGACTGGGCCGTGGTCGCACCGTCCGTGGCGGCCGAGGCTCCGCTGTCAGCAGCCCCCTCCGTGGGGGCCGAGCTTGCCCCACCATCCGTCACCGTCCCGGTCTGCTCGGACGCCTCGCCCGCATCGACGGAGGTTTTTGCGTCAGTCGAGGGCGTCACGACTCCGGAAGAACCGTTGGTCTCCTCTGCGCCATCCTGGGCTTCCGCCTGGGAGACGGTCGCCCCCTGGCTCGACTCCGCGTCGATTGCCTCAGCCTGCGTGACGGTGGCCTTGGGCTCGGAGGAGACCTGGTCCACGGCCTCTTGCTGAACGGTCGTCTGGTTGTCGAGGCTCTGCGTTCCGTCGACCTCCAGACCCCTCGCCATCGTGGGGGCTGCAGTCGTTGCGGTGACGAATCCGATTGCCGCGGCAAACCCAAGCCCCGCGAATCGCGCCGCGATTGACGTGCGTGCGTCTTCTTGCTTGAACATGTGACCCTCCGTTGAACAGAATTACCGGGTCGTAGCTTGCAGGTGACTTGCAGAAGCAACCTGCCCTCTCACTAAGGTAACCACTTTACCCCCATTTCATGTAGCCCAAGATTGACTAAGGTGGTCCAAGGGACCGCTCAGGCAACCTTCATGCCTCTTTCACCCTGTTTTCACACGCATGTCGCATCCTAGTTGCGGCCCAAGACGGTAACCCCCGGGTTGCCCCTGATAGACTGGATGCCACAGGGTCACGAAGGGATTCGCCTCAATGAGAGTTCTCGCCATCATTCCCGCCTACAACGAGCAGGAGAGCCTCCTCGACACCGTCAATATGGTGACGAGCGAGTGTCCGGGCATCGACTACCTGGTGGTAGATGACGGCTCCTCCGATGGAACGGCACAGGTCATGAGATCGGGTTGCCTCCACGGGGTGAGCCTACCCGTCAACACGGGCCTGACCTCGGGCATCAGGACGGGCATGAAGTACGCCTACCGCAACGGCTACGACGCCGCCGTGCAGATTGACGCGGATGGGCAGCACCTTCCCCGCTACATCGCTCCGATGGCGCATGCGATGGAGAAGGAGAAGGCCGACATCGTCATCGCGTCCCGCTACCTCGACGGAACGGTAAAGCCGGAGGGTGCGCGCGGCGTTGGGTCCAGGCTCATCTCGGGACTCATCCGGCAGACGACCGGAACCACGATCACCGACCCCACCTCGGGGATGAGGATGTACAACCGCCGGATGATCAAGCTCTTTGCCAAGGGGTTCGACGTGGCCCCCGAACCCGACACAGTCGCCCTCGTGGCGAGGAAGGGTGGCAAGGTGGTCGAGGTCCCCTGCACCATGCGCGAGCGCCAGGGCGGCGAGAGCTACCTCAAGCTGGGCAATGCCATCAAGTACATGGCACGCACCTGCACCTCGATCCTTCTCTTCCAGTGGCTTCGTTAGGAGACAGATGAGCCTCTACCTTCGTATCCTCCTCACCCTGGGCGCGCTCCTGACCCTGTGGACCATCGCCAAGCGCGTGAAGCGCAACAAGATCCTGATGCAGGACGCCATCTTCTGGTTGATCCTCGCCGTCGTCCTGGTGATCATGGCGCTGTTCCCCGGGCTCATCATCACGCTCGCCGCAAGGCTGGGGTTCTACTCCGCCAGCAACTTCGTGTTCCTGGTCGTCATCGCCCTGGTCCTCGCAAAGGAGTTCTCCAACTCGTCTGAGATCTCGATGCTCCGCCACAAGGTGGAGGAGCTCACGCAGGAGATTGCCCTCAGGGACCTGCAGGACCACGAGGACCCCGACAAGTCCAGCCGCTAGGGAACGGCGCTACAGCCGTCCCAACAGGAACAGCAACCTGACCGCGACCTCTCCCCCCGTCGTCTGGCGCAGGCGCATCGGGAGCGTCGCCTTGCGCCAGCGGCCGCCGTCGATGGCAAGGCGCAGGAGTTCTCTCCTCTCCCCCGGCATCTGGTCGCCCCACAGCTCGTACAGGCGCCGCAGCTGGGCGGTCACCTTTGACAGCTCGTCACCCGTCAGATAGCGCCTCACCCTGTTCTGCAGCACCTTCGCGGCGCCAGAGCCCGTTGCCGATGCGTTGCTGCCCGTGCGGCGGTAGTCGAGGCACACGAAGTCGTCGTAGTGGAGCTCCCCCAGGGCAGACGCGACGAGCGCAAGCCACCAGTCGTGGGTGTAGACGCCTCGGATTCCAGCCTCTCGCACGAGTTGTACCAGACGCCGGTTAATGACCACGGTGTTGCCCGACACCACGTTCTCGTAGAGCATCTTGGAAAAGTCCACGCCAATCCTGTTGAGGTGCGAACGGCCCGTCGGGTTCATCTGGGCGTCGCAGAACTCGTACTCCGCGCAATACAGCTGGGGCACGGAGTCGTCGCAGCCGCTCAGCACCCCCACCGCACGCGAAACCTTGTCGGGGTGCCAAACGTCGTCCTGGTCGCAGAGCGCCACGTAGTCGTACTCGTCCGGCACGCTCGTGACCAACTCGATGAACGAGCCGGTGGGGCCCATGTTCCCGCCGCAGTCGAGCGAGACCAGCCCCCTCTGCTCGTAGGACCTCAGTACCTGGCGGCACGCCTCGTGGGGCGAGCCGTCGTCCCTCGCGAACACGTCCACGTTGGGATAGTCCTGGGCAAGCACGCTATCGATCTGGGAAGGGAGGAACTCCTCCCCGTTGTAGGCGGACAGGACCACCGCAACCCTGGGCATGCTCGGATCCACAGACTCGTCCTCCCATCCGGTGCGTGGAGAACGGCTTCCCCAGGCAATCCGCGTCGATTCGACCCTAGTATAGGTAAAGCAACGTATCCCCCCGAAAGGAGAGGCGCATGGCACAGGAGGCGGAGGGCAAGAGGGTCTCGGTGGTGGTCCCCTGCTACAAGTCGGAGGCCTATCTCCCCAAGTGCCTCGACTCCCTGGTTGCCCAGACCATGGACGACTACGAGGTCATCTGCGTCAACGACGGCTCCCCGGACGGCTGCGAGCGCATCATGCGCGAGTACGCGGATCGCTACCCCAACCTGGTCCGCTGCGTCTCGCGCGAGAACGGCGGGCTCTGGAACGCGCGCTGGTCGGGAATAGACGTCGCCCGGGGGGAGTACGTGGGCTTCCTGGACAGCGACGACTGGGTGGACCCCACCTTTGTGCGGGATCTCTACGAGGCGGCGCGACGCAATGACGCCGACATCGCGGTGTGCGGGTTCAAGCGCACCGACCTCGCATCCGGGCGGGTCATCTCGGACGAGATGGGCCAGCCGCGGCAGGACATCCTGCTGGAGGACGACCCGGGCATGCTCCTGGGGGTCAACTCGGCCGCATGGAACAAGCTCTATCGCGCGAGCATCCTCAGGGACATGCACCGGCTCTCAAAGCCCCCGTCGACGCTCGAGGACGTGATGTTCAACCTTCTGGCCTACCTCGAGTCTCAGGGCAGGGTCACGTTCACCGGCACAAGCCCCGTCCACTACATGGTGCACGCCGACTCCATGATCAACACCATGACCCTCTCGCAGCTGGACGAGGTCAAGGCGTGCCTGCTCGAGATCAGGAGCGACTACCTTGGGGACGAGGCCGACCAGGACAAGATGCGGATGCTCGACGCGACCGCCTTCCTCCACGTGGGGGTCGCCATGAGCACCAGGCTCGCCGCCACGCCCGGGGTAGCCATCGGCAAGGTGGTGGGAGAGACGACCGACTACCTCGACCGCAACTTCCCCACCTGGCGTCACTCGCCGTACCTCTCGCATGCCTACGCAAGGGGCACGGGGTCGAGCGGCATCCGCAGGCTCGCCATCGCCCACGACTTCTGGCTCGCCCACCTCATGACGCCGTTCCTTGCCGCCTACAACCTTGTGACCGCACGTCTCGGCATCGATATCAAATGGTAGGCGGCCACCTCGGGCCGCCTACCATTTCTAGAATGCGTATACCGTGGTTCCAACGGGAACGTTGTCATAAATCCACTTTGCGTCATCGTTATCGAGACAGGTGCATCCCGTCCCACCATGTCTGCTAGACGTGGGCTTGTTGGCCCAGTCACTATACCCCTCGTGGAAGCCCTGAGCGTTCCAATAACCCTTCCCCGCCTCGTAGCGTCCATGCGAGATACCACCAAACACGTAGGTGGGCGACTGCTCGTAGTACAAATCCGTTGCGGTGAACCATGGATTGACGTCCGCGCCGTCCTTCCAAAGCGCACCATTGTTATCAAGCGGCGCCTTTGCAACGATCTTCTTCACACCCGTGTTGGTCTTCTTTCCGCCATTCCAGTTGATGCGAATGTTCTTGTAGACGCTCCAGCTACCATTCTGGCGCTTGAGCACGGTCAGCTTAAGGCCCCACACGTCGTTGATAAGGAAGTAGTCGGTGTCACTCCCGTACTTCTCGGCGATTGCAACGGAACTCTTCTCGGCATCGGAGAGCTTGCGCTCGACTTCCTTGATCGAACCATTTGTCTGAACCTCGTACGTCGCAGGATATCCCCACGAGGACGACTCAAGCCGAAACGGCGCACCGGGCACAGGAACATAGTCGCCCTCCGCGCCGACCTTCCAGGCGTTGGTGCTCTCGAGCCTCCAGCCGATCGACTTGAGGTAGTTGGCCTCGCCGGCGGAGCGGGTGTAGTGATGCTCGCCCGAGTTGGGGTTATACAGGCGATAGAGGTTGCCGTCGCCCGCCTCGTACCAGGCAATGCCCTCGTCCTTCCATCCAAGGGAGACGAGCCAGTTCTTCTCGGCAGCGCTCTTGGTCAGGTGATGCCGGCCACCAGTATTTGGGTTGTATACGCGATAGACCGGGCTTCCGTCCTCGGGGGACGTAGAGTCGGTGAAGCCGATCCCCTCCCACCGCCAGCCGGCAGTGGTGACGCTCTTGGCCTCGCCCAGCGATGCCGTGTAGAAGTGCTCGCCGGTGTTGGGGTTGTAGAGCCGGTAGATGTTGGTCTTGGCCACCACCTGCGCCTCTGCCCGCGCGGGCGAGAGGAACGCGAGGGACGCAAGCAGCGCAAGCGCCACCATGGGAACGACCGCCAGGATCTTGTTCGAGCGGAATCGATGCATGGGACCTCCAGGAAGACGGGGTTCACTGCCTTCCGATTTTCGTCCCTCTTGCCGAAACTTTCAACCAAAGCACAGGTAGTTGCATCAGTTCCATAGGTTGTGGTGCACACCCGCCGCCCTTACACGCCCTGCGAGTAGATGACGATGCCCAGGATGATCAGCGCGAGCGCAAGGACCTTCTTCCACCCAAGGTGCTCGTGGAAGATCGTCACGCCAAACAGCGTCACATAGATGTAGCCGGTCGCATCGAGTATGGGCCCCATGGAGAGCGGGATGACCTTATAGGCGTAGGTCGAGAGGAGCGTGGAGCCCACGAAGAGGACGTAGCCCCCTATGACCAGGGGGTTGAGGTACTCGCGCAGGGGAGAGCTGTAGGACCTGTTCGCGGACTTCTTGAGCATCACCTGGCCGATGGAGGCCACGAAGGTGCCGAAGAGGGCGAAGAGGGCGTACGTGGTGACCTCACTCATCGGCCCCACCGCCCCTCATCTCTTCCCCATCCGTGGCAGAGGCGTCCTCGCTATCCGCCAGGGCGAAGAGGACGACCCCTGCCAGGACCACGAGGGCACCCACCACCTTGAGGGGAGACACGCCCTCGTGGAACAGGACGGCGCCCCAGATGATGCCCCAGATGACCGTGACCGCACGGTTTGCGTACGCGGTGGTGAGGGGGATGCGCTTGATGACCTGCTGCCAACCGATGGCGTACACGCCCAATACGGCGATCATGCCGCCGTAGGAGAGGATGAACCCCGGGCTCATGAAGGGGTACCTGGCGGCGGTCTTGCTCAGGATGCCGCTCGTGGAGTACAGCATGAGCAGCAGGTGGAGCGCCAGGAGCACGCCGAGCCGCTTGCGCCTCTCGCCCATCAGAGGTTCACCGTGTCCCTGACGATGTACTGCGGGGTGCTGTTGACGGACAGGACGATGTCCCCCACGTACTCGCCGATGATTCCGAGCGCCAGGAGCACGAGTCCGAAGAAGAACAGCAGGATGCTGGTGGTCGAGGCCCATCCGGCGAGGATGGAAGGGTCGATCAGCTTGCGAATCACGGTGACGATGCCGAAGACGAAGCCCACGATGGCCGTCACGACGCCAATCCCCGAGATGACTCGCAGGGGCAGGACGGTGTAGTTGAAGTAGGCAAGCCACAGCTTGACGAGCTTGCCGAGGGTGTAGCCGCTCGAGCCGTACTCGCGGGCATGGTGCTCGACCACCACGCAGCCAACGTTGTCGGTCATGCGCGAGAAGAGCGCCTCGATCATGGGGTTGTAGTTCCTGAACCTGACCACCTGGTCGCGCAGCTTGCGGTTAATGAGCCAGAAGCTGCTGGTGACAACGTCCTTGGAACGGCCGAGCATCTTGCGAGCGGTCACCTTGTTGAGCCACGAGGTGAACGTCTTGACCTTTGAGTTCTTCTGTTCCTCGAACACGCCGTAGACCAGGTCGTAGTCGCCCTCCTCCATCTTTGCGAGGAGCTTGGGAATCTGGGTCGGGTGGTTCTGGAGGTCGTCGTCCATACCCAGGACCATGTCGCCCTTGGCATAGTTGAGTCCGCACATGATCGCGTTGTGCTGCCCAAAGTTGCGCATGAGGTTGATGCCGTGCACGTTGGGGTGCTCCTGCGCCAGGCGGCAGATCTCGCCATAGGTGTCGTCTGCCGGAGACCCATCGTTGACCAGCACGAACTCGCACTCGTAGTCGTCAAGCCTGTCAAACTCGGAAATGGTGAGCGAGACGACCTCCCCAATGGAGCGCTGCGAGTTGTAGCAGGGGATCACGACGGAGACGAGCATGAGACGACCCTTCGATACGGAGGCAGGATACATCCGCGCCTTGGCCCCGTCGATTGGGACAAGTCATCCACTGGAATGGTGCAGGAGTCGCAAAGCGCACTGAAAACTCTAGCAGTCAGAGGCGTCGGCGTTCCCGTTTCCGCCCGAACCCCTCATTCCCCTCACGGTGCCAACGAGGTACCTCAGCTCCTCCACGCGCAGGAGCCAGGCCAACCCCAGGTAGGTGACGCCAAAGGCGATGATCTGCAGCAGGAGCATCGGGACGGTCGAGAGGGGCAGGAGTGCCACGAGGGACCCGACCGCATAGGCGAGCGCGGCAAGGCCGAACGCAGGCGCGACGTCGCGGATCTGCTCCAGGTACGAGTAGCCGATGACCTGCTTGTTGGGGAAGGCATTGATGAAGTTGTACACGAAGCCCGCCAGAACCTGCGCAGCAACGATCGCATACAGGTTGTGCAGCACGAACGCCGTGAAGCAGATCAGGGTGACTCCGATGGCCTTCTTGATGAGCTCGAGCCTCAGGAAGACGTCGCTTCTCCCCATGCCGTTGAGCGACTGGAGGTTGGTGGTGTTGATGGGCAGGAGTGCGTAGATGAGGCAGTACATCTGGAGGAACGGCACGGCGGGCAGCCACTTCTGCCCCAGAAGGATGAGGACGAGGGGACGGGCAACGAGCGCGAACAGGACCATGGACGGGACGATGAGGAACGTGCTCGTCTTGAGTGCGCGCCTGACCAGGCGCTTGACGCGACCCAGGTCCTCCTGGACGCGCGAGACGGCAGAGAGCATCACGGGCTGGATGGCGCCGTCGAGCACGATGCCCAGCGCCTGCGGGTACCGCTTGCCCTGGTTGACGTAGCCCAGGCTCGTGGAGTCGAACACGCGACCGATCACGAGGTCGGAGAAGCTCTGGTACAGCTGGTCGATGACGCCGGAGGCGAGGAGCTTCCAGCCAAACGAGAAGAGCTCGCGCGCACGGACCCGGTCAAAGCGCGGCCGGGGCTTCCAGGGAACCTGGATCGCAAGCACCAGGCACTTGACCACCTGGAACGAGAGCTGCTGCACCACGAGCGCCCAAAGGCCGGCTCCGGCGACGGCTGACCCGATGCCTGCGATGCCGGAGGCGACCGCCGCGGTCACGGTGGCCCTGAACGTCTTGTTGAAGTCAAGCTCGCGGGCGACGATGGCCTCCTGGATGGAGTTGTAGGCGTTGACCACCAGGATGAGGACGAGCACGCGCAGGGGCGAGACGATCTGCGGCATGTGGTAGAACGCGGCGACCGCCGGGGCGGCGAGGAACACCGCGAGGTACAGGACGAGGGAGATGGCGAGGCTCATCCAGAACACGGTGTCGTAGTCGCGCTCCGTGACCTCGGGCGCCTGGATGATCGCGGTGTTGAGGCCGGACTGGACGATGACGTTACCGACGTTCACGAACACCAGCATGATGGCGAGCATGCCAAACTCATTGGGGGCGAGCAGGCGCGCCATCACGATCTGGACCACGAGCTGGATGAGTGCCGACCCTCCCTGCTCGAAGAGCTTCCAGAACAGCGAGCTTATGGTGGCGGATTTGAGGTCCCTCTGGGCCACGGGGTGCTCCTTGCATGCATGAGGGTCAGTTGACCAAAAAATGGTAGCAGAGCTGCCGCGACGTCATTTCCCGCACACATCGCCGACAAGGGGAGGCGCCTCCCCCGAGGGGCGGCGCCTCCAACCACGGAGTCCGGGCCAGGACTCGTGATGCCCTCTACCTGCCCTCGGCGCGCCTCTCGGCGTACTCCTGGGACAGCTGCTCCTGGACGTCGTGGGGCACCTGCTCGTACCCCGACATCTGGAGCTCGTACTCACCCGTTCCGCGGGAGAGGGAGCGCAGGCGGGTGGAGTAGTCGGTTACCTCGGCATAGGGGATCGTCGCCTCGATGGTGGTGTAGCCTCCTCCGGGCATGTCGGCGCTCGTCATGCCCTCCACGCGGCCGCGGCTCGCCGAGACGTCGCCCATGACCGAGCCGGCATAGCTGTCCGGCACGGTGATCCTCAGATGGGCCATGGGCTCGAGCAGGACGGGCTCCGCCTGTGCCACGGCCTTCTGGAAGCCGATGCGGGCGGCCGTCTTGAAGGCCATCTCGTTGGAGTCGACGGGGTGATACGAACCGTCGTACACCGCGACCTTGACGTCGATCATGGGGTAGCCGGCCAGGACGCCCTCGCGCATGGTCTCCTGGACGCCCTTGTCAATCGCGGGGATGAAGTTGCGCGGGACGTGGCCACCCACGACCTCGTCCACGAACTCGTACCCCGCCCCGGGGTTGGGCTCCACGCGCAGCCAGCAGTCGCCGTACTGGCCCGCGCCGCCGGTCTGCTTCTTGTGGCGGCCCTGGGCGGAGGCGACGCGACGGATGGTCTCGCGATAGGGGATGCGCAGCTTCACGGTGTGCGCCGAGACGCCCGTTCGGTCCTCCAGCCGGTCGAGGAGTACGCTCACCTGGGCCTCGCCGATGGCGCTCACGACGGTCTGGCCGGTGTTCTCGTCACGCGACACGGAGAGCGTGGGGTCCGCGGACGCACTCTTCTCCAGGAAGGCGTAGACCTTGCCGTCGGTTCCCTGCTTGTCGGGCTCGATGGCGATGCGGTACAGCGAGTTGGGGAAGCGGAACGCGGCCGCCTCGACCTTTCCGGTGACCGAGAGCGTGTCCCCGGTCATGGCCTCGAGCTTGGGAACCACGCAGACGTCACCCGCTGCCACGGACTTCACGTCCGACATGTCGTGGCCGGTCATCATGTACAGGTGGCTCAGACGTTCGGTCTTGCGGGTGCGCGCGTTGACCAGCTCCAGGCCGGGCGTCAGCGTGCCGGCAAGGACCTTCACGAACGAGAGCTTGCCGTTCTGTGCGTCGTTGAGCGACTTGAACACGAACGCGACGGGTCGGTCGTCGTCGGGCGAGATGTCAAGCTGCTCGCCGTTGACGAGGGGGACGCGGCCAAAGTCCGCCATGGTGGGGAACCATGCGGCGACGGCGTCGAGGAACGAGATGACGCCCTCCTCACGCACGCACGAGGCGGCGAACACGGGCACGAAGATGCGCTCCCGTATCGCCTGGGCGAGAAGGCCCTCGAGCTCCTGCTGCGTGACCTCTCCCCCGTCGAGGTACTGCATCATCAGCTCGTCGTCCGCCTCGACCACAAGCTCCACCAGGGTCGAGCGCGCATCCTGCGCCGCCTGCTCGTACTCTGCCGGGATGTCCTCGCTCACGGGCTTGCCGTCCTCGAGGTGGCGCGCCGTCATGTGCACGACGTCGATGATGCCCGAGAAGCCGTCACCGCTGCCCATGGGTATGGTCACGGCCGCGAGGCGGCTGCCAAATCGCTCCTGCGCGGTGAGGAGGGCGGTGTCCCAGTCGGCATCGGGCCGGTCCAGGCGGTTGATCATGATGGCGCGCGCCAGCGAGAGGTCCTCCGCCGCGTACCAGAGCCGCGTGGTGATGGCTCCCGGACCGCTTGCGGCGTCGATCACGAAGAGTGCCGTCTCGGCGGCTGCCAGCGCACCGTACGCGTCACCCACGAAGTCGGGGTAGCAGGGTGCGTCCAGCACGTTGATGCGCGTGCCCTTCCACGTCACCGGGGCGATCGTCGTGGAGATGGAGAAGCCGCGCGCGCCCTCCTCGGAGTCATAGTCCAGCGTGGGCTTTGTGCCGGCGTGCCCGCCCAGACGGGTGGTCCTGCCCGTGAGGTGGAGCATGGCCTCGGCCAGCATGGTCTTGCCCACGCCGCCTTGGCCCACGAGCGCAAGGTTCTTTACCCTCTCGGTGCCTGAATCAGACATAGTGCCTCCTCAAACCAACCAGGTGGCGCCATCGCCCGAGAGACCGCAACGGCGATGTGCCACGCCATTACAAGCCGCGCCGTACGCGCTTGCACAAACCTTACCCGTGGCCGGCGGGGGCACGACAGTGGCATCGACTAGTGGCGGAATGGGGGCGCTGGAAGTTGGTGGGGAGAGGCTCGGCGGCAAAAAGGGGGAGGCCGCCCCCCTCGGGACGACCTCCCCTGTCCAGACGCTTCCAGCTGGTGGCTAGTCTACGACTGCCTCCTCCTTGGCGTCCTCCTGGGCGATGATCTTGGCCTTGGTGTCCACGTCCACCGTGCTCATGTGGTCCGCGTATACCTTCTTGCCGGTGGGATGCTCCTCGAGCCAGAGCTCCTTGGCCTTGGGGGCCCAGGCCTCGGCGTAGGGCGTGGTGCGCTTGCACAGGTCCTCGGCCGACTCCGGCGCCACGTACTCGCTTGTCTTGGCGCCGGACTCCTTCACGATCTCGGGAAGGATCGTGGGGTTCTCGAGCATGGGGCAGGGCTGCAGCATGTTGTCGTTCCACGGCCAGTGCTCGCGATACGCCTGGAAGATGGGCTGCTGCAGGCACTCCAGCCAGCTCTTCTCCTTGATGTTGGCGTTGGAGTAGTGGATGAAGACGCAGGGCTCCACGTCGCCGCGGGCGTTGACGTGGCAGTACACGCGACCGCCGGCGATGCAGCCGCCAACGAACTCGCCGTCGTTCTGGAAGTCCATCGCGAAGATGGGCTTGCCGCCCTCGACGGCGCGGACCTCGCGGATGCGGTGCAGCATGTACTCGCGCTGCTCGACGGAGGGCATGAGGTCGGCGTTGGCGCCCTCGCCCACCGGCATGTAGTGGAAGAACCAGGCCCAGCGGCAGCCGTGCTCGATGAGGTTGTCAAAGTACTCGTCCGACGAGACCTCCTCCACGTTGTACTTGGTGTAGGCGGTGGAGGTGCCATAGAGCAGGCCGTGCTCGTGCATCAGGTCGAAGGCGCGCATGACCTCGTCGAAGGAGCCGTCGCCGCGACGGGAGTCGTTGGACTCACGCGTGCCCTCGACCGAGACGGAGAACACGATGTTGCCCACGCGCTGGACGTCCTTGCAGAACTTCTCGTCCACCAGGCTGGCGTTGGTGAAGATGTTGAACTCGCAGTCGTCGTGCTTCTCGGCAAGCCTGAGGATGTCCGCCTTGCGCACGAGCGGCTCGCCGCCGGTGAGCATGAAGAGGTGGGTGCCCAGGGCCTTGGCCTCGGTGATGAGGCGGTCCATCTCGTCGTAGGTCAGGTTGAGGGCGTTGCCGTAGTCGGCCGCCCAGCAGCCAACGCAGTGCTTGTTGCAGGCGCTCGTGGGGTCAAAGAGGATGATCCAGGGCACGTTGCACTGGTACTTCTCCGCGTTGGACGTGGTGTTGCGCAGGCCGCGGAACGCCGCCTCGTAGCCACCGTTGAGGACGGCGGTCTTGAGGACGTTGTGGTCGGTCTGGTCAATCACGTCGAAGAGGAACTTCTCCCACTTGGAGCCGGGGTGGAGCCCGTTGCGGATGCCGCGCGTCGCTCCAGGCGAGGTGTCCTTGAGCAGCTTGCCGGCCATGTCCACGAGGTGATCAATGCTCTTCTCGCGGTCGGGGCCGGAGGCGGTCTTTATGACCTGGTCGAGCGCGACGCTGAAAGCCTTGCGCTCGGCGGCATGCGCGATCTTGGATTGCATGTGCCCTCCTTACTTCTGCGTGGGCACACCCTGGAGCCCACCTGTAGCGGTTGCTACATTACTCTTTGGTACCCCTCGCGAACAAGGTGCGCACCCCCGATTTAAAAATTCGTGCCTGGAGATGGCAGAGAAACTCGTGGAAACGTTCCTCGGTCAACAATCCTGGCGGGCACCCTGACGACTCGGTTCAAAAAAGGCCACCCCGTACGGGGTGGCGCCTGCGAGCTCGGGAACGAGCGTCTCTCACCCCTCTGACGCAGGGGGGAAGGATACGTCAGGAACTTGGTCGGGATACAGGTTCCTGGGTCGGTTGCCGGGCAGGAAGTGGTCTCCCCAGTACTTGTCCGAGATGGCGACGGGATACTCGCCGGTGAAGCAGGCGCGGCAGTAGCCCGTCTTGGGGACGCAGCTCATGAGCCCCTCAACCGACAGGAAAGCGAGGGAGTCGGCGCCAATGTACTCGCGTATCTCCTCCACGCTCTTGTTGGCGCTGATGAGCTCGTTCTGGTCCGCCGTGTCGATGCCATAGAAGCAGGGCCACACGACCTCGGGGGAGGCGGAACGCATGTGGACCTCGGTCGCACCCGCCTCGCGCATCATGCGCACGATCTGCTTGGACGTGGTGCCGCGCACGATGGAGTCGTCGACCATGAGGATGCGCTTGCCGGCCACGACGTCCGCCAGCGGAGTCAGCTTGAGGCGAACGCCCATCTCGCGCAGGCTCTGGGTGGGCGCGATGAAGGTGCGTGCCACGTAGCGGTTCTTGACCAGGCCGGTGCCGTAGGGCAGGCCCAGCTCCGCGGCAAAGCCCTCGGCGGCGGGGGTGCCGCTGTCGGGGACGCTGATCACGAGGTCGACGTCGGCCGGCGCCTCGCGCGCGAGCTGGGCGCCCATGTCGTGGCGGACCTTGTAGAACGACTTGCCATCCTGCACGGAATCGGGACGGGAGAAGTACACGTCCTCGAAGATGCACTTGGCCGTCTGCCTGGGCGGCAGCCCCTCCTCCGAGATCAGCCCGTCGTCCGAGATGCGGATGATCTCGCCCGGGCGCACCTCGCGCACGAAGGTGGCGCCGGTGATGTCGAGCGCACAGGTCTCGCTCGCGACGACCCACTCGCCCTCGCCGAGCTTGCCCAGGACGAGCGGGCGGATGCCATGGGGGTCCCTGAACGCGTACAGGGCGTTCTCGCGGATGAGGACCATCGCGTAGCCGCCCTCGATCATCTGCATGGTCTTGCGGATGCCGGAACGCAGGTGCGACGTGGCGTGCGTGAAGTAGCCGATGAGACGGGCGGCGACCTCGGAGTCGGTGGAGCTGCGAAACGGCACGCCGGCGTCGATGAGCTCGCGGCGGAGCTCGTCGAAGTTGACGAGGGTGCCGTTGTGAGCCAGGGCGATGATCACGTCGTTGATGGCGGAGAGGTGCGGCTGCGACGACTCCCAGCCCTTTGCCCCCGCCGTGCCGTACCTGCAGTGGCCGATGGCGACCTTGCCCTGCATGGCCTGCAGGTCCTCGTCCTTGAAGACCTCGGTGACCAGGCCCATGTCCTTTCTGACCAGCACGGTCTTGCCGTTGCCCACGGCGATGCCCGCGGAGTCCTGCCCGCGGTGCTGCAGCGCCCTCAGGGCGAAGTAGGTGATGCGCGAGACGTCTCGGTTGGGCGCCCACACGCCAAAGACGCCGCATTCCTCGTGGAGCCCGCGGGGGCACTCCCCCATCGAGCTGGTACCGGCACATGAAGCCATGGTCTCCCCTATCGCAGGCTAGAATGTGAATGCGCCGCTCGGGGCGGCGCCGCTGCTTGCATGCCTAGTTTAGGGCAACGGGCAGGCGTGAGGGCGTTCGTGAGGGGGAGCCATGGGCTTTCGCACATATACCTGCCCCATCTCGCGCCGCTGCGGCGGATGCGAGTGGCTGGCGGTGCCGTACCCCATCCAGCTCCGCCGCAAGCAGGAGCAGATGGAGGAGCTCTTTGAGCCCGTCTGCCGGCGTGACGGCTGCTCCGTCTCGCAGATCGCGGGCATGGACGACCCCCGGGGATACCGCCACAAGGCGGCCACGCCCTACGCCCCCGGCGCCAAGGGTCGCATTCGCAGCGGCTTCTACGAGAGCGGGAGCCACCGGCTCGTGTACTGCAAGTCATGCCTGGTCGAGGACGAGCGCGCGCGGCCCATCCTCAACGACGTCGCAATCGTTGCCCAGCGGCTCCGCATACCTGCCTACCAGGAGGACAGGGGGACGGGAGTCCTGCGCCACGCGGTGGTCAGGATTGGCTACGCCAGCGGAGAGGAGCTTCTCACCGTGGTCACCAACGGCGACACCCTGCCCCGCGCGCGACGCTTCGTGACCGCCATCCGCGAGCTGCACCCGCACCTCACCTCGGTCGTGCAGAACGTGAACGACCGGCGGACCAACGCCATCCTCGGCAGGCGCAACGTGACGCTCTTTGGCCCCGGTCACATGCACGACTCGCTCCTGGGCTGCAGCTTCGAGATAGGGCCTACGAGCTTCTACCAGACCAACCCCCAGCAGACCGAGGTGCTGTATGGCCTCGCCATCCGCGCCGCCAACGTGCGGGGCGGGATGCGCGTGATGGACGCCTACTGCGGCACGGGCACCATCGGCATCTGCCTTGCCTCCGAGGCACGCAGGCAGGGGGTGGGCAACGTCCACGTGGTGGGCGTGGAGCAGGTGGGGAACGCCGTGGAGTGTGCACGGCGCAACGTCAGCGCCAACGACCTGGCGGACTCCTGCGAGTTCGTGCGAGACGACGCCACCGCCTTCATGGCGCGGACCCAGCGTGGTGACGAGAGGGTCGACGTCGTGGTCATGGACCCGCCGCGAGCGGGGTCGACCCCGGAGTTCCTCCAGGGCGTGTGCCGCCTTGCGCCGGAGCGGGTGGTGTACGTCTCGTGCAACCCCCTCACGCAGGTGCGCGACCTCGCGATTCTGCAGGGCGGCGGCTACCGCGTGACCTCCATCGAGCCCGTGGACATGTTCCCCCACACCAAGCACGTGGAGACCGTGGTGGCGCTCTCGCGGCGATAGCGGGGGGCTCGTTCGCGTGTCGGCTGCGTGACGTTTTGCCCATGGGGACGTCGACATGCGGCGTGGGCGTTGCCTCTCTCCCATAACGTGTCATCCTGTTTCGGGCCTTCCTCGGGAGGCTCGAAGAGAACGTCACTCGTTGTGGGAGAGGCTCGTCCGATGGTTGTTGATGGCAGCTCGGAAGGTATGGTCGCTTTCGGGGGCAACCCCCTTGCCGGAAGGAGGCGGCGCTGGTGGGTTGGCCTGTCCGCGTTCCTCCTCCTGTTCCTCATGGGCGTGTTCGTCGAGTTTGGCAACATGGACAGGGGCGTCCTGCATCCCGCGGCACAGACCGCCGCACGCTACCAGGCCATGCTGGGATGCTTTGCCCTCGTGCTGATCTACCTGGTTCCGTTCCTGGCCTTTGTGCGCTACACGCGGCTCAGGGCCGGCGTCCCCCGCTGGCTGGTTGTCCTTGCGCTCGCGAGCGGGCTCTTTGTCCCCGGCTGGATTGCAGGCGAGCTCAACGACGCTGCAACCACCCTCCTGGGCATGGTCGCATCCAAGGGGTTCGTGGACGCATGGGGCGACGCCATCGAGGCTCCCGTCGTTGAGGAGTCCATCAAGGTCCTGACGGTGTGCGGCATGCTGGCGCTGGTGGGAAGGCGAGACGCTCGCGACTGGCTCGTGGGTGGCATGTGCGTTGGCATGGGCTTCCAGGTCTCGGAGGACCTGAGCTACATCGAGGGCCAGATCGCCGGTTCGCACAAGGACTTCGCCACGGCGATTCCCTTCACGCTGGGGAGTCGCGTGTCTGGCGCCCTGGTCTCGCACTGGACGTACACGGCGCTCGCGGCGGTCGCCGTGTGGCTGTTCTTCTGCCAGCGCAGGAGGCTTCGCGGCCTGGTGGTCTTCCTGATCCCGCTGCTCAGCCACTTTGCGTGGGACTCCCCCATGGCCGACTGGGGCGTCCTGCCGATGGCCCTGATCTGCCTGGTCGCCGCCCTCCCGTTCCTGTACGTATGGGGTGACGTCGCGTTTGACGGCGGCAGGGCCCTGGCGGCACCCCGGGGCAAGGCGCAGCCCAACGGGGCAAGGGCAGGCGAGAAGGACAAGGTCACAGGGCAGGATCCCTCCCCCATGGCAGCCGGGCCGTCCGATGCCGCGGCAGTCAACCAAGTCGAGGCCGACGGTGGCGCACAAGTGCGAGGCGAGGGCTGAGCGCACGTCTCATGCCTGCATGAACGACGGGCCGGTCCCTCGGCGCGAGGGGCCGGCCCGTCTGCCTTGGTTGCTGCGTCTCTCCCCTACTCGGGGTCGATGACCACCTTGCGGCCGTCCACGTGAACGCGACCCTCCGCGAGCAGCTGGATGGTGTCCGGATACAGCTGGTGCTCGACCTCGTGGATGTGCGCCTCCAGCGTGTCGACGTCCCAGCCCTCCTCGACGACGACGGGGCGCTGCGCGATGATGGGGCCGCAGTCGTAGCTGTCGTCCGCAAAGTGAACCGTGACGCCGGTCACCTTGACGCCGTAGTCGTAGGCGTCCTGGATGGCATGGGCGCCCTTGAAGCTTGGCAGCAGGGCCGGGTGGAGGTTCACGACCCGGTTCTTGAAGGTCTCGAGTATGGGCGCGTGGACCATGCGCATGTATCCCGCCATGATCACGTAGTCCACCTGGTGGGCCTTGAGCTCGGTGGCGATGACCTCGTCAGCCGTGATGGGGTCCGCGTAGATCTCCTTCGAGAGCGTGAGCGTCTGGAGGCCCGCCGCCTGCGCACGCTTGAGCCCGTAGGCGCTGGGACGCGAGCTCACCACGAGCTCGATGCTCGCGTCCAGGGTCCCCGCGGCGATGCGGTCGATGATCGCCTGCAGGTTGGTGCCACTGCCGGAGAGAAGGACTCCCAGCCTGATTGGGTCGTGCCTCTCGCTCATCGATACGTCACCTTGCCCTCGCCGGAGACGCACTCGCCCATGACAAAGGGTTCGAAGCCCTTGGACGAGAGGGCCACCATCACGTCGTCCACGTCGTCCTTGGCGACGATGATGCTCATGCCGACGCCCATGTTGAAGGTCTTGTAGGCCTCGTCGGGGGTAAGACCCGCGGCGTTGGCGCAGTAGGTGATCACGGGCGGGACCTTCCAGGCGGGACCGTCCTCGCCACCGCGGTAGACCACGGCGTCGACGTTGGAGGGGAGCGCCCTGTTGAGGTTCTCGGTGATGCCGCCGCCGGTGATGTGCGCCATGGCGTGGAAGGGCACGCCCTCCTTGAGGAGCTCGACGAGCTTGCCCGCGTAGATCGTGGTCGGACGCATGACGGCGTCGGCGAGGCTCTCCCCGCCCAGCTCCGGCAGGGGCTGGTTAAGCTCCTCAACGCTCTTCCCCTCGATGGCGACCTTGCGGACGAGGGAGTAGCCGTTGGAGTGGATGCCGCTCGAGGGGAGCCCCAGGATGACGTCGCCCACGTTGACCTTGTGCGGCCCGATCATCTTGGGACGGTCCACGACGCCCACCACGAAGCCCGCCAGGTCGTAGTCGTTGGGATTCATGACGCCGGGGTGCTCGGCCATCTCGCCGCCCACCAGCGCGCAGCCGGACAGCTTGCAGCCCTCTGCGATGCCGCCCACGATCTTTGCCACGTGCTCCGCCTTGAGCTTGCCGATGGCAACGTAGTCCAGGAAGAAGAGCGGCTCCGCGCCGATGGGCACCACGTCGTCCACGCACATGGCCACGAGGTCCTGGCCAACGGTCTCGTGACGGTCCAGGAGCTGGGCGATGGCGAGCTTGGTCCCCACGCCGTCGGTGCCCGAGACGAGCACCGGGTCCTCCATGTCCTTGAAGCCCTTCATCGAGAAGCAGGAGCCAAAGCTCCCAAGGCCGCCTATGACCTCGGGGCGGTTGGTCTGCCTCACGGCCTCCTTGATGGCGTCGACCGCGCGGGCGCCCTCGTCCACGTCCACACCGGCGTCGGCGTAGGTAACGTGCTTGCCCTGCTGGCTCTGCATGGCTCGTCTCCTTTGCTAGTTGCTCGCGGCAGTCGCCGCGTTTGCCTCTGACTTTGGTACGCACACCAGGATGGAGCGTCCGTACCCCTCATAGTAGTTGCAGGTCGAGAGGGTCAGCACGTGACTGGTCCCCTGGATGATCTGTTCGGCATCTGCCCGCCGCGACACGGCCTTGGCAAGCCGCTCCATGAGGTAGGACCTGAACTCCTCGTCGGACGAGAAGCTGAACTGCCTCACGGTGGTGTCGTTGGGGTCCGTGAAGTAGACGAAGAGCGGCTCGAGCTCGTAGGAGGTACCCTCGGTCAGGTACCAGATCGTCGGCGTGTTATCGAACGTCTCCTGGTCCTTGAGAAGGAACAGGGGCTGGAACATGGTGCCGTTCTTGAGGTGGTGGCCATACAGGATGGTCTGCTGGTCCACCATGCCGGGCGCAGTGTTCTGGTAGTCCATGAACACCTGGCCAAACACGTCGTACTCCTTGTTCGGCCCATGGGCGAGGTAGAACGAGTTGTCCGAGTGCTGGAACACCGCGTAGTTCACCACGGTCCCCGGGACCTCGATCCAGCCCACGGCCTCGTCGTTCATCGCCTTGAGGGACGCCCAGTCCACCGTGGGGGCAGTGGACGTCGCCGACGAGTCCGACGAGGAGGGCTCGGTCACGTACTTCTGCGCCATCTCCTGGGTCACCTGGTCCTGCCGCCAGTACCGATACTGGTTAAAGCCCCAGATGCCGGCAGCGACGACGAGAAGCCCTACGCCAACCACGATCAGGATGGTCGAGAGGACCCGACGCCAGCCGCGACGGCCCCTCCCGCCGCCCGGTTCGGCGGCTGGGGCAGCGTGCGTGCCTCTCCTCTGCCTCTTTGCCATGTCTTCCTAACGGGATGCGCTAGGCCTCGGCCATGGAGCGCTTGAAGTCGACGATCGCCTGGCGCCACTCGGGCATGGTCGCACCCAGGATCTGCGTGGCGTAGATCGCGGCGTTCTTGGCACCGCCGATGGCGACGCATGCCACGGGGACGCCGGAGGGCATCTGGACCATGGAGAGAAGCGAGTCCATGCCGCCCAGGTCGCTCGTCTTCATGGGGACGCCGACGATGGGGAGCGGGGTGTACGCCGCGACGACGCCGCCCAGGTGCGCCGCCTTACCCGCTGCGGCGATGATCACCTTGATGCCGCGGTCGGCGGCTGTGGAGGCCCACTCGTGGACCTTTGCGGGGTTGCGGTGGGCGGAGGCGATCACCAGCTCGTAGGGAACCCCAAACTCGTCAAGCTGCTTGGTGCACGCCTCCATCGCGGGGAGGTCCGACTTGGAGCCCATGATGATGCCAACAAGCGGTGCGTCTGCCATTGCTTCCTCCTTGTCGCGGGGCAAAAGCCCGCTATTCTGTAATGACCCACCAAGTATAGACGGCGTGGGCACCCATCGCGGCCAGGGTGGGGGGGCATCGGGGCGTCACCACGTCTTGTCCCCACCTCGCGCTCGGACGCATGCGTCCGCACCCCGGCGCCGTCTCTCGCATGCGAGGAGTACCCATGCCCGAGCAAGACGACGTGTTCCTGTATCACCGCGAGGGCCCCTACATCCCCCGCATCGCCGCGGTCCATGACCTCTGCGGCTATGGAAAGTGCTCGCTCGGGGTGGCCATACCCGTCCTCTCGGCCGCCGGCTGCGATGTGTGCCCCGTCCCCACCTCGCTCTTCTCGGCCCACACCAAGTTCCCGACCTTCTACATGCACGACACCACGCCCATGCTCGACGAGTACCTCGACGCGTGGGGTCGCGAGGGCGTGGAGGTCGATGCCATCTACTCGGGCTTCCTGGGGTCGGCCCAGCAGGTGGCCGCAATCAGGCGCCTCTATCGGGAGCACCCCGACGCCCTGCGCGTCGTCGACCCCGTCATGGGCGACGGCGGCCAGAAGTACCCCACGTACACGGACGAGATGTGCCAGGCCACTGCCGGCCTTGTCGACGGGGCAGACCTGCTGACCCCCAACCTCACCGAGGCCTCCATTCTGACCCACCTGCCCTACGAGGGCCAGTCGCCCGACGATGCCCAGGTCGCACGCATGATGGACGAGCTCCTTGCCATGGGCGCCCGCTACGTGGTCATCAAGGGCATCGTGCGTGGGGGAGACACCATCGTCAACTTCGTCGGGGGCCGTGACATGGGCATGCGACCGGTCGAGGGCAGGCTGCTGCCGTTCATGATCCACGGGACGGGCGACCTCTACGCCTCGTCGCTGCTCGCCGCCATCATGTGCGGACATGGGCTCGTGGACGCCGCTGGGTTCGCCGGGAGCTTCGTCCGACGGGCGATGGAGGTCACCAGGCTGCAGCCCGACTACCAGATGAGGGGCGTCAGCTTCGAGACGGTCCTGGGTGACGTCACCGCACTTGTGGGGTAGCCTCAGGATCATATGGCAAGAGACAGGAGGGGGACCGTCCTTGCGAACGGTCCCCCTCCCTCTTAGCGCTACTTTCCGGCCGACGAGGAGTCGGCGGAGTCGGAGCCTGCCGACGAGGCCGACGTCGCGGACGAGTCCGCCTCGTCGCTCGAGGACGTGGTCGTTCGATCCACGATCAGGTCGTCGTCGCTACTGCTGCTGTCGCTCGAGTCGCTGCTGCCGAGGACGGAGCTGATGATCTCGGACGGGGTGAACGACGAGGTGATGCTGTCGTGCAGCTTCTTCTGCATGGTGGAGTCAATGCCCGTGATGGTGCAGTTGAACTTGACCCCCGAGGTCGTGTTGGTCTTGGTCCAGATGAAGGTCATCAGCGTCTTGGTCTCCCCCGTGGGCTTGAGGAACCCAAACAGGCTCGACGTCTGGATCTTGCCGTTCTCGTCCTCATGGACGTTGACGTGATAGATGACCGTGTTGATGTTGGGGTTGAGCAGCGAGTTCACGGCGAGGGCCGTCGCCTGGATCTGCGATCCGGAGAACACCTCGAGTTCGTTGGTCGAGGTCGTGTCCGTCACCGTGACCTCGATGCGATGGGTATTCTCGTCCGCCTCGACGACCTGGAAGTCCTCGGGGAACTGGGTGAAGCCATTGCCCCACTCGACGCCGCCCTCCAGGGCGGAGGCGACCGTGGAGACGCTCACGTCCTCCGAGAGGTTTGCGGTGCTCGCTCGGCGGGCGGCGGCACACGAGACCTGGCCGAGCACGACCACCAGGAGGATGACGATGACGAAGCCGATGGCGGTACGGGTGATGGTGGTGCCCACGTTTGAGCCGGAGGGGTCGGCCTGGGACAGCGGGTCGATGTCGACGCCCTGGCCCGCCTGCTCGCGGTGACGACGCTCCTTGCGCGCCGTCTCCTCGTTGGTGTGACCGGTCTCGTCGACGGTGGCAAAGAGCTTCTCGGCCTGCTCGGCGTTGAGGGCGCCCTTCTCCCTGCGCGCTCCCTCTCTCTTCTTTGCCATCTGAAGTCTCCCGTAACGAACGTATGGTCACAACGCGGACGCGGCCCACGAGGACTGAGTATAGATAATGAGTCGCATCCGTTTCTTAATGCGGCCCCGTCTTCTCCCCAACTGCACGTATGAGGAGGGGATGGGGCCGTCCGGTCACTCGGAGCCCGCGACTGCGTCAGGTGCGAGTCGACGCGAGACCGCGTCGCAGATGAGGGCACCTATCACGGTCTTCGCGTCCTCGATCCGCCCGTCGAGCACCGCGTCCACAAACTCGGGAAGGCTCACCAGGTCGACGTTGATGAACTCGTCGGCATCCGGGCTCGAGTGGTCGAGCGAGAGGCCCGTGGCCATGTAGATGTGGATGAGCTCGTCGGCAAAGCCGGCGGACGTGGCAATCGTGGTGAGAAACGCGATGTTGCGGGCCCTGAAGCCCGTCTCCTCCAGAAGCTCGCGCGAGGCGCAGTCCAGCGGGTCCTCGCCGGGAGAGAGCTTTCCCGCGGGAATCTCGACCGTGACCCTGCCCAGGGCGGCGCGGTACTGCCTCACCAGGCAGATCCTGCCGTCCTCGGTGAGCGCCACAATTGCGACGGCACCGGGATGCCTCACCACGTCCCTGATGGCGGGACGCCCGTCCGGAAGCGTGACCCTCAGCCGGTCGACGTCGAAGATCTTGCCCCGCCACTCAACCTGCTCGGTTTCCACGCGCTCGGTCAGTGCGGCGTCGCGCGGGTCCTCGTCCCCCAGGACGAGGTCACGGCGCTGCGGCTCACCCGAGACGTGGTCCTGGGACGAGCGGTCCCCGTCGTAGGTGAAGGCCAGGGCCGAATCCCTCACGCTCCTGAGGGCACCCGCGAGCGGCGAGGTCCCCTCGTCGGTCCTATCCCCGTCTTCCGATGCTGACATCTCTCGCACCTCCCGGACCTACAGGTTCTGACGACCCTTGATGGCCTTGATGCCAATGTCGTGACGGTAGGTCTTCCCCTCGAAGAAGATCTTGTCGCATGCCTGGTAGGCGCGGTTGCGGGCCGCCTCGAAGGTGTCCGCCACGGCCGTCACGTCGAGCACGCGGCCGCCGTTGGTGAGCAGGCTGCCATCCTCGCCGAGCTTGGTCCCGGCGTGGTACACGGTGACGCCGTCCATCTTGTTTGCCTCGTCGACGCCCGTGATGACCTTGCCCTTCTCGTAGTGACCGGGGTAGCCGGCACTCGTGAGGACCACGGAGACGGCCCAGTCGTCGTCCCAGCCGATGGTCGCGGGATCGAGCGTCCCCGCGTCGCAGGCGAGGAACGCCTCGACAAGGTCACCCTTCATGCGGGGCAGCACGACCTGGGTCTCGGGGTCGCCAAAGCGGGCGTTGAACTCCAGGACCTTGGGGCCGTCCTTGGTGAGCATGAAGCCACCGTAGAGGCAGCCGCTGTAGGTGATGCCGTCTGCTCGCAGCTGGTCGATGACCCCCTGCTCGATGTCCACCATCTTCTCGAGCTCGCCGGGCAGGAGGATGGGGACGGGGGAGTACACGCCCATGCCACCCGTGTTGGGGCCAAGGTCGCCGTCGTAGGCGCGCTTGTGGTCCTGGGACGTTGCGAGGGGGACCAGCGTGGTGCCGTCGGTGAGGGCGAGGAGCGAGCACTCGGGCCCCTCGAGCATCTCCTCCACCACCACGGTGGAGCCCGCGTCGCCAAAGCTCCCGCCAAAGCACTCGCGGACGCCCTCGAGCGCCTGCTCCGTGCTCTGGGCAACGATGACGCCCTTGCCCGCCGCCAGGCCGTCGGCCTTCACCACGCAGGGGCCGGCGAGCTCTCGCACGTACTCCTCGCAGGGGGCCTGCTCCGTGAAGGAGCGGTAGCGGGCGGTGGGAACGCCGGCGCGTGCCATGACCTCCTTGGCGAACTTCTTGGAGCCCTCCATCTGGGCGGCCTCCCCCGAGGGACCAAACACGGGGATGCCCTCCGCGCGGACGGCGTCGGCGACGCCATTGACGAGCGGCGCCTCGGGTCCGATCACCACGAGGCCGATGCCGTTCTCGCGCGCGAACCTCGCTACGTCCTCCGGGGAGTCCTGGTCGCAGTCCGCCTGGCTCGCCATCGCCAGCATGCCGCCGTTGCCCGGAGCCACCCACAGCCTCCCCGCACGGGGGGACTCGGCCAGCTTCACGAGGAGCGCGTGCTCGCGCCCGCCCGAACCGAGCAAGAGGATGTCGATCTTCTCTTCGTTACTCATGCTTTCCTCCAAACGTCACCCGTCAGGGAATGTAGCGCAGGATACGGGCCGCCCCCTCCGCGGGGAGAAGCGAATGCGGCACGTAGGCAAGGCCCACCGCACCGACGCCGAGGAGCGCCGTGGTGGTGGGGTTGGTGTTGAGAATCGCCGCCCTGGTCGCCTCGAACTCGTTGGTGTCAAGCGGCTTCTCGATGGTCGAGAGGAGCCGGGGCACGCCCGCGTTGATCTCGACGTAGGTGAGCGGGCCCACCACCTGCGAGTAGGAGCTCATCGAGCGCGCCATGTTGCCGGCGAGGAGCCGGATGTCCGTGGAGCGGAACTGCTCCACGGCTACGCCGTCGTCGCCAATCGAGAAGCAGCGCCGCACCCCCAGCGCACGGACGCGCAGGGAGTCGGCACGACCGAGCAGGCCGCGGCGGACGCGCGTCCCCACGAGGGTCGGGCTGGCGTCGGGCGCGGGTATGATGAGCGCGCGCGCCGCCTCCGCAACCCGCACGGCGCTCTCCACCGCCGCTTCGGTCGACATGCCGGCGTCGCGGTCGAGAACGAGGCGGGCGAGCACCAGGGCCATCTGACCCGAGACGCACTTGGTGTCCACCACGTGCACGTTGGCCTCGCGGACCCTGTGCGCCGCCTTCACGGCAAGGTCGTACGCATCGCGGATGTGCGACGAGGCGTGCAGCGAGACGATGTCCGTGTAGCCCCTGTCGACGAGGGAGCGGTAGACACCCTCAAACTCCTCCACGGCGGGGGTGAAGGTGGTCACCTGCCCCTTGGTCGAGGAGAGCTGGACGAAGAAGTCGACGGGGTTGAGGTCGATGCAGTCCCGGTAGCTGTGGCCGGCCACGCGAACGACGAGCGGTACGAGCGCGACCCCAGCCCTCTCCAGGTTGGAGAGGGGGAGGTCGCACGCGCTATCGCACACTATGGCAAAGCCCTTGCGGGCGGAATCCACGGCCAAGGCTAGTTCCAGTAGCGGTTGATCGTCTGCTCGCGGTCGGGGCCGACGGTGATGATCGAGGCCCTCACGCCGGCGAGCTGCTCCAGGAAGTCGATGTAGTCCTTTGCCTCGCGGGGAAGCTGATAGAAGTTGCGGACGCCGGAGATGTCGCACTTCCAGCCCGGGAGGGTCTCGTACACCGGCTTTGCGTGGTAGAACACGCTCTGGTGCTCGGGCACCGTGGTGTAGCGCTTGCCGTCGCACTCGTACGCCACGCAGACCTTGATCTCGTCCAGGCAGCCCAGGACGTCGAGCTTGGTGATTGCCAGGTCGGTGAGCCCGTTTACGCGTGCGGCGTAGTTGACCACGACCGCGTCGTACCATCCGCAGCGGCGCTTGCGGCCGGTGGTCACGCCATACTCGTGTCCGACCTCGCCCAGCTTGTCGCCAACCTCGTCAAAGAGCTCGGTCGGGAAGGGGCCGGAGCCAACGCGGGTCAGGTACGCCTTGGCCACGCCCAGGACGCGGTCGATGCGGGTGGGGCCGACGCCCGAGCCGGTGACCGCGCCGCCGGCGGTGCAGTTGGAGGAGGTCACGAACGGATAGGTGCCGTGGTCTATGTCGAGCATCGTGGCCTGGGCGCCCTCGAAGAGGATGTTCTTGCCCTGCTCGAGCTGCTCGTTGAGGAAGAGCGAGCTCTCCACGATGTAGGGGCGGATGCGCTCCGCATAGGGCAGGTAGGTCTCGCAGATCTGGTCAACCGTGTAGGTGGGGAGCTCGTAGACCTTCTCCAGGATGGGGTTGGTGTAGGCGAGCGCGCTCTCCAGCTTCTCGCGGAAGATGTGCTCGTCGAGCATGTCCTGGATGCGCAGGCCGGTGCGGTTCATCTTGTCCATGTAGCAGGGACCGACGCCGCGCTTGGTGGTGCCAATGAGGTTCTTGCCGAGCTTCTTCTCGTGCGCGCCGTCCAGGTCCTTGTGGTAGGGCATCACGATGTGCGCGTTGCCCGAGATCTTGAGGTCGTCGCACGAGATGCCCTGCTTCTCCAGGACGTCGATCTCGCCCAGGAGCACCTCGGGGTCCACGATGCAGCCGTTGCCGATCACGGGATAGACGCCCTTGTACATGACGCCCGAGGGCACCTGGTGAAGCGCGAGCTTGTGCCCATTGGCAATGACCGTGTGCCCCGCGTTGGCACCGCCGGCATAGCGGCAGACCACGTCGAATTCGCCAGAGATGAGATCGGTGACCTTACCCTTGCCCTCGTCTCCCCACTGAGTTCCAACTAGCACTGATGCCGGCATTGAGTCCCCTCTCGAAGCTGCGTTCGATACTCAGTCAAGTATACGACGGACCCGCTGGAGCCCGTCCCAGACTGCGTGGGCACTCGGAGCCACCATCTGCTCAGCCTAGTCGTGGTGCATGTCCACTTCCACAAACTTGGTTGACCCGGGAAGGAAGGTGAGCGGGACGATGTCAAGCGGGCCCGAGCGGTTCTTGGCGATGATGAAGTTGGTCACGTTGAAGTCGGGGCGGTCGCTCGCCTCCGCCTCCTCCTCGGTCATGGAGCGGTCCAGGAGGATGACGACGTCGGCGTCCTGCTCGATGGAGCCGGACTCGCGCAGGTCGCTCAGCTCGGGCCTCTTCCCCTTGCGGTCCGTGACGGCACGGTTGAGCTGCGACAGGGCAACGACGGGGACCTCGAGGTCCTTCGCCATGATCTTGATGCCGCGGGACATCTCGCTGACCTCCGTGGCGCGCGAGTCCGCCCTGTGGCGGCCCGCGGGGGGCGAGAGGAGCTGGAGGTAGTCGAGAAGGACCAGGCCATGCTCCTTGCCCTGCAGCATGCGCCGTGCCTTCGCCCTGATCTCGGTCACCGTGGTGCCGGGGGTGTCGTCGATCATGATGTCGAGCTTGGAGAGGTCTCGCGTTGCCTCGAGGATAGTCGGCCACTGGTTGTCCTGGATGCGGGCGCCACGAATGGCCGAGAGGGGTATGCGCGCCTGCGCCGAGAGGAGGCGCTGCGCGATCTCGACCTTGCTCATCTCGAGCGAGAAGAACGCGATGGACGCCCCGTGGGCCGCCGCGTTGACCGCGAGGTTGAGCGCGAAGGAGGTCTTGCCCACGCCCGGGCGGGCGCCGATGACGATCATCTGGCCGGGACGCAGTCCCTGCAGGCGCTGGTCGATGCCCGAGTATCCGGTCATGACGCCCAGGGAGCCCTCGGGGTTCTGACATGCCTCCCCCAGCTCGGTGTACAGGTCGCCCATGACGTCGGCCAAATCCGAGTAGCTGTCACCGATCTCGCGGTTGGTGACGTTGAGGAGGAGGTTCTCTGCCGAGTCCACGACCTCCTTGGTGTCCTCGGGTGCATCGAACGCGAGCGCCGTGATCTTGGCCGAGGCGGCGATGATCGCGCGCAGCGTCGAGTCCCGGTGCAGGATCTCGACGTGATGGCGCCAGCTCGCAAGGGCGAACGAGTCTCCGTTGAGCTCGAGGAGGTACGCCATGCCGCCCGTCCGGTCGAGCTGGCCCTGCGACTTGAGGTGGTCCGCCAGCGAGATGGGGTCCACGGGCTTGCCGCGGTCGAACATCTCGCTCATCGCCAGGAAGATAAGCCTGTGGGAGTACAGGTAGAAGTCCTGCTCCTCCAGGTCGATCAGACACTCCTGCAGAACATCCTGCGAGAGGAGCATGGCAGAGAGCACGGACTTCTCGGCGGCAAGATCCTGCGGCATCGAGGCGTCGCCGGCAGACGGCGCCGGTTCTCTGTCGTAATCGATGGGGGCGTCTTGCATGGGACCTCCGGTGATGGGTGCATTTGGTCTAACTATAGAGCCTTTGAGGTGGCGGGCCTCATACTCCACACGCGAGTTGGCAACGTGAGCCCGCCCTTTGGCTGGCGCGCGACTGCATACATTCGCGTCATTTCTCCCCGCGCGGCGTATCCCGACACGGATGGACCCATCTCGCCCGCAACAGAGACCCAACTGGGCATTGTTGACACTGCGATGCGTCTAGCGGGGGCGTTAGAAGTTTTCACGCTTTTCAACAATTTACGAAAGCAGGGGATGGCACGCATCGCCTTACACATCCATAGCAGGGCTTTTTCAGTGGCATGACCCTTTTACGTGGGCTTATTCACCCGTGCCGTTGCGAGGAGCCATGAATTCGCAGGTAGAAGGCCCATACCTGGCGTTCCGCATACAGCGGCCCCCCGCCGGACTGAATCCGTTGGAGGGCCGCAGCAGACTTTGGGACTGTGCGTCCTAAGACGTCCTTGCCGGGGAAATGTTGATTTCCCTTCGAGAGAAACCGCTACTCGGCAGCGGCCTCGGTCTCGGTGGCGGCAGCCTCGTCGGCCTGGGCGTCCTCCTCGGACTCCTCGGCCTCGGGCTCCTCCTCGTTCACGCCCACGAGGACGGTGACGATCGCGTTGATGTCGCGATAGAGGTTGACCTCGACGGGGTGCTTGCCGACGGTCTTGATGGTCGCACCACGGCCAATGCGCTTGCGGTCGACCTCGACGCCAAGCTGAGCCTTGATCGCGTCAACGATCTGCGCGGTGGTGATGGAGCCAAACAGCTGGTCGTTCTCGCCGACCTTGGCCTCCACGGTGACGGACTTGCCGTCGAGCAGCTCCTTGGTGGCGTGCGCGTCGGCGAGGCGCTTGGCCTCGCGCTTCTCGATGCCCGCGCGGCGCTCCTCAAGCTGCTTCAGGTTGCCCGGGGTCGCGGGCTGGGCGATGCGGTTGGGGAACAGATAGTTCTCCGCGTAGCCCTGGGCGACGTCCACGACGTCTCCCTCGCCACCCTTGCCCCTGAGCTCACCCAAAAGGATGACTTTCATGGGAACTCCTTCGGTTGGTCGGCCTAGGCCGACTCCTTGCTCTTCTCTCTTGGGCCAGACTCTCTCCCCCGCCTTCCACGACCGAGGCCACGGAAGTTGGCGAGGAGGTCGACGAGGCCCACAATGCCGACGACGGCAAACGACCATTCGAGCCAGACCGCCACCATGACCGCAAGCGCCCTGGTGAAGGGACCAAAGCCCCTCCTCTCCAGGAACCACGCGATGAGCGCCATCCCCTGAAGGGAAAGCGCCACGCGCGCGGCCACGAGAACGTTGGTCCCAACGAACCCAACCAAGGGGTTGAGGTCCGTGAGGTACCGCGGCGCCACCGCCGCAGCGGCGGACAGGACGAACACGATGCCCATCCACCGCGGTGCGTCGTAGGACGAGAGTCTCCCAACGGGAAGACTCACGTTCATCGACCGCGCGGCCAGCTTGGTCCCCCAGTGCGCGAACAGGACGATTGCCCCAGCCGCACATAGGTAGGCAAGCGGCCAGTAGGACGCCACGAGCTTTCGTGCCACCTCCACCTGGGAGCTCATCGTGAGGTTCATGGAACCCCCGTACGAGGCACCCATCTGGCGGAGGACCTCGTCAAACGCGGCTGGCACCGAGGTGCCGTTGAGTGCCGCGGCTGCCGAGTCCGAGGCGAGCACCACCAACGTGGCTGCGATGATGGCGAGGCTTACCCTGCCCACGGTCACCTGCCTGCCATAGACCATGCGGACCATGGCGAGACAGACGAGCGCAATCAGGGCTGACATTGGAATCTGCCAGGGGTTGTAGAGGATCGAGACGACGATCCCCGCACCCGCGGCCACCAGCGCGGCCGTTCTGACCGATTCCCGGTCGTCGCTCTCGTTCACGAACGAGAGGCCGTACGTCGTCAGGACCGCCGCGATCTCTGCGCTCAGGGGAGCGCAGGCACCGCCGAGAATGGACCACATCATGCCCCGCCGGTAGCGCATCCGCCCCATGCCGTCCCCCTGGCCACGCGTGCCAAATGGGACGACCTCGCGGCTCTCGCCCATGCCGTCAGGTCTGACCGGCCCGTTCTTTTTCTCGCTATCGTTCAACGATTGCGGTCCTTAGCCCTTTGGAACCTCTACCCGCGGTTGCGGCCGCCGCGGCTGGAGACCACGGGAACCGTGTAGGGCAGAAGTGCCATGACGCGGGCGCGCTTGATGGCGACCGCGATGTCGTGCTGATGCTGCGTGCAGGCGCCAGTGACGCGACGGGGCTTGATCTTGCCACGGTCGGTCATGAACTTGCGAAGGAGCTGGGTGTCCTTGTAGTCGATGTACTCGACATCCTCCTTGCAGAACTGGCAGTACTTGCGACGCGGCTGGCGCTGTTCAACTTGCCTTTGCTTAGCCATGTCTTTGTTGCCTTTCAACTGGTGGTTCGCGCCACCTACTCACTAGAACGGGATGTCCTCGTCGTAGACGTCCGCCTGGGGCGGGGTCTGGACGGGACGCTGGGGCTGTGGGTTTGCCGCGGGCGCGGGTGCTGCGTAGCTCGGCGAGGGGGAGGACATGTACGCCCCGTTGTTGCGGGGCTCGTAGCCCTGGCCGCCGCCTTGCTGGCTCCTGGAGGAGAGGAACTCGACCTCGTCGACGACGACCTCGAGCTTGCTCCTCTTCTGACCGTCACGCTCCCACGAGCTGTAGCGAAGCTTGCCCTCGATGGCAACCTTCGAGCCCTTGGAGAGGAAACGGCTCAGGGGCTCCGCCCTGTTGCCAAAGACGACGCAGTCAACGAAGTTGGGAACATCCTCCCACTCGCCCGACTGTGGGTTGCGACGGCGGTCGTTGACCGCCACGCCAAACGACAGGATGGCGGTGCCACCCTGGGTCTGCTTGAGCTCCGGGTCGCGCGTAAGATTGCCGGAGATGTTCACCCTGTTAATGCTCACGTCGCTCACTGCCTCTCATCCGCGGGCGCAATGCCCGCCTCTCATGACTAGTCCCTGTCGGAGCGGCACACGATCATGTGACGCTTCACGGCATCGTTGATGCGCAGAACTCGGTCGAGCTCGGCGATCTGTGCGGGGTCTGCATGGAAGTTGATGAGGGTGTAATCCCCCTCGGTGAGCTTGTCGATCTCGTAGGCGAGCTTGCGCTTGCCCCAGTCCTCGACGTTGTCGACCTTGCCACCATTCTCGGAAACAGCGACGTCAATACGCTTCATGACGGCGGCGCGGGTCTCCTCGGTGCTTGCGGGATCGACAAAATACAGCAGTTCATAAGCCTTCATGTGGTCACCTCCTCTGGGCTAAACGGCTCCGGTTAGTGAAGGTTGCCTCCGGAGCAGGAAAGGTCAAGGTGCGATGTTAACACACGATGCCGCGGGAGGGCTTGCGGCCTCTCCCACGGCATCAACAACACGCAGACCCCACATCTATGCTATCAAGGGCACGGGGGCCTCTTTACCCCCTGTTCCTGGCAAGGTGGCGGTATGCGGGAGACGACTCCCCAAAGGCTTTCGGAAGCCTCGCTCGGGAGTTTCCGGTCCTTACGAATCCACTAGGCGAGAGGTTCCTCCCCCGTCGGATGAGAGGAATCCTCGCTACCGGCGGGTTGGGTCGGGGGCTCCTGGGCCACGCCGTTCTCGCCTTCCGATTCGTGGGGCTGGGGCGTGACGGGGGATTTGGATGCCTCCACCTCAGAGGAAGTCACCTCGGGGGTGACCGGGTCGACGGGGCGGCACTCGGAGGACGAGGGCAGCTCGGGGGTCTGGGGCAGCGGGTCGCCGCTGGCACCCCATGCGGGCACGTTGAACTGGCGCATCCACAGGCCCACGGCGGTGATGAGAATCATGTCCGTGAAGGTGCTGAGGAAGTTCGTGGCAAAAAGCAGCAGGACTGCCCACGGCGCGATGTCCGTGAACGCCCTCGTGATTGCATAAGCGACCGCCTCGGTGGTGCCGGAGTAGGCGATGATGCTGATGATGCTGAAGACCACGGGCGCGAGGAGGATAAGCGCAAGGACGAAGAGGATGAGGCCGGTGATGAGCTGGATGACCACCGACAGCCCGGCGATCCTGAAGAACCCTGAGCCATCCCTCTTCAACATGTCTACGATGCGGTCAGCCCTATATCCGGCGGTGAAGTTCTGGTATACGGTCGCACGGAGGGCGCAGATCTTAGCGATGACGGCAAAGAGGATGCCCGCGACGTCGATGAGGATGCTCGCGAACGAGTTCTCGTTGGTGACGTCCATCAGCATGGCGCCTATGAGGGCGAAGATGACCACCCAGCCGATGGTGGCGACAAAGCCCCTCCATCCCGCCTTGATGCACTTACCTACCTGGACGTTCTTCTGCTTTGGCGAGGAATCCACGCCCCAGGCGGTGAGGCGCGCCCACTCGAGCTCGTAGCCAAGCACGCCCAGCGCCCCCACGATGGGGACGAAGAGCGCAACGGACATGACCAGCAGTGGCTTGTACCATCCCTTGTCCCTGGAGAGGAGCTTCCAGGACCGGGAGTAATATCCTTCGTTTCCGTCAGCCAAGGGGTTCTCCTTCCAAGAGCCAACAGTAGACGGTTGGGTCATGCGAGAGGACTCTCGCACGTCCTTTTGAAAGAGTATCCCCCAACCTCGGTCCCAGCCCCCTGAGAATGGAGGGCATGCGACAGCCAGCCGTCACGATGCGCTTTTGACACAAAAAGGGACCCGTCAGAGACGGACCCCAAAGTACTCAATGGCGGAGGAGGAGGGATTCGAACCCTCGTACCCGCGTAGCGGGTAAACGGTTTTCGAGACCGCCGCATTCAACCACTCTGCCACCCCTCCGAAGGGTGTGAAAGCGGCGCCCGCAGGCGCCGCTCCTCATTCGCTGGCGGAGAGTCAGGGATTTGAACCCTGGATGCGCTTTGGGCGCATACACGATTTCCAATCGTGCTCCTTCGGCCACTCGGACAACTCTCCGTAAAACCGCAAGGGGAAGTATACATTACTTACTCTTGCGATGCGACTCTCACTTTTTCTCCAACAAGGATTGGACGTTCGGGGCCACTGGGGTTCGCACCACTCCCCGAACCGGAGCAAATCGTCCCGACGGCGTCTGGCGGGTGACGGATGGCGGCGTTACCATGCTCCACGGAATGTGGGAAACGTGTCCGGGCATTGCCCGATGTGGGGGTACGTGTGATACCTGAACTCTTCTCGAGCTACGGGCCGGATACGGCTGCCGTCGCAATTCCGGCCTGGCTCGACCTCTCCGCAGTTGTGGCAGGCTCGTTCACGGGCATTCTCGTTGCCAAGGAGAGGAGCCTCGACCTGGTTGGGTACCTCGCGCTCTCAATCCTCTGCGGCCTTGGCGGGGGACTCGTCCGCGACACCATCATGCAGGTGGGCGACGTGTACATGCTCCGCTCGTCCTACGCCATACCGGTCACGGTCATCGCCGCCATCCTTGGGTTTCTCTTCTCGGGCGTGCTGCACAAGTTTCCCAACCTGCTCAACTGGGCGGACATCATCTCGGTCGGCCTCTTCGTTGCGGCCGGCACCGACAAGGCCATCGTCTATCACCTCAGTCCGTGGGCGTGCGCGCTCATGGGCACGGTGACCGGAGTGGGCGGCGGCATGCTCCGCGACATCTTCCTGGGGGACATCCCGAAGATCTTCAAGAGGAGCAACCTCTATGCCCTCTGCGCCGTTGCGGGGTCTGCGATTTATTACGTGCTGGTTCTGATTCTCTACATCAACAGGCCGTGGGCGGCACTCGCGTGCGTCGCAATCGTGGTCGCGCTGCGCATGTGGTCGCTCAAGTTCAACGTCCTCTCACCGTCGGACGTGGACCTGACCCCCAAGGCGACGCACGCGGCGAGGGTCGTGTATCACCGGGCCATGGCAAGGGGCGAGCACGAGGGAAAGACCTACGTCACCCGCTACACCACGAGGTCCGACGGGGACGATGACCCTCACGAGAATCGCCCGAGCAGGACGTAGCCCAACCAGTTTGGTGCATGGGAACGAAACGCGGGGTCCAAGCGTCTGCTCGGACCCCGCATCGTCTGTCTCGCTTGTCTGCGACTACTTGTCGACCATCCCGTGACGGACGCGCCACTTGCGGCGCTCGGTCTCGTTGAGGATGCGCTTCCTCATGCGGATGTTCTTGGGTGTCACCTCGACCAGCTCGTCGTCCATGATGTACTCCATGGCCTCCTCGAGCGTGAAGGTGCGCGGAGGGGTCAGCTGCACGGCAATGTCGGCGGTGGAGGAGCGCTGGTTGCCCAGGCTCTTGGTCCTCGCGATGTTGACGACCATGTCGCCCGGCTTGGATCGCTCGCCCACGAGCATGCCCTCGTAGCACTCGGTGCCAGGCTCCACGAAGAGCGTGCCACGCTCCTGGAGCGTGCCGAGCGCGTAGGCGACGGCCTTCTCGGTGGACATCGAGATCATCGCGCCGTTCTGGCGGCCGCCGATCTCGCCCGCGTACGGACCGTACTCCAGGAAGGTGTGATAGAAGACGGCCTCGCCGTGGGTCACGTTGAGGATGCGGTTCTTGAGGCCCATGATGCCGCGGGTCGGGATCTTGAACTCCAGGTGGGTCTGGGTGGCACCGGTGTCCATCTGCGACATGGTGCCGCCGACGTTGCCAAAGAGTTCGATGACCTTGCCCGCGTACTCGCCGGGGCACTCGACGACCGCCTGCTCGATGGGCTCGACCTTGTTGCCGTTCTCGTCCTTCTTCACCAGGACGCGGGGACGGCCGACCTGGAACTCAAAGCCCTCGCGGCGCATCTCCTCCATGAGGACGGAGAGGTGCAGGATGCCGCGGCCGGCGACCTCGACGCCCGTCTTGTCCGGGAGCTCCTCGATGCGCATGGTCACGTTGTTCTCGCGCTCCTGCTCAAGGCGCTCCTTGAGCTGGCGCCCGCCCACGATGTCGCCGTCGCGGCCGACGAGGGGCGAGGTGGAGGGCTCGAAGACGACCGCGAGGGTCGGGGGGTCGATCTCGATGGGCTCGAGCTCGACGGGGTTCTCGGGGTCGGTGTAGACGTCGCCGATGTCCGTTCCGTCAACGCCCACGACGGCGGCGATGTCACCGGCCCCAACCTCCTGGCACTCCTTGCGCCCCAGGTAGTCGAAGGTGAAGAGCTGCTTGACCTGGCTCATGGCCCTGCTGCCGTCGTTCTTCACGACGAGGATGCGGTCGCCGTCGTGGATGGTGCCGGAGTAGATGCGGCCGATGCCAATGCGGCCGACGTAGTCGGAGTGGTCGACGGTGACGACCTGCATGGCAAGCGGGCCCTCGAGGTCCGCGTCGGGCGCGGGCAGGTCATCGACGATCATGTCGAGCAGCGGATACATGTTGTCGTTGCCGTCGTTGGGGTCGAGACGGGCGTACCCGTTGACCGCCGACGCGTAGACCACGTGCTCCATCGAGAACTCGAGGTGCTCGTCGTCGGCACCGAGGTCCATCATGAGGTCCAGGCAGTCGTTGAGGGCCTTCTCGGGATTGGCGCCATCGCGGTCGATCTTGTTGATGCAGATCATGATCTGCAGGCCGGCCTGGATGGCATGGGTCAGCACGAAGCGCGTCTGGGGCATGGGGCCCTCGGCGGCATCCACGAGCAGGACGGCGCCGTCAGCCATCTTGAGGACGCGCTCCACCTCGCCGCCAAAGTCCGCGTGCCCCGGGGTGTCGATGACGTTGATCTTGACGCCCTTGTAGTCGATGGAGATGTTCTTGGCCAGGATGGTGATGCCGCGCTCGCGCTCCTGGTCGTTGGAGTCGAGGACGCGCTCCTCAACCTGCTGGTTGGCGCGGAAGGCATCCGTTGCCTTGAGAAGCTGGTCGACGAGCGTGGTCTTGCCGTGGTCGACGTGAGCGATGATTGCGATGTTCCTGATGTGCTCCTGGAGCATAGGTCCCTCTCGATCAGATGATGCGTTTATGTGCAGAGATAGACTCACGCACTAAATAAAGGTCAAGTTACGGAGCCTATCACAAGTCTCACACCTGCGATTATTCGTTCCATAAGTCTCGGATATTCCCCACCTTACGCAGACTTGGGACGGAGATGGGACGGGCGGCAGGTCGCGAAAGTGCCCGCAGAATTCGGCGTCTCGAGAGACAAAAATGCGCCCCCACCCCGTCAGGGGTGAGGGCGCCACCGCATGTCTCGGCTACTTCTTAGCGGATCTGGTCGGGTAGATCTCGCAGTAGGTTGCCCACTCCTTGTCGGTGACCACCTTGGTCTTGACCCCATCCTTTGCAAGGAGCGCTGACTGCGTGCTCTTGGTCAGGGTCGTAAGCACCCCGCTTTCGAGAAGCGCCTGGAATCCCAACGCCTTCCCGTCCTTGCCATGCGGCTCAAGAATCTCCCTCACGTCTCCCTCGTCCCCCTTTGTCGAGTCCGCCTTGTCTTGCTTCTTAGCCGCCACGGAGCTGCCCTGCCATCGAAGGATGCAGTCCCAGCCGTGGCGGTAGGCGTAGATGCGTCGTTCGTTTGTCTCGTATCCCGTCTGGTCCCCGCTGCGCCCTCCGCTCGCGCGGCCGCGCTCGTCTATGGACGCCTGCGCGATCGTCGCCGAGTGCCCGTAGCCGGAGACGACCATGCACACGTGATGCTGGTCATTGAGCAGGATGTCTCCGGGGCGTGCCGTCGAGAGGTCGGCGGGCAGCCGCTTCCAGCCCCTCTTGGTAAGGGCAGCGCTGAGGTTGCCAGTGTATGAGGCTGGCCCCGTGTCGAAGCCTCCCTGCCTCAGGGCCCAGATGACGAGGGCGCTGCAGTCCGTCTCGCCACCGTCGCGGATGTCCCAGCGATTGGCTTGGTCGTAGCCCATGGACCAGACGCGGCACGCCCGGTCCATGGCGTCAATCGACTTCTGCAGGTCCGGCATCGTTCCATGCCTCCTTTTGATGGTCGTCGTACCGGTCATGCTCCGTGTGGAGGCAGCGCGGGCACTGCCAGTCCTGCCACACTTGTCCGCGCAGGTGGGACGCCCTGACCTCGACCATGGGCGTCCCGCACATGCAGCAGGTTCTAGAGCGCGGCAGCTCCCTACTCCCCGTCGGGCTCGCCCCCGTCGTCGGGCCTTGCGGTCGCGGCTGAGATGCCGACGAGCACGCCGAGGCATGTGCACACGGCGGCGGACGTCTGGGCGACCTGGTCTGCGTAGGGCCAGCCCCACACGGCCGCGAGGGCGACGTAGAGGGTGGTCACGGCGGGGATTGCGACGAGGTCGAGCCACTTCACGGCCTTGTACGCATTGTTTGGTAGTAGGTACTTCATCTGCTTCCCCCTTCGCCGCCGTCTGGCGGCAGGTCGAGAATCTCCTGCATGTAGTGGTCGACGACCCCGTTGTGGTCGCCGGTGGCCTCGCAGAGTGACTCGTACGTTTCGTACGAGGACTGCCACGCGCATCGCTGCGTGTCGTTTGCCGCCCCTATGGTCACGAGGCGGTCGTGCTCCGAGACGAGCTTCTGTCTGAGGATGTCCTTGAGGGCCTTGTCGACGAGGGCGTCGTGCTCCGAGTCGAGGCGTGCGCGCTCTCTGCTCGCCGCCTCGCCGCGTATCGCGACGTAGACGGCCAGGGCGATGGCGACGACCACGAGCCACACGGTCGCCACCTGGTCGTCGCGCGGGTTGCCCTCGGTGAGCTCTGCCTGTGCGAGGAGTCCGAGCCCGAACGTCGTGCCCCAGTAGACGAGTGACTTGTAGGTATCCAATCGCCACCTACTCCCACACGACGATCATGTAGTTGATGCGGACCAGCTTGCCGGCCGTGCCTTTCGACGCGTAGAGGTTCCAGTAGCCGGTGGACCTCTGGAATCCGGCCGTGACGGCCCCTATGTACGCGTCCCAGTCGCCGTTTGCCACGAAGATCGCGCATTTAGATTGCGTCGGGTCAAATCCGGCCTTGGCCTTGAAGTCCGCCGCGCTCATCCACGCGGTGCTCTCCCCGGAGAGCGTGGGAGTGTCAGACCCGCAGTACATCACCTTGACGCGTGGACCGTGGGCCCGCGCCGCGCCGAAGGCGAAGCCGTCCATGAGGAAGAGCGGGTTCTGGTACTGGGTGCCGGCCTCGGTAGTCATGAAGCCAGACGGGAAGCCTGATGGCCCCTGAGCCCACATCCCGATCTCATCGTCCCTGATCTTGACATACGTGACTGGATTCTTGGTCAAATCCGCGTGCGACTGGATATCGAAAGACGCCGTGTCAGACGTCCCGAGGTCGACCGAGAACTCCGCGCCCGTGGTCTCGTCAATCGAGATGGTCAGCTTTCCGCCGAGCAGCTTTATCATCGCGGCAGCCAGCTTTGCCAGCGTCTCCCCATCGGGGCCCAGCACCTCGAAGCCGTCCGCGGACTGCCGCGTCCTTCCTCCCGAGAAGGTCTTCCCGTCCTCCGAGTAGCCCACGGTCACTCCGTCGGATCCGCTGTGCACGAGGGTCGAGAGCTCGCTCGCCTTCTTGCTCGCCTCGTTCGCCGCGTCCCCCGCTGCCTTGGCGGCATCCTTCGCGTCCTTCGCCGCCTCGTATGACGTCGACTTGCCCACCTGCGACCACGACTCGGTTCCGTCCGTGTAGCGCGTGCACTCGCAGGTCCACAGGACCATGGACGTGTCGACGGCGGGCTCCGTGGCCGACCACGAGCCGAGCGAGGACGAGGACGCTGGAGCCTCCGGCGTGGCCGCCGTCGGGAGGGCGAGCTGCCAGTAGCGCGTCACCGACGCCACGCCGGCCGACCACGCGAGGGTGTCCGACGCGAGGGCGAGCGTCGCCTCGCTCCCCGGCCCATCCCAGAGCTGGAAGCGGCACACGTCGAACTGCATCGGCGTGTACACCCCGATGCCGATTCCCGTGACGGTCATGCCAGATGGCACGACCAGGTCGCCAGAGACGCGCACCCACTCACCTGATACGAGCGTGGGGCTGTAGGTGCCAACCCAGTTGGCACTTCTGACTGCGTCCTCGTACTTTAGCCACAGGTGCAGCATTCTTGGGGCGGCGTCCGCCGCCACGCGGAGCGACGCCCCGATGTGCATCGTGCGGTTCTCCGAGCCCACCACGAATGGATCTGCAAGCTGGATGCCCGCACGGTCCGTGTGCCCGACCTTCGCGGCGGAGATGTTCGCCTGCGTGACCGTGTGCGTCTGCGGCGTCTCTCCGCTCGACGCCAGGAGGTTAGCGCTCATCTGAGCACCCCCCCCCAGGCAGTGATTCGCCCTCGGCGGGTGCCCAGGCGGCGGGCGTGGTGCCCTCGACCAGCATGTAGCGCATGCGGTAGTCCACCGTGGCGCCCTTTTCAGCTCCGCAGCACCATAAATATATGTCTGCCGGCTCGGCGACCGAAAATATCAAATACCCAGTTTTTGGATGGATGCTGCCTAGTGATTTACTGTCATCCGTCGGCCACACCGAGACGTACGCATAGCTGCCGAGTCCCCCGCCCTCGACCTCCGCCGATATGACGTAATCGCCAGCCTCGAGGTGGATTGGAGTCTTCGCGCTCGTGACTCCTTGGGAATACGGGTAGTCCTTGGTCCCGTGGACGTGCAGCCACCCGCTCTCGTCCCACTCGTACGACACGCCTGTATTTGTATTGTCGAGTAGGCTTTCCGACCTGATAAGGTTGTAAATCTGATTACCGCTCACCTACGGCCACACCTCCCCTGCTGCTGGTGCCCATGCATGAGGCTCTGTGCCCTCCGTGAGCATGACGTCGCGTATCCTGAGAATCGAGTCCTTTCCGTCCGTGCTGCCGTTGTTGTCGAAGCGGATGCCGTACCTCGTGCTTTTGTTCGGCTCGTACGAGAAGCGGAACGTCCACGAGACATACCCCCCCCCCGCTGGTATCTGGAAATCAGTCATCATCTGGAGCGGGACGTATCCGCCGTCCACGTCGATTACGAAGGCGTCAGCCGATTTCATGTTGTCGGTGCGGTCCGCCCAGAAATAGAGCGTGTAGTCGGTCCCTGGCTTCAGCGGGATGTTGTTCAAGCCGCTCGGCCACAGGAAGTTTTCCTGAGTCTTCGAGGAGTTGTGCAGGTCCCACGGCTGCGAGTCGTCCTGCTGCTGGTCCCAGGATTCCACGTAGCATCCGGTGCCGCGAGTACCAGAGATGATGTTGGGATACCGGTACCTCATCGCTAGCCCTCCAGCTGCGCCGTGTAGACGGCCTTTGAGTCGACGCTGGACGCCGAGACGGAGAGCGTGGCGCCGGTGCCCACGGCGGTGGTTCCGCCGTCCTTGTACCACTTGATGGTCCCGAGCTTGGCCACGTCCTGAGAGGACAGCTCGGAGCCCGCGCGGTAGACGTGCGCGGTGAGGGTGGTGGAGCCCGACGAGTTCTTGAAGATGCTGCCGTTGCTGGTCGTGATGGCCATGGTGACGGCGTCCTCGCCCTTGGCCCCCGTGTCGCCCTTCTGGCCGACCTTGCCGCCGACGCTGTAGGACGTCGAGGTGGTTGAGTCGGTGTAGGTGATGACCGTCCGCGTCCACAGGTACTGCGTGGTGGTCGGGGCGAGCGGCGTCGCGGACCACGTGCCCGTGGGGACGTCGGTGCCGGACGTCGAGAGCTGGTACGTGACCTCGGTGGACTTGACGCCCTTGCCGGTGGCCCCGGTGTCGCCCTTTCCGCCGGTCGCGCCGTGGGCCGCCACGGTGTATGCGGTCGTGGTGCTGCCGTCGGTGTAGGTGGTCAGGGTGCGCGTCCACAGGTACTGGCCCGGCGCCGTGGTCGCCACGACCGAGGACGACCACGTGCCGGTGGGCGCGCTGGTGCCGCTGGTGCCGACCTGGTAGGCGACCTCCGTCTTGCTGATGCCCCTGCCCGTCTCGCCCCTGGCGCCGGTGAGCGCGAGGCCGCAGCTGAACTTCTTGGTGATTGTGACGTCCGTGCCCGCGATTGTGACGGGGATGGAGACGTCCCCCGCCGCCGTCATGGACGAGCCCGCCGTGATCGTGACGGTCTTGCCGTCCGTGCCCACGGCCGCCGAGACGCCCGTCGGGCACGTGATGTCGCCGATGGTGAAGCCCACCTCGTCGGCGCCCTGCATGACCACGACCTGCGTGGTGCAGCTCCCCGGCTTGGCCGCCGTGGTGGTCCCCACGAAGGTGTACGCCTCGCTCGTCAGGATGACGCTGTACGCGTCCGTCACGTCGACGATCGATACCTGGTCCGCCGCCTTTACCGCCATCTCCCACACCTTTCTGCGAAAATCTGCAAAAACCGGCGCCCCGCGCACGGGGCGCCGCCTATCCCGTCACGACCTCGGCCTTGAAGGTGCACTTGACCTCCACGTCGTCCGGGGTGACCGTGCACGTGAAGCCGTCGTCCGACAGGAGCGGCGAGTCGTCGGGGAGTCCCACCCAGTCGGAGTCCCCCTCGCGCAGCACCCACCACCGCACGCGCGCCGTCTGGTCGCCCATGGCCGCGCGCAGGGCGTCCCGAGTCACGATCTCCTCGCCGCGCTTGTAGCAGCGCACGGTGAGGACCGTGCTTATCTCGGAGTTCTTGAAGACCGTGCCGCGCGAGCTGTCGATGCGCAGCGTCACGAGGTCGCGCACCTCGGCCATGGCGGACGCGCCCGCCTCCTCGGCGCTCACCGCCGACGCCTTGGCCTCCGCCGAGAGCGCCTGGGCCGCCTGGATGCCGTCGCCGAGCCTGTTGCGCACCTCGCGCACCCGCAGCGACTGCCGCCTCGTGAGCGTCCTGCGCGTCCCGCCGAGCTGGTACTTGCACCCGGACGGGTCGAGCGGGTCTATCTTCATCTGGACGCACATGAGCGACTGGTCGATGCCGAGCGGGCGCGACCTGACCCTCACCCACTCGCCTAGGTGTATCGGTCGCACCGACCGGTCCACCTTGTGGAGGTCCACGGCCGTCACGGTCATTGACGTGACGAGGTAGCGCGACGACCTGAGCCACGCCGCCGCCTTGCCGGCGAGCGTGGTCGGCGTCTGCGCGTCGAACTCCCTGCGGCAGGAGATGACCCCGTGGGCGCGGGCACCCTCGGCGTCGATGACCATGTCGCCGGACACCGCGCACCCGTCCCCGAAGTCCCCGTCGTCGACTGACGAGACGTCGATGGTGACGGTCTCCTCCCTTGTCGTCTTTCCTTCCGTGACCTGCCGCTTGACCTTCGCGTACGGTATGACCGCCGTGTAGAGGTCGTCCGGCTCCATCGTCACGTCGAGGCTCAGCAGGTTCGAGCCGAACTCGACGACCTGCTCCGACTCCTGGTAGCCGGACGTCGTGACGTCGAGTACGCGGTCTGCCCCCTCGGTCGCCGCGACGAGGTAGTAGCCCCTGGCGAGTACCTTGTCCTTGATCTCGTCGAGCGTGGCCACCGCGTCGGAGCTCGCGCGGTCGGCGTGGTCGTCCGGGACCTCGTCGCGGCGGAGCCTGAAGCGCTGCGACGCGTTGACCTGCGCGTTGTGCTCCCCCACGTACCACGAGAGGATGGAGCGGAGGTCGTGGGCCGCTATCTGCCGCCACTTGCCGTCCGGGTCCGCGTAGGTCCCGTACGGCATGAGCGTCGAGTCTCCGAGGTAGGCGAGCTGCCCCTCGCAGGTCAGCTTCTCGGTCGCCGAGCCGTCGCTCTCCTCGACCTTCCTGATGCGCCCGCGGAAGAGCTCGTCCCCGTCCTCGTAGAGCCTCACCTCGTGGTCGGGGCTCATCGGCTCGAAGGTGCCGATGAGCGGGTGCGTCCTCGGCACCTCGCAGGTGAGCGACCCAGACTCGTTGACCTCGAGCTTGCACGTGCACGACGTCACGACCGAGTCGCCCGAGCGCGGGTCGTGCAGCGTCCTGCCATCATACGTCAGCCTGTACGTCGTAGGTCACCCCCCATCAGGACCCCCGGGACCGTCGCTAGGCCGTCCTCTCCCAGATGTAGACCGCGAGGTACGGTGGGAGGATCTTGCCCGTGTAGCCATCCTCCGAGACGAGGACGCGGCCGCCGAATCCAACGGATCCATTCTTGATGAGGCCGGCCGCCTTGGCGTCGGCTGACGCCGCCTCGTCGCCGTTTCGGTGCATGCCCATGCTGGTCGACCCGCCCGTGGTCCCCGCCGCGAAGCTCGAGCCGGCGCCCACCAGGAAGCGCCCCTGGATGCGCGACCACGTGCCCCCGAGGAAGGTCCCGGGGTCGGTGCCCCTCGTGCTCATGTAGATGGAGCCGACCGGCCACTGCCTGTCGAGCAGGTCCAGGTCGGTCGCGAGGGCGTCGACGGTGTCGGCGACCTTGTCGGTGATTGACGGCTTTGTGAGGCCGAGTCTCTCTGTCTTCGCGCTCATTACAGCTCCAATAGCTCGTATGCGATGTAGGCGTTGTACGTGTCGTCCGATGAGTCCGGCGGGTAGCAGAGGTCGACCCACCGCTCGCCCTCTATCGACTCGAGGGACGCGTCGCCGATGGCCGACCATGACGGCGAGTCCTGTAGCGGTGTGTCGCCAGAGGCGACGGCGCTCCACATCATGGACGCCTTGCCCTCGAGCGTCGCGTCACCCATCGACTCCCACGTGACCGGGGAGTAGTCTGGGGTGGTGTCGATGGAGACGGTGTCCATGCCGGGCCCGAGCCACAGGTCGTCGAGCCTCCACGACCCGGGCTGCAGGGTCCACTCGTGGTCGCCGGCGCAGAGGACGGTCTTCCGCGCGACCTCGACGGTCGGCTGCACGTGGGCATCCCCTGTCGGCAGGCGGAGCGTCACGCCACCAGCCGCGCTGATGCGCATCACGGTGAGCCCGCCGTCGCGATAGGGCCCCGCGACGACCGTGAGCTCGATCTCCTCCTGCATGTCGTGGAGGGTCACGTCGGAGACGCTCGCCCTCCCCGAGTACGTGTGAGCCGGGTCCCACGAGACCGCGAGGGTCACCCTGCGGCCATGGACCATGGAGCGCAAGGCCGACGCGACCGAGGACAGGCCGCGCCAGTCGGCGGCGTCCGCGAGGGCGAGCGTCACCTTGACGGTGCGGTCCTTGTAGGTGGGCCAGCCCACGACGGCCTCCGAGAGGTCGAGCGAGCCGTCCCTCCCCGGTATGTCGACGAAGTCGGTGTAGGGCGTGGGCTGTCCGTCGTCGTAGGACGTGACGATCAATCCAAGTGACGCGCACAGCGGGACGCCGTTCGCCCACACCTCGTATGCGTCCGAGTCGCTCATGCGGTCACCATCCCCCCGAGCTGGTAGTCCATCTCGTCGACGATGGCGCCGACGAGCTTCTTGCCGTCGATTGCGACGCGCATGCCGTAGACGGCCTGCCTGAGCCCGCGGACCTCCTCGGCGACGTCGTCAGAGCCGCTCGCGTCGCGAACCGCGTCCATGACGTAGCCGCGGAGCTTGTCGATTGGCGTCACGGCCTCCTCGACGCGCGCGTCTCCCACGCCGATTACCTGCGGGACGCCGGGGCGGAAGATGCCGCCCTTGGCGTACCAGGAGATGTGCGGGAGCGAGATGTTCTGCCCGAGCACGCTGATGCCCTCCCACGAGACGTGTGGCGTCGGGAAGTGGATGGAGCCGAAGGCGCTCGAGATGCGGGATCCGATTCCGGAGAAGTAGCCGACGATCTTTCCGGGGATGCCGGAGACGAAGCTCGTCAACTTTTCGAAGGTGCCTTGGACGGCCCCGGGTATCCCGGTGAAGAAGCTGCCGATCTTGTTCCCGATGCCCGAGAAGAAGCCCGCTATGCGCCCGGGGGCGCTCGAGACCGCCGAGACGACGCTGTTGAAGATGCCGCTCACGATTCCAGGCAATGCCGAGAAGGCGCCCTGGATGGCGGACACAGCCGAGGTCACACCCGCAACGATGCCGTTCCACGCCGCCGTGAGGTTGGTCACGAGCGCGGTGCAGTAGATCATGACCGTCGCGACGATTGCGTTGAATACTCCCGAGATGATGGTCGCTATGCCGTTCAGGACGTTCTGGACTCCCGTGGCCATCATCGTGAAGTCGCCCGTCACGAGGCCCATGATGAGGCCTATGCCAGCCTGGATGATGCCCTGGATGGTCTGGATGACGCCCTGGACCACGGTCACGATGCCCTCGCCGATGGCGGCGATTATCATCCCGAGCGGGTTGCTCGAGAAGAAGCCCTGCACGGCCGCCACGACGCCCTGGACGGCGGAGGCTATCTGCGCCGCTATCCCGGTCACGACGCCTGGGATGGCGGACACGACCGCCACGATCCCGCTGATGATGGTGGACACCACGGAGATGGCACCGGAGACGATGCCGACCACGCCAGAGACGATGCCTCCGAGCGCGGTTATCGCGACCGTCAGCACGCCCGAGATGATGGAGGCGACGAGGGACAGCGCAGGCCCGACCACCGACGCCAGGAAGTTTGCGACCGTCGCGAGCACGGGCTGGAGCGCCTCGAAGACGGGTGCCAGCGACTGCCCGAGCTGGGCGAAGGCTGGTGCCAGTCCCTGCAGCGCGGAGCCAATCTGCTGCACCGCCTGCCCGACCGCAGAGGCGACCGGAGCGAAGGTCGAGCCGAGCCCTGACGCGAAGGCCGAGAGGCCCGAGCCAAGCGTCTGGATTGCGGGGCCGAACGTGGAGGTGACGTAGTCCGCGACTGGCTGCAGCGCCTGTGAGACGGCGCTGCCCGAGTCGCCCAGTCCCGTGAAGGCGTCCACGACCTGCGTCACGAACCCCACGGCGCCCTGGAATGCCTGGCTTATCCCCGCCATCGCTGCCTGCAGCCCGGGGCCGATGGCCTCGGCCACGTCAGCGGCGCGGTCCCCGAGCCACGCGAGCGCGTCGGAGAGCATGGTCACCACCGCGGTCACGGCGCCGCTCTGCTGCAGCGCGGACAGCGCGTCGGCAACGCCCTTGATGGCGGCGACAACCACACCAACGGCCACGTCTCCGATGCGCTGGAAGTCGCCCCACAGCTCCTGCAGCGCGGGGCCGCATGCGGACAGCGCCTGCTGCCCGATGCCCATGAGCGCCTGCCCGACCTGCGAGAGGGCGGCGCGGACGTCCTTGTTTGTCGCCGCGAGCGCTAGGAACGCCGCCATCGCGACGCCCACGGGACCCGCGAGCGCGGACAGGCCGCCCGAGAGCGGGCCGAGCAGCGAAGAGAGCATGGGGACCGACTGGATGAGCCCGCCGATCGCTGCTGGCGCCCTGAGCGCCACGAAGGCGGCGATGACAGGCGCCAGCGCTGGCGCCACCGGCGTGAGCGCCTTGGTCACGGAGTCGATCGCGGGGCCCGCCGCCTTGAATGCCTCCGTGAGCGCGTGTATGACCGGCGTCGCGACGGGCTCCACCATGCGGGAGAGGGCCGCGCGGACGTTGGCGGCGGCGCCCGTGAAGGTGTCCGCCGACGCCTCCGCCGAGGCGCCGAGCCCCTCCCTCATGGCGTCGGAGAAGGTCTTGAAGTCGATCTTGCCCTCGGAGACCATCTTGCGGACGTCGTCCGTGGACTTGCCGAGGTGCTTCGAGAGCAGCGACAGCGCCGGGATGCCGGCGTCGTTGAGCGACTGCATGACCTCGCCCGTGAGCTTCCCGGACGCCGCCACCTTGCCGTACATCGACGCGATGTCGCCGAAGCTGCGCCCGCTCGCCGCCGCCGCGTTCGCGATGGAGGAGAGCGACGACGTCATGTCGTCGCCGGCCGATACTCCGGCGGCCGAGAGCTGCACGGCGGCGCTCGCCGCGTCGCCGAGGCCATAGGCCGTGCCCTTCACCGACGCCTGCGCCGACTTCATGATCGAGTCGACCGTGCCCCAGTCCTGCGAGAAGCCGTAGAGTTTCTTGCGGGCAGTGTCTATGGCGAGGGCGCGGTCGATTCCGCCCTTGACGGCGATTCCGGCGATGGCGGCGGCGGCCGCGCTCCCGACACCGCTGATGGCGCCGCCGAGCTCGGCGGCGTTCCCCTTGACCGAGCCCCATGCGCCTGACAGGGCGTCCCTTGCCCTGCCGGCCACGTCCTGCAGCGTTCCGCCCAGCCTGGACGCGCCGCCCTTGACGCTCTCCCAGGCATGCTCGGCGGCGCTCGCGAATTTGCTGGTCGAGCCGCTCCCGGACTCGGAGGTCTCCTGCGCCTTCTGCTTCACCTCGTCGATGGCGGCGCTTGCCTCCTCGGCGCCATCGACGAGTCCGCTCGCGTCTGCCGTGAACTCGGCCGAGAGTGTGTAGTCGGCCATCAGGAGGCACCTCCCATCGACCTCATGATCCCGCGCATCTTGTCCATCGCCTGGTCATGCGTGAGCTCTTCGCCGTGACGTTTGCGCCTGAATAGCGGAATCTCGCGGTCTGTCTTCTTCCTGAATGCGTTGGCGACCGCGTTTGCCACCGCGTCGCGGATGGCCGTCTCCGACTGGACCCGCATCTCCTCCTCGGCCTTCGCGAGGAGCGTCAGCTGCGCCGGGGTCAGCCGCTCGTACTCGTCCGGCGTCCAGCCGAAGCGCACGGCAGCCCACGCCCACGCCTCGTCGCGTCGGTTGGGCCCGGCGTCGGCGGCGCTCGCCTTCGCCCCCGACGTGAAGTCGAGCCTCGTCAGCCCTGCTGGAATAAAAAACCGGCGTCGCGCATGAGCGCGTTGCCGACAAGGTCCATGACCGCCGACATGCCGGCGGACGCGATGTGGTCTCCGATGACGGCCTGGGCGCGCGCCGGGTTCACCCACGCCACCTGCCCGACCTCCCGCAGCCCGTACGCGGCGAGCACCTTCAGGTCGCGCAGGGTCGGGTACGACCCCATGACCTGGACGCACGAGCGGTTGCCCAGCGCCGCCTCCGCCATCTCGATGCGCTTCTCCGGATAGACGAGCTCGTACTCGACGCCGCCCTCCTCGAAGCTCGTGGTGGTCGGCTCCTGCGCCTGCTCCTCGGCCATGCTTCCTCCCTAATGCAGAGGGGCCCCGCATGGGGCCCCTCAATTGAATCCGATGTGTCGTCGCGCGCCGCTAGGCGGTGCGGTTGGTCGGCTTCGCCGTCGCCTTCGCCTTGGCGTCGGAGTCGATGTCGAACCACGTCAGCTTCCCGGTGCCCGTCAGGGTCACGGAGATGCTCACGTTGTCGTCGCTCGGCGCGTCGTCCTCGTACTTGGTCACATAGCAGCGCCCGCCGCAGCGGGGGGTGTAGGAGCCGTCGTCGTAGACCTGCTTCATGCAGAGCGACGTGCCGTCCTCGAACGCCTTGCGGATCGCGAGGTTCGAGGCCGCGTCCTTCACGAAGAGCGTGGTGAGGTCGACGGACCAGCTCTTGGTCGACGGGGTGTTGATCTGCCAGCCGCCCTTCTTGTCCTTGGACGAGACCGAGGACGTGTCCGCCTCGAGCGAGATCTTCGCCTCCTGCTCGCCGTCGACCGCAAGCAGGTTCGCCCCGGTAGAGTCGAAGATGCACGTCAGGACGTCGATGCCGCTCACGGCGGCGACGCTTCCGGTGTCGGGGCAGTATGCCCCGCCGTCGAATCCGGTGGTGGTTCCGGTGTCCGCCATTATTCCTCCCTTGTCTTTACTTGACCACGAGCCCATAGCTCACGGAGAGCTCGAAGCCCACGACCGCATGCCATTCCTGTGATGGGTCGCGCTTGATTGTCTGGATGCCAAGGTCGTCCTGCCCGACGAGCCAGAATGGGGCGGGCACGTCCACGTCCCGCTCCATGGCCTCCTCGAGCGAGGCGACCATACCCAGGACCCCCTCCCTGGTGTCGGAGGGCGTCGAGATTGCATGCACCGCGACGTCGAAGACGTCCACGCGCATGGTCTTTGACCTGCCAGGCCTGGACGAGACGATCTCGGCGAAGTAGAAGGGGCTCTCCTCGTCGTCGGGGTCGGTCAGGCACTGCGTGCCCGTGCCCCCGGTGACCCGGGAGACCACGGCTGCGAGCACGTCCACAGGGGACATGCGCTTGATCGCGTGACGCATCGGCTCACCCCCTCATGAGCTCCTGGAGGCGGCGCCTGAACTTCGGGCGCTCAGCCTCGACCGCCGCCTGGAGGAAGCGCTGCCCCTCCACGTAGGACGCCTTGAGCTGCTTGCCGAGCTTGGGGACGTAGCGACCGGGCGTCTGACGGTGCCCGTACTCGACGTGCGGCGCGTAGTCCTGCAGGTAGCCGACGCGGCCCGTGGCGCCCGTCACCTCCTGCCGCATCGAGTTGACGAGCGAGCCCGTCTGTCGCGGCGTGGACGACCGCAGGCCGTCCGCCATCTCGTTCACGGTGGCGGTGAGGGCCGTCGTGGCCTCGAAGCGCCGCAGCTCGTCCAGCCTCCCCGCCAGGTTGCCGGGGTCGCTTATCTCGCACCTGAATGTCGCCATCACTCGGCCCCCTTCTCGCGAGAGCAGGTCACGACCCGGCGCCTGCCGAGGTCCGAGACGCGCGTGACGGCATAGCGCTCGACCTCCCCCGTGGGCGATGTGACCTCCACGTCGCAGGCCACCGAGATCCTGGCGAGCGAGACCATGGTGACGAGCGTGAGCGTCCCGTCGCGGTAGGGGTTTCCCTCCACGTCGGTGGGACCTGTCCCGTACGGCGTGGGGCGCACGCTCGCGTCGCAGACTTTGGTGCGCGTCCGCTTGCGGTTGCCGAGCCTGTCGCGCTCACCGGAGTCCACCATGGCGTAGAAGCTCGCCTTGAGCCACCTCATATGAACCTCAGCGACGCGAGCGCCCCCGACTCCCTCGCGATGTCGCGGATGCCCGAGACCTCGTCGGCGTACTCGGACAGGATGTCGTCCACCCACGAGGTGGACATGGTCCCGTCCTGCCCCTCGGACTCGGACGCCTCGCCCTCGTAGAAGCGGCGCTGGACTGCCTTGACCGTGGCGTCGACCACGACCGACCACGCCATGTCGGGGAGGCGGGCAGAACCGACGCGGAGCCGCAGGCGGTCCGCGACCGTCGACACGAGCTCCGAGAGCACGTCGTCGGAGGGCACGTCGCCGTACCCCGTGAGGCGCACCTTGACCCTCGACAGGGCCGTGGACTCGTCTGCCATTGGGGTCACCCCTTCCTGCTCCTCCGCGGCCGCTATGCGCCGGCGCCGATGGTCCCCTTCAGGACGGCGTCGGAGACCTCGGGGAAGAGCTTGAGCCCTCCCATGACCAGGGTGTCGACGGAGGCGTTGGTGGTCACGATGGCGTGGGTCATGCCGAGCATGCCGGTCGCGTCGGAGGACAGGCCGAAGGTCTGCGCGAGGTCGCCGCCCGAGGCGGGGACGTAGGCGATGTTGAGGTTCTGAGCCGCGGTGCCGCCGATGGTCCCCGCGGGGATCTTGGCGGAGGTGAAGGTGGTGCCGAGGCCGAGGAAGTCCTTGATGTAGGACATGCCGAAGGCAGTCTGGGTGGAGACGGTCGCGGTGCCCAGGTACTTGGCAACGTCTGTCGGGTTGACGAAGAAGACGAAGGGCGGGACGCCGTCGTCGTCGATGTCGCCGAAGCCGTCGTAGTCCTCGAAGATGGTGGACAGCGCCGCCCACATGTTCGCCATGGCGGACTGCAGGTCGGTGCCGGATGGTGCGGTCTTGGAGGTGCCGGTCACCGAGGCGATGAGGTCGCTCTTGATGTTGGCCTGCAGGCCCGCGACGAGGCGTGCGTCGGTGTCGTTGATGGCGCGGTCGCGGCCCTTGGACTGGATGGCCTCGGCGGTGGTGTTGCGACGCCACTTCTGCAGGCCGAGGGTTACCTGCTGGTCGACGGCGCGGGACACCTTGGAGAGCGGGATGTACTCTCCCTCGGCGACGTTGCCGTCCTTGATGTCGGTCGTGTACTTGTAGGTCTTGATGGTGCCGCCATCGGGGACGGGGATGAGGTTCGCCATGCCGAGCAGCTTCTGCAGGCGGGCGATGCCCTCGGAGAAGCGGTTCACGTAGTCGATGGAGATGTCGGGCGCGAGGTCGGTCGCGGCGGTGACTCCGGTCTCGGGATACGAAACGTTTGTAGCAGCCATTGTCTTCCTTCCTGTCTTTCGTTACTTGAAGAGCTCCATGTGCTCTCGGATAGCGCGCTGCCGCTCGGCGGTGTCGCCGATGGACATGATGTCCGCTCGCGTGAGCGGCTTGCCGGCAGCGCCGGCCTTCGGGGCTCGCCCCGCGAGTCGGGCCTTGACCGCATCGCCGACCGCGGACTCGAAGGCGTCCGCGAAGGCGTCGACGGCTTTCTTGGTCCCCTCGGCGGTGTCGCCCACGAGCTGCGCCGCGAGCTCGTCTGGGACCGAGATCCCGCGCTCGGAGAGCTGCCGCCTCGACTCGGCCGTCATCTGCGCGACCTGCTCGCGGCGCTCGAGCTCGTCGAGCCGCTTCTGCAGCTGGTCGCGCTCGTACTCGGCCTTCTGGGTCGCGTTCATCTCGGCGAGCTTGGCGGCCTCGGCGACCTTGGCCTCCTGCTGCTCCTGCCACTTGGCGAACTTCCTGCCGATGATCTCGTCGACCTCGGAGTCGGTGTAGGTGCGGCCCTGCTTCGATGCCTTGGCGTCATCGACGCCATCTGTCTGCTTGGCCCGCTCATCAGCCTGCTGCGTCTGCGCCTCGGCCTGCTGCGCCTCGGCCTGCCCCTGCTCGTCTGCCATCCTCAAGCTCCAATCCCGGGCTGTCACGGCCCGCCCGCGCGGCCCCTCACGGTGCTTTTAGCGTCGTCACGTCTCGGACGTGGCGGTTGATTGCGGTCCCCCACGAGTCAACCGCCGCATACCTCGATGATTCGCTCCACCGCCTCATCGGTCGGATAGCCGCGGCAGCGGAAGAGCTCCGCCCCGTCGTCGGAATCGACCGTGATGGTCGGCAGGTAATCAATGCGCCTCTCGCGCGCGGCACACGGGTGCCAGTGGAGGTCCGCGAGCTCGACGCGCACGCCCTCGCCCTCGAGGGTCGGCACGACGCCGCGCAGCGTCCCCATGCACGGCGCACAGTCTCGCGAGTACCAAAGAGTCACGGTCGGCATTCCGCCCCCATACGAGAGAGGCCACCCGGTTGGGTGGCCTCGACATGGCATTAGCTTGTCTCGCTGCTGATGCGCCTACGCTAGGCGAGCAGCCTCCTCCTTGGCGAACTTCCTCATGATCTCGCGCTCGCAGAAGTCCTCGAAGTCAGGACGCTGCCAGTTATCAGGGATGAGGGATTCGACAAAGAGCCCCTCCTTGCGCCAAAGGTCCTGCATGTCCGGAGGCAGCTCGTCGACTATCTCATCGTACACGTTGCGGTCGTCGTCCCCGGTATACATCCTGCCAAACTCTCGTTTGACCTCAGCGTAGATGCTCAACGTGCACCCCCAGGTTGTCTTCGTAGGCTCGCAGGATGTCAGATTCTTCGCCACGAGACCGCAAGCTTCTCATTAGCGATATCGTGTCGTCGTTGACAGTGTACCCCGGAGCAGGCTCGCGTACGACCTCGAAGACATAGACGCTCCCGTCATGGCAGGCTATGACACCTCGCTTGGCACCAGTGCTCACGAGGCTGTTGATGTCAGCCGCCGACGGCGGCGAGCTGTCCGGGTGGTTGTGGACGATTGCGACATCGTCGCCGTCCCTCACGGCCTCGACGATCTTCTCGACCATGGACTTCGTTGGGTCGACGCGCTTTGGAGTGGTCGCGTTGACGACGCTGCCTATCCTCTTCCCGGCCGTCATGTCGTAGGCGTATAGATCCTCGAGGTCCGTCCCGCTGCGGTGATCGAGCATCCTCTCTATGTCCTCCTGGGCCACGTCCTCGACGCCGGCGAGCACCCTCTTGACGATTGAGTGGTAGTCCTTCGACCTTATCCTCGACATGTCGACGGTCCTCCGCTCGGCGTCCTGTCTCCAGCTCTCGGACTCTCCCTCGGCGACGCCACCCATCCTCCTCGCCACGAGCTCGGCTCGCTTCTCGTCCACCTGCCGCCTGGCCCAGGCGTCCCAGTCGTCCACGGCGGGGGCTATCTGGCAGCGACAGTTCGGGTGGAGCGGCGGGAGGTTGATGCCCGGGGACGCGTCCTCGACCCGGAAGGTCTGCGTGGACATGCCGCGGCACTCGCCGCACGTCCTCTCGTCCCCGATGGGCTCCACCCTGTACTCCTCGAAGCCCTCGCGCCTCAGCTCCGCGAGCTGTGACTGCCGCGCGACGTACGTCCCCTCTGTGTATACCAGTCGCATCACGTCGCGCTCCGGGACGTCCACGAACCGCTTCCCGAGCTGCTCCGCGAGCCTCGCGTAGCCTTCGCCGCGGGCGATTCCCTTGGCGAGGTCGTCGCTGACATAGGCTGCGACCCGCTCGGTGTCGCCCCACACGCGCTCGCTGTAACTCTCGCCGCCCGTCCACCTGACGCCGACGAAGCGGCGCACCGCGTCGTCGTCCACGGCGTAGAACGAGCGGCCGTAGCCCATCGCCTCGGCGACGGCGTTCGCGGACCGCGCCGCCTGTCTCGCGAAGTGGTCGTCCAGCCCGCGCGTGGCCTCGTCCGTCGCCTGCGCCAGGTGCAGCCTCGCCGACGTCTGCAGGCCCTCGAGCCTGTCGAGCTTGTAGATGCTCTTGCGCACCGGCACGAGGTGCGCGAGGTCCGGGTGCGCCTTCGCCCACGCCTCGCAGTCTTTGATCAGCAGCTCGCGGTCCTCTGGGTCCATGGCCTCGAGCATCGTCCGGTAGGCGAGCACGTCGCCCTCGCCGTAGCGCTCGTAGTAGCTTGCGATCTCCCTGGACAGGCGCGCCAGCTCCGTCTCGTACGCCTTGCGGACGCGCCTCGCTATCGCACGCTCGTCCGCGCCCATGGCCGCGTCCGCCCTGGCGACGCGCCGCGCCCAGTAGGTCTGCGAGTCCGCCATGGCCTACTCGACCGCCGCGTCGTCGGCGGCGCCGGTAGCGGCGCGCGATGGCACGACCCGCGCGACGCGCTCCTCCTGCTCGTCCGCCATCCTGCGCATCTCGGCCTTCGGGTCGGGCACGCACGACAGGACGGAGAGCCGCGTCTCCTCGGAGGTGACGCCCGCGAGGTTGCCTGCGATCTGGCTCTCCTCCAGGAGGTTGCTCGGGATGTTTCGCTCCATCCTAACGCCGACGCCGGTCCACGCGTCGGCCGGCAGCGAGTTCCCGGCGTAGCCGCATAGGAGCATGTGCCGGCGGTTGAGCCCGCGCCGGAACTTCCTCTCCTTTACCAGGGCGAGGTCGCTCATCGCCTGCAGCCTGTACTTGATGGCGATTCCGCTCGAGGTGTCGAAGGTGTCGGACGAGAGGTCGGAGACCATCGAAAGCGTGAAGATGAGCCTCTCCAGGCGATTGATGAGGTTCTCCTGGGTCCCGTCCGCGTCGGGCTTGCTCAGGAACTCGACCTGCACCCCCGCCGCGTCCCTGCCCTCGAGGTTGATGATGCGGGAGTCGCGCAGGCTGTTCAGGTCCTTTTCTTCGATGTGGGCCCCGAGGATCTTCAGGTAGGCGTCGGCGTAGTACTCGACGTCGTTCGCCTTCTCGGAGAGCGCCTTGTCGTGGGCGTCGATGAGCGAGAGGACGCCCTCGAAGAGGCCCTGCCGCTCCTCGTTGTCGACGTACTCGACCACGGGGACGCCCGGGAACCCGTGCGGCACCGGCTCCCCGAGGCGGGCTGTCCCGCCGTCGAGCGTGAACGGCGTCTCGCACGCCTGGTCGTAGAGCGTCCCGCGCATAGTGTCCGCGCGCCCGTCGAACCGGTTGTCGTCGAGCCAGAAGCGCACGGCATAGAGCATGCGCCCCTCCACGCTGTCGTCGCGCACGACGAACAGGTTCATGGGCCCGACGAACGTGCTGCGCGGCTCTGCGGACTCGTCCCTCCACATGACCTCGAACGCCTGCCCGTAGATGTCTGCGAGGCGGGAGAGCTCCGCGTCGAGGTCGTCCGCGTCATTGCGGGCGCGCCACCCGTTGAGCCACGCGATGGTCGCGTCGTCGTCGCCCACGAGCTTCACCGGGCGCCCCAGGAAGTAGCCGACCATCGAGTCCACGATCTGCTTGCTGTAGTTCGCGACGATGCGGTTGTCGGGCTTGTACTCGGCCTTTGCCGGCTGGTGGAGTATGTCGTGGTCGCCCTCGTAGGAGCGGCGCAGCCTCGCGAGCCTCGGCACGTGCGCCTGCCTGTAGTCGGCGACGAGCCGCGCCAGCAGGTCACCCGTGAGCCCGACGTCCGGAGGGAGCCTGTACCCCCCGCACGGCTCGTAGGTCGCCTGGTCTGCCATCTATACCCCTCCCCTGAGTATGTGGACGCGCGGGGCGTCGTCGTGCAGCCTGATGGCGCACGCGAGCGAGTCCGGGGCGTCGTCGTGATCGGCCCCCTCGCCGTAGTCCATGACCTCGTCCCAGTAGGCGGCGCTCGCGGCGGACGTGCTGTCGAGCCGCATGAGGTCGCGCCACCTGCCGCGCGCGTGCGTCGATATCTTGACGAACTTGTTTGCGGTCTCCTGGTAGGTGGACACGGGCAGGCCCATGTCCCTCAGGCGGTCCGCGAGGTAGCCCTTGTCGGCGTTCCGCTCGCACCAGACGGTTCCGAGCCGCAGCCTGTCGTGTAGCTCGACCATGCGCCCCATGCACCGGTCGACGTGCGTCTCTCGGTACAGCTCGCCGTGGACGTAGGGCCTGCCGTCGTGCCAGCGGATGCACGTCACGGCCGTGCCGTCCCTGCCGCCGTACGCGGCGTCGACGTGCATGATGCCGTCGTGCAGCAGCGACTCGTCCGCGAAAGTCTCTGGCTCGCCGTCGAAGACCGCCCCCTCCGCCGCCACGTGCCTGAGCTCGTAGTTGGCGGCGAAGAGCGAGCGCGTCATGGACGCCCTCAGCTCGCCCGCCTCCTCGCGGGAGACGAGCCCGGTCCTGTCCCATGGCCACCGCTCCGCCTCGGGCATGATGCCGAAGGCGTCGTCCCTGTGCCACGGGGTGCCAGTGTTGACGATGCGCCCGCCGCGGTTGCGCACGTTCTGCAGCTCGCGGTAGAACGCCTTGGTGCGCTCGCGCTCGGCCCTTGACGCGCGGTCGCGGATGGTCACGATGTCGTCGGTGAATATGACGTCGTAGTGCTTGCCGGTGACGCTCCCGCCGATGCCGTAGCCGGATATCTGCGGCGCGCCAGACACCGACGCGGAGAGGTCCGTCGAGACCGACGTCGAGGACTCCTCCACCACGCGGGCCGCCCGCCCGTAGATCGTCTCCGTCACCAGAGCCGAGACGTCCGACGAGAGCATGCGCGAGACCGACCTCATGACCTCCTCGACGTCGTCGGACGCCTTGCGGAAGAATCCAATCGTGAGGTCCGGCGACGTGACCGCCAGCAGCCACAGGGCGACCTCGACGCACGTCGTCTTGTAGGCGCCGCGATGCGCCTGGAGCGTCATGTCGCGGCGTCCCATTACCATCTCGCGGATCCATCGGTCGTGCAGCGGCTCCGCGAGCCTGTCGTAGCCCATCATGCGGGCGAGCCTCACGGGATGCCTGCCTACGAGCCGCGCGAGCGCCCTGCGGTCACTCGCCCCGCTCATCCGTAGTGCCCTCGCCCTCGCCGTCCAGGAGCGCGCGGAAGGCCTCGGCGGCCTCCCTGGTCTCGCGCGTGACCTCGACCTGCTGGGTCGGGCGCTGGCCGGAGGTGTCGCGGACGAACTCGGCGGCGCGCACGTCGCCGTCCATGGCCGCCCGCATCATCTGCAGCGCGATGGCCTGCCCGACCGTGACGTTCTTCCCCCTGAGGCCGTCGAGCGTCCTCGCGTCCGACGTCGAGCCGGGGCGGAGCGGCATGTCCAGCATGTCGCGGAAGGTCTCGCGCATGTCCTTCCTCTCGCGCCTCGCCCTCCCGGACGCGAGCCCGCCGCGACGCCCGAGCTCCCGAGCTTCCTCCGGGGTTGGAACCTTGAGGTTGCTCTTCCCCACGTGTCACCCCCAAGACGCAGGGCGCCCGCGAGGGCCTTGGTCCCCGCGGGCGCTGATTCGCACGATGCCATGTAAGCACGTTTCCGGGCGCCTCGCCGCGCACGACCGCGCACGACCGCGCACGATTTTCGCGCCCTACCCCTCGGCGACGCCGAGCCCAGAGACGACCCTGGCGAGCCCGTAGGAGTCGATGGTGTCGAACGACACCTGAAGCGAGCGCTGGCACCACCGCTCGCTCATCCCGCATCCATCGGCGACTTCCGGCCACGTCGCGGCCGCGCAGTACCTCCACCACAGGGCGTCGGCGTAGGCCGGGCCGAGCATGGCCGCGACCCCGCCGGAGCCGGTCTGGTCGCTGCCGTAGATGACGGCGCACGCGAGGTCGATGAGGGCGTAGTCATCCTCGCGACGCCTCCTGACCCGCGACTCGTAGTCGATGCGGGCATCGGTCGCACGCATCGAGTCGCCCCCTCCGCCGCGCGTCCTCGGCTGGTAGGACTGGGCGCGGACGCCCTCCCTGCCCTCCATGCGCTCGATCGTGCGGGACGTCCTCTCGGCGTCCTCGGCGGCGTCCCGCGTCGCCTCGAAGAGGTCGCGCGCGCACCCGTACGAGCAGAGGCGCTGAGAGGCGATATTCGGCTCTGCACAACCAATGTCTTGCACTGACACGAGCAACCCCTCCAAAGCGTCGAATTCACATCCCACGGCCGCCCACGCGGGCATCTAGGCGACTTTGCTACCGCGCGTCGAGCTCCCGTATCGAGACGACGATGCACGCGGGGTCGCGCCACGCCTTGACGACCCTCAGGTCGCACACCTCGCAGTCGTCCCGCATGACCCCGCACGAGGCGACCACGTCGAGCGTGGTCTTGGCGAGGTTGTCCGCGTCCGGCTTTGACGTCATCGGGGAGCCCTGCGGATGCCTCCCGGCCGGGTAGCAGTACGTGAGCCTCGCCGAGAGCGGGCCGGAGAGCGGGACCTCCGGGACCTGCCGCATGACCCTCGAGCGCATGGAGTCCTCCACGGCCCTGAGCCTGTCCGACTTTCCGACGAATGCGCGGCCGTCCCTCGTCCTGCGCACCACGAGGTCGTTGTGCGTGACGGTCGGGGGGCGCATCGGTATCGTCATCGTCCAGCTGCGTCCCACGGCCCCCTCCTCTCTGACTCGCGCGACGCGAGCCACCTGCTGGCCGCGTGCGCCATCTCCTCGCGGTCCTCGCGGGCGCGGTCGCGCCAGCCGACCCAGTAGCACGCCAGCCCGGCGCCGAGCGTCGAGAGCACCCACGCCAGGACGACGTAAATGGCGACGTCGGTCACTCGGCACCGCCCCCCGAGCACTCAGGGCAGACCCACAGGGGCTGGCCGTCCTCGCTCCTCTCCCACGTCCAGCCCTCGGGGGCCTCTCGCCTCGTGAGCAGCTCGTTGCGGCACATGACCGACGGGTCGTAGGCCGCGACGGCGAAGACCCTCACCTGCTCCGTCCTCCCGCACCTGTGGCACCTAATCGGGTACCTCGCGATCTCGACGTCCATCCCGTCACCATCCCGTCTCGTCCAGCTCCCGCGCCCCCACACGAGGGCGACCGCCATCGCCACCGTCGTCCCCAGCAGGTACAGCGTCCACGCGAGCGCGCCGCCCTGCCACGTCCCGATGCTCATGAGTGCCTCCGCCTTGCGTCCATGGCCGCTCTGCGCATCCCCTCGCGTGCCTTCCGCGGAGCGGAGCGGACGAAGTCGGCGATGTCGTCCCATATGAGGCCAAGAATCGTTAAATCGGTTTCAATCTCGTGCGTGATGGCATCAAACATGGCGACGAACAGCCATATGACCATCGGTGCGTTCCCGTGCCTGTCACTACCTCCCATTGGGTCGCTCACCCCCGGCGAACCTCATGAGCCTGCAGTCGTTGAGGTTGGCCCGTATCCCAACGAGCCCGGACGCCGTCCACGTGTCGCCATCGAAGGCGAGCGACGTCACGACGAATGGGATGTCTCCATGCCTCTCGCCCGTGTGCCTGCACTTCATCGCGTAGAGCACGTCGCCGACTCGCACCGCGTTGCCGTCGGCGTCCGTCGGCGCCGGGAGCGCCTGCATCCCGGACGCGTCGGCGAGGCCCACGACGATCTCCTCGAGGTCCGCGAGGTCCGCGCCGTCCCCCTCCGCCCTGAGCGCCCACTCCGCGAGCTCGCGGACGCCGGTGCACTCGCCCGGGTCCATCGCGACCGCGGCGAGCCTGCGCGCCATCTTCCTATCGGCCATCGCTACTCCCCTACCTTGACGTCGAAGGCTCCCTGCATCGGCACGAGCCTGACCGAGACGTCCGAGCCGACGAGCGGGACGATCCTCGACGCCGTCAGCGACGCCACGCCCGGGTCGAGCTCGACCACGAGCCTCGCCGCCTTCGGCTTGCAGCTGACGTCGGCCAGCACGCCCATCACCGTCACGCTCCCATCATTTCCAGAACACATGTTCTTCTCCTTGCCATCGGCCTGAAAATCCTTGTTTCCCGTCCTACGGGGGTGGGGCGGTAGCGCACGGCCCCCGCGCCCGTAGTGTGGGCGCGCACTCGTGCGCCCACACGGCGGTACCGCCCGCCCCCTAGGGGGGGTGTAAATCACCTTTATATAAAGAGTGATCACCCCATCCCCTGATGATGCTCACCATGCAAGGTGTGAACACCATGTGACTCTTGCATGATGAGCGGTCACCACTAATCACTCCCATCCGTTCTCGAGCGGCGAGTCTCTGTCGTAGAAAACGGTTACCTCCGTCGGCTTCCCGCCAGACGGGTTCGGGAACTCGGTCTTCCGGCTGCCTACCCTGCACCAGTCGCTGCGGCTCCAGCGCTTGACCGTCTGGCGCGTGGGCCGCTCGCCGGTCTCGTCTCGCGTCCCCATGTGCTCCATGAGCGCCCCGATCCCGACGGTCCCGTCCTCGGCCGCGAGGCCCCCGTCCAGGCACGCCTTGTAGGCGTCCCACATAAGCCCCTTGGCCTCGTCTCGCAGCCTCCGGTCGCGCTCCTCCTTGGCCTGTCGGCGCTGCGCGAAGGGGTCGGCGCCCTCGACCTTGTACCTCTCGAGCCCCTCCATGGCCACGAAGCGCGGCCACCTGAAGACGAAGTCGGCGTCCGCCGGCTTGGCGAAGCTGCGGCAGTCGACGCTCATCCTGTAGGCCGGCAGGCCGCCAAGCTTCTCCGCGCGGTCGCGCTCGGGGACCTCCAGGGCGGTCATGTCCATCATCACGTCCGCGTCGCGGGCGTAGACGCCCGTCCCGCTCATGCGGTCCATGGACTTCTTCTGGCCCGCCGTGCCCTTCGGGTGGTGGTGTGCGTAGACGACCGACACCCCCGTCTGCGCGATGATCGCGTCGATGGCGTTGGTGAACTCGCTCACCTTCGCAGAGTCGTTGTCGTCGCCGCCGTTGACCTTGTACACGGGGTCGACGACGAGGAGCTCCACGGGGCCGCCCCCGGAGGCCATGCGCCTGAGGCGGCGCACGAGCGGGCGCACCAGGTCCCTCATGAGGCACGCCCGGCCCCTGAGCTGGAGCCTGTGGAAGTTGCGCTCGAGCGCCGCGACGTCGTCTGGCTCGCCGTGCGCGACGCGGTCGTCCCAGACGAGGCGCATGCGCTGCCGGAACTCCTCGCCCTGGATCTCGAGGTTGACGTAGAGGACCTTCCCCTCGGCGCACCTCCTGCCCATCCAGCGCCCGCCCGTGGCGACGGCCTCGGCGAGGTCGATGAGGCAGTAGGACTTGCCCATCTTCGAGTCGCCGGTGAGGATGCCCTTCTGGCCGAGCCTCATGATGCCGTCGCCCTCCGTGCCTATGAGCACCGGCGCGAGGTCCGGCGGGTCGCCGAAGTCCGAGCTGTCGGTCTCGTCCGGCAGGTCGTCCTCGCTCTCCGCGACCCACTCCTCCCACGCGGCCCACGACTCGGCCCCGCAGTTCGTCGCGAGCAGGAGCTGCCTCCTGTCGCCGCGCGTGGCGCCCGGCATCCTCGAGAGCCTGGACGGGTTCTTGTTCTGCCCGTCAGGCTGGAAGCCGTGCCGGCGGCAGTAGTCGTAGAGCGCCTCGACTCGCCTCCTGTAGAGGTTGTAGTCGGTGCCGGCGTCCACCCTCACGATGGCGTGGACTGACTTCCCGCCGCTCGACACGACCGCCGCGCACGGGAGGTTCATCGCCTCGACCATGCCGCGCTGCCTCTCGGGAGGCAGGCTGTCGCTCTCGATGAGCGCGTATCGGTACTCGGTCACGTTGGCGTTGCCGCATCCCCTGCCGTCGAGCGGGTTGAAGCGTATCCACGCCCCGGCGTCTCGGTCCCAGTCTCCCAGGACCTTCCCGATGTCGTCCCCGCACTTGGCGAGCTCCTGCCGGAGCTGACCGGCCGTGCGGTCCCAGTGCCCCTTGGTCGGCATCCTGCGGCCGTCGCGCTCCCAGCTCTCGGTCACGTACCCGACCACGTCGTCGTCGTCGAAGAGCGCGCCGAGGTAGTCGGACAGCTGGCGCGCTGGGTGCCACTCGCCCCCCTCGTCGATTGGCCGCTCCTCGACCCATGACGGGTCCGCGACGGCGGTCACCTCCGAGTCCCAGTCGAGCGCCTCGTCGGCCCCTCCCTGGGACCATCCGCGCGCCTCGGCCATCCTCACGATCGTGCCGCTGCCGACCCTGCGCTCGGACCTGCCGAAGCCCGCCCACTTGCGGGCGCACTCGCCCTCGTGCCACCTCGCGGCGTCGCGCCTCGACCATCGGTCCCAGTCGTCGACGCCGAATCCGCTCTCGTGCAGGGCCATCCCGACCTCGCACCACTCCTCGTACGAGCAGGTCGCCGGGTCTATCGCGTCGAGCGCGTCGAGCAGGCCCTCGTGGTCTCCCGCTGGCATCGCGCATCACCCCCCCAAATCCGTTTCGTCTACCGTCCGGGGACGTACGTCGCCGGGTCTATGCCCTCGGGCGTGCGCCACCGGTTCCTCGCGAGGCGCGCCATCATCGCGCTCGCCTGGTCGAAGGTCCATTCGCCCGGGTGCCTGAAGCCCTTGCGCTCGAGCATGCGGACCTGCTTCGGCGTGGCCATGCCAGCCTCGCGGCGGGCTGACAGCCTGTCGAGCATGAGCGACGCCTTGCCGCGGCACATCCCGACCGGGTCGACGCCCCAGCCCTCCAGGGCCTTTGCCTGCGCGTCGGTCGCATCCTCCATCTCCCACGCGAAGCTCGGCTCGTAGTCCTGCAGGTCGTGGTCGCAGATCGAGAGCTCGTACATGAGCGGGTCGACCAGGCGCGCCTTGCGGTGCCGCTGGCGCTCCAGCTCCGCCGCCAGTGCCTCCTCGCGCCGCGCCTGCACGTCGTCGGCTGCCGTGGCCTCCTCGGCCATGAGGTCGACGGGGCCGTCCGCCTCCTGCGTGATCTCGGTCATCCTCGCCTCGACCTCGGGGGTCTTGGCCACGAGGGTGGCGGGCCGGCACAGCTCGTGGCGCCCGGTCATCCAGAGGAAGTCCAGCAGGAGCAGGTGGTCCTTGCCCGGGGCGAGCCTGGTCCCGCGCCCGACGCACTGGGCATAGAGGCTCCTGCTCTTGGTCGGGCGGAGCATCACGATGCAGTCGACCGCCGGGCAGTCCCATCCCTCCGTGAGCAGCATCGAGTTGCACATCACCTGGTAGCGCCCCGCCTGGTAGTCGGCGAGCACCTCGTCCCTGTCCTCGCTCTGCCCGTCGACCTCGCAGGCCGTGAGGCCGCGCGCACGCAGGCGCTCGGCGAAGGCCCTGGCGGTGCGCACGAGCGGCAGGAAGACCACGGTGCGGCGCTCCCGGCACACGTCGGCCATCTGGTCGGCGATGGCGTCCAGGTATGGGTCGAGCGCGTCCCCGAGCTGTCCGGCGGCGTAGTCGCCCGCCTGCGTCGAGACGCCGGAGATGTCAACGGAGAGAGGCAGCGTCTGCGCCTCGATGTGGCAGAGCCACCCGTCGCGCACGGCCTGGGCGAGCCCGTACTCGAACGCGATGGAGTCGAAGACCTCGCCGAGGTCGCGCCTGTCGGCGCGGTCGGCCGTCGCCGTCACGCCAAGCACGTCGGCGCCCGCGAAGTGGCCGAGGATGCGCCTGTACGAGTCGGAGACCGCGTGGTGTGCCTCGTCCACCACGACGCACGCGAAGCGGTCGGGCGGGAGCGCCATGAGCCTGTCCTCGCGCATGAGCGTCTGGACGGAGCCCACGGTCACGCGGTTCCACGTGCCCACGCTGGTCTGGTCGGCCCTCTCCACGGAGCACGCGAGGCCCGTCATGCGCGAGATCTTGTCGGCTGCCTGGTCAAGCAGCTCGCCCCTGTGCGCGAGCACGAGGGAGCGCCCCCCGCGCTCCGCGACGCGGCGCACGACCTCGGCGAAGCAGACGGTCTTTCCCGTGCCGGTCGCCTGGACGAGCAGGGTCCGGTGGTGGCCGGACCCCCACTCGCGGAAGACGGCCTCCACGGCCCGCTCCTGGTAGTCGCGGAGGCCCATCCTAGAGCGCCCCGTAGGTCTTCTTGGGGGCGTCCGGGACCACGAAGCGCCTCACGTCGTTGTAGGTGCGCCCCTTGTACTCGCGGTTCGCGATCTCGACCTCGCCGGTCGCGCCGACCACCTTGTCCCAGGGCATCCTGTAGGCCGCCCCGTCCGTGAGGTCGAGCGGGATGAGCCGCGCCGACTTGAAGAAGGCCGTGAGCTTCCACATCTGCCTCTTCGAGAGGTAGAGCCTCGTGCTCACCGTGGACTGCTCGCCCCTGGCGTTCGCGCACGCGAGGTCCAGCGTCGCCATGGGGCAGGCGCCCATCTTGTCGCTGCCGTCGAAGTGGCCGCGCTGGAACCCGTCCACGCGGTAGCTGTAGGTGCCCGGCGTGAGGATCGTGTACTCCGAGTCGACCGCCTGCGCCTCGTCGTCCCAGCCGAGCGCGTCGCTGCTGATGTCTGCCATACGTTTTGCTCCTTTGTCTGTGCCGATTGCCTGGTTCCTATTCGCCGACCTCGAGCGGCTCGTGCACCATCGCCTTCTCCTCCTCGATGCGCATGGTCGAGACGCGCGCGAGGATGGTGTCCCATCCAGCCACGAGGTAGTCGACGAACCCCTGCTCGTAGTCGGTCGCCGGGCACGACTCGGGGAAGTTCCCGGAGTGGGCGACCACCTTCCTGAGCTCGGCGTCGGTGACCCCGTCGCGCCGCATGAGGTCCGTCAGCGCCCGCATGCGCTCGGGGTACGAGTCCCGCGGGTCATCGGCGGCGTTCGCCGCTTTCTTGGGCTTTGGCTTGGGCTTTGGCCTTGCCTCAGGACTGGGCCTTTGCCCTGCCGGCTCAGGCTCAGCCTCGTCCGCCTTCGCCCCAGGCCCGTGGTCCGGGCCATCCGCCTCGCCCGCCCTCATGTCGGGCACGACCGCCGCGATCGAGTCCCACTCGAGCGGCAGCTCGTCCGGGAGATTGAAACGGTTCTTGGCGTCCCACTGGGGCGCGTGGGTCGTGCGGATGACGCGGGTGCCGCCGCTCGCCTTGGCCTTGCCGCTCTTGTCCACGGTTACGTAGGTCTTGTAGTCGCAGAAGAGGACCATGTCGGCCCACTCCTTGACCATGGGCGCGACCTTCTTTGACAGCTTCAGCTCGAAGCGGTCGTAGGCCCCCGACTCGTCCGGCCTCTCGAACTTTCGCATGATCGCGTGGCTCACAACTACCACGTTCACGCCGCAGTCCACGACGAGCCCGAGCTGGTCGAGGAACCCGCCGAAGCTCTCGGCGAGGTAGGTGTAGCCCTTCCCGTTCCGTGCTAGCAGGTCGCGCGTGCAGAGCGCCTCCGCCGCGTCCGCGGTGTCTATGACGAGGGTCGAGCACCCGACCTCGCCGGCGCGTACCGCCTCGACCTCCTGCTGGAGCATCGTCCAGCTGGACGGTCTCGGGAGTCTTGCGACGGGGAGCTGGTTGGTGCCGCCCTCCACGTCGATGAAGACCGGGTCTGGGAACTGGGCTGCGAGGCTCGACTTGCCGATTCCCTCCGGGCCGTAGACCACGACCCTGAGCGCCGTGCGCCGCACGCCGCATGTGATCTCGAATGGCATTGGCGTCCCTCCTAGATTGGCTTGTACGCGGGCTTGGCGGCGGGCTCCCCGGCTCCAGCCGGCTCGCCACCGACCATGCCGTCCTCTATGACGACGGTGCAGGTGTCGTCCGCCGCCACCCTGGTCCCAATGACCTGGAGCCCCTCTGACTCCGCCCATGCGCCGAAGTCGGCGAGCGTCTCCGGGTCCATCTGCTCGAGCTCGTCCACCAGGACGAACCCGCAGTCCGGCTTGGTCGCGCGGACGATGGCGGTGGCCACGCGCAGCTGCTCTGAGCCGCTCATGTCGCCCCAGGTGTGGCCCATGTACGTGAGCCGCCCCTCCTCGTCGATGGACAGCCCGTCGAGCGGGAGCGGGGCTCCGTCGAGGAGCGAGCGGCGCTGCTCGCGCAGCCCTTCGAGCCTGTCCGTGAGCTCGTCGTATCCCGCCTTTGCCTCGGCCGCCGCCTCGGCCGCGCGGACCTGCTCCCGGTTCTCCGCCACCTTGCGGTTGGTCTCCTCGACCGACGCGATGGATGCCTCTATCTCGGCCGTCGACTCGTCCTCGAGCTGCGACGCGGTCTTGCTGGCGTCCTCGAGGTCTGCGGAGTCCTGCATGAGTCGGGCGTTCGCGTCCTCAAGGCGCCTCCTTGCCTCCGCGAGCCTGCGCGTGGCGTCCTCGACGGACTCGCGCTTCGCGTCTACCTCGTCCCTGTCGGCCTCGACCTGCGAGCGCAGCTGTGTGGCGCGGTCGCGCTTGCGCTGGCGCTCTCCGTTGCGTGCGAGTATCCCCTGCTGCTCCCTCACGAGGTCGGCCACGCTCACCGGCTCGTCCGGGGCGTCGTCGTGTCGTGGGAGCCTGTCGGCGTAGGCGCGCTTGGCCTTGGCGTCGCGCCCGGCGAGCTGCCTGTCCTGGTAGGTCCCGCGGATCTGCCCGTCGAGCGCCGCGAGCTGCTCGTCTATCCCCAGCGTGTGCAGGAGCGCGGTCGCCTTCTCGGCGTCCGACCCGCGCATGAAGCGCGGGAGGTCGAGCGCGAGCTGGCTCACGAACTCGTCCAGCAGCGCCTGCCCCGCCTTCTTCCCCGTCTCGTCGGTCACGCGGAGGGCTCCCGAGCGACCCCTGCGCTCGGCCACCAGGCCGTTGCTGAGCTCGATGCGCACGTGGGCGGGAGTCGCCGCGCCCCTGCGGTTCGGCTCGTCGGGCCTGAAGCGGTTGCCGCCAAGCCCCCACATGATCGCGTCCAGGACGCTGGTCTTGCCCTGCCCGTTGCGCCCGCCTATGACGGTCAGGCCGTCCCTTGACGGTTCGAGCTCGACCGCGCGGACGCGCTTCACGTTCTCGAGCTCGAGGCTGTCTATCTTGACGCTCACTTGTCCTCCTCCTTCTTTGCCCATCCGAAGTAGCGCGCGGCCTCGCTCTCCTTGACCCGCGTCCCGCGCGCGAAGCCCGGGAGCGGTCTCCCGGCGAGCCGACCGGTGCGTATGGCCCGGTAGATCACCGACGTGGGCACGCCCGTCATCTCGTGCAGCTCGCGCACCGAGTACGTGAGCTCCGCCCGGTACCCGCCGCTCATGCGAGGCACCCCAGGGCACCCTCGAGCCATGCCGCGAGGAGCAGCATCGCCGCCATCGCCGCCATCGCGAGGTAGGCCCCGCGGTCGGTGAATCCCCACTGGCCGTACTCGTCGTAGGCCCTCCACCAGCTGTCGCGCCTACTCATCGCGACCGACCCCCAGGGCGCCGAGCAGCCCGCGCAGGTCCGTCTCGAACGTCAGGGCGTCCGCGAGGTCGTCTGTGCTCTCGCGCACGACCTCCGACCAGGCTGTGAGCAGCCCCGCCATGTGCTCGCGGTAGATCCTGTCGCAGACCCTCGCGAGCTCCTCGCCCTCGGCTCCGAGCGTCCCGTTGCGCGAGATGCCAAGCCCGGTGACCATTCCGATCAGGTAGGCCCTGCGCACCTCGTCTCTGCTATCGTCTGTGCGTGGCATTCGAATCTCCTTTCGTGCCATGGCCCTCGTGGGATGCCCCCCATGGGGGCCGCTCTCTTCTCGCGGCTACTCGTCCTCGTCCAGGAAGTCGCCCACCTTGCACCCGATCGCGCGCGCTATCGCGACGAGGGTCGTTATCCTCGGCTCCCTCGTGCTCCCGTTCTCGATGTTCAGGATCTGCGCCTCGGTGACGTCGCTCTCGATGGAGACCTCCCGCAGCGTCTTCCCGGACGCCTTGCGAAGCTCGCGCATCTTCATGCCGTCCATGTCTCACCTCCCCATGCGCTTAATTACTTTTAGCAATTCAGATATTAGCTATAACTTATTAAGTGTCAACGCTTTCTTCTAACTATTTTTTGCCAACCAAGTATGATGTGCTCAACTGCATTGAGCATGAGGTCATGGAGGCGATTTTCTATGAGCACTTTCGGTGACAACATCGCGAGGCTCAGGGCCTCGAAGGGTTGGTCGCAGAGGGAGTTCGCGGAGATGGTCGGCGTGACAAACGGTGCCGTCGCCGCATGGGAGTCCAGGGGCACGCTCCCTAAGTACGACCGCGTGAAGGAAGTCGCCCGCCTCTTCGGGGTGCCCGTGACGGCGCTCTTCTCCACCCGCGAGGCGAGGGCCGAGGACGACGGCGACTTCTCCAGCGTCGAGCTGCGCGTCTACGGCCACATCGCCGCCGGGACACCTCTCGAGATGGAGGAGGGCGACTACGGCTTCCCGTGCCCGTCCCGCATGCTCGACAGGCATCCCAGGGCCTTCTACCTCGAGGTCGAGGGCGAGAGCATGAACCGGGTCCTGCCGAACGGCGCGCTCGCCCTCGTGGACCCTGAGATGCGCGACCCGATATCGGGAGGGCACGTCTACGCCGTGTGCGTCAACGGCGACTCCGCCACGGTGAAGCGCGTGCGCGTCCTCGAGAACGGGCTCGAGCTCGACCCAGACTCGACCGACCCGACATTCCACCCGATGGTCTACGACAGGACCGTGGAGGGGACCCAGACCATCACGATCATCGGGGAGGTGGTCTGGTACTCGGTGCCCTTCGACTTCGAGATCTAGGCACAAAAAAGGCCCCCACGGGTCGGCCAGGACCCGTGGGGGAAGCTCCGCGACTACCGAGAGGCGGATGATTGACATTATGCCACGCTCTGCATGGGGGAGCCTGACCCGCGTCGCCAGGGGGCACTACCGCCTCCGCTACTGGGGCGACGTCCACGACGGAAGGGGCTACAGGAGGATCTCCGAGGAGGTGTACGGCACGCGCAGGGACGCCGAGTACGTCCGCTCCCTGCGTCGCGTCGAGCACGACGCCGACACCGCCTCCGTTGACCCGACCGTCGCGCAGGCGCACGACACCTGGTGGGTCGAGTGGGCCGACAGGCGGTGTGCCGAGGGCACCATGAGCCGCAACACCCGCAGGCAGCGCGACAGCGCGTGGAGGGCGCACGTGGGTCCGCGCTGGGGCTCCTGCAGGCTCTCGGAGGTCACTCCGGCGGCGCTCGAGGACTGGATGCGCGGGATGTCCCGCCCTGTCGCCGTTGGCTGCAGGACGCTCCTGTCCTCCATCTACGACCGCGCCACGCTCCACGGGTGGGAGGGCCAGAGCCCGACCAGGGCGGCGCTCGACATGCCGCGCGACCGCCCCCGCGAGCGCGACTCCTACACCACCGGCGACCTCGCGGCGGTCTGGGGCGCGCTGAGGGGGATTCCCTGCGAGGCCGCGTTCCTGCTCATGGCGTTCGGCGGGCTGCGCGTCGGCGAGTCCCTCGCCGTCATGGTTGGGGACGTCGTCTGCGGGGAGTGCGGGGGCGTGGACGTGGCGACCGTGCGCGTCCTGCGCACCGTGGGGGCTCGTGACGGCAGCGTCGGCCCGGACGGGGCGCTCAAGACCCCGCAGAGCGTGAGGGTGGCCGCCGTGGCCGGCGCCCCCGCCCGCAGGCTCCGCGAGATAGCGGAGGCGCGCCGCGACTCGGGCGTGGCCTGGCTCTCGTGCGAGGGGGCCGAGTGCATGGGCACGTCGCGCCTGATACGCATCTGGCGCCGGGTCGTGGAGGGCGCGGGGCTGCGCTACCTGCCGCCGCAGACGCTGCGCTCCTCCTGGAGGACGACCATGGCGTACACGCTCGGCCTTGACGCGTCGGTGGCGGAGCGTCTCATGGGGCACCTGGCGCCTGGGGTGACGGGGCGGCACTACGACCGACCGCACGTGGCGGACCTGGTTGTTCCGCTCGCCCAGGCGTACGTGGAGCATCCGTACATGGGTTGATTTGGGTCAATTTGGGACGGTGACGGTTTATGCAAGCCGTCTACCTGCGGATTCTTCGATTCCGAGACTCACGCACTGTATATCAGTCTTGCCCATGCGTGCGTAAGGACGGTGCCATTCCACCTAAACTGCTTGTTGTCAGATGAGGGGATCCAACTCCCCCGCCGGGGCGGGGTCCGTCCAGCGGAAATCCTCGCCCTCTCCCACGCCGTCCACAAAGGAGTACGCCGAGTAGCTGCGGTAGCCCCTCTCGCCAAACTCGAGGAGAACCGCGGGGAGATATGCGCCCGTCTCGTCGGCGATGGATGCCTCGTACGCGATTGCATAGCGCACGGGCAGGGCGATGCCGGCGGACGAGTCGCCGTCGCCCTCCACGGTGCGGACGACCTTGTCGCGCGCCGCGTCGAGACAGGCCTGCGGGCCATCGTCGGCAAACTCGTAGGAGGCCAGGTTGCCGTCGCCGTCCTGCATCACCAGGAGGACGTTAAGCTCCTCTCCCCTGGCGAGCGCATCGAATGCGTCTCCCATGAGCGTTGTGCTCATCAGGTCAAGCTCTGGGGAGACGCCCTCGCGGCGACTCCGAGAGTTCCCTTCCTTGTCAGCCATTGGCCCATCCTTCCCCTCGTCAACGGGTCAATAGTACTTCAGGGCGGACGTGGCGGGAACGCAAACGGGGCCACCCGCCTGACGCGGATGGCCCCGTCTTGGGCACTCTCGTGCGAGCGTTAGTCCGTTGCGACCTCGATGCCATCGAGGTAGGTCCTGGCGAGGTTGAGCTCGCGGTCCAGGACGACGAAGTCCGCGTGGCGTCCAGGCTTGATGAATCCGCACACGTCGGCGATGTTGGACGAGACGGCCGGAATCTCCGTGGCCATGCGAATCGCCTGCTCGGCGGTGACGATGTTCCAGTCGTAGACGTTCTTGACGGCCTGGTGCAGGCAGAGCACGGACCCCGCAATGCTGCTCATGTCGGCGAGGTAGCAGACGCCGCCCTTCATGACCACCGGGAGCCCGCCGCTCATGTAGTTGCCCTCGGGCATTCCTCCGCAGCCAAGGCAGTCGGTGATGAGCGCGACGTGCTGCCAGCCCTTTGCGAGGACCATCGCCGCGGCCGCCGCGGGAACCACGTGGTGGCCGTCGCAGATGAGCTCTGCATAGGTGTCGGGGGTGACCATGGCGCATCCCACGACGCCCGGCTCGCGGTGGTGGAGCCCCCTCATGCCGTTATAGGTGTGGACGAAGACGGTCGCACCCGCGTTGACCGAGGCCAGGCACTGCTCGTACGTTGCGTCGGAGTGCCCGAGGGAGGTCACGACACCCTCCCGGGCGAGACGGGCGACATACTCCGGCGCCTCGGGATACTCCGGGGCGAGCGCGCTCTTGACGATGAGGCCGCGGGCACGCTCCTGCCACTTGGCAAACACATCGTACGACGGCGGCATGAGGTACTTGGGGTTTTGCGCGCCCTTGTGCTTGAGCGTGAAGAACGGACCCTCCAGGTAGATGCCGGGGATTCGCGCCCCGACGAAGCCCTCGCCGCGGGAGTCGACGGCGTCGGCGATGGCGGCGCACTGGTCCCCTATCCGCTCGACGTCGTCGGTGAACGTGGTGGGGAGCCATGCCGTGGTCCCGCGCTGTGCAAGGGCGTGGCTCGCCTCGTTGATGCCGTCGGGGTCGACGTCGGTCGTTGCGTGGTTGTGGAACCCATGGATGTGCGTGTCCACGAAGCCGGGTGCCACCCATGCGTCACCAAGCTCCAGGACCTCGCCCGCGGGTTTCTCGTCAGAGTACGCGCCAAATCTTCCGTCACTCACCGCAAGATACCCGGGCCCCTTCACGCACCCGGGGAGGACGAACCTCTCAGCATGAATGGAATACGAAGTCATTGCCCCTCCCTACGCCTCGAGCGGGTGGATGGTGACGCCCTTCACGACACGGTTGACGGTTCCGGTGGGAGAAGGGGTATCGGGCGTGTTTCCCACCTTGATGGACGCGTTGAGCGCCACCGTCTGGGCAAACATGACAAAGGGGAGCGCAAGGTAGCCCTCGGGCAGCGCGTCGTAGTCAGCGGAGAAGGTGAAGGACTCGCCCTCGAAGAGCTCGCCGGACTGCTGCTGGATTCCCATCGTGTGCTGCGCTATGCCGTCGCCCGCGATCTCGTGCAGGATGTCAAGGTCGTACTGACGGGTGTACCGGTCGTTGCTCACGAAGTCGAAGACGAGCGTCCTCTCGTTCACGAAGGACTTGGGCCCGTGGCGGTAACCCATTGACGTGTCGTACGACGTGGCGATCTTGCCAGCGGTGAGCTCAAGGATCTTGAGCTGCGCCTCGCGCGTCATGGCGCCGAGGGCACCGGAGCCCAGGTAGGTGATGCGGTCGAAGTCGCCGGCCAGGACCTTCTGGATTTCGGATTCGCGTGCCACCACATCGCGGCCCATGGCCGCCGCAACCTTGACCCAGTCGCCCTTCTCCTCACGGGTCGCCTGGTCAAAGATCATGTTGGAGAGGAGCTCCATGCAGCTGTAGCTGCCGGTCATGGCAAAGCCCTGGTCGTTTGCCCTGGGGATGAGAAGTGTGAGGGCACCTTCGTGATCCTCGAACTGCACGGCGAGCTTGCCCTCGGGGGCGCAGGTGATGTTGAGGTAGAGAAGGTCCCTCACGACCTGGCCGGCCCTCTCGACGGCAGCCAGGCTCTCGGGGCTGTTGCCGCTGCGGGCAAACGACACGAGCACCGTGGGGTCATCGGGACGGAGGTAGTCGTAGGGGGCGCTCACGATGTCCGTCGAGGCGAGGGCCTGGAACTCAAAGCTCTCGTTGTCACCCGCGTGGCGCAGATATGGCACGAGGGTGTCGCCAACATAGGCGGAGGTGCCGGCGCCGGTGAAGACGACGTGGGTCTTCTTGGAGCCGCCGAGCGCCTTCGCGCGGGCGACGAACTCGTCGATGGCGGCCTTGTTGTCGTCGTAGATCCCGAGCGTGTCCTCCCACAGATCGGGCTGCTGCTTGATCTCGCGCGTGGTGATCTCGGCACCCATCTTGAGCAGGGTATCCTTGTCCTTCTCGAACATGTCTCTCTCCTTTCGGGTCAGCCTGTCGGCTGCCCCCTGTAGTGGGTGATCTTGTACTTGAACTGGTCTGCCCTCGCAACGCTGTGCGTGTACTCCACGATCTGGCCGACGTCGTCGCGCGTCCGTCTCACCAGCCTGAGGACGGCCGACCCCTCGGAGATGCCCAGCCTGAACGCCTCTTCGCCGCTGGCGAGGCTTGCGCTGAACTCCTCCTTTGCCTCCCGGATGATCACCCCGTACCTCTTCTCGATCACGTCGTAGAGGGGGTTGTGCTCAAGGAGCTCGCTCGTGAGCCCGGGGAACACGCTCGCGGGCAGGTAGGTGCGCTCGACCATCATGGGGACCCCGTCCGCGAGACGCAGGCGCCTGAAGCTGTAGACCATCCCGCCAAGGGGAAGGTCGAGGTTGCTCGCGACCTGCTTTGGAGCATCAACCACGCCGAAGTCGATGATCTGGGTGCTGGGGTTGCGGCCGAGCCTGCGCATCTGCTCGGTGAAGCTGTACGTTCCGGAGAGGTTGGTCGCCTCCACATGCGGCTCGGCGACGAAGGTGCCCTTACCGTGGCGCCTGTCGACGAGCCCCATGGACTCGAGCTCGCGGAGGGCCTGACGAACAGTGGTGCGTGAGAGACCATAGTGCTCTGACAGCTCGCGCTCGGAGGGCAGCAGGTCCCCGGGCTCCATGTCGCTGTCAATCTTCTCCCTGAGTGCGTCCACCAACTGGACGTAGAGCGGCTGTCCGTATGTCCCGCTTGCCATCTTCACGCCTTTCTCCCGCGGTGCGAACATCACAGTAGGCCAAGTCTCGCCAACGGAATGTGGGCCTTCTGCGTGGAAGACGGGACGGCTGCCGTCCCAAGGAGGGGTGCGCGGGCACTGCGTCCGCGCACCCCAGGGGAGACTCGCTCTGGGCTAGCCCCAGATGCTGGGCCACAGACCAAACGGGCCGGCGCCCACGATGCCGATGATGAGGACGAGGACGATGCCCTTCATAGGCGTGAAGTTCTTCTTGGCGAACAGGTAGTAGAGCAGCATGACGATCGCCAGCGGGACGAGCTTGGGGCAGATGCTGTCGAGGATGCTGGCAAGGTCGATGGTGACGGGGGTCTCCTGCGTCTCCATGTAGGTGACCTCGCTCATGCCGTTGCCAAGGTCGGTGGCGCCTGCGGTGACCGCATTGCCGTCCGCGTCCGTGGTGGTGAGGGCGTTGCCGTCCTTGTCCACCATACCGGTGAGGGTGGTGTCCTTGCCGTCGTCGCTCTTCTTGATGACCTCGAACTTCTTGACGTCACCAGTTGGAACGACCGCGGTCTTGGCCACGTAGGACTCGGTGGTGCCATTGGGAATCTGCACGTTGATCTGGGTGCCGCCCATGGTGACGGTCAGGCAGCCAACGACGAAGACGCCCAGGATGGAGGCTGCGCGCGTGAATGCCTTCATGTGTTCCATGAGGTAGTCGAGCGCGTTCATGCCCATCTTGTAGGACCAGTTCATGAGGCCGAAGCGCAGTGCGAACTGGACCGCGTTGAAGATGATCAGGAACAGGATGGGGCCAAAGATGTTACCCGAGATTGCCATGTTGGAGCAGATGCCCGCCGTGATGGGCACGAGCGTCATCCAGAACAGGGCGTCACCGATGCCGCCGAGCGGGCCCATGAGCGAGACGCGGACCGCGCGGATGGTCGGGATGTCGACCTTCTTCTGCTCCATGGACAGGATGATGCCCATGGCGAAGGTGACGAGGAACGGGTGGATGTTGAAGAACTCCATGTTGTGGGTCATCGAGAGGGCAAGGTCATCCTTGTTGGTGTGGATCTTCTCGAGGCCCGGGAGGATGGAGTAGAGCCAGCCTGCCGACTGCATGCGCTCGTAGTTGAACGACGCCTGGAGGAAGCAGGAGCGCCATGCCATCTGGTTGAGCGTCTTCTGGTCGAGGTCGGGTGCGGGCGTGAGGTCCTGATACTGGGTGACGCCCTCGAAGCGATTGACCTTCTGCGCCTCGGTCTCCTTAGATGCCATCCTCTTCACCTCCGTCATTCATAGAAGCTGCGGTAGCGCCGCCAAGCTCGGTGTTCTGCTGGTAGTCCCAATAGGCGAAGCCAAAGCCGATGAGGGCAAGGATGAGCAGGCCGGGGGTGGCGAGTGCCGAGATGTTAGAGACGACGATGGCAAGGGCAAAGCCGAGGAAGTAGAAGCCCCACATGTCCTTGTTCATCATGAACTTGAGCAGGATCGCGAAGCCGACGAAGCGCATCATGCCGCCCGCGGCGGAGAGGCCGTTGTTGAGCCACTCGGGAATCGCGTTGACGACGGTCTGGCCGACGCTCTGGCCACCGATGAAGAACAGGGTGACGACGGTGCCAAAGATCAGGCCGAGGAGGCACATGGACAGGTAGTTGATGTGCTCGATGCCCTTAGGATTGGCCTCGGCGGCGTACTGGTCGCACTTGCTCATGAGGGGAGACATGAGGGTGAAGATCAGGGTCACACCGTACTGGCCGAGCAGGGAGAACGGAATTGCGGTGGCAACGGCAACGTTGGCATCAAGGTGAAGCGTGATGGCGAGGATCGCCGCCATGATGCCGCCGATGACCGCGTTGGGCGGCTGGGCACCTCCGATAGGCATGTTGCCGATGGTCATCAGCTGGTACGTGCCGCCAACGATGAGGCCGGTCTGCACGTCGCCCAGGATCAGGCCTATGACCATTCCCGTGACGAGGGGTTGGTACAAGGACTCAAGGAAGCTGAACTGGTCGATTGCCGCGATGAACGTGACGATGAAGACGAGAACGACTTGAAGAATCGAATACTCCATCCCTGTTCCTCCTTTCGAACTGCATTGCCCGTGAATTTGCAAAGCTTGTGCCACACCGCGCGCCTTCCCCTAACGCCCGGTGTAAGTACCAAAGTCGGTTGTTGCCAGCGACTACTCGAAGAGCTTCTCGGTCGACTCGGTTGGGGTCGATGGGACGCGCTTGATCTCGAGCTCCACGCCATGATCCTGGAGGGACCTGAAGGCCGCGACATCCTCGTCATTCACCGCGACGGACGTGGCGACTTGCCTCTTGCCCTCGGACATGTGCATATTGCCGATGTTGAGCTTCTTGATGGGCACGCCACCCTCGACCAGGCGAAGAGCGTCCTCCGGGGTCTCGACGATGATCATGATGTGCTGGCGGGGTGCCGCCTTGTGGATGACGTCGATGGTCTTCTGGATGGAGAAGTACCTGGTCGCGACTCCCTGAGGCGCTGCCATGTTCATCAGGTTCTGGCGCATCTTGCTCTTAGCGACCTCGTCGTTGGCCACGAGCAGGAGGTTCGCCCCCACGGTGCTCGTCCACTGCGTGGCGACCTGCCCGTGGATGAGGCGGTTGTCTACTCTTACCAACACGATGTTCGGCTCTGCCATGAGTCTCACCAATCCTTTCTCCCAACCCGTCTGTTGGGCAGCTCGTTACTTGACGATCTCCTGGATTGCGTAGCGGGAAACCTCGATCACGGCACCAGACTTGACCTTGATGTCGCACGTCTCGGTCCCCAGGCGAACGATCTCTCCGTACAGGCCCCCGCCAAATGCGACCTTCTGTCCCTTCTTGAGGTCTCGGTGAAGGTCCTCGTAGTACTGCTTCTGCTTCTTGGCCTTGGACGAGCTGACGGCAAAGTAGATGACCACGACGACGGTCAGGAGGACGAGAAGGACTATTGACGAGGCAAGGATCTGGGAGTTGAGGGATTCCATCAGATTCCATCCTCCTCTTCGCCGTCAGCGCCAAGGTCCTCCGTCGGGAGCTGGGCGTGCGCGACGCCCGTCTGCCCAGCCTCGACTGCGACCCCGCAGATGTCCTGGGCGGTGGAGGACTCGTCCCTGGACATGACCGCCTCGAGCAGCATGGGGAGGTTGGTTCCGCTCACCACCTGGACGCCGCCCTTCTGGGCCGCCTGCATCATGCTCTGGTTAAAGGGCGTCCCCCCCATGAGGTCCGTGAACACAACGACCTCGCCCTTGGCAAGAAGGCCATCGATTGCGGCGGCCAGCTTTCCCGGGAAGTCGGCTGCCTCGTCCTCGTGGAAGGGAACCGCAACCAGAGCGTCCTGTGGGCCCGCAATCATCTCGAAGGCTCCGAGCATTCCCTCGGCAAAGGTCCCGTGTCCGGTGATGATGCAACCTACCATGTGCCGATCCTCTCTCCTGGCTCTCCTGTCGTGGCTCCGATGGTATGCCGGAGCCCGTGGCCCAAAGGCACCTCGTTAACCACTTGAGTGCCTCTTGAAAATCCCCTGACACAAAAACGACCACCAACGAGCATCGCTTTTCGAACTCGTGTCCCGACGTTTTCCCTGTGGTCTCCAACTGGTTACAACCACAGACCAGTTTCTTCACGTGGTTGCATGATGTCACAAAAGCGAAGGTTCCGTGACTGTCTTTTGTCTTAGGTAACGTTCGCCGCCAGTTTGCATCCATTCACCCGTCAAACATCCTATTTCAGCATATCGAACGGTCTCAATTACCCTCTATTGGATGCAAATCGCTGGTGGCCCCAACGTATTCTTACTATGATGCTGTCTTGGCTTTACCTCAATTGTGACGCGTCTTTGTAATTTTCAGGAACTGGTATTAGTTGACCATAACAAGGTATGCCTATTTTTGACTTTGGGAGACGCCCTTGTCCGTCCCACCCCGGGTCAGGCGTCAGGGCAATCGAGCATTGGAGGACTGATGATCTGCACCGTCACGCTCAACGCCTCTATTGACAAGGCCTACAGGATCGCGGGCCGCCTGGAGGTCGGGACCGTCATGCGTGTCCTCGACTGCACAGACACCGCGGGCGGCAAGGGACTCAATGCCGCACGTGCCGTCGCGACGTGTGGGGAGAGGGTCGTGGCAACCGGATTCGTGGGAGGCAACAACGGTCGCCTCCTCTGCGAGCTGCTGGAGCGCGATGGAATCCCGGAGGACTTCGTGCGGGTCGCCGCCGAGACGCGCTGCTGCGTCAACGTGCTCGACGAAAACGAGACCTCGACAGAGTTCCTCGAGCCCGGTCGCGAGGTGAGCGCCGACGAGTTCGCCCTCATGAGGGAGAGGCTCCTCTCAATCGCCGCCCAGGCGTCAGTGGTCACCATCGACGGCAGTGTGCCGCGGGGCGTCTCGGCGGACGACTACGCGGGACTCGTCGAGTTGGTGCGCGGCACGGGAACGCCCTGCATCCTCGACACCTCCGGGGCGCTCCTCAAGTGCGGGGTGAAGGCCCATCCCACCATGGTCAAGCCCAACGCCGACGAGATAGGCCAGCTCCTGGGCCGAACGGTCACGAGCATGGGCGAGGTCGCGGAGGCTGCCGCGGAGCTGCACGAGGGCGGCGTGGAGCAGGTCGTGGTGTCCCTTGGAGGGGATGGTGCCATCATGGCCTGCGACGACGGCGTGTTCAGGGGCCTCTCGCCCAAGATCGACGTGGTGAACCCAGTCGGTTCAGGAGACACGATGGTCGGCGCGTTTGCGGTTGCAATGGCGAGAGGCATGCCCCGTCCCGAGCAGCTGCGCTTTGCCATGGGCTGTGCGTCCGCCAACTGCCTCTCAAAGTACACCGGACACTTTGACATGGAAGACGCCAGGAGGCTCTCGGAGGGCACGCGCGTCGAGAGGATCGACTAGCCCGGCATTCGCCATGCGCCGCCCGCATACGTGGAGAGGGGCGCCTGCCACGGCAGACGCCCCTCTCCCCTTTTGAGACGAGACTCTAGAGGATCCCGAAGAAGGACAGGAGGATGCTCAGCCCAAAGGTGACGAGGATGAGGACGACCGGGTTGGCCTGGCGCTTCTTGATGAAGTAGTACATCAGGAAGACGTAGCCAAACGCCAGCATGTTGGGGAAGATCTTGTCCAAGACGTCAGTCTGGATCGCGACCTTGGCGTTCTCGTTGACCTGCACCACGGTCTGGATGCTGATGCTCACGTACGATGCAATCAGACCACCGAGCACCGTGCAGCCAAGGACGGTTGCGGCCTTGCCGATCTTGGCGGACGCCTCCTTGAGCTTGCCGATCGCCTTGACGCCCAGGCCGTAGCCCATGTGCGCCCACAGGGGCCTGATGAGGAACAGGGCCAGGTAGACGAGGAAGAACAGGATGGGGCCAACAGGGCTTCCCTCCATCGCCATGGACGAGCAGATGCCCGCGAGGATGGGCAGGAGCGTGAACCAGAAGATGGCGTCTCCGATGCCTGCGAGGGGCGGGAAGAGCGCGACCTTGATGTTCCTGATCATGCTGCGCGGCTGGTGCGCCTCCTCCATGGCGAGGACGAGGCCGTTGAGGAAGCCTACGATGTGCGGGCTCGTGTTGATGAACTCAAGGTTGTCGGACATGGCGTCCGCAAGGCCCTGGGGATCATCCTTGTAGATCCGCTTGAGGTAGGGCAGCATCGTGAGCAGCCAGCCGCCCGCCTGCATCCTCTCGTAGTTGAAGGATGCCTGCAGGAATATGGTCCTGTATGCCATCTTGGTGATGTCGGCATGCGTGAGGACCTTGCCACCCTCCTCCTTGGCGGGGGTGTCGTCCATGAGCTCCTTGTCGTTAGATGCCATCTTCCTCATCCTCCCCACCGTTCACGCGAGCCTCCGCGAGAGCCTCTTTCACTGCCTTGTCGCGGTTGTCATCGATCGAGTACACAAAGAGCGCCAGGGCGAGGCCCACGACGGCGACGGGCAGCAGGTTCGAGAAGTTGAGGAACGAGGCCATGACGAAGCCGATCAGCAGGAAGGGCAGGAACTCGACGGTGAACATGACGTTGAGGAGCATCGCGAAGCCAATCGCCGGGAGCACGCCGCCGGTGACCTCGAAGCCATGGGCAAGCCAGTCGGGCAGGTTCTCGACCAGCGTCTTCATCGCGTCCTGGGCAACGTAGGCGCACAGGAAGACGATCACGCCGTAGAGCAGGGCAACGATGGCCGTGCACACGATGTTGATCTGCACGATCTTGCCAGTGTCACCCTTCTTTGCCGCCTCGTCCGCCGGCCCCATGAAGAACGAGAAGGCGGAGTAGCAGAGCAGGATCACGTACTGCATGAGGAAGCTGAAGGGAAGCGAGAGGGACATTGCCGCCGCGGGCTTGGTTCCCGTGGTATGGGCGATGACCACCGCCATCACGCCCGCGAGCACCGGGTTGGGCGGTTGGGTGCCACCAGCCGGGGTGAGGCCTGCGAAGGCCAGCTCCGTTATGCCGCCACAGATGATTCCCGTGGTCGGGTCACCAAGGATCAGGCCCGTGATGGACGAGACGATGATGGGTCTGAAGATGTAGAACCCCTCGAGCCAAAAATCTATGCCGCAGACGATGGCCATCAAGGTGAGGGCCAACCCCTGCCCCAGTGTCACTGGCATACGCTCGTACCTCCCTGTTCGCAGACCAATACCAACGTGGTGCTAAACGTCGTAGCGGATGCGTTCCTTGACCGCACCCGGAACGTCCTGGATGTAGACGTCGACACCAGCCTCCTCGATCGCCTTGAAGTCGGCGAGGTCGGCGTCGTCCACGTAAACCTTCTTCGTGATCGCGCGCTTGCCCTCCGAGAAGTGCATGTTGCCAACGTTGAGCTCGTGGATGGGAACCCCGCCCTCGACAAGTTGGCGAGCCTGGTGGGGAGTCCTGACCACGATGAAGATCTTCTGCCTGGGGGCTGCCTTGTGGATGGTGGAGATGGTCTTGTCCACCGTCCAGAAGCGCACCCCCACGCCCGAGGTCTGCAGCGTCATGCTCATGATCTCCTGCACGACCTTGTCCGACGCCGTCTCGTCGTCGGCGACGACGATCAGGTTGGCGCCAAGGGTACGCGTCCACGTCACGCCCACCTGCCCGTGGATGAGCCTGTTGTCGATCCTCGTGAGGAGGATGTTTGGTTCGGACATTCGCCACTCCCATCTCTCTGCCCAGCCAGGGTGTCTAGGCAAGGATGGTAGGCACCACGCATGAGGCCAGGCGGTCTTTTAAACCTGTCGAGCGAAAGGTGAAAACGTCCGGACACACGGTCTCGCTCATGGGGATGGCATGGCGCATGCGGCCTGCCGAATCCGCCTTGGCTCGCGCGCACCATTGTGTCACGTCCATGGAATGATGAACATGTTTAACCCATTTAGAAACGTTGGCGGAATATTCGCTGCCGCTTACAAATATTTCTGGATACAGAATCTATGCCATTTTCGACTCATCTGATAACTAGAGCCCTCCAGTCGAATGACTGGAGGGCTCTAGCCAGCATCCCCTTCCGGGGAGAACAAATGGTCATCGCCTACTTGCGCTGCTGCTCCTTGAAGTCGTCAGGCGAGACGTCCTTCAGGAAGTCGCGGAACCGCTCGAGCTCGCGGTTCTCCTCGTCGCGCTTCACCGCGTCGAAGTTGGGCATCGAGGCCGCCTCGATGACCCCCTCGTCGGCAAAAATGGGGACATGGGCGCGGACCGCAAGGGCAAGCGCGTCGGAGGGGCGCGCATCGACCTCGACCCTCGCCCCGTTCGCATTGGTGAGAAGGAGCTTCGCGTAGAAGGTGGTGCCTCTCACATCGACGATCTGAACGGCGTCGAGGCTTGAGCCAAGCCTGCCAATCGTGTCGAGCATGAGGTCGTGCGTCATGGGCCTGTCGTGCGTGGAATCGTCCACACCCATGGAGATGGCCGTCGCCTCGACGGGCCCTATGCGAATGGGAAGCTGCTCGCTGGCCTCGCCGTCACGGGGATGGCGGGTCTTGAGGACGACGAGCGAGGTGACGGGGCCCCCGCCTACGACGACCGTCTCGATGTCCATCCTCTTCATAGCCACATGCCCCTCTTTGCCTCTCGTGCGTATCGTGTCGCATATGGTACCCAACAACGGGTGGCTTGACGCGAGAATACACACAGATGTGCCAAGGGACATTTTTTCCAAATTGGATGTTGACCCGCCTGTGAGTCTCGAGTAATATGTCTTCTCGCGTTGGGCCCGTAGCTCAGTTGGTCAGAGCGTCCGGCTGATAACCGGGAGGTCACAAGTTCGAACCTTGTCGGGCCCACCACTTCCTTCGCGAATAGTCGCCCCAACGCTAGCCGAGTCGCCGTTGGGGCGGTTATTATTCGGGGACGTAGCTCAGCTGGGAGAGCGCGGGCTTTGCAAGCCTGAGGTCGTGGGTTCGATCCCCATCGTCTCCACCATGATTTGGATGTGGCCAGGGCTGTATGTCCTGGCTTTTTTATTGCATCTCCCCCCTACATCTTCTCGGTCGGAGCATGTGGCTTCATACAAAGCGAGGGGTGCGACGCGCTTCGTCGCACCCCTCGCCGTGAGCCACTCGCGTAAGGAGGGCGCTACTCGTCGTCCTCGATCATGGACTCGTCGATCTCCTCCTCGCCGCCGATGTCGACGGGTTCCTCCTCGCCAGCCTCCTTGGCACCCGCGGCGCTGAGGTCGAGCATGCCCTGGTTCTCGTACTTGGCCTTGGGAGCCTTCTTCTTGTGCGCGACCATGCGGGCAACGGCGGAGAGACGGTCGGAGTCTCCCAGGTTCATGATCTTGACGCCCTGGGTTGAGCGGCCGAGCAGGCTGATGTCAGAGCTCTTGACCCTGATGACAACGCCCTCCTCCGAGACCATCATGAGCTCGTGCTGGGGGCCGACGACCCTGCAGGCCACCAGGTTGCCCTTCTTGGAGGTCATGCTGATGGTCGCGACGCCCTGTCCGCCGCGCTTGTGCACGGGGTACTCGGAGACGGGCGTGCGCTTGCCATAGCCCCTCTCGGTCACCACGAGGAGGTCACCCTTGCCGTTGCTGATCTCCATGCCCAGCATCTTGGCGCCATCCTTGAGGGTGATGCCCCTCACGCCCGAGGTGTCACGCCCGGTGGGCCTGACCTCGCTCTCCTCGAACACGATGGCCTTGCCGGCGTCGGAGCAGAGGATGACCCTCTCGCCCGGCTTGACGCGGCGGACGTTGACCAGCTCGTCGCCCTTCTTGAGGTTGATGGCGATGATGCCGTCGCGACGGCTCTTGTCGTAGTCGCTCATCGCGGTCTTCTTGACCATGCCGTTGCGCGTGGCGAACATGAGGTACTCGTCCGTCGGGAAGTCGCGCGTGGTGATGACCGCGGTGGGATGCTCCCCCTCCTCCAGCGGCAGCACGTTGACCAGGGCCGAACCGCGGGCGTGGCGGGAGCCGATCGGGAGCTCGTGCACCTTGACGCGGTAGACCTTGCCAAAGTTGGTGAAGAACAGGACGTAGTCGTGCGTAGACGCCACGAACAGGTCCTCCACGAAGTCCGTGTCCTTGAGCGAGAGGCCCTGGATGCCCTTGCCGCCACGCTTCTGGGACCTGTAGGTCGCGACGGGCAGGCGCTTGACGTAGCCGGCGTGGGTCACGGTGATGACCATGTCCTCCTCGGCGATGAGGTCCTCCACGTCGAGGACGACCGGGGCGTCGGAGATGGTGGTGCGACGCTTGTCACCGTACTTCTCCGCTATCTCGCGCATCTCGGTCTTGATGACCTCGAGGATCTTGCGCTGGTCGGCAAGCAGCCCCTCGTAGTACTCGATGGCACGACGGAGCCCCTCGAGCTCCTCCTGGATCTTGTCACGCTCCAGGCCGGTAAGGCGACGCAGGCGCATCTCGAGGATTGCGGTGGTCTGCTCCTTGGTGAAGCCAAACCGCGCGATGAGCCGCTCGGATGCCTCGGAGTCGGTGCGGCTCGAGCGGATGATGGTGATGACCTCGTCGATGTTGTCGAGCGCGAGGAGCAGGCCCTCGAGGATATGGGCGCGTGCCTTCGCCTTGGCGAGGTCGAACTTGGTGCGCCTGGTGACCACGTCGACCTGGTGGTCGATGTAGTACTGGAGCATCTCCCTCAGCGAGAGGAGCCTGGGCACGCCGTTGACGAGGGCCAGGTCGATGATGCCGAAGGAGGTCTGGAGGGACGAGTACTTGTAGAGGTTGTTGAGCACGACCTCGGGGATGGCGCCCTGCTTGAGCTCGATCACCAGGCGCAGGCCCTTGCGGTTGGACTCGTCGCGCATGTCGGAGATTCCCTCGATGCGCTTCTCGTTCACCAGCTGGGCGATCTTCTCCTGAAGCGTGCCCTTGTTGACGCCGTAGGGGAACTCGGTGAAGACCAGCTTGTTGCGGCCGCCCTTGGTGGACTCAACGTGCGCCTTGGCACGGACGGTGATGATGCCCCTGCCCGTCTCGTACGCCTGCCTGATCCCCTCGGAGCCCATGATCACGGCACCCGTGGGGAAGTCGGGCCCGGGGAGGACCTTCATCAGGTCGTCCGTGGTCGCATCGGGGTTGTCGATGAGCATGCAGGCCGCGTTGATGGTCTCGGTCAGGTTGTGCGGCGGGATGTTGGTCGCCATACCGACCGCGATGCCCTGCGAGCCGTTGACCAGCAGGTTGGGAAAGCGGGAAGGTAGGACCACGGGCTCCTGCAGCGATTCGTCGTAGTTGGGCTGCCAGTCGACCGTGTCCTTGTTGAGGTCGCGGAGCAGCTCCATGGCGGGACGCGCCAGGCGTGACTCGGTGTAACGCATTGCCGCCGCGCCGTCGCCGTCGATGTTGCCAAAGTTGCCATGCCCGTCCACGAGGGGCACGCGCATGGAGAACCACTGGGCGAGACGGACCATGGCGTCGTACACCGCGGAGTCACCGTGGGGGTGGTACTTGCCGATGACCTCGCCGACCGTCCAGGCCGACTTCTTGTGGGGCTTGTTGGGGAAGATGCCCGCCTCGTTCATGGCGTAGAGGATGCGCCTGTGGACGGGCTTGAGGCCGTCGCGCACGTCGGGGAGGGCGCGCGCAGTGATGACCGACATGGAGTACTCGATGAACGACTGCTCCATCTCGTGACCGAACTCGTGGAACTGCAGGCGGCCGCCATGGACGTCCACCCCATCGCCGTCGCCGCGGTTGTCGGGAGCCATCTGGGCCTCCCCCTCGTCCGCGTCATCCTCCGCGTCGTCCTCGTCAGAGGAGTCGTCCAGGCCGGCCTCGTCCTCGGCGTCCGGGTCGTAGACGGGACCCTCGGACTCGTCGCGCTCGGCTCGGTCGAGGAGCTCCCTCAGGTCCTCCGGCAGCATGGCGCCGTCGGACTGGCCCTCCCCGGTCCCGCCGTTCATGTTGTTGTCGTCTGCCACTTAAGCTGCCTTTCGCCTAGATGTCGAGGAAGCGGGCGTCCTTTGCGTGACGCTCGATGTAATCCTTGCGGTACTCGACCGAGGTGCCCATGAGCCGCGACACCGCGAGGTCGGCGCGGGAGGCGTCCTCGATGCTGATGCGCTGGAGGATTCTCGTCTTGGGGTCCATGGTGGTGTCGGCCAGCTGCTGGGGGTCCATCTCGCCAAGGCCCTTGTAGCGCTGGACGCTGTACTTGCGCTGCTTGCCCTCAGCATCGCGGGGAACGTACTCCTCGATCGCCTGGGCAAGGAGCGTCTCCTCGGGCGTCTTTCCGTCTGGGTAGACGTAGTGGATGCGCTTGCCCACCTTCACGCCAAAGATGGGCGGGCAGGCGCTGTAGATGTAGCCCGCGTCGATGAGGGGGCGCATGTACTTGTAGAAGAAGGTCATCAGCAGGATGCGGATGTGGGCACCGTCGACGTCTGCATCGGTCATGATGATGATCTTGTGATAGCGAGCCTTGGAGATGTCGAAGTCCCCGCCCTCGCCGTTGTTGAGCGTGACGCCGGTGCCAATGGCGGTAATCAGCGACTGGATGGTGTCCGAGCTGAAGGCACGGTGGTCCCCCACGCGCTCGACGTTGAGGATCTTCCCTCGCAGGGGAAGGATCGCCTGGATGTCGCGCCTGCGACCATCCTTTGCGGACCCGCCTGCGGAGTCACCCTCGACGATGAAGAGCTCGGTCATGGAGGCGTCCCTCACCGAGCAGTCCGCGAGCTTGCCGGGAAGCGACGCCGTCTCGAGGAGGCTCTTCCTGCGCGTCGCCTGGCGCGCCTTCTGGGCGGCGAGGCGGCCCTTGGCGGCCTGGGCACCCTTCTTGAAGATCTCCTTCGCCTGGTTGGGGTGCTCCTCGAGGTACTCGGCGAGACCCGCCGAGACGATCTTGTTGGTGAGCGTCCTCATGTAGGAGCTGCCGAGCTTGGCCTTGGTCTGCCCCTCGAACTGCGGGTCGGGGAGCTTGACGGAGATGACTGCCGTGAGGCCCTCGCGGATGTCGTCACCCGTGAGGTTGGCGTCCTTCTCCTTGAGGAGCTTGTGGCTGCGGGCGTAGTCGTTGACGGTCTTGGTGAGGGCGGTGCGGAAGCCCTCGAGGTGCATGCCGCCCTCCTCGGTGTAGATGTCGTTGGCGAAGCTCATGACCGTCTCGGAGTAGCTGGTGTTCCACTGCAGGGACACCTCGACCTCGCCCTTTCGCGCTACGGGCGCGTCGGGGTCGGAGGTGCCCTCGATGTAGATGGGCTTGGAGCAGCCGGGGAGGACGGTCTTGCCGTCGTTGAGGAACTTCACGAAGTCGATGATGCCGCCGGAGTAGCAGAACTCGTCCACACGGGGCGTGAGCTCCCTCTCGTCCTTGAGGACGATCTTGAGGTTCTTGTTGAGGAAGGCCGTCTCCTGCAGGCGGTTGCGCAGGGTGTCGTAGTCGTAGACCGTGGTCTCGAAGATCTGGTCGTCTGGCCAGAAGGTGACGGTCGTGCCCGTCGCCTTTGAGTCGCCCACCACGTGCATCTTCTTGGTGACCTCACCGCGGGCGAGCTCGATCTCGTAGACGTGGCCGTCACGCCTGACCTGAACGACCATCCTCTTGGAAAGCGCATTGACCACGGAGATGCCAACGCCGTGCAGGCCGCCGGACACCTTGTAGGCGTTGTTGTCGAACTTGCCGCCGGCATGGAGGATGGTGAGGACGACCTCGAGGGTCGGCTTCTTCTCGGTGGGATGGAGGTCGACGGGGATGCCTCGGCCGTTGTCCACGACGGTTATAGAGTTGTCGGGATGCACCGTCACCTGGATCTTGCTGCAGAAGCCGGCCATGGCCTCGTCGACGGAGTTGTCCACGACCTCCCACACCAGGTGGTGCAGGCCCGTCTTGCTCGTGGTGCCAATGTACATGCCGGGACGCATGCGAACGGCCTCGAGGCCCTTGAGGACCTTGATTTCCTCTCCGCCGTAGTGGTGCTCGTTCTTCTTGACCACGCAATTCCTCTCTCGAAGAGTGGGAGAGACGATCCTCCCTAGACTCGTCAGCTCTCCCATGATATGCCACGATGACCCGCAAGACGGCCCGTTACCTCAGGCTCAGGAGAATCAACACGTATCTTGAGAGGCGATTTCTCGCCTGAGGCGCTCAGATGCCGATATTTGGCCACATCGTCACTTTGACGTGTTGTCAAGCTTCTCGCGTCGCATCGAGAGTTCCATGGCGTCGCGGGCCCTCTGCCTGAGGGGCTCGGGGAGGTCGGCCGTGAGCTCGTCCGCCCTCCTCCGCTCGGCATCCGTGAGCGGGGGCAGCTCGACAGTGGCGGGCGACGGCTCCTCCTGGCCGGACGACTGGACCCCCTGCGCCGGCTCGCGCGACAGCCTGAACTCAACGCCTGACACCTCGAACCCAACCGCCGCAAGCCTCACCAGGTAGATCTCGCGGTTTGCCATGAAGTCGGTGAGGCGGGAGTGGGAGTCGACGTACACGACGAGGACGGACGGGAGCCCGCTCGCGGCGGCACGCTTGAGGTACACGCCTGACGTGTGGCGCCTCTCGACGTCGCCGTTCGCCTTGAACCAAGCCATGGCGGCGCGCCTGTTTCTGCCGAGCCGGGCCCACGCGCCTCGGCCCATCATCTCGTCGAGGACCGACGAGATGTCCTCCGACGAATCGCCCCTGAGGTCGAGCGGGACGCCGTCCGGGCCAACGGGACGGCGACGGCCCGAGCCGGGGAGGTAGCGCGGGTTTCCCCTACCCACCGATCTCCACCACCTTGGCGCCCTCGAGGAGGTCGTCGGGGAAGTACCCCAGGTTGGTCGTCGTGACCACCGTCTGGATCCCCGATTGCACGAAGCGCGTCATGCTCGCGCGCCGATGGGCGTCGAGCTCGCTCATCACATCGTCTAGGAGGAGGAGGGGCTGCTCCCCCACCACCTCGCGGGCCAACTCGACCTCGGCCATCTTCCAGGCGAGGACGATGGACCTCTGCTGCCCCTGTGACCCAAACGCCCGCGCGTCGCGGCCGTCGATGGAGAAGGCGAGGTCATCGCGCTGCGGGCCCACGAGCGTCTGGCGGCGGCGGAGCTCCTCTCCCCTGAGCTCGCCGAGGCGGGACAGGAAGACGTCGGCGATCTGGTCGCGGGAGAGCCCGAGGACGTCTGGGCCCAGGGAGCACTGGTAGGAGCACTCCAGGCGCTCGCCGTCGGAGATCTGCCCGTAGATGGCGGAGATGTGCCCGCGCAGGCGCTCGAAGAGCCTGACCCTCGCCGAGAGGAGCGTGGCCCCTCCCAACGCGACCGAGGCGTCCCAGGCATCCAGCAGCGAGAGGTCGGGATGGTCGTCCTTCAGCAGCCTGTTGCGCTGCTCGACCGCGCGTGCGTATGCCGAGAGGAGCTTTGCGTACCCGCGGTTCGCCTGCCGGCCGAAGCCATCGAGCTCCTCGCGGCGGTACGAGGCGCCGCGCTTGACGAAGCTCAGGTCGTCGGGGTTGAAGAGCACCGACATGAGCGTCTGCGGCATGTCCGAGGCGTGGCAGCGCTTGCCGTTGCGCTCGAACCGGCGCTTTCCAGGCTCCACCACGCAGGCGACGTCCACCACGCGTCCGTCGCCCTCCATGCGCGCGGATATCCTCGCCGAGGTGCAGTCCTCGCGGACGAGCTGGCTGGGCTTGGGCTTGCGGAACGACGTCCCGGCGGTGAGCATCTGCAGGGCCTCGACCGTGTTGGTCTTGCCCACGGCATTGCTCCCGCACAGCACGGTCATCGTTGGGGAGAGGTCGAGGTGCCTCTCGGAGAAGTTTCGCCAGTTCCTGAGCCCCAGACTGGTGACGACGAGTCCCAAGGTGCCTACATCCTCACGGGCATGAGCAGATAGAGGTAGTTGATCTGTGCGTAGGACTTGAAGATCGCCGGCTGCATGGTGCTCTGCAGCTCCAGCGTGACCTCCTTCTCGCTCCCCGCCGCATTGACGCAGTCGAACACGTAGTGGTAGTTGAGGGCGATGGACATGCTCTCGCCCTCGACCTCGACGGGCAGGAGCTCGGTCGACTCGCCCTGGTCGGGAGAGCTGGCGGAGAGCTTCATGACGCTGCCGTCCGCATCGACGTCAAAGCGCACCGAGGGGTTGGCGAGGGCAATGACCGAGACTCGGCGCAGCGCCGCCGCGAACTGCTCGACGTCGATCTTGACGGAGGTCGAGCAGCTTGGGGGAAGGAGCTGGCGGTAGTTGGGGAAGGTGCCGTCGATCTTCCTCGAGATGTAGGTGGTGTTCCCAAACACGAACACGACCTGGCTGTCGGTGGTACCGATGAGGACCGTCTCGGTCATGGACGGGAGGCCCAGCACGTCGTGGAAGGTGGTGCCGGGAACGATGGTCACGAACGCCTCGTCAGACGACGAGGTCTCGGCGTTGGAGTCGCACACCGCCAGGCGGTAGGAGTCGGTCGCGACGAGGCGGATGGTGTTCTCCTCCACGGACAGGAGGATGCCTTGGAGGATCGGACGGGACGTGTCCTTGGAGGTCACCTTGTACACCTTGTCGACCATCTCGGAGAGGAGCGCGCTCGGCAGCTCGATTGCGCGCGAGAGGGCGAACTCGGGGAACTCCGGAAAGTCGGAGGGCTCCAGGGTGTTGAGCCGGAAGCTGCTCTTGTCGCAGGAGATGGACATCACATGCCCCGACCCCTCGAACGTGACCGAGGCATCAGGGAGCGTCTTGACGATGTTGGAGAGGATCTTGCCCGAGACGACCGTGGTGCCGCCCTCCTCGACGTTCGCCTGGATCTTGTGACGGATCGAGATGTTGAGGTTGGTGGTCTGGAACTCCAGGACCCCGTCCTCGGCCTTGATGTAGATGCCGGAGAGGATGGGGAGGGTGGAGTTGGTCGCCATGCCCTTTGCCACGACGGAGAGTGCCTGTGCGAGCGAGGATTGGCTAACGGAGAACTTCATGGTGGTCCCTTCGAGGAGCGTGGCTAAGAGTATTAGTACTTATATATAGATAAAGAGATATTAGTAGTAATAGTCGGTGTTGAAATGTTGACAATGCTACGTCGGCGCAGGTAGGTGATATCGTCGCGACCCCGAGTCCCTGTCCTTCGCGTCAACGCTTCCGACAACGCGGAATCTTGTAGAAAACTCTTTCACCATCACCCACCCACTTATCAACGCTTTTCTACATGGTTTGCACCGCTCGGTCGACAGCGCCCTACCCGGCGTCCGTGATGCTGTCGTGCAGGGTCTGGACGCGGTCCTGGAAGATCCTGTCCTCCTTCTTGCTCTTGTCGACCCACGCGATGCTGTGCTTCACCGTGGCGTGGCTGCGCCCGCCAAAGTGCTTGCCTATGTCCGCCAGCGTGTTGTCGGTGAGCTCCCTCGTGAGCCAGATGGCGACGTGCCGTGGCTCCATGAGCTCCTTGTTGCGCTTTGAGCCGACGAGGTCGGTGTGGGACACGTCGTAGAACTTCTCCACCGCCTTCTGGATCTGCTCCACGGTGATGACCCTCTGGCCCGTGGGCCACTTGGCGTCGGCGTACTTGATGATGTCCTCGCGCGTGAGGGACTCGCCCTTCTGCTCCTTGCGGTAGGCGTTGATCAGGCAGGTGTGGACGAAGCCCTCTATCACCCTGATGTTGGTCCCGGCGCGCTCGGCCATGAGCTTTCTGTTCTCGAGCGAGATCGTTCCGCAGATGTTGGGCACGTGCTCGCGCTCGGCGTCCTGCCTCATGCGGTCGTAGAAGGCGTTGATGAGGTTGAGCTTGAGCTCGTAGTCGGGCACCTGCACGCTCACGGTGACCCCCGAGTCCATGCGGCTGGTCTCGCGCTCGTCGAACTTGCTGTCCCCCATCCCAAGCTGCGAGGGCGAGCGGTCCGCGGCGCACACGATCTGCTTGCCGTGGTCCATCAGGGCGTTGAACGTCTCGAAGAAGAAGCGGATGCTGCCCGCTGCGGTGCGCATGTTCTGGATGTCGTCGATGATCAGCACGTCCACGTTCTGGTAGCGCCGGGAGAGGGCGCTCCTCGCGCTGAGCTGCGGGTCGTTCCAGGCTATGCGGTACTCCTCGATGAACTCTGCCGCCGTTCGGTAGACGCAGAGCCTCGAGGGGTCGTTGCTGATGATGTAGTTTTGGATGGCCCTGAGCAGGTGGGTCTTGCCGAGGCCGCTCTTGCCATAGATGAACAGGGGGTTGAAGCGGCTGTTCTCGCCGTTCGCGACCTGTTTTGCCGCCTCGTAGGCGAGCATGTTCTCTTCGCCTGCCACGAAGCGGTCGAAGGTGAGCTTTGAGTCTGCAATCTCGGGGTCGTTGTCAAAGCCGGGGGCATCCTCGTCATCTCTCCTGCTCGCGGGTGTCGAGACGACCGACCTTGGTTGCACCTCGCGCTCCCGGGGTCGCTCCGCCTCGTCCTCCCGGATCCTCTCGGCCTCCTCGCTGGATATGCGCGCCCCCGTCTCGACCGGGGTGGTGTCCGTGTCCTGGACGAGGTCCACCACCAGGGCGACCGGCTGGAACGCCGCCTGCTCGAGGCAGCCCTCTATGGTCTTTGCCTGCTGCGATACCCGCCGCTGGACAAACGAGAGGGCCGTGCCCACGTGAAGGCTCGACCCGTCGAACGAGATGGGTCGGCAGCTCTCGAGCATGGTGAGCGTTGCAGGGGGCATCCCGCCCTGGCGAAGTAGCCCCAGCGTGTCGTTCCACAGGAGGGAGGCGTCTGATTCCTGGCTTGGGTCCATTGGTCACCCGTGTCTTGGCGTTGAAATGTCGAAAAGTCCCTGACATTATATGATGAAAACTCACCTACGGGGGAGGATGCCGGTGCCCATGGCTGGCGAAGTCGCCTGTTCTGGCTAGATTCTGGCGAGGTATGCCTTGCCGAGCTCGGTGAGGCACCTCTTCTGCTCGCCCCTGCGCTTGATGAGAAGGCCGTCCTGTTCCAGCGTCTGTAGCTCGCGCGACCAGGTTGGCTGCGAGCCCCCGAGGCTCCTCGCGAGGTCGGTTGGCCCGACGGAGTCGTGGTCCCTGAGGTACGAGAGCACCTGCCAACCGCGGCCTGTGAGCGCCACGGTCGGCACCTGCGGAGCATCAATCTGGGCAGCCTGCCGAACTGGTGCCCGCATCGTGCCCTGCGCGCCCTGCTGCTGGTAGGGCTGCGCGGGTGCCGCCTGCCCCTGGTAAGGCATCTGGTATGCCGGCTGCACCTGCTGCTGCCAGCCCTGCCCATACGCCGCGGGCTGTTGGGTCCACGGTGCCTGCGCCTGGTAGCCCGGCTGCGGGTAGCCGACCGGGGGGTAGGGCGTGGCAGGTGGCTGCTGCCAGGGGGTCTGCGCAGCGTAGGACTGCGCGCTCGCCATTCCCGGCCACTGCTGGCCAGACGGCTGGGCCGGCCACGGCTGCGCGACCGGTCCCTCTCCCCCTCGGGTCTCCTGTCCCGACCTGGTGGATATGGTCACAATGGTGCCGCCCGAGATGTTGTCCTCGATGGTGAGGGAACCGCCCTTGTCCTCCATGTACTGCTGGGCGTAGGGCAGGCCCGAGCCGACCCCGCGAATGTACTTGCGCATCTCCTCGGTGGCAGAGGACGTGCCGTACTCCAGTGCGCGTGCCTTCTCCCTGATGCCGGGGCCCTTGTCCGAGAAGCGGATGGTGTCTCCCCCGTCGAGGATCGAGATGGTCGGTTGGATGAAGTAGGCGTGGATGAAGTTCTCGACGACCTCCCTTATCACCATGAAGGGGATGGAGCCGCCCTGCTCCTTTGCGAGCCTGACCACGGTGGCGGTTATCTCCTCCAGGTAGGAGCGAACGTCCTGGGGCTGGATGACGACGACGCGGGGTGCGGCGGCGGCATCGTCGTAGACGGCGATGCGGGCGGGATACCTGACCTCGAGCGCGCTGTCCCCACCCTCGTTCTGTGTCGGCTCGCCGCCCTGATTGTCGACGAACGGATAGAACGACTCCTGCATCGTCTGTGCTCCCCCTTGGGTTTTCGACCGATGTTCATCAGTGGATGAAAACTTCCGTTCTGAATGAAACTACGAAAGAAAGTTTTCAACATACGATGAACAAATGTTGATAACTGGGGGTACCGCGTACGAATATGACGAAAGAAAACGGTCAGAATCGCCTGTGTTTTCCCAGTTGGAATGTAATCTTACAGGTTTTCATTCATGCTTTCCATTCCGCATGAAATGTGAATGTGCACCCTTGGGGACCCCTCTCGCGCATCGGCCTCCCGCCGAGCGCGCTCCCCAGCAAAAGCGTTCAAAGGGTGAATTATGCTCTGGACCATGGAAAAAATTGACATTTGAGGCTTCCCACCCCTACAATCTTGGGGCTTGACGCTATAGGTTCTACGTTTACATCCAGGAGGATTTCGTCATGAAGCGCACGTATCAGCCCAACAAGAGGAAGCGCGCAAAGACCCACGGCTTCCGCGCCCGCATGGCAACCAGGAACGGCCGCGCCGTCCTTGCCCGCCGCCGTGCCAAGGGTCGCAAGCGTCTTACCGTCTAGGACCCCATGAAGACCATCAAATCCAAAGCGGAGTTTGAGAGGGTCTTCTCCAGCGGAAAGCGGGCCAGTCACAGGCTCGTCCGCGTCACAGCTCTCAAGGGTGATGAAGGCGACTTGGGCAGAGTCGCCTTTGTTGCACCTAAGAGGCTGGGCAATGCGGTGTACAGAAACAGGTGCAAGAGGGTCCTCAGAGAGGCGGCGCGCTCGTGCGGGCTTCCCGTTCCGGGCTACGACGTCATACTCTTTGCGACCAGGCAAACTCATGAGAGCTCCCCGAGCCAGGTTGGCGATGCGCTGTCCGCCCTCCTTGCGCGGTCTGGGGTGAGAAATGAGCGATGAGCGTGGGCGGGAATCACTCCCACAGAGGGTGTGTCTCGCCCTCGTTCGGTTTTATCGCCGGTTCATCTCTCCCCTCACCCCTCCCTCGTGCATCTACTCCCCCACCTGTTCCGAATATGCGCTGCAGGCCATACAGAAGTATGGCGCCGCAAGGGGGTGCTGGCTCGCCCTCAAGAGGTTGCTTCGCTGCAACCCCTTTCACAAGGGCGGCTATGACCCCGTTCCCTAGCAGAAACAGCCCGGAGGAACCATGTGGGATTGGTTTATTAACTTCCTGACCGGCATCCTGGCCCAGCTCGCCGCCCTTACGGGTGACTGGGGTCTTGCCGTCATCGTCATCACCTTCATCATGCGACTCATCGTCATGCCCCTTCAGACGAGGTCGACGCAGTCGAGCGCCCGCATGCAGGCGCTGCAGCCGCAGCTCATGGAGATCCAGCAGCGCTACGCCAACGATCCCGAGCGCCAGGCGGACGAGATGCGCAAGTTCTACGCCGAGAACAAGTTCAACCCGCTTGGCGGCTGCCTCCCCCTCCTCATCCAGATGCCAGTCTTCTTTGCGCTGTTCGCGGTCATGAAGAAGGTTCCCGAGACCGCCCACTTCCTCAACATCATGCCGTCGCTCTCCCAGAGCGCGGCTGGTGCCTGGGCGGCGGGCGGCTTCTCCGGTGCCCTCGTCTACATCCTCTTTGACATCGCGTTTGGCGTCATGACATTCATCCCCATGGTCATGAACCTCCAGAACACCACGGAGGACCAGAGGCAGCAGACGCTAATCATGGGCGTTGTCATGTCAATCATGATGCTCTGGTTTGGATGGACCTGCCCCGGAGCGGTCCTTCTGTACTACGTGACCTCCGCCCTGTGGCAGACCATTCAGCAGAAGGTCGTCACGCAGAGGGTGATGGACAAGGTGAAGGCGGAGACCGAAGAGAAGATCAAGAATCAGCCGGTAAAGATCGACGTGGTTCGCAAGGAGCACAAGCCGCGTCCCAAGAAGAAGCACTAGGCCCGGCGTCGCGTTCGGTTTTCACATTCCCGGCATCTGTTCCCTTTGGAGGTTCACATGGAGGACGAGAAGGTCGTCTCGACGGCAGAGACGGACGAGGCTTCCCAGGCGCAGGACGACTTTGCTTCCGTCCGCGAGCACTTTGAGGCGGGCCAGGAGCTCTCTGACGAAGAGGTCGACAAGATCGCAGACGCGGCCGTTGACTACCTCAAGGCCATACTCTCCTACTTTGGGGAGAACGGCGTCTCCATCGATGAGTACGATGGCGATGACGGGGAGCTCATTCTCGATGTCAACGGTGGCGACCTGGCGGTCCTTATTGGGAGGCACGGACGCACGCTTGACGCGCTCCAGATGATAGTTACTTCATTTATGAGTAACCGTCTCAAGTTCCACTACCCCATCGTCGTTGACATTGAGGGGTACAAGGGCCGTCGCAAGCAGAAGCTGCAAAGCCTTGCCCTCTCCGCCGCAAGCCGTGCGAAGAAGCAGGGGCGTGTCGCACTTCCTCCTATGAATGCCTACGAGAGGCGTATCATTCACCTTGCACTTGTGGATGATGCGGAGGTCACGACTCACTCTGAGGGGTCAGAGCCAGAGAGGCGTGTCGTGGTGACCTCCGTGAGGTAAGACTGAACGATACATGGTATCTTGTGAGGGGAGAGGCTCAAGGCCTCTCCCCTTTTTGTCAAACTCTTTCTATTCAAAGGTTTTTGTCCAAAGGAATGACCATGCAGCAAAGCCTGGACTCCCTCTCCCCTACGCTTATCGAATATGCGCAAGGATATGGCGTTGACCTCTCGGAAGAACAGGCAAGGATGTTGATTCGACACCTTTCGCTAGTTCTTCAGAAGAACGAGTACATCAACCTCACCCGCATTACTCAACCTAACGAAGCCCTTGTTCTTCACATCATCGATTCGGTTCTCTTTTCCACCGTGATGCCTTGGGGATTCGGTGACTCCTTCCGACTGCTTGATATGGGTACTGGGGCAGGGTATCCGGGTATCCCACTCGCCATCCTTTTCAGCTGTGCAAGGTGTGATCTTGCTGACTCAGTGGGTAAGAAGTGTCAGGCTGTCTCCGAGTTTATTGACGAGCTTGGACTGGCAGGTCGAGTCAATGTCATTTGCGATCGTGTCGAATCGATAGCAAAGACAAAGGGGAAGTCATATGATGTTGTGACTGCCCGTGCCATGGACAAGCTTTCTGTTTTGCTTGAATACGCCTCACCGCTCCTCTGCCATAAGGGGATTCTCGTCGCTTCCAAGGGTAAACTTCAGGACGAGGAAAAGTCACATGCACTTAGCGTTGCTCCAACCCTTGGGTTTGAGCTTTTAAAGACTCAGCAGTTGGAACTACCCAATAGTCTTGGTTCTCGTGAAATTCTTTGCTTTAAGAAAGTCTCTCAACCGAAGATTCACTTGCCTCGAGCAATTGGAGCGGCTAAGCATAAACCGCTTTAATTTCTGCTGATGTTTCACGTGAAACGTTACGAGAGACAATTCGTAGTTGTAGTGTTTCACGTGAAACAATTCGGCACAGCTAAACTTTGAACTAGAGACATAAACGAGTTTCACGTGAAACATCGGGAAATCAATCCGGGGGTACAAGAAGAATGAGCTTCAAGGATGCAAAGAGGGCCTTCCCAGATAGGCCAGCAAGAGTTATGGCTATCATCAATCAAAAAGGCGGGGTTGGGAAATCGACTACAGCCGTAAACCTCTCTGCTGCATTAGGAGAGTCAAAAAAGAAGGTACTTGTTATTGACTTTGACCCCCAAGGAAACACCTCGTCTGGATATGGGATTGAGAAAGACGAGTTGGAACACGATGTCTACGATGCACTGCTTCATGACTTTCCAATTGAAGAGATAGTTCTAGATACCTGCGAACCAAATGTGTTCGTCATTCCTGCGACAATTCAGCTTGCGGGAGCAGAAATCGAACTCGTCTCAACGATGGCGCGCGAGAGCGTACTCAAGAACATCCTCTCCCCCATCGTGAATGACTTTGACTACGTGTTCATTGATTGCCCACCTTCGCTCGGCCTTCTCACGATAAACGCATTGGTGGCAGCAGATTCTCTCCTCATTCCGATTCAGTGTGAGTTCTACGCACTTGAAGGGCTTACAAAGCTCCTTGAGTCAATGAAGATGGTAAAGAAGAGGTTGAACCCTGAACTAGACGTATTTGGAGTCGTCATGACAATGTATGACTCCAGAACCACGCTTTCAAAGGAAGTCGTGGAGGAGGTACGGAAGTACTTTGGGAAGAAGGTCTTCAAGACGATCATCCCAAGAAGCGTGAAGCTCTCCGAGGCACCGTCTCATGGCGTGCCAATTACGATGTACTCAAGGGTTAATAAGGGCGCGTTGGCATATAGGAACCTTGCAAAGGAAGTGGTGCGTCGTGGCTAAGAGGAGCGGGCTTGGAAAGGGACTTGAGTCACTCATGGGTACCGCCGATGCAGAGGTAAGTGCTATAGACGCTGACGCTACCACTCTACCAATTGCGGATATACGGCCAAACAAGGGGCAACCTCGAAAGAACTTTGACGAGGATGCTCTCAATGAGCTCACTGATTCGATTCGCCAGAATGGAATTCTCCAACCAATACTCGTGAGAAAGAAGGGTGCTCACTACGAGATTGTTGCAGGGGAGAGAAGGTACCAAGCGGCAAAACTGGCTGGTTTGACCGAGGTCCCCGTGTGCATCAAGGATATCTCAGACAAAGAGGTATTTAAGCTAGCTTTGATAGAAAACCTCCAGAGGTCGGACCTCAATCCAATCGAAGAGGCACAGGGCTACCAAAAGCTGTTGAAAGAGAATGGCTTTACGCAGGAGGAGCTTGGAAAGGCACTCTCAAAGTCGAGGTCTGCGATTGCGAATACCCTGCGACTGCTGGACTTGCCCGGTGAAGTTCAGGACATGATGGCAGACGGCAGGCTCACCGCCGGTCATGCGAGGGCGATTCTCGCGGTTGCAGGCGAGGACGGGCGCCTCAGACTGGCACATAAGGTGGTGGATGAGCACCTGTCGGTCAGGGAGACAGAAAAGCTCGCACCGCTATTTTCTGGCACGCATGACGAGGAGAAGCCAAGAAGGGAGCCCCAGCCACAGTCATACAAGCGAGCCGCAAGGCAACTGAGGCTTGCCTTGGATACGAACGTAAAGGTAAAGAAGGTCAGGAACAAGAACAAGATCGAGATTGAGTTCAAGGATGAGGATGAACTAGTGAGGCTCGTTCAGCGACTGAGCTCAATGGGGGAGTGACGTGATGAAGGTCAAGACCCTGGGAACGTACGCGATACTGATTGGAGCAACGACCACCCTGGCAATACTCGCATACAAGGTATTACTAAACGAAGGGGCGAGAGACTCGGTCAGGAAGACGGCCGACAGCGTCAGAAGGGCGGTGAACGATTTGGAGAGTGTGGTCCAGAACGCTACCGGGACGTATGTCGAGGAGGATGCGGGGGAGAGCAACAGGGCGGAGACCCTTAGGCAATGGTCTTCCCTTGGGTTCTAGAAAATTGATTTGATAGAATGAAGGAGTCTGGGAACATGTGTTCTCAGGCTCCTTTGGTATTGGAATCGAGAGTGTCTAAGCGAGACCGGACTCGACGTTTTGCCTGAGCTGTCCGCATGCAGCGTCGATGTCAGAGCCTCGAGAGTTCCTAATTGTCGCCTCGACGCCAACGTTACCAAGCCGGCGGACGAACTCCTGTGCCCTGAGGTCGGAAGAGGGGAGGAATTTGGAGCCCTTCACGTGATTGAGCTGGATGATGTTGACGTGCGCAAGGTTGTCCTTGCAGAAGTCGCAAAGGGCAGCGAGCTCGGCGTCGGTATCGTTGATGCCCTTGATGAGTGCGTACTCGTACGTGGGGCGCCGTCCGGTCTTGTCAACGTACTCGCCCATCATGTCATAGAGGCGAAGAAGAGAGTACTTCTTGACGCCGGGCATGAGCATGTCACGCGTCTTCTGGATGGCGGAGTGAAGCGAGACTGCAAGGGTGAACTGCTCGGGCTCGTTGGCGAATCGCTTGATTATCGGGATGACGCCACAGGTGGAGACGGTGAGGTGTCGCGCACCAATGCCGGCACCCTCGGGGGAGTTGAGCTTGCGAAGGGCGCCAAGTGTCGCGTCATAGTTCATGAACGGCTCGCCCTGCCCCATGAGAACGACGCTCGTGACGCGCGCGTTGAAGTCGTCGCGGGCGTGCATGACCTGCTCGTAGATCTCGCCCGAGGTGAGGGAGCGGGTGAGGCCCGAGGCGCCCGTCGCGCAAAAGGCGCAGCCCATGGCGCAACCGGCCTGGGTGGATGCGCAGACCGCGAGCTTGTTGCGTGAGGGCATGCCGACGCACTCCACGTGGACTCCATCTGGGAAGCGCAGAAGGTATTTACGGCTGCCGTCGGCCGACAACTGACGTGCAACCTCCTCGACGCCACCGAGTGTGAGGTGCTCGGAAAGCGTGGCCCTCAGAGACTTGGGAAGGTTTGACATATCATCAAAATTCGTAACGTTCTTCTCCCATACCCACTCTTCGATCTGCTTGGCCCTAAACTTAGGCTGACCAAGCTCCTCGAGAAGGGAGACGAGCTCCGAGTGAGAGACGGTGTGGACGTCACGTCGCTTGATGGGGGCTGAGGGGCCACCAGACAATGATTCTTGCATTTTTACCTCTCGTTCATGGTGGGTGCGGTAGTGGAGTATCCTCGGAAACTGGGTGAAAGCACCCATTTAATCGAGTCTAACGCACCACCACAGCGCGCTAAGGAGTCCATGCATGACCAAGACTGACGTTACACAAAACAAGGTTGCCGTTCTCGCGGGCGGTTGGTCTGACGAGAAGGACATCTCCATGCAGTCCGGAACTGCCTGCGCCAACGCGCTCAGGGAGGCGGGGTTCAAGGATGTCGAGCTTATTGACGTTGCGGCTCCCGACTTCGTGGTGAGGCTTGCCCAAGGTGGGTACGACGTTGCGTTCGTTGCCATGCATGGCCACTACGGCGAGGATGGCTGTATCCAGGGCCTCCTCGAGATTCTGCACATGCCCTACACCTTCTCCGGGGTCCTGGCATCCGCTCTCGGGACTGAGAAGGAAGTGGCCAAGTCGGTCTACAAGGCCGCCGGCATCCCCGTCCCCGACGGCGTTGACGTCGCTCCCGACACGAGGCTCACCGACGAGCAGGCAGATGAGCTTGTCGCCCGCCTGGGGCTCCCCATCTTCGTGAAGCCCGCGGCCAACGGCTCGAGCTTTGGGGTGACGAGGGTGACCGAGGCCTCCGGCCTCAACGATGCCATCGGGAAGGCCGGTGCGCAGGGCGACCGCGTCCTCCTCGAGGCCTGCATCGAGGGGACCGAGATTACCGTTCCCGTCATCGGCAACGACGACCCCCAGGCCCTCCCTATCGTCGAGATCGTGTTCAACTCGCCGTTCTACGACATCAACGCAAAGTACGAGCCGAGCTCCATGCACCACGTGATTCCCGCTCGCATTCCCGAGGAGGCGTATCGCAAGGCGCAGGAGTATGCCGTCGCCGCGCACAAGGCCCTGGGCTGCCGTGGGACCTCAAGGAGCGACTTCATCGTGAAGGAGGACGGAACGCCCGTCATCCTGGAGATCAACACCATCCCCGGCATGACCGAGAGGAGCCTCATTCCCGATTCCGCTCGTCACGCCGGCATAGAGTTCCCGGAGCTGTGCAAGCGCTTCGTGGAGTGGGCGCTGGAAGATTAGGGGATTGCCTGAATGACAAAGGGGACCGACCCCAGTGTCGCCAACGAGGTGACGCTGGAGTCCATCATTCTGCCCGGAACGCCCGAGTCGGTTCGCGAGCGGTACCTTACCCTTGCCGACAGGGCGGGGGAGAGGGGCTTTGACCTCTTGGAGGAGGATGTCGTCGTCCTGGACACCGAGACGACGGGGCTCTCGTTCAAGAGGTGCGAGCTCATAGAGATCGCCGCGGCCCGACTGAGCGGGCGCGAGGTGGTGGACCGATTCCAGACCTTCGTGAGGCCATCGAAGCCGATTCCTCCCGAGATCCAGCGGCTGACGAACATCAACGATTCTGATGTGGCGGATGCCCCATCCGCCAGGGAGGCAGTCGCAAGTCTGGCGGAGTTCGTGGGCGGGGCGCCGGTCCTCGCACACAACGCGACGTTTGACCGTACCTTCATCGAGTCGGTCCCCGGTGGGGTAGGCGTCTCGGACACGTGGATAGATACGCTCGCCCTCTCGAGGATCGCGCTCCCGCGCCTCTCGACCCATCGCCTCTCCGACCTCGCGCATGCCTTTGGATGCGACTCCGTGACGCATCGGGCGACCGACGACGTCGACGCCCTGGCGGGCATGTGGAGGATCATCCTGCTTGCGCTCACCGACCTGCCGGCGGGACTCTTCGGGGTGCTCGGGGACATGCATCCCGAGGTCGATTGGGCCTATCGCCCCGTCTTCTCTCACCTTGCCCTAGGGGAGGGGGACGATCAGCCCTTCTCGCTCAAGGAGGTCCGCCATGCCTTGGTGGAGGAGGGGCGTGGTCACGTTAGGGAGGACGCGGCGGAATCCGACGTCGAGCCCAAGGCGCCAGCGGGCCGCGTGATAGACCAGTGCTTTGACGAGGACGGCGTCGCCTCACGGATGTACGGAAGGCTCGAGCGGCGTCCCGACCAGCTGAGGATGGCGCAGGAGGTGCGAGACGCCCTCGACGAGGGGTCGTTTCGCGCCATCGAGGCGGGGACGGGCGTTGGCAAGTCGCTCGCCTACCTGATCCCCGAAGTGCTCTTTGCGCAGCAGAACGACCTCACGGTGGGGGTTGCCACAAAGACCAACGCGCTCACGGACCAGCTTGTCTCCCACGAGCTCCCCGCACTCTCGGCCGCGCTCCCGGGAGGCGTGAGCTTCACGAGCCTGAAGGGATACGACCACTATCCGTGCCTGCACCGCGTGGAGACGTCCGTCTCTGCCGACCTGCCCGTCTCCCTCGTGGAGGGGGTAGGGAAATCGACCCACACCATCGAGGCCGAGATGCTCACGGCGCTGGCGGTGACGCTCTCGTATTGCTGCCAGTCCCCCGACGGTGACCTTGATGCCCTGGGCATACGCTGGAGGTTCGTCCCCCGCCCCATGCTCACCGTGACGCCGGACGAGTGCCTGAGGAACAAGTGCCCCTACTTTCCCAACGAGTGCCTCATCCACGGTGCCCGCCGCCGTGCCGCCCAGAGCGACGTGGTGGTCACCAACCACTCGCTCCTCCTTCGCGACGTCGACATGGACGGTGCCCTTCTGCCGCCAATCCGTCACTGGGTGGTGGACGAGGCGCACGGGTTCGAGGCGGAGGCCAGGCGCCAGTGGGCGCGCGAGGTCTCGGGTGACGACGTGCGCAGGGGGTTTGAGCAGCTCGGCGGCCTGCGGACGGGCGTGATTCACCAGGTGATGGCGCAGCTCGAGCCAACGGAGGGGGCGTCTCTCCCCACGCGCCTGGTCACCAAGCTGGCTGCCGCAACGTCTAGGGCCATGACCTCCATGGAGGCGCTCTTCGACGCCCTCCACGGCCTTGGCTCTGTCGCCCCGCAGAACGGGGGGTACGACAACGTCTCGCTGTGGATAGACGAGGGGGTTCGTCAGACGCCCGAGTGGGCGGCGCTCCTGGAGTGCATGGAAGCCGCCAAGTCCCGCCTGGACGAGGCGGCAAAGGATGCCGAGGAGGCCTCCAAGGCCATTGCGGAGACTAACGGCCAGCTCGCGGCCGACCTTGCCTCCGCAACCAAGTTCATCCCCGGGACGCGCGATGCCATCGACCTCATCTCCAGCGGGGCGGACGAGACGTACGTGTACTCCGCGGAGCTCGCGCGGCGTAGGAGGGACGTCCTCTCCGAGCGCCTGCTCGCCCAGAAGATCGACGTGGGCGCCGAGGTGGGGAAGAGGTGGCTCTCGCAGATGCGCAGCGTGGTGTTCACGTCTGCGACGATAGCGGTGGGGAAGGACTTCTCCCACTTTGAGCATGCGGTGGGGCTCGACACCATGCCGGCCGGCCGTCGCAAGTGCGTCAAGCTCGGCTCGAGCTTTGACTACGACCGGAACATGTCGACCATCGTGTGCTCCGACATGCCCCAGCCAAATGACCGTGAGTACCTGCCCGCGCTCGAGGACCTCCTGTTTGACATTCACAGGGCGATGGGGGGATCCGTCCTCACGCTCTTCACCAACAGGAGAGATATGGAGCGCGTGTACCAAGGCCTCGCACCACGCCTCCGTCGGGTCGGGCTCAACCTCCTTTGCCAGGAGAGAGGCGCCTCGCCCAGACGGCTCAGGGACAGCTTCTTGGCGGAGAGGAGCTGCTCCCTCATGGCCCTGAGGTCGTTCTGGGAGGGGTTTGACGCGACGGGGGAGACCCTGCGATGCGTCGTGATTCCCAAGCTCCCCTTCTCCAACCCGACGGACCCGCTCGTGAGGGAGAGGGAGCTGCGAGAGGACCGCGCGTGGTGGCGTCACTCGCTGCCCGAGGCGGTCATCTCGGTGAAGCAGGCGGCTGGACGGCTCATTCGGACCTCGACCGACAGGGGGGTGCTCGTCCTGGCAGACTCCCGCCTCGTCACCAAGAGGTACGGTCGGCAGTTCACCTCGTCGCTGCCCACCAGCGACTTCTCCCGTCTGCCGTGCGCGGACGTCGGTCGATACATCGAGGACTGGCGAGCGTCCCACGAGTGACGGGGCTCCCGACGCAGCCCATGGTGGCGTTGGCTAACGGGCCTTTGACAGCCGGGCAACGCAGTAGTCGGCGATTGCCTCGCGCAGGCCAGCGTCTTCCACGACCACGCCCGACCCGCAGGACGCGAGGTTCCTTGCAAGCCATGTTCCGCCGTACCAGGGGAGACTTGTCGTCACGCTTCCGTCCTCGCCGCGGGCAAGGACGGTGAGGTCGTTCCAGTTGCGCGAGCGGGCGAGGGCGTCGGACGAAAAGCGCACGACGACCCTCTTGGTTCCGCCATCCGCCGCTGCGGTGGGGGACGAGCGGCGCCCCTCTGGCGTCTCGCATTGCGGGGTGCCCATGCGGTCGAGGCGGAAGGTCCTCTCGCCTCCCCGAACGAGGTCGAACCCGTCGAGGTACCATCGCCCGTCCGAGGACCTCAACGCCTGCGGTGCGACCTTCCTGGTGAGGGAGGTGCCGTCGGAAGCGGCGGCGTAGGTGAACGAGAGCCACATGCCGTCGGCGATCGCCCGCACGCACGTCTCGTAGGTCGTGCCGGAGACGTTGGGGGACATCGCACGGTTGAGCTCCCCGCTGCTGGGGGATGGATGCCCGATGGCCCCCACGCTCTCCCTGAGGCGTGCCACGATAGGGTCGTCGCCGTCCACGCCTATGGAGTCGAGGGCGGCGAGGAGGGCGTAGGTCTCCGAGAGGCTCAGCCGCAGCTGCCGCCCCCTGACGCCACCGCCAAACGCGAGCGTCAGTGTGTCGTCACCCTCGTCGTATGCAAGGGGCAGGTTGAGCTGCTCCTCGTCCCAGCTCGTTGCCACGAGCATGAGCAGGTGCCTTGCGTGGCTGACGTCACAGCCGAGGCGCGCCGCGACGGAGGATGCGGATACCTGGTCTCCCTGGCGCGAGAGTGCACCCAGCAGCGCCGCGAGCTCGCGGGCCTCGTCGATTCCGCCCTTTCTCCCCGTGCGCTTGGCGTGGCGCCCGGTGCGAGCCGTCTTTAGCGGGGGTTGGGGTGAGGGGCGATCGGGGTCGCGTGACGTGTCGCGGGCTGCGTCGAGCGCCTCCTCGAGCACCTTCCGCCACCGGCTGACGAGCGCCTTGGGGGCGAGGGGGACGATGTCCGACGCCACGGCCCACGAGGCCGCGAGGCCGAGGTCCGATACGTCCGAGGTCCAGGTGCGCCCACCGTCGACTCCGTCCGCCCACGTCCCTCTCCCCTCCACCTGCTCGCGAAGCTCTGGCGCAAGTGGGCTGGGAAGGGAGAAGGAGCAGGTTGCGACGGTGGGACCGGCCTGGAAGGGGAGCTTGAGGAAGTCCCTTAGGCAGAAGTCCTCCGGGACTTGATACGTTCGGCCATCGACCCTTCGGGCTGATTTGAAGCGGTCGAGGCGGTAGGTGAGGGGCCTGCCCCAGCCCGTCTCTGTCGCGTCCTCGCCCGCTGCCACCACATAGGTGTTCCCGTTCAGCCCGAAGGAGCCGTAGGGGGCAAGGACCCTCGCGCTCTCTCGTCCCCTTGCGTCGACGTAGGTCACCCTGACGGCGGTGCGGGCCGCCAGGCACTCCAGCAGCTCGCGGGCGACAGACCCGCCGCCCTCCGCGCCTCCTCCAACGTACACGGGGGTGGCCGAGCCAAAGTGACGGTCGAGCTTTGCCAGCGCGAGGCGCAGGTCGGATCGGTAGGGGAAGTCGGGGTCGGTTACCAGGGGCGCACAGGCGACGTCGAGCGTCAGCGCCTCCTCGGGCAGGAGCACGGACGGCTCCGCGAACGTACGCTGCTCGTCGACGACCCACGAGCCGTCCTCGCCCGACTGCGAGACGTTCCTCACGACCATCCCACATTGCGCGAGCGCCTCGCGATCCCTGCCAAAGGCCCTGCGAAAGCTCTCGCTCGAGAGCTCGGGATAGTAGACGCCCCTGATCTCGTCGGAGGAGAGGGGCCTGCGCGAGCCGGAGAACGCCATCAGGAGGCCGGCGATGCGCCGTGCCCTCTCGTCGTCACGGGTGATCCGCTCCACCGCGTCCTCCCCACCGTGCTCTCGTGACATGTCAGACCCCTTGGACGTATCTGGTCACCCTATGTGTGCATGTGGCACGTAGCTGGCAAAACGTGGCGGTGCCTCACCGATGGCGGGGTACCGTAATCCTCGTACGCATGATAAGACGTATACTCGAACGATGAAAAGATGGACGATTCTCACTTCCTTCGGCAAAGGATGCATATATGTCCTCAACGCGCAGCTATCTGGACTACCTGGACGACAAGGTGGACATCTCTCCGGTTAACAGCCAGGAGGAGCTCGACGAGGCGCAGCTCATCCGCTCCATCATGGACGAGCATGGCCTCGAGACCAGCATGCAGGAGTTCTCGGCGCCCCTTGCGGCGGAGCTTCCCCATGCGGTCCTCTACATCGTCCTCGTCCTGGGGACCCTGCTCTCGGGGTTTCTCGGCAGCCGCGTGGCGCTGGTCGGGCTCGTCCTTGTCGTGGTGGCGTTTGCCCTGCTCGCCGCACGGTATTCCGGAAGGGACCCGTTTGCGCGCCTCGGACGCCGTGCCAACAGCCAGAACGTGATCGGCGTCCATCGCGCGAGTGGCCCCCTCGTCATGAAGGGCAACCGCCCCATCGTGATCGTGGCCCACTATGACAGCCCGAGCGAGGACTTCCTCTATTCCCCCGGTCTTGCCCGCTACCAGTCCCTGCTCAAGGGTGCCTCGTTCTACTGCGTCATCGCCGACCTCCTTTGCGCGGTCATCCAGCTCGTCGCGGTCCTGCCCGCCGGAATCCGCCACCTGTTCTGGATCGTGGGCATCGTTGCCGCGATACCCCAGGTGGTGCTCGCCGCATCCATCGTGTACGCGAGGTTCTCGCCCTGCACGGTCGGTGCCAACGACAACAAGTCGTCCGTCGCCGCGATGCTCGGCGTCATGGACAAGGTGCGCCCCGGCGACGACCAGGCCAAGCGCTGGGCTGAGCTCCACCCCCGCAAGGAGGAGTTCCCTGCACCGTCTGCCGAGCCCGAACGTCGTCCTTTTGAGCCCGAGCCCCAGGCGGCGCCACAGGAGCCGGCTGCCTCCGTCGAACCGCCCGTGCCCGCCTCGCCCGATCCTGTTGCCGTGACTGCCGCGTCCGACATGCCCGTGGTCGAGCAGCCAGCGGCGTCGGCGCAGCAGGACAACATCCCCTCGATCACCGATGCCTTCGTCCCCCAGGTCATTCCCGCGCCGCAAGACGGCGACCGTGCGGTGCGAAGGGGCACCGAGTTCATCCAGAGCCTCCATATCCTCCCCGAGGACTGCGAGATCGTGTACGACCGCCCGCCGGTCCCGGATGTCGTGCTTCCGGACCTTCCCCCCGTCGAGGACCTCGTTCCCCAGGGGGCACCGGAGGAGGAAGAGGAGCCGGAGCCTCAAAGGAAGCCCGGTGCGGTTCCCGACTTCTTCGGGGGCTCGTCCCAAGGCGAGGTTCAGGAGACCCAGGTGCGCCCCAAGCCTGTCGACCAGGTGTACTACCCCGAGTCCTATCAGGAGGAGGAAGACCCGATCGCCGAGTATGAGGTGATCGAGGACGGGGAGCCATCCGCGGAGCATCCCTCCGGTGCGGGGTCTTTCTTCCGTCGCCTTGCCCAGAGGTTCTCCTCCGGCAGGGGAGAGGGGCAGCCCTCCGACGCGGAGCATGCGGCCCCGGCGGGTGAGGTCGTCTCGACCCACGCTGCCGACGCCCCAAGCGTCAAGGTCGTCTCACGTCCCCACGACGATGACGTCCCCCACATCGAGAAGGGGCAGACCTATATAAAGAGTCACGTGCCGAGCGTCGAGCCGGACGACGGGGTGCCCGCATCCGAGCAAACGGAGCAGGACACCTTCCACATCCCTGACTTCGTGCGTGGGAACGGTGCGTTTGCATCCCGTGAGGAGGAGGCCCCCGGCGAGGCTGTCGCATCGGTTCCGGAGCCTGCCTCGCCCGACACCCAAAAGACCGCGGACGCCGCAGCCGAACAGGTAGGCGTTTCCCCCGTCCCCCCGGCACCGAGTGAGCCCGTGGCGCAGGACCGGGTTGCCGGTGCGGCGGAGGGATCGGAGCAGGGCAACCTCGCCTCTGACATGGAAGCGCACGCCCCTGTTCCCTCGCAGGACGAGGTTCACGTCAGCGACACGACCGGACTGCCGCCGCTGAGCGAGAGGCTCCCGCGCCTGGACGTCGAGCCGACGCCCCCAATTGACTCAAAGAGCGTGCCCGCTGCTACCGATGGGCCCGTAGCGGACCAGCCCGCGTCCGTTGACTCCTCCGAGCCCGAGCGGGTCGCGACGCCCGATGGGACGGAGGACGGTTCCGCCGACTCCCTGGCCACCGACCAGGCCGCCTCGCCTTGGGTTTGGGAGCAGGAGGTCATGGGTGACGACCTCACCGACTCCTCCGTAACGGAGGAGACCGAGGGCGCGGAACCAGAGGAGGCCTCCTCGGGCGACGACGGCTGGGATGCCTGGGGGAGCCAGGCCATGGCCGGCAACGATGCCACACCCTTCGCCTCCGATGCCAGCGCGCCCCACGGGATGCCCGTCTCCGCATTCGTCGAGGGGTCGGAGAGGCTCTATGGCAATCCGTCGCCCTTCTGGGACGTCGCAGATGCTGAGTACGAGACGATTGACGACGAGCCGGATGAGCCAGGCGGTCAGGACGACCGGCCAGAGCCGGTCTCATCCGACGACCAGGTGCAGCCGGACTCCGCCGTGACAGAGGTCGCGTCCGCGGAGGATGGGGCAGCGGAGGGGATGGATGGCGCGGCGTCCCTCGCAGACACCTCCCAGTTGGAACCCAGCGATGCTGGTGACGAGCCCACGCTGGTCTCGCGTCCCATCAAGGCGAAGACGATAGACGACGTGTACGTACCGGAGGTTCAGGTGCCCGCTGGCGAGACCGGTACCCTCGACCTCGGAAGCGCCCAGTCCGAGACCCCCATGACGGCGGAGGTTGCGGACGAATGGCCTGCGACACCACCCGAGCAGCAGGACGCCGGTGCCACGACCAAGATGGGCGCCCTCTTCCCCGCGGAGGACGAGTACGAGACGTCGGAGGTCGCGGAAGCACTCGCCCCCGTCGCGGAGGAGCAAGCCGCGGTCCCGGAGGCGCCAGCCGAGGAGACCGAGGACGAGACAGCAGTCCCCCAGCGGGCGATTGGCTATACCCTGGGCGAGGAGCCCGCCGAGGTCACCCCTGATGACTATGGTCTGGATGACCCGGGCGAGACGTCGTCATTTGCGGTGTCCCAAACGCCCGACGCGAGCGTCAACGCATCCGAGACGGATGCCGTCGAGACGAACCCGGACCCCGATGGCCTGCCCTTCTCGCTTGACGACGTGGTCGACGCCGAGTACGAGGTCATAGACGACGAACCAGAGGCCGAGGAGCCGGAGTCAAACAAGGCGGCTGACGAACAGTCGATGCCCGCCGAGTCCGCCCCGAGCGAGCCGGAGCCCGCACCCCCGGCGTTGGAGGACGTCCATCCCGAAACCACTGCCAGTCAGAGCGGCCTCGAGGGGACTATGGCATACCCGCCGATCGAGACGGAGCCTGCGCAAGAGGAGCCTGCCGGCGCCGTCATCGAGACCGCGGAGGACGACCAGCCAAAGGCTGAGACGGCGGACAAGGTCGATGCGACCCCGATTCAGCAGAGCAATCCACAGGTCCTGAACTTCGTGGAGAAGAACGAGGTTCCCGAGAGTGACGTGGCGAAGGACGATTCGGGACTTGACCCATCGACCATCGATCAGGACGTTCCTGCCGAGCCTCGCAAGAAGCCGGCAGCGGTGGATGACCCAACCTGGGGCACGAGCGACTTCGTTCCGCCACAGGCCAACGTCGCCCGTCGCGCCGTCCTGTTTGACCTGCCGGATCCCGCCGTTGCGACGAGCGACCCGTTGGGTGGAGACGATGACACCTCAACGAACCTGGGGACGGCAGCCATCCCCCGTGCGACCATTCCTCCCGTCACACCGCTCTCGGGCACGGAGGCACCGCGCCGCAAGGCAAGCTATGCGCGTGGCGAGAGGGAGCCGATCGGCTTCCTGAGCTCTGACACCACGCCTCAGGGGAGGAGCATGTCTAGAAGCGGGAGCTCCAAGCAGTCCCACCACAAGGAGGGGAAGCGCAGGTTCGGGTTCTTCGGCGGTCGCTCCAAGGCGGAGGACGAGTCGGAGAGCATGGGCGAGTGGCTTGGCGTGGGTGACGACTACGACGCCAAGAGCGGACGCCGCGCCATAGGCAACTGGAAGAACTTTGAGGAGCAGGAGGGCGATGACTCCGATGCCACCCGTCCGGGCCACTGGAAGGGCGGCGCAACCCGCAGGTTTGACCTCCGTCTGGTCGACGACGCATCGCAGGAACCATCTCAGCAGACGGAGGCCGAGGGGTACGTCCTGGGTGGCGAGCCGGATCCGTCAGAGGGTCAGGCGCAGGCTGAGACCGAGGGCTACACGCTTGGCGGGGAGGACCCGCTCGAGGCGCCCACGACGGACGAGCAGCAGCGACGGGACAACCAGGATCTGGTCGAGGCCATCACGGGTATGGACGACGACGAGCTCCTTGCCCACGACATCTACTTCGTGGCGCTAGGAGCCTCCTCTCTCCGCCATGCCGGCATGGAGAAGTTCCTGGAGGGATACCGCAAGTCGATTCGCGGCGCCTTCCTCATCAACCTGGACAGCGTCGGTGCGGGCCAGCTCACGGTCATAACCAACGAGGGCGTCAGCAAGCCTCGCCGCGCGGACCGCAGGCTCGTGAGGCTGCTCCTCTCCACCGCCCAGGACCTGCACATCCCGCTCGAGCGCATGAGGCTCAACTGGGGCGAGACGGACGCGACGCAGGCGATGCGTGCCTCCGTGAGGGGTGCAACCATCATGGGCGTGTCGGAGGACGGTGTGCCGGCACTCTCACATACTGCCGACGACGTGCCCGAGAACGTGAGCGACCTGCAGGCGGCAGACGTGACGGAGCTTGTCGCGGAGCTCATAAGGAGGTCATAGCGCGGGCCGTTGCCCTGTGTTAGAATCACGTAGCACGCGGGCATCGCCAAGTGGTAAGGCAATGGCTTCCCAAGCCATCATCCGCGGGTTCGAATCCCGTTGCCCGCTCCATAGAGAGGATGAGGGGCTCCGCCATGTGCGGGGCCCCTCTTTGTTGCAGGGAGGGCAGAGATGGGCATCCCCATGACGTCCGAGGAGTGCTCCCGTGCCATGCGGGGCATATCCCAGGAGATCGAGAACTATGCCGAGCTGCTGGTGAGGCAGGGCGCGGCCATCAAACCGGGACAGGAGCTGGTGCTCCAGGCTCCCGTCGAGCGTGCGGACTTTGCCCGTCGCGTCGTGCGCCACGCCTACGCAGCAGATGCTGGGCACGTCACCGTCATCTGGGCGGACGATGAGGTCAACCGACTCGAGTACGAGAACGTGGACCTGCCCTACTTTGAGCACACGCCCTCGTGGAAGATCGAGCAGCTCAACTCGCTTGCAAGCGGCGGTGCCAGCTTCCTGTTCCTGGAGGGCACGGACCCCTCGGCTCTCGACGGCATTGACCCTGCCAAGCCCGCTGCCCGCTCGCGTGCACGAAACACCGAGTGCAAGGCCTTCAGGAACGGAATGGACTTTGGCAGGAACGTCTGGTGCATTGCGGGCGTGCCCATTGCAGCCTGGGCGCAGAAGGTGTTCCCGGAATATGGCCCCGAAGAGGCCCTCTACAGGCTTTGGGTCGCGATCCTGCAGGTCGCGCGCTCTGACGGTGAGGATCCGCAGCAGGCGTGGGAGACGCACAACGCAACCTTCCAGAAGAACAAGCGCCTGTTGAACGACAGTCGCTTTGACCGCCTGCACTACGTGTCCTCAAACGGTACCGACCTCACGGTGGGGATGAATCCCGGACACATATGGGAGGGCGGCGCCGCCCGTACGATTGACGGAACCAGCTTCTTCCCCAACATCCCGACGGAGGAGGTGTTCACGACCCCCGATCGCATGCGCGTCGATGGTGTTGTCCACTCGGCGATGCCCCTCGTCCATGCGGGTCAGATCGTGGATGACTTCTGGTTCAGGTTCGAGGGCGGAAAGGTCGTGGAGTACGACGCCGCGCGCGGCAGGGAGGTGCTGCGGCACATCCTCGAGACCGACGAGAACGCGACCAGGCTTGGCGAGTGCGCGCTCATCTCCAAGAACACGCCAATCCGTCAGAGCGGCATCCTGTTCTATGACACGCTTTACGACGAGAACGCAAGCTGCCACCTGGCGCTGGGGATGGGCTTCCCCGAGTGCATAGCAGGCGGCTTCCAGATGGACGAGGAGGAGCTTCTCCGCCATGGGGTCAACCAGTCACGCACTCACGTTGACTTCATGATTGGCTCGGACGACATGGACATCTGGGGTGTGGGCGAGGACGGCAGGGAGGTGCCCGTCTTCTCCAACGGGCAGTGGTCATGGGAGAACGAGTAGCCACGGGTGCGTGTTAGAATCTTTTGAGTCAACGGGTCGTTAGCTCAGTTGGTAGAGCAGGGGACTTTTAATCCCAAGGTCATGGGTTCGACCCCCATACGACCCACCAGCAAAACAGCAGGTCAGGGGCTATGTGCCTCTGACCTGTTCTTGGTTCTAGTTCGCTTCCTAGTTCATCATGATGTGCTTCAAAGGTGCTTTTGGAATCCATGATGGAAGCCGTTTGGAATCCAGGGTGCAGCCAATCTGTGCCCGCGGGTAGCGTCTGGGCGTTGCTTTCAGAAGCTGACGACCCATGAGATGCGTGCTCGCCTCGTGGTCCTGGGCTTCCACTATGTCCACAGTTGCTTCACATAGCCAGATGACGTGGAGACTATGGGCTTGAAGGGATTGAGTTTGCACTTGGTGACGAGAGACCTATACACGCAGCGCCGCTTGGTCTTGCATGGTCAGTGGCCTACCTTGCGGGTAAGGCGTTGAGTCATCGGGATAAAACCACAGGTGAGAGACATGTTGGAACCATCAACCAGGCAATGGTTGCGTTGGCGGGGTTTGTCGCGACTCGTGATGGGACGTCGCATCAATCAAGTGGCAAAGGTCATCGGGGTCTGACGGCGTGACCCGCGGACGTGAATGTTTCCAAACGGAATCGTGAGGATTTTCTCACTCAACTGTATAACGAAGCCTGTTATATTACCCGACAACACCACGAGGGTGTGAATCAGAGTGAATGAACGGAGGGAGGACGAAGATGACCGCAGCACAGAGGGATGAGCGACGCCGGGGTGGAATCCGCGATCAGCGACGCCAGTGCGTGTCGTCTTCAGTCCCACGCGGCTAAACGCCACCCATAGGTTGGACTGCAAGCGCACCTGGCATCGCCGGGTGCGCTTTTTTCATAACCCACAAGGCAAGGAAAACAACGGGACCGAGTCCCTGCACCTATAAGTACAAACATCAAAAAATTAATAATAAGGGGAGTGGTTGCAATGACGGCAAAGGCAAATGGCAAGGAGAAGGTCGTCCTGGCTTACTCGGGCGGTTTGGACACGTCGGTCATGGTCAAGTGGCTGCAGCTCGAGAAGGGCCTGGACGTGGTCGCCATCTGCGGCAACGTTGGGCAGGAGTCGCAGGACCTGGGATGGGTCGAGCAGAAGGCGTACGACATGGGCGCCATGTACTCCCAGGCAATCGACATGCGCTCCGAGTACGCGGAGAAGGTCCTGACCAAGGCGATTGCCGCAAACGGCATGTACGAGGACACCTATCCGCTGCTCTCGGCCCTCTCGCGTCCCCTCATCGTGAAGCACCTCGTGGACATCGCGCACAAGACCGGCGCCTCGTACATCGCACACGGCTGCACGGGGAAGGGCAACGACCAGGTGCGCTTTGAGACCTGCATCCACGCGCTGGATTCCAGCATCAAGATCCTCGCACCCGTGCGCGAGTGGGACCTCCACACGCGCGAGGAGGAGATGGAGTGGGCCGCGGAGCATGACGTGCCGGTGCCAACGACCGCGGCAAAGCCGTATTCCATCGATGACAACCTTTGGGGTCGGGCGATTGAGTGCGGCGTGCTGGAGAACCCATGGAACGAGCCGCCCGAGGACATCTGGACCATGACCACGAGCCCGGAGGACGCCCCCGACGCACCGGAGGAGATTGTCGTTGCGTTCGAGGCCGGCAAGCCCGTCTCCCTCAACGGCAAGCCCATGGCGCTGCTGCCCCTGATCGTGCAGATGAACAAGGTCTGCGGCAAGCATGGCATCGGTCGCATCGACATGATCGAGGACCGCGTGGTGGGCATCAAGAGCCACGAGTGCTACGAGTGCCCCGGCTCCCTCTCGCTCATCAAGATGCACCATTCGCTCGAGACGATGTGCCTGGACGGCGACACGCTCAAGTACAAGCACGCGATTGACCAGCAGTGGTCGACCACCGTGTATGACGGCCTGTGGTTCTCGCAGCTGAAGCAGGCCCTCGACGCGTTCATCCAGAACACGCAGGAGTTTGTGACCGGCGAGGTGAGGGCAAAGCTCTACAAGGGCAGCGTCACGGTCACGGGCGTGAAGAGCGCCTACTCGCTGTACGACTACAGCCTGGCGACCTACGGCGAGGGCGACACCTTTGACCGCACCGCGTCAAAGGGGTTCATCGACATCCATAGCCTCCCGGTGAAGACCTGGTCGGGCAAGCAGGGCCCGTTTGCCAAGGATGCAGCCGAGACGAGCGGCACCCAGGCGCAGCGCCTCTCCGCATAGGCTGACGGTCAGTCTCCACCGTCCCGACTCGGAACCAGGGCGGCGGCGACCAGGAGGGCATGGGTTGGTGACATGCGCGGGGAGACGTCCCGTGCATGCCACCCGTTTGGGCGGCAGGATGTGACTGACGACAGCGAGGGAGACCAGATGGCTCTGTGGTCCGGAAGGTTCGAGGGTGGCGTCAGCGAGTTCACCCAGGAGTTTGGGGCGTCGCTTCCGCAGGACAAGGCGATGTATGCGCAGGACATCCAGGGGTCCATCGCACATGCGAGGATGCTTGCGCGACAGGGCATCATCTTGGAGGGGGATGCGGAGAGGATCGTGTCCGGCCTCGAGGCAATAAAGAAGTCGATGGACGCCGGCGAGTTTGAGTGGAACGTCGACGACGAGGACATCCACATGGCCGTGGAGTCCAAGCTCACGAGCGACGTGGGAGAGGCGGGAGCGCGCCTGCACACCGGCCGCTCACGCAACGACCAGGTTGCGCTTGACCTTAGGCTGTACGCAAAGGACCAGATAAAGAGCCTGATGGACGAGAACTGCCGCCTGCGCGCATCGCTTCTGTCCGCCGCGGAGAAGAACCTGGGCGTCGTGATGCCCGGGTACACCCACCTGCAGCACGCGCAGCCCGTGCTCTTCTCCCATCACCTCCTGGCGTACTTTTGGATGCTGACCCGCGACTTCCATCGGCTTGCCGAGGCCCGTTCCGCCGCCGATGCCAACCCGCTGGGTGCGGCGGCGCTGGCGGGGACCACGTACGACCTGGACCGCTTCTACACCACGGAGCTGCTGGGCATGGACCACCCCATCCCCAACTCCATGGATGCGGTTTCTGACCGCGACTACCTGCTCGACCTCCTGTACGCATGCAGCGTGAGCATGATGCACCTGTCGCGGCTGTGCGAGGAGGTCATTCTCTGGTCGACGACGGAGTTCTCGTTCATCACGCTCCCGGACGCCTACTCCACGGGCTCGTCGATCATGCCCCAGAAGAAGAACCCCGACTTTGCCGAGCTCACCCGCGGCAAGACGGGCAGGGTCGCGGGGGACCTGGTTTCCCTGCTCGTCACCATGAAGGGCCTGCCCCTCGCCTACAACAAGGACCTCCAGGAGTGCAAGGAGGGTCCCATGGACGCGGCTCGCACACTAGGGGACTGCATGACCTGCGTGCGCGGGATGGTGGACACCTGGGAGGTGCACCCGCAGACCATGCTCGAGCAGGCGGGCAGGGGCTTCACCGCCGCGACGGACGTGGCGGACTACCTCGCGAAGAAGGGGATGCCCTTTAGGCAGGCGCACGAGGTCGTGGGCAGGCTCGTGCTGTACTGCGAGCGGCACGGAAAGGGGCTCGAGGACCTCTCCCCTGATGAGTTTAGGCAGGCTTCGCCGCTGTTTGGCGACGACATCGCTAAGGACCTTGACCCAGCCGGCATCGCGCGCGCCCGCAACACCTATGGCGGAACGGGTGACGAGGCCATGAGGGTCCAGCTGGGGGAGGCCAAGGCCGCGTTGGAGAAAGACGAGGCAGCCCCGCGGTAGCGGTGCGCCCGGGGGAGAGGGGAGAAGCCGCCAACGGGAGCGGGGACGTGCGGGCGTCGGGCTGCCCGGGCGTCCCCGTGCCATTTGGCACCTCCCTGGGGCGGGGTCGGGCGTCCTTCTCGCATGGGCATGACCCATCGCCGTACTTGCTGGTACATCGTGTGGTTGCGCCCGCGTTGTCCAGGACCCCCTGGCCCGGCGCGCTAGAATCGTGCATGCAGGCAACCCCGTGAAAGGAATGCGCATGATCGACCGCTATACCCGCCCCGAGATGGGCCACATCTTCTCGCTGGAGAACAAGTACGCCATCTGGCAGGAGATCGAGGTGCTTGCCTGCGAGGCCGAGGCCGAGCTTGGCAAGAGCGGCATCACCAAGGAGGAGGCGAAGTGGATTCGCGACCACGCCGCCTTCAACAAGGAGGAGGTCGACAAGATCGAGGCCGTGACCAACCACGACGTCATCGCCTTCCTCACCAACATGGGCAGCTACATCGACAGGGACGTGCCCGAGGGCCAGCCCAAGCCCAGCCGCTGGGTCCACTACGGCATGACCAGCTCCGACCTTGGGGACACCGCCCTGTGCTACCAGCTGACCCAGGCAACCGACCTCCTGATCGAGGACTGCCAGAAGCTCGGCAAGATCTGCAAGCGCCGCGCCTTTGAGGAGAGGAACACGCTCTGCGTTGGGCGCACCCACGGCATCCATGCCGAGCCCATGACGTTTGGGATGAAGTTTGGCAGCTGGGCCTGGGAGCTCAAGCGCGACCTGGACCGTCTGAGGGACGCCCGCAAGAACGTCGCGTTCGGCGCCATCAGCGGGGCGGTGGGAACCTACTCGAGCATCGACCCGTTTGTTGAGCAGTACGTGTGCGAGCACCTTGGCCTGCAGGGAGACCCGCTCTCGACGCAGGTCATCAGCAGGGACCACCACGCCTACCTGGCGGGTGTGCTCGCCACGACTGCCGCGACCTGCGAGCGCATCGCGACCGAGATTCGCAACCTCCAGCGCACCGACACCCTCGAGGTGGAGGAGCCGTTCAAGAAGGGCCAGAAGGGGTCCAGCGCCATGCCCCACAAGCGCAACCCCATCACGATGGAGAAGGTCTGCGGTCTCTCGCGCGTCGTCAAGGCCAACGCCCAGGTTGCCTTTGACAACGTCGCCCTGTGGCACGAGCGCGACATCAGCCACAGCTCCGCCGAGCGCGTTGCCCAGGCGGACAGCTTCATCGCCCTCGACCACATGTTCCAGTGCCTCATCCGCGTGGTGGACGGCCTCATCCTCTATCCCGAGAGCATGAAGGCGAACCTCAACCGCACCCGTGGGCTCATCTATAGCAGCAAGGTCCTCCTCGCCCTGGTGGACACGGGCATCACGCGCGAGCAGGCCTACGCCATCGTCCAGCGTGACGCCATGGCCACCTGGCATGACGTCCAGCAGGTGAAGCCCGGCCCCACCTTTGAGGAGAGGCTCGAGGCAGACCCCGAGTGCACGCTCACCAGGGAGCAGCTTGACACGATCTTCGATCCCTGGGACTTCCTCACGCGCATCGACCTGGTGTTCGACCGCCTCGAGAAGCTGAGCTTCGACTAGCATCCGCATCCGGTACCGCCTGGTTGGGCGTGCGGCCGGCGCTCGTCATACGGGGGGTGCGGCGGGTGGGTCTCGCCGCATCCCCTTGGGTATACTCGACGGGACGAAAGGGGACCCATGTTTGCATACGACTACACCCCGCACGGGGTCTGCTCCCAGAACATTCACGTCGAGCTCAGCGACGATGGGAGGACCATCGAGTCCGTGGGCTTCATCGGGGGCTGCAACGGCAACCTCAAGGCGATCGGAAAGCTCGTCTCCGGCATGGCCGTCGACGACGTCGTGAGCCTGCTCGCTGGCAACACCTGTGGGCTCAGGCCCACGAGCTGCGCCGACCAGATGACCATCGCGCTTACCGAGGCTCAGCGCGAGCTGATGGCCCAGAGGGCCGAGTAGGGACGTAGATGCCCAGGCAACGTCACAACATCACTCGCCGCGGGCTCATTCGCGCCACGGCTGCCACCGGCGCGGTCGCGGCTACCGTCAGCGTGCTCTCCGGCTGCGGCAGCTCATCGAGCGACGACTCCACCAATCCCGTCGTGGTGGACGAGAGCCAGGAGACGAGCATCCTCGACAAGTACAAGGAGGCCGACTCGCCCCTCACGCTCAAGTCGACGTGGAGTATTGCGCTCGGGAACGTCCTGCATCCCGCCGAGGGCACCTGGATACCCTGCACCACGGCGGGGTCCAGCGCCTCTCCCATGGTCAAGGGGTCGGCTCTCTCGCTTGCGTCTGGAACGGTCGGCGAGGTCGTCTCCGCCCCCATCACCAGCGACTCCAATGTGGAGATATACGACGTCCGCTGCTCCGACTCGGTGTACGCATGGGTGGAGCTTGACCTTCTCACCCACAGCTGGTGGCTGTATGCCCAGCCCTTCTCCGATGGGGCCCTCTCCGGCAAGGCAACGACGCTGTGGAAGGCGGACTCCGACTACGACCCGCCCAAGTTCTGCGTGACGGGATCCAGCGTGATCTGGCTGGTGATGCCCTCGTCGTCGGGGAAGAAGACCTCAGAGAGCTCGTACTGCTACCTGTGGAACTCCGGCGACTCCAAGGCGAAGGCCGTGGTCGAGTCACCCGGCAGGTTTGCGACGGAGCCCTCGGTGAGCAACGGCATGGTGACACTCGTCCCCCGCGTTGGCAGCTCGTCCAGCGTCTACTACGGCATCACCGCCTACAAGCTCTCTGACGAGCTTGGCACGCAGGTTGACCAGCTCGTGCTCCCACAGAGCGTCAAGCCCATGAACGCGACGCGCATAGGGGACAAGTTCGCCTTCTCCATCGAGTCGACCTACTCCTCCGGCGGCGTCCTGGGCACCATGGGCACCTACATCGGCACCCCCGACGGCCCCTTCCTGGCGCTGTCCCGCGAGCCGTTCGCGACAGTCTCGGGCAAGGATGGCCTGTACATCATCAAGAGCACCTCCTCGTACTTCGTCGTGGACAGCAGCGCGCAGACCTACGCGGTGCTCGCGGCAACGAACCGCTGCGTTGACTACGGGGAGTATCCCGGGACGCAGGGCCAGAGCGACAGCTTTGTGACCTTCGCGACCGTCAAGAGCCAGGAGACGGGCTATCCCTCCGCCGTCTCGGTCAGACTGTTCGCCCTTTAGGGCGAATGGAAAATCGCGTGCTGCGGTAAAATATGGAGAGACTTTACATTTGCACAGCAAAGAGGGTGCAACTTCCCTCACAGCTAGGTTGGGAGGCCGCTCATGGCTTCGGAAGAGAAGAAGATTCTGCTGGTTGAGGACGAGAAGACCATTCGCGACGCGGTGGCCGCCTACCTCGAGCGCGAGGGCTACATCGTTCGCGGTGTCGGTGACGGCCAGAGCGCGCTGGAGGAGTTTGAGAAGCACTCGTTCGACCTCATCATCCTCGACCTCATGCTGCCCAAGCTCTCGGGCGAGCGCGTGTGCCGTGCCATCCGCGAGACCTCCAACGTGCCCATCATCATGCTTACCGCAAAGGGCGAGGTGGAGGACCGCATCATCGGCCTCGAGCTTGGCGCCGACGACTACCTGATCAAGCCGTTCTCCCCCCGCGAGCTCGTCGCGCGCGTGCGCGCCCTGCTCCGCCGCGCCCACACCGAGAGCGAGCCGCAGCTCGAGGTCCTCGACTTCGGCGACCTGGTCATTGACATCTCGGGCCACAAGGTCATGGTCGAGGGCAAGGAGGTCGACCTCACGGCCTCCGAGTTCAAGCTCCTGACCACGCTCGCCCGCTATCCCGGTCGCGTCTACACGCGCATGGAGCTGGTCGAGAAGGTCCTGGGCTACGACTTCGAGGGCTACGAGCGCACGATCGACAGCCACGTCAAGAACCTTCGTGCCAAGCTCGGCGATGACCCCCGCAACCCGCGCTGGCTGTACACCGTCCACGGCGTCGGATACCGCTTCGAGGCTTCGCAGAAGCCTGCGGACTCCGATGGCAAGGACAAGAAGTAGCCTATGGGCGACCTTCTTGATGATGGAGGGGTGACAAGGGAGTACGAGGAGGAGGCCCACGAGGCCTCCGACTCTTCTTCCAAGGCATCGTTCAACACCATGCCCCACGACACGAAGCGGCAGCGGCCCGAGAAGACCTTCACCGCCCGCATGGCCTTCTACTTCGCGTTCACCGCGATCATGACCGCCGCCATCCTCTCCGCGGTCCTCGCCGTGGTGTGGGAGGGGCAGTTCAAGGAGTACGCGAGGGACAACATGCAGGCCCTCGCGGAGCGCACGGCAAACAACCTCTCCACTCAGTATCGCTATGCGGGCGAGTGGAACGACGACGTGCTGAAGTATGCGGACTACGCGACCAACGCCACGTCCAGCGTCGTGGTCCAGGTGGTCGACTCCGCCGGCGACATCATCTACGACGACACCTGGGACGACTCCAAGAGGACCGTCGACTCGTCACGGCACATCTCGGCAAAGTCCGAGGAGCCGGAGGACTCCAACTCGGTCGTCACCGCCGATGTCATCAGCGACGGGGCAAAGGTGGGCGAGGTGCGTATCTGGAGCGTTGGCTCCAGCCCGCTGCTCACAAAGAACGACGCGGCGTTCAGGCTCAACTCCTATGGGGCCATCCTGGGCGCCGCCGGCGTGGCGGTCATTCTCGCCTGCGTGGTGGGGTATCTCGCCTCGCGCGCCCTCACCAAGCCCATCAAGGTCATCACCTCCACGGCGACCCAGATTCGCAACGGCGACCTAACGGCTAGGACCAACCTCACCGGGGACGACGAGATCGGCAGGTTGGGCGAGACCTTCGACAGCATGGCGTCCGAGCTCGAGCGAGACATCAAGTTTGAGCACCGCCTCACCAGCGACGTCGCCCACGAGCTCCGCACCCCGCTCATGGCCATGCAGGCGACCGTCGAGGCCATGCAGGACGGCGTGCTTCCCACGGACGACGAGCATTTTGAGATAGTCGCCGGCGAGGTGCGACGCCTTTCTCGCCTGGTCGATGCAATGCTGCACCTGTCGCGCATCGAGAACGGGACGCGCGAGCTCAAGATCGAGCGCGCAGACGTGGTCTACCTGGTGAAGAGCCTCGTGTCCATGCAGGCGCAGCTCTTTGCCGACAAGGGCCTGGCGCTGAGGTTTGACGACAAGACGACCAGCCACGAGTGCTACGCGGACATCGATCCCGACCTCATTCGCGAGGCGGTCACCAACCTCATGTCCAACGCCATGAGGTACACGCCCGACGGCGGCTGGGTCGTGGTCTCCGTCGCGCGCGACCGCACCAAGAACGAGGTCCTCATCGCGGTCCAGGACACGGGCATCGGCATCGCCAAGGAGGACATCCCCAGGGTGTTCTCGAGGTTCTGGCGCTCGGACGCGAGTCGCGAGCGCGTGAGTGGCGGCTTGGGCGTTGGGCTGTCTCTCACCAAGGAGATCATCGAGAAGCACAACGGTTCCATCTCGGTCGAGTCCGAGCTGGGGAAGGGTACCACCTTCACCCTCCACATCCCCATCGACCACGGGCACAAGAGCATCAAGCAGCAGATCCAGGAGGCACAGGACCGATAGCTTGGGCTTGGTGCACGTCCTCTGCACGCGTTCCGGGCCCGCGTTGTTTGAGGGCCAATCAACTACAATCGAAAGGTCACTGTCTCGACGTGACGTTGAGAAAACTCATCGATGGGAGACCTAATGGGAGCCATGGAGCTTCGTCCGGATTCACACGGCAAGGTGCGCGACATCTATGACTGCGGGGATAGCCTGCTCATGGTCGCAAGCGATCGCATCAGTGCGTTCGACTACATCCTTCCCGACGAGATTCCCTACAAGGGCGAGATCCTCACGCGCATCTCTGCATTCTGGTTTGAGAAGTTCGCCGACCTCATGCCCAACCACATGCTGAGCATGGACGTTAAGGACTACCCGGAGGAGTTCCAGAAGTACTCCGACTACCTCACGGGTCGCTCCATGCTGGTGAAGAAGGCCAAGACGGTTCCCATCGAGGCGATCGTCCGCGGCTACCTCACGGGTTCGGGCAAGAAGACGTACGACCAGAGCGGCACCGTCTGCGGCATCAGTCTCCCTGCCGGCCTCGTGGATGCGTCCAAGCTGCCCGAGCCGCTCTTCACCCCCTCCACCAAGGCAGAGCTTGGCGACCACGACGAGAACATCTCGTTCGATCGTATGGAGGAGCTCGTGGGTGACAAGGTCGCCCAGCAGATTCGCAGCGCCGCTCTCAAGATTTACAGCGCAGCGGCGGAGTACGCCTCTACCCGCGGGATCATCATCGCGGACACCAAGTTCGAGTTTGGCTACATCGACGGCCAGCTCACCCTCATCGACGAGTGCCTGACCCCTGACTCCAGCCGCTTCTGGCCCGCCGAGGGCTACGAGCCGGGCAAGGTCCAGCCGAGCTACGACAAGCAGTACGTGCGCGACTGGCTCAAGGCCAACTGGGACATGCAGGGCGAGCCGCCCCACCTCCCCGCAGAGGTGATTGAGGGAACCTCCAAGCGTTACCAGGAGGCGTTCCAGATCATTACCGGAACCGAGTTCAAGCCCGCAAAGGAGTCAAATGTCACTGCGTGATACCATCCGCGGCGCCCGCGAGGAGGCCGAGCAGGCAAACAGCGACGCACCGGAGCCCAAGACCGCGCAGCAGAAGGCGGTCGAGAAGATCATGTCCTCCGATGAGCCCAAGGCGGGCTTCAGCAAGAGGTCCGTCTCCCGTGCTCGCCCCGCGCGGGAGGCCGCCGCTGGCGTCCGCGTCGTGAAGTCCAATGACGTCGCAACGGGGAAGATGACCAGCACGGGCAAGCTCGAGTCCGAGATGACCAAGGAGGAGAAGAAGCAGGCCCGTGAGGCCAGGCGCGACTCCGAGGACCGGCGTGCTGCCGCATCCAGGATCATCCTCAGTTCCAAGCCAGGCTACAAGAGCGGCCAGCGCATGTGGTGGATCCTCCTGGGCGTGGGCATGGCGTGCACACTCCTGAGCTTTGCCCTCTCCAACATCTACACCGCGGATCAGGCCACGGGTCTTGCCGGACTGATCATGCTCGTGCTCATCATCCTTGCGTACGGCTGCATCATCGTCGCGTTCGTCTACGATTGGCGCAACGTGAGGCCGCTCCGCAAGGCTGCTGACCGCGAGGTCGCGTCTCTCTCCGAGAAGCGCGTGATGCAGATCATCGAGGAGGACTACAAGGCGGCGCAGCGCAAGGAGGCGGCCCGTGCAGAGGCCAAGGAGGCCCGCAAGGCCAAGAGGGCCCATCGCCACGAGCAGGTTGAATCCAAATCTCATCCGAACGAATGAGCCTAAAGGGGCGTTCCCGCACTT